>QCIX01000049.1 GCA_003216355.1 Prochlorococcus sp. AG-402-N23 | reverse complement strand
ACTTTTCTGAAGATTTATCTCTTTTTTCTTTGTTAACTAATCGAATAAAAGGTTTATTTATAGCAATTGCAATGCTCTCAATGGCTTACTTAATTTTTAATTTAGTTTAAATTTCATAATTACAATTTAAGGCAATTTCAAATGGAACTGATTGAGTAGGTAACTTCAATATAGTTGAGCATATTTCAGCAATATCTTCAGGCTGTGTCATGCTTGATTTGTCTAGTGAAGAGATATTTTGGGCCATTTCTGTATTAACCCAACTTGGGCAAATTGCAGAAATCCTTATATTTTTATCCCAACCTTTGTTTTTCATTGTTTGGCATAATCCCATCAAAGCAAACTTTGAAGAAGAATAAGCGGCTAAATCGCCTTTGGATCTTTTCCCACTCATTGAAACTAAAACAATAATTCTTCCTCTGCCTGAGGCACATAAATGATCCCAAGAAAGCCTACATAAATTCCAAATTGCCAAAAAGTTAATATTGAGTGTATTTAAAATATCTTCTTCATCACCATCTTTATATAAGAAAGGAACTCTCGATAATACTCCAGAACAATTTATTACTGAATCAAATCCTCCAAATTCATCTAGGGTATTTTTTATCCAATTTTCGGCTGTAATTTTTTTTAATGCATCATAGTGGTTGATTATAATTCTCCCTTCTGGCCATTTATTTGGATCAATAATGCTTCCTTTTAATGATGTTATATCTCTAATCCCAACACTAATTCTATTGCCTTCTTTTAATTGTTTATGTGCAATATTTAATCCAATACCTCTACTTGCTCCACTTATAAGTATTGTCCTCATTTTGAAACTATATATTTGGAAATATTATCCTAAGCAACATTTTAAACTCTCTACCATGCATAATCATTAGACCTTTCTTTACACTCCATGGAGCTTTTATAAACATTATGCACATCGCATATACAATCTCTCTTAAGGAGAGAGTATCAGTTAAAAAACCATACCATTGATTTTTAGGTAGTTGAAAAAAACTGCCAAAAAATTCTCTTAATAGTTTTTCGTCAAACCTCATGAGTTTTTCTAATCCAAATTGGTAAAGTGATTTCTTTCTAATTAATTCTTTTGACCATAAAGTTTCCCAACCTTTTCTTGCAATATGATAGGTACTAAGATTTTTGTTTTTAATTGCTTCTGATACTGCTTTTGCGACAAGGGGAGCTCTTCTTAAAACATTACCAATTAAGTATCCTGATGCAGGATGTACCATTGAAGCAGCACCACCATATCCAAGTATTTGTTGCTTGAAATCTGGTATTGGCATATTCATTGGAAGAAACAAACCAAGCTCTTCGTGTTGCATGCTTGTAATAGATATATTTCGATAAGATAGCCTCTTCTCCAGTCTCTCTTTTAAATTTTCCATTGTTAGAGGATTTACTAAACCAAGAGATGTTTCTTCAAGAAAATATTTCCCATTTCCCATATCCATGGCATAAAGAAAAGTGGGAGGTTCTTTTCTTTGCTCTTCATTAAGATGGTCATTTCTATAGTCCATTAATACAAACTGCCCTTTTTTCAGCGGAGGTTTACTAAAATTACCTACTATTCCGTAACAAGTTTGTACTGCTAAAGGACCATAAGATTTTAATTTAAGAAAAACAGGGTCATATCCTGTTGCATCAACTACTAATCTTGCAGAATAAGTCTTGCCATCTTTTGTGGTTACTGTACTTTTATATTTTTCATAATGTATTTTGTTTGCAAAGCCTTGATGCCATTTAATAAAAGACTTATTACATTCATTAAACCAAAAATTGTGGAGTTTCTTCTTATCAAATAGTCCATAATCAAGAGAATGCTCTGTGGCTTTGTTCTCATCGTCCTGTTCTTCTAAAGCTCCATGTCCAAAAAAACTTACAGTATTCTTCCATCTATATTCAAGTAAATCTTGAAGCCCAAGTTGATCAACTTCTTCCCCCCAAATACCATAAGTGTTTGGCCAAGGTTCGTCTGGTCCATTTGGAGAAAGAACTTCAACATCTAATTTTTCCTTTCCCATAGCTGATGCAATTGCCATGCCTGCAGGCCCTGCACCCAAAACAAGAACATCTGGCATGCTTTCTTTTGACATTAAATATTAATCTTATGATTAAAGAAATTTATGGAATAAAGTATAATTTCTGCGATTGTGTTTTTATATTCCAT
>QCIX01000048.1 GCA_003216355.1 Prochlorococcus sp. AG-402-N23 | reverse complement strand
CCTCCCTGCCCATGGTCAGAATAATCAATTTCTCCTGTAGAAGAATTAATAGAAGCAGTTACCCATCTTCCTGATTCTTTATTGGTATAGATAGCTTCTTTAGTCCCATCTGCATTAACATCAATTAAACCTTGATATTTATAAGCACTTTTAGTGGCATCAGAAACACTACCAGTGTTTGCATGAAGATTACCGTCGTAATCTTTGATGTATTGAAGATGATAACTAGTTCCTACCTGATGATTAGACACATTTAATACTGATCCATTGAAATATTCAATTAATGGTGTCCACCTAACTCCATGATTTTCAAGCATGAGTGTTGCACTGCTAAACATTCCATATAAATTATCTTCTTCATCCACGTACCAAGAACTAATATCTTGATTAAAGTTTGTTGCTCCAGCAAGCATGTATCCGAAATCTTCATTTGAACTCATATCCCAGTTACTTATGTCTTGATTGAAGGAGCTACAACCTATGAACATTCCATAAAAATCTCTCCCGCTACTTACATCCCAATCGCCTATGTCTTGATTAAAATCGGTAGCGGATCTAAACATATCTTTGAAATTTGTTCCATTACTAACATCCCAATTGCCAATATCCTTATCAAATCTATGGGCACTATCGAACATTTTGCTAAAGTTTGTTCCATTGCTTACATCCCAGTTGCTTATATCTGAATCAAAAATTATGTGGTTTGCGAACACACCCGAGAAATCAGTTATTGCACTTACATCCCAAGTATTAATATCTCCATAAATTTCTGTAGCATATGTATAATCTACATCGGTACCAACAAGTGGTAATGTAAATTCCACAAACCAATCGTCATATCTCCAACGATCTGTTGCATCTACAAGTTGTGATCTGGTTTCAAATTTGTATCCCGAAGACATTTAAATGCCAAATCAATCAAAGGGTTGATGGATTATAGCATTACTATCCTAAAAGTTAGGGTTTAAGTCATTTATCGCTCATGTAAAACTTTGTTATTGGCTATTTTAGGCCGTTATGAGATAAAAAAGTAAAAAAAAGAGTCTGGGTAACTCTCTAGTATTACATGGTTTTTAAAATTGGTGTTAAAGGATTCTAACTTGTGAACTTAGTGCTCTCATGACACCCGCGCTACTAAAGTGTTGTCGCTTTCCCTCGCTTTTTATTCTGTAATAAAAGTAAGAAAGTCAGTTATTGCAATAAGTCTCGTTAGTAAAAAGGTATGCTCCCAAAGCACCCGCGCTACCGAGCTGCGCCACTCCCAGCTCATAAGATCTTAGTTCATAACAGACATCTATAAAAGGCCAAATTCCTAAATTTTTTATAAAAAATCACTTTTTAGGTTGGTAAATGAGTTTAGTCGGTATTTTGTTATTAGAGATATAAGATTTTCGTCGCTATTATTTGCTCCTAAAATTAGGCCGAATAGTTTTTTAGTTTTTATATTTATCACCCTATGGAAATATCTGATTATTAAATTCTTTTAAAGAATTATTATCAAAATAATATTGAGATTTGAAGGTATGAAAAATCTAGAGAGTTTGATTAAAACATACAATGATTTTCCCCGAGAAGGTATTGCTTTCAAAGATATCCTTGGAATAATTCAGGATACTGAAGTTTTTAGGGATTTAATTCTTAAGATGTCTTCAAACAAAGTAATAAAAAGTTCTGAGGCGATTATCTCAATAGAGGCTAGAGGTTTTATTTTTGGCTCGGCAATTTCCCTTCAAGCTTCGAAACCAATGATAGTAGCTAGAAAGCCGGGAAAACTTCCAGGGGAACTCATAAATGAAAACTACCTCTTAGAGTATGGTCAAAGCTGTTTATCAATACAAAAGGAGTCACTTGACAAATTTAGTTCTTACGCAATTGTTGATGACTTGCTTGCGACAGGAGGCACAGTTGAATGTGTGGCTAATTTAATAAGAAAAAGTGGTAAGGATGTATGTGGTTTGGTTACTGTTGTTGAACTAGAGAAACTTGGAGGAAGATCTTTATTCGATTTCCCTGTCGAATCTATGATTAACCTATAAAAATATTATGGGTGAAATTATGGAAACTTTTCACGATTAAATTTAATATATTTTTCTCTAAATTAGACTATACCTAATGAGCCTGCTGTGAAACCAACTATTAAAAAGAAAACAAATTCCGCCAAATCTCTTGGCATAGAATTAAGGAAAAAATTCAAGTGAGTCATTTAACCTTG
>QCIX01000047.1 GCA_003216355.1 Prochlorococcus sp. AG-402-N23 | reverse complement strand
TAATTTATTGAATTATTTAAACCATCTTTTTTTCTCAGAGGAAATTATTTTCTCTTTTTCAGCTTTTGTTTTATTACTTGCTTTTTTGAAAGCTAAGTTGGCTTCTATAACTGTAACTATTGATATAAAAAAAAGACCAGAAATTCCAATTATTTGTTCACTTTGAGAAGGTTCTGAATCTCCTTGTAAAAAAAAACCTAAAGCGAACCATGCAGTACTAGCAGTGATGGTAAAAAAATAGGGTTTCCATCTTCTTTGATATAAGTAACCCGATCCTAAACCAGGAAGAAAATTTAAAAAAGATGCTACCCACCCTTTTGAAGATGCAAGTATTTCGTCTCTTGAGGGATAAGACATTTATGTTAGGTATTTATTAAATGTGAATTTATATAAGCAAAAGATATTGCTGCACAAATTACCCAACTAAAGGGTAAGAACATTCTTATTTTTTCTTTATTGTTATTCATTTTTTAATTATGGAAAATATTTTTAAAATCTGTGGATTTAATAGATACTTTAAAACTAGAAGAATTAAAAAAGACGGTTTTTAACCGTCTTTGAAAAAAGTAATTTCTCTAAAAATAAATTATTTATCTTTTGAGGCTGAGAGTACTTTAAGTTCTTTTTTTACTTCTTTTTCTCTCTCTTCAAGATGTTTTAGTTGAGCTTTAAAAGCATCTTCAAGTCTTACTTTTTGTGTTGTAATTTCATCAAGCTCTTCTTGATGTTGGTTTTTCTTCAACTCCTTCATTTCACTATCGGAAATAACATATACAGGGCGATATGAAGGTGTTTCAAAAAGAATATCAAATATTGAATACATAAGTGACCTTTGAATTAGTACAAATTCAATATCTGATAATTCTTTGGAATATGAAAGGATAAATACCGAAGATATTGATACGGCAAATACACCGAATTTCGGTTTACCTAACATAACCGCCCAGTATTTACCGATCGAATTTTAAGGTATGTTTTAAGTATTAAGGAGATGATTCTAAAAATTTAAATTAAAAAGAACTAAAAATGGATTTAAAAATTACTAAAACATTAGTAATCCCATCAAACGAAATTAAGTGGCGATTTTCCAGATCCTCCGGTCCTGGAGGGCAAAATGTAAATAAAATTGAAAGCAGAGTAGAGATTATTTTTGATTTAGAAGATTCCAAAGTATTAAATGATAATCAGAAGGAAATTCTTAAAAGAAACTTGAAAAACAAATTAGTAAATAATAGCTTGCGTTTAACGGTTCAAGAACACAGAAATCAATTATTAAACAGGCAGCTAGCTTTAATCAAATTTAGTTCAATTATAAAAAATGCTTTAAATAAACCACTTAAATTAAGAAAATCTACACAACCTACTAAAGCATCACAAAAGAAAAGAGTTGATGTTAAGAAAAAACGTGGCGAATTGAAAAAAAGTAGACAAAAAGAAAAAATATATCAAATATGAATAAACTAAATAAATATTTTCCTAGCAGATTGCAATCAAAGCATGTGATAAATTTAATTTTATTTTGGTTTATTGAATTCAACTAATGATTTCTGGTTAATTGACCCTAATTTTGTAGGGGTGATGCGTTTCTACAAAGATAGAGATTATTCTGATAAATCTATTGATTATATGTTTATTGAAGAAGGAATTATTATGGGAATTCATGGAGAAAATCCTCCATTAATGAAAACTAGAAAAAAAATTGTTATTGAAGAAGCGAGATTATTATGGCAAAAATTGTTAAATGAAGGTTGGCAAAAAACTAATAAAAAATGGTGAGGAAATTCTACAAAAACTTTTTTTAATTTCAGAAAATAAATGAACCTTTAGGGTATAGCCTGGAAATTTTTTCCTGTTGCAAATATTTCTTTTTTTTGACTTCGTTTTCATATCTTCTCAACATCATTAGATAGTTTGTAACTCCAAAAATTATTAAAAACACAATAAATCTTATTCCTGCATCAAAGTTCATATGAATATTAAGCTTTATTTTAATCTGACAATTATTAATCAAAAATCAATCGGTATTTATATCTAATTAAAACGTCTAGTAAAAATCTTTTTTGATTTTACTGTATAAAAAATACATAACAAAAGTAATATTAAAATTGCACTAAAGCTTCCGATTGGGTTTGGAATATTTTGTGTAAAAGGCCCTGCTAAAAAAGAAGGTGTATTTTCTTTGAATTCTATTAAGCCATTATTTAATAAAAACCAAATACCCACAAGTCCTCCATGAATTCC
>QCIX01000046.1 GCA_003216355.1 Prochlorococcus sp. AG-402-N23 | reverse complement strand
GTCTAATCCCATTTTCGCCTACTTTTGTTTTAAGTTTTTTGGGTAAACTATATATTAAGTCTTCTATTTGTGCAGCCTTTATAGATTCCCAAACTTTTTTTTGATCTATTTCATTTTCATTTAAACCATATGCAATGTTTGATAAAATATCACTATTTAATAGATTTATTGATTGGGGCACATAAGAACAGAATGATTGCCATTGTTGAATTTCAGAAATTTTAAGTGGTTTATTATCAATGATTAGATTTCCTGATGTTGGTCTTAACAGACAAAGTATTTGATTGGCTGTTGTTGTTTTCCCGCTTCCTGTCTTTCCAATAAAAGCAATTTTTTGGCCAATTGGTATTTTTATATTTACATTTTTTAGAGCGAATTTTTCAGTATTTGGATATTTATAAGAAATATTGTCTAAAATTATACTTTTTTCTGGAATTTTTAATGACTTTTTCTTAGATTCAATTCTTTTATTTAAAGAATTTCTTTTTTCCTCCAATTCAATAATGCTCAATGCCTCTTCTCCATCGGGTAACCCAGCTCTTAAATCTGTTATTCCTCTAAAAAGGTCTTGTAAAGGGGGTGTTAACTTTAATGATGCAACGGCAATAGTTGCCAAGAATGGAACTATTTCTAATAAGTTTGTAGGATTATTCTTTGAAAAAAGAGGGAAAAGGCCAATTGAGAAAATAAGAGTGATTCCTAATGGCTCTATTAGTGCTCTTGGTAATTCTGGATAAGTTTCTGCTTTCCAAAGAAATGGAAAGGCTATTTTCCCTGCCTTAATATGCCTTTCCTGAAAAAACTTTTCTGAACCTGACAAATGAACATCCACTATTGTTCTAATTGACTCAGACATTACTTTACTAATTTCTGATTCTAGATTTATTCTTTCTTTGGCAGCTTTTCTAATAAATGGAGTTACTAATAAAGATATTCCTAAGTAACTAAATAAAAGACTTATCATCAAATATAGGGCAGTAATTTTTGCAAAACTTACTATGGCTATAAAAATAAAAGAAACTATGAAAAACCCACTAACTATTTGAAGTATGGGTCTAATTAATTTTTCAGAAACTCTTGATATATTAAGTAGGATTTTTGAAGATAAATCTTCACTGTTGTCAGTTAGAAAAAATTCATAGTTCTGTGTTAGAACATTTTTTTGTGCAATATTTGATAATTCTAAAAAAACTGAAGCTCTTAAACTTTCTTGCTTGGCTCTTAGTAATATTCTTGAAAAAGAGGCTATCCAACTGAGAAAAACATAGGCTGAAATCAGTAAAATAGCTTTTGTTAGGGGATCATTAGTTATTAAATCTGAGAAAGGTATAGGTGGTTTATTTTCTTGACCTACAACAGCGGTAAATACTCTTGAAACTAACGCCACTACAAGAAGATCAATTAATCCAGTAATTATTGCAATTGGTAATAGTGTCAATAAGGATCTTCTTGTTTTTAGAGAAAGTCTTTTTAGAAGCCTCTTAACTAATCTGAATGTTTTACTCGTCATTTATATATGCAATCATAATTTCAAGTTATTTTATTCTTTGATGTCCAGTTTGCATATTGTTCCTAAATTATTTCTAATAAGCACCCCTATCTAAGGGAAATAATATAACTCCAATTGTTCTAATTAAAATTCTTATATCCATAAGAAAATTATAATTTTCTATATAATTTAGATCTAATTTTACACGTGTTTTGTAAGTAAGATTATTTCTTCCGCTAACTTGCCATAGACCAGTTATACCAGGCTTTACCGAAAATACTTTTTTAAAATTCTTTCCATACTTTTTTTTCTCCTTATTTACTATTGGCCTTGGGCCAACAATACTCATTTCATTTTTGAGGACATTAATAAATTGAGGTAATTCATCTAAGCTTGTTTTTCTAAGTAATTTCCCAATACTAGTTATTCTGGGATCATTTTTTATCTTATGAGTTTGTTCAAACTCCATTTTTAATTGTTCGTCATTCAATAGTAGATTTTCTAGAATATCTTTTGATTCAGGATGCATAGTTCTAAACTTTATACATTTAAAAGGGATATTATTTTTGCCAACAAATATTTTAAGATATTTAGTTTGTTTCCTTTCACTTTTAGATACAAAAACTTTTTCATCATCAAGCCAGCCAGTAATATTTTCATAAAATATATATAAAAATTTATTTAATCTAGACAAACAATGTGTATGGATTCCGTGGAAAGTATATATTAAAGGTTTATGTAAAAATATTTTAATTATTCTTGCTATTAA
>QCIX01000045.1 GCA_003216355.1 Prochlorococcus sp. AG-402-N23 | reverse complement strand
ACCAGGAGCACCGCCAAACCAATCCGATATATCATCTTCATTTGGGTTGAAATGATTTTCTTTATCTAGTCCATCTATACCAAATGATTGCAAGAGGTTATCAATCCCCCCATCATTTTTTGTACCATTCCTTCTAAAGCTGTTAGCTTTTTTCAGCCAAAGAGAAATTGTCGAATTATGGTGTGCAAATTTCTCAACATATATCCTTTCTTCTAATGTAATTGATTTATCTTGAGCAATTCTTTTAATTATTCCTTGGATCTTTAGTCTTTTTGCATTACTAAGAAGCATTTTTTATTAATTCATTATTCTTTTTATAGGAAGGATTACTAAATATATCTTGTCAATGTTAATTTCAACAAATTCACTATTTTAAAAGCTTTTTAATCAAGAAAAGTCTTAAGACACTAAAAAAAGGGATCAATAAGTTACGAAAGATACATTTATTCATTTATCAAACTTATTATTCCCGCAAATTAGATAAAAAAAATCAATCTATTCATAGGGATAATTTGAAATTAAAATAAGTGGAAGCAGTTGTTGCGCTATAGTAAAAATGTACTACTATTAGTACAGTTGTATTATTAAGATATGAAAGTGATTTCATCTTCTCCTTATGCCCCTTTTAATTCAAAAGAGTGGAATTCTCTAATAAGCAAAAATGGAAAGTTTGAAAATACTCCAATAAAGATTCAAAAAAAATTTAATGGAACTTTTACTCTTAAAAAGATTAAAAAAGATGAACTTTTGCAAGAGAAGAATGTATTGCATCAACAAATGCAACTTGTATTCGGATAGAAAAATATTAACTAACAATTTTTTTATTGAATATTATTTTACGAGATCCGATTTTTTGTTAGATTAGTAGAAATACAATAAGGATTTAATTTGGCTGTAGATCGAGAACTTTTAAAAGAAGTTACCCAAGAACTTTGGAATACCGTAAAAAAACTAAGACCTGAAATAGATCGGCAAACTCGACTTCAATTAGTTTTAAAGGCCTTATTAACCATTGGAGATTTGCCAGATCAAATGCAAGCTGCCATGGTAGTAGGTGTTTGCGCAGAAATGGATAAGAGTGATGTTGATAATGTTGAAACTAATTCACAAACTAAAGATTCAAGCGGAGTTGATACTTCTACAGGCAGAAAAGTAGTTAGAAGAAGTTCAGCTAAATAAACCTCAAACGATCATCCTTTAATTTTCTTTGATTCGTTTTTATTAAGTCTATTGAATAGGTAATATGAAATTACAAGTAAGAGTGGCACGAATATTGAATGTAAAGTCATCATTAATTCTGTTTGGCCCATTCCTATAAGATTTGACTCGTTTGGAAGTTGTTCTGACCAAGTGCCAACTAAATGCCACGCTTGAGGAATTGATAAGAAAAACATATAGGAGCTATAAGTTAAGTTTATGTTCAGATAAAGATTATCATTATTGAACGTTTTTGCTTTCTTTATTCTTATTTCTTAACTAAGTATTTGTAGAGTTATAAAAAAGAACTTGATTCATAAATTAATTTTCTTAAGAAGAGTTTTAAACTCTTTTTTACCAATAATTTTTTCAGCTGCGTAAGCACCACTTGCTGAAACAGCAGGAATTCCAATACCTGGAAATGTACTTGCACCGCAAGTAAATAAATTTTTCACTGGAGTTTTGCAGCCTGGGAAAAGACCTTTTGCTGCAGATAATGCAGGGCCATAACTACCGCAATAGGTATTGGTAAATTTTTTATGAGTGATTGGGGTTCCTAACATCTTTAAATCAATCCTTTCATCTATGTCAGGGATGAATTTTCGCACTGCATTAAGGAATATTGAACATCTTTCTTCTTTCAAATTTCTATATTTTAATTCCTTTGGATTTAGGTTTTCCCAAATTTCCCAAGGTTCATTTGCAGGAGTATATCCATGAAGAACATGTTTACCTTTAGGGGCCATATTTTTATCTAAAACAGATGGGATTGAAAATACAGCTATATTTCTTTCTGCGGTTATACCTTTTTCCCACTCATCAACATGTATCGCGTGTATTGGCAAATCTTCAAGACCATCAGCATCAAAACCTAGATGTATATGAAGGAAAGAATCACATTTATTAGGGTTCAAAACTTTTGTATTCCATTTTTTTGAAATTTCATTTGGAATTAACTTTTTTAAATTCCAAACATCTGTATTCGCGACAACAGATTCACAACTATAACTAGAACCATTATTAAGAGTTATACCTGTTGCTAAATTTTTATTGAAGTTAATTGTCTTTACTCTCGAGGAGAGAATTAATTCTCCTCCATTTTTTTTAAATCCATTAATTAAGGCTTTTACGATAGATTGACTACCTCCTTTAGGGTATTCAAGGTATGAATTTGGTTCAAACCATTCGTTAAATAAAGTAGCCATCGCAGCTGTATTTGTATCATGCATTGACATACCACTTATCAAAAAGCTCAATAAATCAACCCAATTTCTGAGAAAAGGATCCTCTAGATGATTATTTACTAAACTCCCAAAGGCCTTATTTATTTTTGGTATTTGCTTGATATTAGGTAAAAATTTTGAGGTTAAATTTATTAGATCTAAGAAATTTATTGATTCGGGAGAAAATGAGAGTAAAGGTATTTCATTTATCATTTGGCTAAGGGGTTTTATTCCGGAAATAAATGATTCCCATTCTTTAACAGATTTCTCACCTCTTAAAGTTTTAATGGTTTGTTTAAAAGGTTCTTCCCCCACATCAAGATTAAAATTGCCTTCTGGGACAATTACTTGCCAACCTTTGTATTGAAATAGTTCAACTTCTTCATCAAGTAATTTAAGAATTTGCCCTAGGGGATTAGTTGTCGGCCATTTACCTATTCCACTCCACAATGAAGGACCTGATTCGAAAGTGTAACCTTTTCTTTTGAAACTGTGAGCAACACCTCCAGGCTGAGTATGTGCTTCACAGATAAGTACTGTTTTGCCTGATAAAGCTAGAACAGAACCACAGCATAATCCTCCTATTCCACTGCCGACTATTACAACATCGTACTTGTCCATTAAATATTTACTTTACTCTTCTCGTAAAACTTGTGTGTTTTAGACAAATGTATTAGTTGAAGTTGTAATACTTAGAACAACAGCAAGGAAAAATATGTAAGGGACTGCTTTTAGAGGAATGTATCCTTGGCTTTTAGAGATAAAATCCATTAATTTAGTTACTTTTTGTAAACATATTAACAAGTTCTTGTTCCTTATGTGTGCCAAAAAAATATTTTTTTGGAAATATATTGAAACAAAGAAATCTTTTTGG
>QCIX01000044.1 GCA_003216355.1 Prochlorococcus sp. AG-402-N23 | reverse complement strand
CCTAAACCTCTAGTGAGATTTTGTCCAAGTTGAACCCTACTCTCTGCAGAAGATTGTAGTAGGGCCTGAGCATCGGTATTAAGGACTCTAAATGAAACACCCTCTAAATCACTATTTATCATCCTATTGACTGCATTACTGCCACCACCACCTACACCAATAACTTCTATTTTGGCGTTTTGGCTTGGAAGGATTTCTCTCGATTGATCAAAGTTTGGATTGTTACCGAAGCTCATCTCTTAATAGGAATCTAATATTAGTATTGGGTGCATTATGAACTTACTGAGCTCACTTGTAGGAATTTGTTGAGGAAAACCCTAAAAATATTTATTTATTAAATATTTTGTTTTGAATGCAAAACCCACATCAACACTACAATAATTAAAAAAAATTACTCAAAATCCTTTTTCAAATATTAGGGTTTGAACACTTTTATTTTTGGTTTATCTGGATTAGTAAGATCAATATTAACTAATTTTTTTGAAAAGCTATTTTTATTGAATTCATTTTTAAAATTATTTATTATTTGTAATTGATAGTTGATTAAATTTGGCTTAAATCCTAATAATATTGTTTTTAAATCTTTTTCCTCAACAGTTAGAAACCCATCGGATGAAAAAGTTATTTTAACTATCTCTAATTGATAATTCTCTATAGCGATAAAAATTTCAGATAATATTTTTTTAAATTTTTCTTTCCATCCAAAAACTTGTATGGTTAATTTATTCAAATTTTTTTCATCCACATTTTGTTTATTTATAAAAATTCCATCTTTATCAATGAAGCCAAATATTTTTTCGTCGTTTAATATTCTTTCACCGTAAGCTATTGGAATTCTTGAATTTATATAAACTTTCAAACCAAAAGGAAATAATTCTCTGTTTACCGAAACATTCTTGAGAGATAAATTTTGTTTTAACTCTCTTTCTAACAAATTAGTTTCAATAAAAATTAATCGGATCGGAAAATTTAAAGATGAATTTTTTACCACATCATTCTGCGAAAAAAATTCACTACCTGAAATACTAATATTTTGAGTATCAACTTTTTTGAGAGTTTTTATGCTTAATAAGCTTGTTAAAAATAAAAATGAAATCAGAAAAAAAAAGCTTCTTTTTTTGATTACTTTTTGGTTTTTCACAAATCACATCGAGCTTTTTTCATCAGTTGCTCCATCCATACTCTCGCTTGCTCTGCATCTGAAAATGGTACATCCATCTCTTTCCCATCCCCTACTAATCTCAACCTGCACTTACCTTGAGATTCACTTGTTAGAGGAGCTTCCCCTGAAGTTAGTGCCATTAATTCAACTAATTCCAGTTTCTTGATTGTAAAACAATCTTTTTCTTCAAATTTACCAGCTTCAAATGCGCTCCACTTTAACTCCCCATCTTTTAAGGAGGCTGCACCTGAACTATCTAACTTGCACAGTTCAGAATCACTCGCCCAACTTCTAAAAAGATTTTGCCTTCTTCTTTCTAACCATCCAAGTGCAGTTAATAAAATGAAGATTAAAAGTAATGGTAACCAAAGTAGTCCATGCAACATTTTATTTAAATTACAAATCTAAAGATATATCTACCAGTTTAGCCACAAGTTGTTCAATTTTTAAACCTGAAGCTTCCCAAAGCATTGGAAACATACTGTTTTTTGTAAAACCAGGAATTGTATTTATTTCATTTAGCAAAATTTTATTTGAAGATTTTTCTAAAAAGAAATCAACTCTTGCAAAACCGAAAATATTTAGTGCTCTGCAACTTTTAATAGCAATTTCTTTAATTTCTTTTGTGATTTTAGAATCTATTTCGGCCGGGATAATTATTTTATTATTTGAGTGATATTTTGAATCGTAATCATACCAATCACTTTCATAATTTACCTCACCTATCTCAGAGGTTAAGAGTTTTGAATTCCCAATTATTCCGCATTCAATCTCCCTTACCTCTAAACCTTCCTCTATTAAAATTCTTGGATCTATTCCCCGAGCCTTTTCTAATGCTTGTAATATTTCTGATTCATTTTTGACTTTGGAGATGCCAAGAGATGATCCAGAGTTCGATGGTTTAACAAAAATAGGAAATTTTAATTTTTTTAAAATTTCATTAATTATTTTATTTTTTATTTGCTTGTCGTTGAGATCTTCATTTTGAAAAACTAGATAATTAACTTGTGGAAATTTAAGATTTGAGAAAATTGTTTTCATTAATATTTTATCCATTCCAAGTGCAGAGCCAATAATTCCACATCCGACACAAGGTTTCTTTGTAAATCTAAGTAAGCCATGAATTGATCCGTCTTCACCATTTAATCCATGTAAAAGAGGAAACCAAACATCAACATTTTGAAATTGAATTCCGTCAAGGAAGTTAATTTTTTCTTGATTAACAATTTTTTGTTTTTTTGCTTTATTGTTTCCAATATCACCAATTAGTATCTTTTCTGAGAGATTACTATCAAGCCAATCTCCATATTTGTTTATATAAAAGGGTTTAACTGTATAGCGTTTTTTGTTTGTTTCTGAATTAAATGCTTGAAAAACTGTTTTTGCAGAGGATATTGATACTTCATGTTCATTGGAATTTCCACCAAATATTAAACCAATACATTTTTTTTGCCCCCCTATCATTTAAAAAATTATAAATAAAGTTCGCCTGTTAAAGAAAAAGGTCTTGCTTCATTTATTTTGACATCTATCTCATCTCCCAATGAAAAATTAAAATTAATGTTTTTGGGAATCTCTACGAAAGTTAATCTATTTGTTCTTGTTCTACCCATAATTTGCGAGGAATTTTTTGGATTTAAACCCTCAATTAAAACGCTTTGAATATTGTTGATGTATCTTTGGTTTCTGATCCTAGCAGTTTTTTCGACTAAATCATTAATTTCTTGTAATCTAGCTTTTTTTACCACTTCAGAAAGTTGATTCGACCAAACTGCTGCAGGCGTATTTGGCCTTGGAGAATATGCTGCCGTATTGACTTGATCAAAACCAATTTCTGATATTAGCTTTAATGTATCTTGATATTGTTCTTCGGTTTCTCCTGGGAAAGCAACTATTGCGTCAGCAGTGATTGATGCATTTGGCATTAATGACCTTATATTCTCGATAATATTTTTATACTTTTTAATAGAATAACCTCTTGACATTTGTTTTAAGATTTCATCATTTCCACTTTGGAAGGGAATATGGAAATGTTCACAGACTTTATCAAGTTCATAACAAGCTTGAATCAATCTTTTTGAAAAATATCTTGGATGACTAGTAGCAAATCTTATTCTGCGAATTCCTTTAACATCATGAATATAATATAAAAGATCAGTAAGTGTATTCTCTTTTCTCCCCTCTTTTGTAGTTCCTGGAAGGTCTCTACCATAAGCATCAATGTTCTGACCCAAAAGAGTAATTTCTTTAAAATTATCATCAGCTAATTTTTGGATCTCACTTTTTATCGCATTTGGATATCTTGATTGCTCTTTTCCTCTTACAGAGGGGACTACACAATATGAACATCTTTCATTACATCCATAAATGATATTTACCCAGCCACAAATAGAGCTTTCTCTTCTGGCACTTGTTATGTCTTCAGAAATGAAGGTTTCTTCTGTGGCAGCAACTTGATTTCCTAAATCAACTTTCCCCAGAAGATTCTCAAGATTATTTACGTGTTGGGGTCCCATAACTAGATCAAGTTCTGGGACTCTTCTTAATAAGGACTCTCCCTCTTGCTGCGCAAGGCATCCTGCAACAACTAGTTTTAAGTTAGGTGTTTTGTGCTTTCTTTTTGCTTGTCTTCCTAGAAAGCTATAAACTTTTTGCTCCGCATTATCTCTGATTGTGCATGTATTGTACAAGACTAAATCGGCATTTAATTCATTATTTGCTCTGGTATATCCCATCTTCTCTAATGTCCCAGCCATTCTCTCAGAATCAGCCTT
>QCIX01000043.1 GCA_003216355.1 Prochlorococcus sp. AG-402-N23 | reverse complement strand
CATTATATGGACCTGAAATATTTGTGTACTTAAAGTTTACTTTTCCCCTTCTCCAACCAATAAAACTCTTATAACTTGTTGGAAGTTTAGAGAATTTATTGACTAAGTAGAGATTTTTCTTTGAATATGTCGGATAGAACGCTTTAAGATCTGAGGTAAGATTAATTTGTTTTAAGAATACTGGTTTAATTTTTAGGTACAGTCGATAGCAAAGCGCGGGAGAAATCAGGAAGATTCCGATTAGAGTGATATTAATACCTATAACTTTTGAAATTTTTTTGACACGCGAGTTTAACATTCTTTTCAGAAGATAGAATAAAAAAAGGCGTAATTACTGACCCCTGCGTAAACACAATAAGCGCTCCCAAGGGTATGATCTTGATAATCAAGGTCTCTAACCAATATTTTTTACGAACCTTCATAAAGTCCTCTCTGACTAAGTTATCTCTACCCACCATTTTTACTCCATATATTCGTTTTACCCATCAATTTACCCATTAATTAGTTGATGTAATATTGAACTTATGCGAACCTGTAAGGTCCTCATTTTCTGATATCTGTAGTCTTATCAGTAGATCTTAAACCTCAGCGAATTCTTATAAACTGGGACGAACCGAAAAAAAGGAGAGGGAGGAAATCTGACTAAAAATATTTGGCAACGCTAGGCAAACGTAGACACCCATAGGCAGGGTAGATTTTGCTGGATATTGCTAGGTTTTTCGACTTATTTGCCTTCTTGGACAACCATTTAGGACGGAGAGGGAGGTTTTATAAGTGAACCAAAGAGAGCAGTTGTGAACTCACCTGAACAGGAAAATTCAGCAAATTAGGTAATTTATTCCCCTATTTCTTCCCCTGCTTAATTTACTATTTTTTTCCTATTTCACCCTAAGATCAATTCTTCAAAGATTTGCTAAAAAATTTTTAAAATCTTTTTTCTGCAAAAACAACCCTACTCGATTTCCCATTACAAATTAAAGTATCAGAATCTCTCGGACATTCATAAACGATGATTTGACTACCCTCAATCCTAAGTTCCATTAATTCAGTATTAAACAGACCTATAGGTCTTGCTTTATTTAAGAAACCATAATCTCTTGTTTCTTCATCTATATTCACTTTTGTAATTTTACCAAATTTATTAATACAAAGTCTTGTCTCAATACCAAAAGTTACTCTTGAATAATCAGCGTTTTTAAAATTACATTCTTTATAAGGATTTTTATAATTTTCAAATGGTGATTTATTTGATTTCAAGTCAATAGAATTCTTCTTAGAAAATTTATTTAATAAATCTTTGATTGATGAAACCTTTTCTTCCTTAGTTGATGAAAAACTTTTTGTTTTAAATACCATCATTTGACCTGTAGCGACAAACCAAACAAATGGACCAAAGACCAAAAGTGAAAATGCAATAGAAATAGTGCCTATAAACGCATCAGAAAATCTACTTCCCTTTGGCATCTTCTTTTAGTTTCTAAAACTAGTTAAATATCTTTTGTATTATAAGGGATTTAAATTTTTGAAAGAAATTATTTTTAGCAGATTTCAAGAAATTTAATCCCTTTCTTATTTAAATTTAATCCCTTATTTAATCCCTTATTTAATCCCTTACAAACCTGAAATGTGTTGGTATTATCTGAATAAATCTGAAATGCTAAATCTGTAAGTTCTAAGTTATAACTGCGTTTCTGAGGAAATCTGAACTTCTCTGACAACTAATAATCACGGAGAGGGAGGGATTCGAACCCTCGACAAAAGTTACCTCCTGTAACTCCTTAGCAGGGAGCCGCTTTCAACCACTCAGCCACCTCTCCAGTTCTTATACATTATCAATTTTTTTGCAAACATTCAAAATTTTTTATTTAATCGAAATGTCTAATCAACTTGAACTCTCGGTAATCTATTTTTAAAAGAACAAAGAATTTCCCACGGGATAGTATTAGATTTTCTTGCCCATTCAAGAGGAGAAATTGTTTTGTCTCCGTCAGATCCTAGTAATACCATAGTACTACCAATTCTAATTTCATTTGAACCTGTTATGTCCACCATCATTTGATCCATAGTTATTGATCCAACTTGGGGATAAAGTTTATTATTATGAATAACGTTTATCTTTCCTGAAAGATTTCTTGGAACTCCATCTGCGTATCCAATACTTAATACAGCTAACTTAGTTTTTCTTCTACTTACAAACTTTCCTCCATAACTTACACTTACACCTTGATCGATAATCCTAATAAAAGCTACTTTAACTTTCAAAAATAAAGCTGGTTTAAGGAATAAATTTTTATCTATTTTTGATAGAGGACTGTATCCGTACATAGAAAGCCCAACACGTACCATGTGAAAATGGAAATCTTTGTTAAGAAGCATTCCGGCAGAATTAGCCAAATGAATCTTAATTTCATTTTTTCGATCAAGATTAATTTGCTTCAATAATTCATTAAACTTCAGTCTTTGTAATTGCGTAATACTTTGAGAATCTAATGCATTATCTTCATCTGCAGAGGATAAATGACTATATATTCCTTCTATTGAAATGTTCTCAAAAGATTTTATTTTTTCAAATTGCTGAACAAATTTATTAGATTCAAACCCTAGTCTGGACATTCCAGTATCAACCTTAAGATGTAAAGAAAATTTCAATCCAAAGTGCTTCCCGATATTATTGCAAATTAAACACTCTCTTATACTACTGATGGTTGGCATAAGATCATTTTGAAAGGATATTATTAAATCTCTTTTTGTATATAGATTTCCAAGAATAAGAATTGGTTTTTTAACTCCAAAAGAACGTAGTTTAATCCCTTCTTTTAAAGTAGCAACACCTAATTCTGAAGCTCCGCCTTTAATAGCATAGTCAGATACTACTTTTGCATCATGTCCATATCCATCAGCTTTGACAACCGCCATAAATTGACAATTATTACTTAGTTTTGTTCTTAATTGCCTTACATTTGCCTCTAATGCTTTGCCTTTAACTTCTATCCATGCCCTTTGTTTTGGATCTATATCTTGTTCAAAAATTGGATATTTATCAAAATTAAATCCCTGATTAGGTTGCCGAATTTGCATTAACTTTGCACAATTATATGCGCTTATTGAAATATACAGTTAGCATGACATGTAAATTGTATTTTGGCATGGGCCAGACTCTAGTTTTAAATGCATCTTATGAACCTTTAAACATCACTTCTTGGCGAAGAGCTGTCATTTTGATGATCAAAGGTAAAGCGGAAAGCTTAGAGGAAGATAAATCATATTCAATACATTGCGGTAGAAAATTGCCCACAGTTATACGACTTCGTTACTACGTGAAGGTCCCTTTTAGAGAAGTTTCTTTAACAAGAAAAAATATCCTTCTGAGAGATAATAATTCTTGCCAGTACTGTAACTATAGGGGTAGTGACCTATCAATAGATCATGTTTTGCCGAGAAGCAGGGGTGGAACAGATAATTGGGAAAATGTTACTACAGCATGTCTCAGATGTAATGTACAAAAAGGTAACCGAACCCCAGAAGAGGCAAATATGCCTTTAAAACGCAAACCTTATCGTCCACTTAGTAATCTTAATTTTGAGGCCACAAGACAAATTGACTCTGGCAAACATAAAGAATGGAGTAAATACGTAATAGGAATTGCAATCTAATAAAAATAAAATCTTAATTTACTTCGTTATTAAAATCTTCCATCATTCTTTTTTGTTCTTGCGCTATGCATGCATCAATCACTTCATCCAATTGACCAGCAAGAATTGGCTCTAGTGAAAAATTGAAACCTAATCTATGATCAGTTGTCCTGTTATCTTTAAAATTATAAGTTCTAATTTTTTCACTCCTATCTCCTGTTCCAACCTGGGAGAGCCTTTGTGATCTCTCTTTTGCATTAGCTTCTTTTAGTTGAATTTCATATAATTTAGCTCTTAAAATTTCCATTGCTCTTTCGCGATTTTGCAATTGTGATCTCTCTTGAGTACAAAAAACTCTTATTCCTGTAGGCTTGTGGAGAAGATCAATAGCTGTTTCTACCTTATTAACATTTTGCCCCCCTGCGCCTCCTGATCTTGCTGTACCAACCTCTAGATCAGTTTGGTCAATCTTAACCTCAACAGGATCAGCCTCAGGCATGACTGCCACTGTAGCAGTAGAGGTGTGAACTCTACCTTGAGATTCAGTAGCGGGAACTCTTTGAACTCTATGTACACCCGCCTCAAATTTAAGTTGACTATATACAGATTCTCCCTTAACAGAGATAACTAACTCCTTAAATCCTCCCATATCTGACTCGGAAGCACTAACAGGTTTCACAGACCATCCAATTTTTTGTCCATATCTTTCATACATTCTTGCTAAATCACCGGCCCAGATACAAGCCTCGTTTCCTCCAGTACCGGCTCTGATTTCTAACATTACACTTCTCTCATCTCTTGG
>QCIX01000042.1 GCA_003216355.1 Prochlorococcus sp. AG-402-N23 | reverse complement strand
CTAGCATAGGCTCGATTACGTTCCTGCTTTTCTTTTTTAAGATTCCTTCTCTTAGACATGAAATTTTTAACTTTTAATTATATTAGCTCACTATGAGCACTATATATTTTACCATCTTCCATACTTAATATCCTATCAGCCATATCAGAAATTCTTGGATCATGCGTCACCATAAGCACAGAACAATTTTGCTCTTTTGCTAGTTTTCTTAAAAGGGTTACTATTTCTCTTCCTGTAACGCTATCTAAAGCAGAAGTGGGCTCATCAGCTAATAAAAGTTTTGGGTTAGCAGATAAAGCTCGAGCAATTGCTACTCTCTGTTTCTGCCCACCAGATAAGTCATTTGGCAACTTTTTATGATGTTCTTCTAATCCTACTGCTGACAACCAATTCCGTGCTATTTCACGTCTTTGCAAATATGTTAAACCTTTTATTAAATCGGCTCCCATTTGAACATTTTGTTCTGCAGTTAAACATCTCAGAAGATTGTGACCTTGAAAAATCATTCCAATACTTCTTCTAAGAATCTGACGCGTTTTCCTTGATGCTCCATTTAACTGATTATTTAATACAGTTAAATCTCCACTTTGACAGGTTCTCAAGGCACCAATTAATGTTAAAAGAGTCGTTTTACCACATCCAGAAGGTCCTTTTAATAGAACTAACTCTCCTTTATCAATATTTAAATTAACGTCATTAAGAACTTGTTTTTTATTCTCATTTTTTCCATAAAAATGACTCAAATTATTTATTGAGACTGTTTTAAGGATTTTTACATTATTTTTTAATTTATTAGCTTTAACCATTTATCTTTAATTGTTAAAAAATTTCAGCAGGATCAGCGTCAACTAATTTACGCATCGCAACGGCGGCGGACCCCATACACATAACTAAAACTAATACGAAAATTAAAATAGTTTTTTCAGCGTCCATTATTATTGGGAGTTTAGTAGAACTTCTTATAACTGAGTAAAGTATTTGACCAGAGAAATAAGCAGGTAAATAACCAAACAATGCCAACAAAAACCCCTCTCTAGCTACGACATAAAAAAGGGACTTAAGTCTATAACCCATTGCCAACAAAGTGGCGTACTCTGGAAGGTGATCTGTAACGTCACTATAAAGAATTTGATAAACGACCACACACCCTACAACAAAACCCATCAAGGCTCCCAAACTAAAAATAAAACCTATTGCAGTACTATTTTTCCAATAATTCTTTTCAAATTCTATAAATTGTTTTTTTGTAAGAACCCTAACATCATTTGGGAGTGAGTTATTTAATATCCTTGAAATGAATTCAGGATCAGATCCTTTTTTTAGCTTTACCAAACCAATTTCTATACTGCCAGGAGGATTAGCAGGAAAAAGTCTTAAGAAGGTTTCTCGACTAGTTATCAAATTACCATCTGCACCAAAAGATGGTCCCAACTCCACAAGGCCCTCAACAATTACTCTTTTCCCAGCAACCTCAGTCTCAACTTTTTTTTCAGATAAGAACCATTCTTCAATCGGTCCAAATTCAGGTCTAGATAGTTTGTCAAAAAGAACTCTTGATGGATTTCTCAATTTATAAGCTTTCTTTGAAAATCCCTTATCTAAAAGAAGTGAATCGGAGGGATTAAAACCTAATGCAAGTATTGATCGAGTTTTAAGATTTTCGGGATTTCTCCAAAGTAAATAATTTAGATTAACGGGAGCAGTTTTTTCAACATCTTCTACTGCGAGAGTTTGAATTAATCTTCTTTTTGGGAATCCACTCATGCTTATAGAACTTTTTGATCTAGGACTTATCAAAACAAGATCAGCATCTAGAAGTTTATGAATAGTTACGCTCGTGTCAAATAAACCATCTCTAAAACCTAATTGCATAAACATCAAAATCCCTGCAAAACTGATTCCAGCTATGGCAACTGCCAGCCTTAATGGTTGCCTAGTTAATAACAACCAAGCTAATGGAATTTTTCTAAATTTTAAAAAAGAAAAACTCATTAGGGAATAAATTTTGCAATCACTTTCATTCCTGCATAGTTTTGAACAATATCTATAGAATCTTGATCTAGTTTTACTAGTACCTCGATAATTCGCGAATCAGCATCCCCTGTTGGATCAGTCGATAGAACTTTTCTTTGTTTTACCTGAGGACTAATCCTAATCACCTTTCCCTTAAGATTTTTTTGGAAACCTCCATTCTCACTGCTCAATTCAACATTCTGAGAGATAAAGACTCTATCGATATCAGATTCATAAACCTCTATCAAAGCTTCCATTTTTTGACTAGAACCAATATCCAAAATCCCTTCATTTCGAGGCCTTTCTCCAACTCTCGTGTTTATTCCAAGGATAAAACCATCGATTGGACTCCTTAGTTTTGAATTAAATAGATCTATCTTGATATTTTTCTGATCTCCGATAATGTTTATTTTCTGTTTTTGCAATTTTAATAGTTCATCTTTTCTCTTTGAAAACTCTACAAAAGAATATACATCTTTGCTCAAAGCTAACTCAAACCTTTGAATTTGATCTTTCTTTAGGGTAATTTCTTCGTTGATAGTATTAATTAGATTTTCGTTTCTTTCAAGATCAGCAATTAATTTTTCTCCATTTTCAAAGATTGCGAGGATATCACCTTTTTTTACAAAATCTCCTTCATTTACTAAAATTTCGACAATTCGGGGGGAAGAGCCAAACTGACTTATTGGAGCTGCCAATTGTCTAATCTCTCCCGAAGGAGAAAGTTGACCAAGTGCTGCAACAGCTCTAATAGTAGGTATGAAATCTGAATTTATTTCCTCTTTAAATTTTGAACTAGATTTATTATTTCCAGAACAGGAAATAACACCAAGAGATATTGGTGTAAATAATAAAAAATAAATAAATAAATTTTTTAATATTTTTAATTTCATTAAAAATCGAAGAGTACTGTTTTTATATAGTTATTGACCCATTTTTCATCAAAATATTTTAAAAGAACCATGCTAGTCTTCTCATTTTTCATTTGTTGAACACAATAATTTTTTTGAAAATCTATTCTCTCTTGGATAATTTCCTCATCAAACTCCGGTTTAGCTTTCTTACATAATTTGATCAAAATAGTTAGGTATTGATCCACAACTCTACAAAAATCATTTTTTTCAGATTTACTTTTTAAAGAAGCAAAAAATACATTATTAGAAAAAATCCCCCCCCATTTAGGAATCGCTCTCAAAGAGGTAAAAGAACTTTTATCAACTTCAGAAAGTAATTTTTCGTATTTCAAACCTTGGTTTTTTGATGCCGGGGATAAATCAACAATGGCAGCAGAAACAATATCATTTATTTTTACTAAATCCATCCCAAAAATTGGGATATCAAACTTTGGATCAGGAAAAAAAACACAGTGTAATATTTTAAGATTCTTTGAAAATTCTGCTACTTCAATATGTAACTTTCTAAAACCTTTTGCTTTATGAAATTCATTTTCAATATAAAGTTCTCTGCCTATTTCTTTAGATATTATGTTAGTTAGTTTTGGATCAATTTTTATATTCTGAAGGTCCTCAAGCATGGCTCTATGCTCTCTAATATTTTGTAATAAATCCAAAAAAAGAGGGTCTTTTAATTTTGTTTTAGTTAAAGATTCAGACAACAAGGCTAAAAAGTACCAAAATAGAATTTAAATAGAAAACCAAAATGAAAGTAGGAGATGTTAACTACTACACCCATTCAAGCAAAACTAGATGTGTGTTTGTGGATAATAAAGAATTGCCGCTTATAAGCATTGATATTTGGTGCAAAGCAGGTTCTTCATTTGAGGAGGTTGATAAAAACGGCACTGCTCATTTTCTAGAACATATGATTTTTAAAGGATCTAACAAAATAATGCCAGGTGAGTTTGACAATAAAATTGAATCACTAGGCGGATTAAGTAATGCTTCAACTGGTTATGATGATGTACATTACCATGTCTTAGTTCCACCCAGTAACTTTAAAGAATCACTTGCTCTTTTGACAAATATTGTCGTTGCTCCATATTTTAATCCTAATGAATTTATAAAAGAAAAAGGGGTAGTTATTGATGAAATAAAACAACAAAATGATCAGCCTGAAGAAAGACTATTTAATTATTTTTTAAAAAGGGTTTGGTTAAGTCCGAATTATGCCAACTCGATTCTGGGGACTGAACATAGTATTAAAAACTTAGAGATAAATGACCTTGTAAAATTTCATAGCAAACATTACACTCCAGAAAAAATTTGTATTGCAATTGCGGGGAATCTCTCAGAAGAAATTTATAAAATTTTTGAAAAAAGTGATCTATCTGGCATAAAAGAAAGTCAAAATTTAATAAATTTACAAAACAAACCTTCTTTAAAAATTAGGAATGGTAGAGAGATAGTTAAGTTTGATAATTTAGAGTTTTCAAGAATATTTATGGCTTGGTTTATCCCAAACCTAAATGATCAAAAAATTATTATTGGACTTGAGATATTAGCATCAATACTCTC
>QCIX01000041.1 GCA_003216355.1 Prochlorococcus sp. AG-402-N23 | reverse complement strand
ATGTCTTGAGATGTTTGTTTTTTAAAGAGTAAACCGTTTTTAAATTCTGCTGTCTTTTTTCCATTTAAGCAGTTAACAGTATCTAATATCCCTCCTTTGCCGTATGCAATAACTGGCGCCCCAGAGGCCATTGCCTCAACAGGTGCAATCCCAAAATCTTCTATACCTGCATATACAAATGCCTTGCATCTTGACATATATTCCTCAACTTCCATATCGGATATTTTTCTAAGGAACTTAATATTAGATTTAGCAATTTTCTCTAGTTTCAATCTTTCGGGTCCATCGCCTATAATTATAAGAGGAAGATTTAAATTGTTAAAAGCCTTTATCAATAAATCAACTCTTTTGTTAGGAACTAATCTGTTTAAACTTACGTAGAATTCTCCTCTGGAGTTTTTATAATTAAATCTTTTAGTGTCAACTGGGGGATGTATTACTTCAGATTCTAATCCCCAGTATTTTTTTATTCTTTTTGATGTGAAATTAGAATTCGAAATTATATAATCCAATCTTTGAGAGCTATAGAAATCCCATTCTCTTAATTTATAAAGCATTAATCTTATTGGAAATTCAAATCCAATTTTTGATAATTTGGATTGCTCTAAATATGTGTACATCTGATCCCAGGCATATCTCATTGGTGTATGTACATAACTTATATGTAATTGGTCAGGAGAAGTAAGGATGCCTTTGGCAAATGCATGACTTGAACTCATTATTAAATCATATTTTCTTAGGTCTAATTGTTCTACTGCATAAGGAAGGAAAGGAAGAAAGCTCTGAACATTTGTTTTGCCGAATGGTAATGATTGAATAAAACTCGTATGTATTTTGCTTCCCCCGAAAATATTTCTTTTTGAATTTTGGATATTTGAAGTTAATGAGAAAATATCAGGAGTGCTATAACGGTCATTCAAGAAATTATTTAAAGTAAATGTTACTTTTTCAGATCCTCCAAATGATTTTTGCAGAAACCAATCATGAACAATAGCTATATTTGAATCTTTTATATTCATTAAATTTTTTTTAATCTAATTCTAAATTATTAATTGCATGTTTTTAATTGCTTTTGTTTTAATCTTAAGTAAAAATTTTAAACGCATTTATAAATTTAAATTCTAGTAAATAAGTTAAACCCTCAATAATATTTAGAATTTCAGTACTCTCCTCAGACTTGTCATAGATTTTTGCATTATTTAATGAAAATCTCGCATCTTTTTTATCTAATAAATATATATTTATTATTGATTTGGCCAATTGAGCATTTCCGTTAGAAAAATCTTTTTCTAATATTAGATTTATAGTTTTTTCTGCACTATCAACTTTTCTTTGTAGGATTTGACATATTAAAACATTGTATAAATCCTTCACATTTTTATCATCATGAAATCTCTGGAGATATATTTTTTCAGCATCTTTGAGATATATTTGTGCAGGGTCGCTTTGATTAATAACTCCAACTAAATTAAAAAGTTTTTCAAATTCGCCTTTCCTTAATAAATTACCTAATAACTCAACTTTTGAAATCTTATTAGCCATTTTTATAAGACTTCCATATTCTTTTTCATCTTTGATAATTAGTTTATTATCAACTAAATTTAAATGTTTTAATTTGCCCTTTTCATCTAAAAGCCTCACTTTAATATTTAATTCTTTTTTATTTTTTTCAAGAAAGTTAATTGGGACATCTTGAGTCAAAAAATAGCAACTTTCTTTATCGAAGTTTCTATGAAAAGAACCGTTCGCTAATGAAATATTTGTGGAAGTTTTATAATCGTCATTAATAAAATCTATTAATAGACTTGAAGATTTTAATGATTTTCCTTTGCTTATTAGTTGCAATCTTACTCCCTCTGGGATTTTTTTAATATCTAAATTTGATGAACTATATTTGCAATCATTCTTTATTAAATAAGTATTCAATGATTCTCTTCTTAAAAGGGATAATTTACTTTTGTCTGGTAAGACCCATTCTTTTTGAATTACAAAAGAAGGACTTTTTAATAAATATTGATTAAGCAAATTCTTTGCTTTGTTAGACATCACGCCTTGATAACCTGATTTTAAAAGAAACCAGTCAAAAAACTCTAAATCATCCTTATATGTTTTTTCATTACTTATTACTTGTCTAACTGCAACATATTCTCCTTGCCTTGAAGCCTCCGCTTCAAGATTGAAAGTATTAATTTCTTTAGTATCAGGCAATATAGCTAAGGTTGATATGAGATTTCTGTTCTCTTTTTTTATCTCTTTGATAATTTCAGCTTGAGGCCACTTATATGTTAAGTAAGAATTTGGATTATTTGAATAAAGTTTACTTTTAGTGAAAAACAAAGAAATAAATAATGAAATTATCAGAATTATTTTTTTACTTTTGTGTGAAAAAATTTTGAAGTCTTTTGAATCTAAAAATATTGCTGGATATATGCATAATATAGGAAAAATCGGCATAATAAATCTGATATCTTTTGTAGACATCAAACTTATAATTAGATAACAATTAAAAATATAAATTAGGAACCATAAATTTAACTTATTTAAAAAATTAATTTTGAACTTAAAAAGATTTCTTTCTAATATTTTTTCTATCGAAAATATAGTTGCAAATATTGAAAAGTTTATTGGACCAAATATTAAGGGCAATCTTCTAAAATAATATACCCAGCTCTTTATCTCATAAAATTCAAGACCATCTTGATAGTTAACTCCCCAGTTCCAAGCATTAATAGTAGATGAAATAATAGTTAGCCAATTTAGAGAAAACCAAGGAAAAATTATAAAAATGAAGGAAGTAATAAAAAATATAAATTCTTTTAAGCTATAACTAAAGCTAGATTTACGCTTAATTAACTTTAGTATAATAAATACAAAAGGAAGAAAAAATATAGCTATTCCAGTGGGTCTTGTTAAGAAAATTAAACCTAATGCCGCTCCTGATAGGGAGGAATAAAAACTAAATTTTTTTATATCTAAATACCATTTTGTAAAAAATAAAAAACCAAGCGTGCTCAATGATGTAAGTGAAAGGTCTATTAGGTAATCTGAACGATGATTTAATATTAGTGAACTAAATGTGAAAATTAATGCAGCCCAAATACCTGTTGATTCATTCTTTAATAATTTGCTAAGGTTAAATATTGAAAAGATACATATAGTGTTGAAAATTTGATTAGATAAGTAAGCAAATTGATAAGTATTATTAAAAACCTTCAAAAATAATGCTGATAAAAAATATGTTAAAGGGCCTCTATAGCTATCAGTTACATTTAATATTTGGTTAAATTTTTCAGAAATATTTATGCCTTTGTCGCCTAAAATGTTATACATCTTAAAAACGTTGCTTAAATGATAACCTTGATCCCAAGCAGGAGGATTATTAATTTGTAAAATTAATAAATTATCAATTATTAAGCTTAAAAAAATAATAATAATGATCTTTGAATAATTATTTTTTAAAAAAAGATTAATTATTCTCATTGTTAAGCTAAAGTTCTATAATCTTTATCCACAATTATATTTTTAAGACCTGCTATTAAGATCCATGTAATCAAACTTATTTTCCCATCAAAATATTGAACATCAGCTAGTTGAGATATGAGAAAAAAGAATAATGCGGTCCAAAATGCTCTATCTATATAAGCAACATCAATTTTCATTTTCTTTGAAAAGATTTTCTTGCTTGAGGAATAAAGAATATTGATAGTTGTTAGAAAAAAGATAATAGTTGCAGGTAGACCGTAACTAATTGATAATTCAAACAAAAGATTATGTGAATGGCCTTTCCAGAAATTTGTGTTTAAAAAAAATATTTCTGTAAAAGATCCAGCTCCAATACCAAAAAAAGGGTTTTCTTTAATAAGTTCAAATGCATTTTTGTAAATTCCCATCCTTGTTACATCTAGGTCCTTATAACCCTCATTAGAAAATTCTAATAATATTTTTCCAGGTAATAAATTCCTTAAGCTGTTTTGCAATTCACCTTCAAAGATTGGGGAAAATAAAAAGAATAAAATTAATATAGTTATTGTTATTATTGGTAGAAAAAATTTAATTCCTTTCTTACCTAAAACTATTGGCATTGAGGTAAATAAACCAAGCCAAGCATTCCTAGAAAAAGTTAAAAATGCAGCTATTCCAGTAGATATAAGAAAACTTAAAGCAGCAGTTTTTTTGAATAAATTATTACCTTTTTCAATAAATAATGCTAAACAAAATGGCCATACAAAATTCAGCCAAGATGCTGCATAATTTTGGCTGCTAAATAAACCACTTAATCCTCCTGGACTTTCAATGGGTCTTTGGTACCAAATAATGAGTCCATTCAGAGTTTCAAAAGGACCATTCCAATTTAAAAAATATTGACCAAAACCAGTAATTAATACAGGGAAAGTTCCAGAAACTAAAATTACAGAAAATGATCTTCTTTTTGACTTTGAATTAAGGTAGGGTTGAGATGCCCAAAAGACCCAAATGAAAGGAATCCAATTAGCTAAACCAATTAATGATAATTTAGTATCGTAAATAGCATCATAGTTGTTTGGTAAATAATAATTTTGAAAAGTTGCGCTTATGAATATTAATAAGCCGAATATCAAAAAAGGAAAATTCCAATAATCTTTTAAAAATGTTTTTTTTCCTGAAAGGCTAGTTATTATAAAAGATGGAATTAAAAATAAAATGCCAATAATCATTGTTGATGGCAAAAAAAATATTCCTAAAAGGAAAAAAATAAATCCATAATCCTCAAGATTTTTTTCTTTAGAAAAATAAAGCTTTATATTTCCCATGTAATTATCTTCATGCGTAAAAAACGCTTCCTGCAGGATTCGAACCTGCGGCCCACTGCTTAGAAGGCAGTTGCTCTATCCAGCTGAGCTAAGGAAGCATTTTTTTATTATATCCGACACCATAAGCCTAAACAATCTAAGTAAATTCTTTTTATGATTTTTAGTAAAAAACTTTTTTCTTTTATTTCCTTTCGATATGAAATCACATAAAATTGTGAAAAGCTAAACTTTAATCTTGACTAAAAGACTTACTGAAAAACAAAAAGAAGATATAGTGAAGTGTTTTAAACTTGAAAAAGATATTGATGCTTTGTCACAAAAATATAACTGCACTAATTCAACAATTATAAGAAATCTGAAAAAAAATCTTGGA
>QCIX01000040.1 GCA_003216355.1 Prochlorococcus sp. AG-402-N23 | reverse complement strand
CCTCATTTTTTGCTATTTGAGCTCTTATTAAAACCTCTTCAACTTGAAATTGTGGATGACTTTTGATTTCGCTAGTACTATAAATTGATTGGCTACAGTACGAACAATTTTCCTCGCATCCACCAGTTTTTACGCTGAACAATGATGCCAATTGAATATCGTATTTGTTGAATTTCCTGTGAACGGTTTGCGATTCCCACATTAAATCAATAAGAGGCATATTAAGTATTTCCAATATCTCCTCTCTATTCCAATCGAACCTAATTTCTTTTAATAACTGATTATTTGAATTAGCCATTTTTATTAGGAAGAATATTGAGAATCTTCAAAAGATTCATTTGGTAATGATTCTATACCGCCGAAACGTCTATTTCTTGATTGGTAATCGATTATTGCTTTAAGAAATTCATACTCATTGAACTCTGGCCAAAGTACGTCAGATATATAAATTTCTGAATATGCTAATTGCCATAATAAAAAATTACTTATCCTTTTTTCGCCGCTAGTTCTTATTAGTAATTCTGGATCCTTAATCCCTCCAGTTAGTAGCTCTGAATTAAATAATTCTTCATTAATTTCACTTGGTTTTATTTCCCCAGCAGAAGATTTTAATGCTAGTTCTTTTGCAACTTTTACTATCTCTTGTCTACCTCCGTAATTAAGACAAACATTGAATAAAAATTTATTATTGTTTTTAGTAAGTGATTCTGAACTAGAGATTATTTCTTTTAAATGTTTTGGGAAAGGAGTTAAATCTCCAATAAATTTTATTTTTGTTGATTCTTCATGTATCTCTTTAATTTCGTTTTTTAAAACTTCGCTAAAAAGATTTATAAGAAAATCAACTTCTTTTGTTGGTCTTGTCCAATTCTCAGTTGAAAAAGCATAAACAGTAATTACCTTACAACCTAAATTTTTTGCAGCTTTAAGAATTTTTTTTAATACACTAACTCCCTGTTTATGTCCAAATGATCGGGGTAAACCTTTTTCAGTTGCCCATCGCCCATTGCCGTCCATAATTATTGCTACATGTTTGGGCAATTTTTGCTTATCTATTTTTATTAATAAGTCACTAATTTTATCGTCTATTACTTTTTCTAAATTCATTAGTTAGTCCTTTTTGTTAATAAAAATTTCTGATTTTTTTGACTCTTTTTTATTAATATCACTGATGATATTATCACCTGAATCTGTTTTTTGGGATAAGACATTTTTACTTAAAGATGCTTTATTTGCTCCCATAGAGTTTTGATTCCCAATCAATTTTGCAAGAAGTTCTTGTAACCTGCTGCTGGTTATTGGCCTTTCGAGTTTGCCTTGGTTTGCTAATGATAACGTACCTGTTTCTTCAGAAACAACAATACAAATACATCTGTCGAATCTTTCTGTAATTCCTAATGCTGCTAAATGTCTTGTGCCATATCTACTTATTCCTTGCCTTGATAGAGGAAGTATTACGCCAGCAGAAATTATTTTATTCCCTTTCACAAGAACTGCTCCATCATGTAAAGGCGTATCTGTTGCAAAAAGATTTATTAAAAGGTCAGTTGATAATTGTGCCTCAATATTTGTACCTGAATATAAAAAATCTTCAGGTCTTAAATCACTCCCCAAATCTACAACAATTAAAGCGCCTCTTCTATTTTGAGAGAGTTTACCTGCAGTATCAACTAACTGAGTAATGGTAGTTGAAGTTGCTCTAAATTCCTTTGGTGGATTCCCAAGCAATACAGCTAGCCTCCCAGTGCCTAGTAGTTCCATTAATCTTCTTAACTCTCCTTGCCAAAGGATCGCTAATGAAAGAGAGCAAGCGAGGACTACAGCATCAATTAATTTTGATGTTAGTGGTAAGTATGCATATCTTTGAATAAACCATGCGGATGATACTAAAAACAAATATCCTCTTAGAAGCCATAATGTCCGTTGTTCTTTTACTCTAGAGAATAATAAAAGTCCGAAACCAAGAGCAAATAAGACATCTAATAAAAGTTTTAAATTTATAATTCCCCAGAAATTCACACTAAAAACAAAATTTATTTAAATTTACCTGATTTTATTTAATAAAGCGATCAGGTAAAACATCATATTGCAAAAGATCAAATGGACTTTCTCTTTTTTGAATAATCTCTGCTTCTCCATTACAAACTAAAAGTGCTGCGGGTCTCGGAATTCTGTTGTAGTTAGAACTCATTGAATTATTGTAAGCACCAGTACCAAAAACACATATTAGATCACCTGTTTCGCAATTTGCTAGTTCTATCTCCTTAAACAATACATCTCCCGATTCGCAGTGTTTGCCAGCAATTGTATATTTATTTTTGGAGTTAATATTAAAGGGGTTTTTTACCAAACATGCAGAATAATTTGATTGATATGTTATTGGCCTTGGATTATCACTCATCCCGCCATCAACAGACAAATAAGTTCTGATTCCAGGAATTTCTTTAAAAGCTCCAATTTTGTATATTGTTATGCCTGCTGTGGATACGATGGATCTTCCAGGTTCACACATCAATTTTGGCAAATCTAAATTGTGTTTTTTACAAGCTTTAACAACTGAGTTGGAAATTGTTTTTACCCATTCATCAATAGAAGGTGGATCGTCATTTTCTGTATATTTAATGCCTAAACCTCCTCCAACATTAAGTTCTTTAATATTATGGCCAAATTTTTTAGCGTCTAAAATAACTTTTACCATTATTTTACCTAGATCCTTATGAGGGTCTAGTTCAAAAATCTGGGAACCAATATGAGCATGTAGTCCTATTAATTTTAAATGTTTAGTTTCACTTATGCTTGCAAATAAATTATTCAAATATTCGATTCCAAAACCAAATTTGCTATCAAATGAACCCGTTCTTATGTATTCATGTGTATGGCATTCGATTCCAGGAGTAAAGCGAATCATTATTCCTAAGTCATGATTTAATGAATTTGATACTTCCTCTAATCTTCTTAAGTCATAGTCGTTATCTACAATTATTTTGATGTTATTTCTAATTGCGAAATCAATTTCTTTGTCAGATTTATTATTCCCATGAAAAACAATTTTTTCATTTGGTACCCCACCCTTTAGAGCAGTTATTAATTCTCCCTCTGACACTGCATCAAGACCTAAACCTTCTGAGGAAACAAGATTACTCATGAATATAGAGCTATTTGCCTTGGAAGCATATATAGGGAGAGATTCCCCTGGGTAATATTTTTCTAATGCTTTTTTATAAGCTCTACAAGACTTTCTTAAAGTGATTTCATCCAATATATAAATAGGAGAATCATATTTTTTAACTAACTCTTCAATAGAACATCCACCAACTGACAATTTCCCATCTCCTCCAATGGATGTAGTAATTGGTACGATATTTTTATTTGGACTTTCCAAATCAATTTTCTGTTTTAAAAAAGATTGTTTTTCTTCCATGGGAGAACTTTAAATAAAGTTTTGCCAAAACTGTCATATTTTATAATGACTCTAGATTTGAACTTTTTAAATATACATACATAATAAAATGATATCTATCAAACAAATAAATGAGAAAGATATTCATTTATGTTATGAATTAGATTCAAATACGATATCCCTGTGGAGCAAGAGACAATGGTCTAACGAATTCAAAAAAGAAGGTACAAAAATATTTGGATTATTAATTACAAATTCAGTCATTGGAATATGTGTTTTTCAGGTTGTCCTTGATGAAGCTCAAATAAATTATTTTGTTGTAAATAAGAAATTTAGGAAAAAGGGTTTTGGATCATATCTTATGAGCTATTTAATAGAAAAATGTGAAAAATTAAATCTAAAAAAAATACTATTGGAGGTTTCTAATGGCAATGTTACTGCTGAAAGATTTTATAGTCGCTTTGATTTTTCTACTGTAGGAATAAGAAAAAATTATTATAAAGATGGTTCACATGCTCTTTTAAAAGAAAAAAAATTAACAACAAAATAATGTAAAAATTTAATTGTTCGGATAACCAGAATGCTTGAAATTACTATAATTTCCTGCTATATCACTAAAAAAGTTCAATTTAATTTAATAAAATATAATTTTAGGTATTCACAAAAGCTCATTCTGAACACAAAATTGTCATATTGCTGGTAGGTTATTAGTAGGAATTTAATCTTCTAATGTTTGAAAGATTTACAGAAAAGGCTATAAAGGTCATTATGCTTGCACAAGAGGAAGCTAGAAGACTTGGTCATAATTTCGTTGGAACTGAACAAATTCTTTTGGGTTTAATTGGAGAAGGAACTGGAGTTGCAGCGAAAGTACTCAAATCACTTGGAGTTAATTTAAAAGATTCAAGGATAGAGGTAGAAAAGATAATAGGCAGAGGTTCAGGATTTGTTGCTGTAGAAATACCTTTTACCCCTAGGGCTAAAAGAGTTTTAGAATTATCTCTTGAAGAGGCTCGTCAATTAGGTCATAATTACATAGGTACAGAACACCTTTTATTAGGTCTAATAAGAGAAGGCGAAGGCGTTGCTGCAAGAGTACTAGAAAATCTTAATATTGACCTTACCAAAGTAAGAACTCAAGTTATAAGGATGATAGGTGAAACAGCTGAAGTTGGTTCAGGGGCTAGTACAACTAAAGGAAACTTAAAAACTGCTACCCTTGATGAATTTGGAACAAATCTAACAAAATTAGCAAGTGAGTCGAAATTAGATCCAGTAGTTGGGCGCCACTCAGAAATTGACCGAGTAGTGCAAATATTAGGTAGGAGAACAAAAAATAATCCTGTTCTCATTGGGGAGCCTGGTGTAGGCAAAACAGCCATTGCAGAAGGTTTGGCTCAAAGAATACAAACTGGAGATATTCCAGACATACTTGAAGACAAAAGAGTTTTGACACTTGATATAGGACTCCTGGTCGCAGGAACAAAATATAGAGGCGAATTTGAAGAAAGGTTAAAAAAAATAATGGAAGAAATTAAATCAGCAGGTAACGTCATACTTGTCATAGATGAAGTGCATACTCTAATTGGTGCTGGAGCTGCTGAAGGAGCTATAGATGCAGCAAATATTTTAAAGCCAGCATTAGCGAGAGGAGAACTTCAATGTATTGGAGCAACAACACTTGATGAGTATAGAAAACATATTGAGAGAGATGCTGCTCTAGAAAGAAGGTTCCAACCTGTAATGGTTGGGGAGCCATCTATTGA
>QCIX01000039.1 GCA_003216355.1 Prochlorococcus sp. AG-402-N23 | reverse complement strand
CAGCATATGCAATAAGATCTTTCATGTTGGCGCTTTTGAAACTAGAATTCTTTGCAGTTGTCACGCTCATATAGGCGCCTTGAAGATTAGCCTCTCCTAAATCTTGATAAGATAAATCATATTTTACAAATTCATTATTTTGAAGATCTGCTCCATGAAGATCTTCTTTCAATCCATCTACTGATGAAGGATCACTAGGATAAAGTGCATTAGCAGAAATTGGATTAATAAGTAAACCAACAATTAAAGGAAGAAAAATAAATAGTCTTTTGAAAGACTTATGTAGTGATGAAAAAATAGAGACCATTTCGATCGACATCAAATAGAAAAACCTAAGACTATTATTTCATGGGTTGGTCATTTACAACGCTCCTGCTAACGAACTGTTGCAGTTTATTTTATTTCTGCATTAAGAAAATCTTTGGCAAGATGAGTATTTGGGAAAACTTTTTGCGCCTCTTTAAGCAAATCGCTTGGTGTAATTGAATTTTTATTATTATATCTTGGACTTAAATGAGTAATAATTAATTTTTTTGTATTAGATAATAATGCTGTTTTGGCAGCCATGATTGTTGTTGAATGTAATTTTTCATATGCCATGCTCTCATCTTCCTGAGAAAATGTTGATTCATGTACGAGTAAATCGGCATTTTTCGATAGTGAAACAGCTGATTCGCTAAAGACTGTATCTGTGCAATAAACAAAACTTTCACCTTCTCTAGGAGGTCCACAGAATTCTTGCCCATCAAATATTCTACCATCCGCTAATACTACTTTTTTCCCTTGTTGCAGTTCTGAATAAATTGGTCCAGGTGCTATTTTTAGAGACTCTGCTTTTTTGATATCAAATATACCCGGTTTATCTTTTTCACTAACTCGATAACCATAAGCAGGTATTTTATGTTTAAGACAGGCGCAGTTTACTTTTATTTTGTTGTTTTCAAATAGGATTTTATTTTCTGATGCAAAATTTTCAACTTCCACAAAATGCAATGGGAACGATAATTTGCAAAAACTACTTTTAAGTGCAGAATCTATAAAACTTCTCAACTCTGAAGGACCGTAAATTTCAATACCCTTACTATTTCCTGATAAACCTAAGGTAGCCAAAAGTCCAGGTAAACCATAAATATGATCTCCATGCATATGTGTAATAAATATTTTCTTGATTTGTGAAGATTTAATATTGCTTTTCATTATTTGATGTTGCGTTCCCTCTCCACAATCAAAAAGCCAAACTTCTGATGACTGTGATAATTTAAGTGCTAGGGAAGAAACATTTCTCGTTAAGGATGGGACTCCTGAGCTTGTTCCTAAGAAGGTGATATTCACTTATTTATGATATTTTTATTTTTATATCTGGATTAAATCTAGACTTTTAGTCAAACTTAGGCAAATTAAGCATTTGTTTTTTAAACAAAGTGATACTTAAATTTAAAAATAATTATAGTAAATGTTGCCTGATTGCTATTTTATTTATTTGTGTTTTTCAGAGTCAAAGTGTTTTTGCATCTAGAGAGCCAAGAATTAGAGTTTTGATATCAAAAAATAATAATTTAAGGATTAGATCAGATAGATCAATTCCTTTAACCATAGAGGGGGAATTTTTTTCAAGTAAAAAAATAAAAGGCTTAACTTTGAAAAATGAGAAAAATAGAAAAATTTTATATTTTGATAAAAATAAACAAAAAAAATATGACTTAAAAAGTAATCAACAATTTCAAATTAGATCTTTTGATGGAAGAGGTATATGGGTAGGTCAGAAAAGATTTTCTGGTAAGCTTAATCTCTTCATACTTGATTCTGAAATATTGGTAGTGAATGTTTTAGGAATAGAAAAATACTTAAGTAGTGTAGTGGGCTCAGAGATGCCAACAAAATGGCCTATTGAAGCATTAAAAGCACAAGCAATTGCCTCAAGAACTTATGCTTTAAAGCAAAAGGGAAATAATTTATTTGATATAGATTCAACACAGAAAAACCAAGTCTATAATGGGTTGGAGTCAAGAACTTATAAAACTATCAGAGCCGTTAAAAGTACCAGATCTTTGGTTTTGACGTATAAAAATAAATTAATTAATGCTTTGTTTCATAGTAGCTCAGGTGGAATGACAGAAAATAGTCAAGATGTATGGAAGAATAAATACCCATATTTATCAAGTGTGAAAGATTTTGATAAAAACAATCCAAAATTTAGATGGCAAAAAAAAATTTCGAGTAATGAATTAATAGAGTTATTCCCCAAGATTGGAGGTTTAAAAAATATAGAGATTCTAGATATTTCTAGTACCGGGAGGGTAAAAAATGTAAAACTTATTGGGGCTTATGGTTCTGATCAAATATCTGGGGTAGTTTTAAGAAAAAGATTAGGCCTCAAAAGTAATTTTGTGAGATTTAAATTTTTCAAGGAAGAATTAAACAATAAATTTCCTTCAAAAAAAGGTTTGATAGTTTTTGGTCAGGGATCAGGTCATGGGGTAGGAATGAGTCAATGGGGTGCTAAATATCTGGCGTCTAGAGGTCAAAAAGCTGAAAGAATATTGAAGCATTTTTATAGGGGTGTGCAGATTAAACCTTTTAGAAAAGATTTCCTATAGAAGTTATTTAGCGTTAAGAACTAATTTTGGATTTATATTAGATAGATCTTTATTTAAGAAGCCAATACCGAGTAGTGTTTGTTTTTTATCTATTACTTTTATGGGTTTTTTACAATCAAAAGACTTACTTTTCTTGAAGTAATTAATATCAACTCTAATTGCTCTTCCTGTTTGCCAAAAATTGATTTGTTCTTCATTACTTAAGGTAAATGTTGAAATGTGATTAAGAGCAGAAATTGTTGGAATAATAAAATTTTTCGAGCTTTTTTTTTCTTTTTCTTTTTCGATATCAGATATTTTTATCGAGTTTTGTTCATCAAAGCCACAAGCTGAAATTCTTTTAAGTTGTAGAAGGCAACCTTCAGAATTAAGAATTTCTCCTAAATCTCTTGCAATTGCTCTTATATATGTGCCAGCTGAACATTTGATTTTTATTTCTATAATTCCGTTTATTTGGTCCCATTTCATTAAAGTTAGTTCGTCTATTTTTACTTTTCTTGGCGGTAATTCGAAATTCTCATTCCTTAAAGATTTTTTATAAGCTCTCTCACCATTAACGTGCACACTAGATACTTTCGGTGGAATTTGTTTAATAATTCCTCTAAATCTATTTAAATATTGATCTAATTTTTCATCACTGATTTTAGGCCAACTTTTTTGATTAATTATTTCCCCGTGAATATCATCAGTGTTAGTTCTTATCCCTAATTTAATTTGTCCTATGTAAGTTTTACCCTGAGGAAGATATTGAATAAATCTTGTTGCACTGCCTATCGCAATTGGTAATGTGCCTATAACTTCTGGGTCAAGAGTTCCTGTGTGACCGACCTTTTTTGTATTTAGTAATTTCCTTATTTTTTTAACACAATCATGTGAGGTACATCCTTTATCTTTATTAATTACTAAGAATCCATCTTTAGTTTCCATTTTTAATATTAAGAATACTTTGAGAAAGATTTATAACCATCCTATGATTTTGGTATGGGAAATTTAGATTAAGAAATTGAAAAACAATAATTTTATTGTAAAAGAGTTTTTAAACAACGCTTTTAATTTGAAATCACATTTAATGGAATACTTATCTATTAGAGAATGTGATTTAGATGGATTCCTTGCAAATGCAAAGATGAATTTGGCAAATTCACATCCTGGAGATGCTTTGAATGATGTCTCAGATTTTTATACTGAGATTGTAGGAGATAGGCATGTAGCTGATTTAGCTGCTTGGCACATCGCAAGTAGGGACTACATTGCTGATACTTTAAAACTTCAGCAGAGATTTTCTAGAGATTTAGTTTTGGATTTTGGAGGAGGTATTGGTACGCATGCCTTAGCTAACGCTATGTCTTCAAAAGTTGAGCATGTTTTTTTTGTAGATATTAATCAAACAAATAGAAATTTTGTTGAATACAGGGCTAAGAAATTAGGAGTCGAAAAAAAACTTACTTTCTGCAAGACAATTCAAGATACACAAATATTTAAATTTGATACGATAGTTTGTCTTGATGTTTTGGAACATCTTGCAGATCCAACTTCTCAAATTAATAATTTTCATGAGATTATGGATAGTCATTCTATTGCTCTATTTAATTGGTATTTTTACAAAGGAGATAAGAATGAATATCCGTTTCATATTGACGATATTCAAATTGTTGAAAAGTTTTTTGAGACTCTTCAATCAAATTTTTTAGAAGTATTTCATCCTATTCTTATAACTACAAGAGCTTACAAGAAAATTAAATAACTATATTAACTCTTTTTCTATTTCTTAAATTTCTTTTAATGCTTTCGAAACTTACTGTTCCTTCTTTGAGAGCAAAAAGGGTGTCATCTTTACCTTTCCCGACATTGATCCCAGGCAAAAAAGATGTGCCTCTTTGGCGAATTAAAATTGATCCAGCAGTTACTTTTTCTCCACCATAAGCTTTCACACCCAATCTTTTGGAATTTGAATCTCTTCCATTTCTAGTAGAACCTGTTCCTTTTTTATGTGCCATTAGAAGTGTTTAATTTGTAGATTTTTCGGATTTTGGTTTAGTTTCCTTTTTAACAGTTTCTTCCTTTATAGAAGAAGACTTAGGAGCGCTCTTACCTATCTTGATAGATTTTACCATAACTCTTGTAAGTTCTTGTCTGTGTCCCATCTTTCTTCTTGTTTTTTTCTTTGGACGCATCTTGTATACAAGAATCTTTTTATCTCTTTTATGAGAGACTACTTCTAGTTCAATTTTGGCGTCTTTAACGTAAGGTTTACCAATAGTTATAGATTCTTTGTCCTTTAAAACTAAAACTTTTTCCAGTGTTATCTTGTCTTTCTCTTTTGCATTTAACCTGTCTATGTCATAGTATCTATCAACTTCGAACCAAAATTGTTGACCTGAAGTTTCTGCTATTGCATACAATTCATTACTTTCAGAAGAATTGTTTGAGGGTTTTTTTGAATTTGTCATATCTTAAAGACGCTATTAGGCTCAAATTAATAATTTGATTAAGCCCAATAAGCAATCATAATAGTTTGTTTATTTTCTTATTTTGTAGTGTAATAAGTCAAGGGTTATTTTAAATCTTTTATATCTATTCAGGAACTATAACGATGGCAGCGAGGAAAACATATATTTTAAAACTCTATGTCGCTGGAAATACTCCTAATTCGATGAGAGCTTTAAATACCTTAAGGGAAATTTTAGATAATGAATTCAAAGGAGTTTATGCTTTGAAGGTTATCGATGTACTTAAGCAACCACAACTTGCAGAAGAAGATAAAATTTTAGCCACTCCAACGTTATCTAAAATTTTACCGCCACCAGTTAGAAAAATAATAGGTGATCTTTCAGATAGAGAAAAAGTTTTAATTGGTTTAGATCTTCTTTTTGATGAATTAACTGAAACTGAATATAGTGGAGATAAATAATATATATAAAACTTTTAAAATTAAAAAAAATTCAAAATTTATCTTAATTTTGTTTAATTAGCACAAAACTATGAATGATAAGAAATTTGGCAAATCAAATAAAATGCAAGTACAAAAATTACCAACTGGAATAGAAGGTTTTGATGATGTTTGTAGGGGTGGGTTGCCTGTATCTCGAAGTACACTAGTTAGTGGCACCTCAGGAACTGGTAAAACTGTTTTCTCTCTGCAATATTTACACCATGGAATTTGTAATTTTGATGAGCCTGGAATCTTTGTAACATTTGAGGAATCACCTTTAGATATTATTAGAAATGCCGCAAGTTTTGGTTGGGATTTACAAGAATTAATTGATCAAAATAAACTTTTTATTTTGGACGCATCTCCTGATCCTGATGGTCAAGATGTGGCGGGTAACTTTGACTTGTCTGGCCTTATTGAGAGAATTAGTTATGCAATTAGAAAATATAAAGCTAAAAGAGTTGCAATAGATTCAATAACTGCTGTCTTTCAACAGTATGATGCTATTTACGTTGTTAGAAGGGAAATATTTAGATTGATAGCAAGATTAAAAGAAATAGGTGTGACAACAGTGATGACTACAGAAAGGGTGGATGATTACGGACCAATTGCTAGATATGGTGTAGAAGAATTTGTATCTGATAATGTAGTCTTATTAAGAAATGTTCTTGAATCAGAGAAGAGAAGAAGAACTCTAGAAGTTCT
>QCIX01000038.1 GCA_003216355.1 Prochlorococcus sp. AG-402-N23 | reverse complement strand
TAGATAATCTGATAGCAAAAACTTCTGGTGATTACGATGGTGATGGGTTCCAGGAAGTGTACTGGAAGACAAATGATGGAACTGCTTATTTAAGAGCCTTAATGCATGCTGATGGAAATATACAATATGCAAACTATCAAAATGAAGAACAGATGAGTGATTATTTAACTAGTAAGGGATATGCAGATGTTATTAGCGATATTATTTAAAAATAGAGCTAGGAGTAGAGCTAGAGACTAATTAGTACTAATTAAAACTAATAAAAAGAGCAAAATTATTGTCTCAATTAAGTTGCTATATCAAGAGTTTATCAAAGCTATTACTGAAGTCTTATGTATTTCTCAAAAGTTAGCACTAGTGCTTTGGGAGCACTAGGTCGCAGGTTCGAATCCTGTCGCCCCGACTCTATAAAAACCAAGTCATACAAGAGAGTTTCCCAGACTTGCTTTTTTATTTTGTAAGTAGTCTCATATTTAGATTTGCCCCTCCAGTAGCCCCTCCTGAGCTTATAGCTTGCTATTACTTCTATCTATTGGTGCTCCTTTTGCCCCTCTAGTCATATACTTTCTCTTGATCTAATATCTCCCTCTTATAACCCTCAGCAAGCTCATCATTATATCTGCACTCTTCAATTATTTTTACTATCTCGGAAATAGCTATAGTTTTTCGATCTTGCTTCATTTAATAGTTATTTTTAAGCAGCATCATATTCTTCATCTTCGAGCTCTCTCATAAATCTTTTATCTAATAAGTAATTGTCTATAAGCTCTGCTGCCATCACTATCTCAGCAGCATTTTTAGATAGTTCTTGTGGATCTTTGTCTAATAAGTAATTGTCTATAAGCTCTAGATTGTACTCGTTTTCTTTAATTGGTTTATCGCTGTCTAATAGCTTTCTTATTTGTGTAAATACAAGCTCTTGATCGTATCCACTTTCTCTAATTTCTTTCAACATTTCGTCAGGAATTTCCATAATCGTCAACCCCTTAAAAACTTCTCTATCTATATAGAAACGTATTTCGGATAAAAATCAAATATTCGTTTGTCTAAAGCAGGAATAATTTAAGCAGATTTGTTAACTATCTTCTTCTGATCAAAATCAAAATTTTCTTTATAAATTTTATAGTTTGGCATAAGGATAAGGACATATATAGTTTGAGCCATCCACTGCCAATAAATAATTAAGAGTAAGGAATGTATAAATTGATTAACAATAAAAAAAACTATAACTGGCAAAGCAGACAACAAATATGAAATCAAAGTAGCATTAAAAGTCTCCCAACCTTTTTCTTCGCTTAATTTTCTACTTAATCTAAGAGCCTCTATAGGACCCAATTCAAGATCTTCTGTAATAAAAATTACATACTGATATCTCTTCAAAAGGACTATCCCAGGCCAAACAAAACAGATCAATCCTAATCCCGCAAATAAACCAGCAACAAGCTCGTTTCTAATCAATAACAAAGATTTCAAAAGTAACTTCTTCTTATTTTTTTCAATAACAGGTGGGTTTTCATAATTATCTAAACGAATATTACTTATAAAAATAACGCTATAGATGAAAGAAGCTATTAACCCAATTATAATTGCGATGAGATTTAAAAAGGGAACTGATGTCGTTATTTGTTCCAAAAAAGAAAAACCTACAATTAATATCAAGTAATAAAGACCAAAGGCCTTTATGAGGCGTAAATTAGTGGCCTGCGAAATAATTTTTATACAAAAATTAAACATATATTATTTAGGAAATTAATCAAAACTTTACTGTGCTTAGAATTCATAGAAAGAATTTATTAAACAATTAAAACAAACTCAAAAAATAATTACATCAAAATTATTAACCTAAAACTAGGTCTTTGAAGAACTCCTCCGAGAGCCCCTCCTGACTAATTTCATTCAATAGCAAGCAATATTTCAACTACTTTTATTGTCTCAAAAGTGATAAAATGTCGAACAACTATTAAGTTATAGCTATAGTTCCTATGTATCTCTTTAAATAATCTCTTGTGTTTTGGGAGCACTAGGTCAACGGTTCGAATCCTGTCGCTCCTACTCTATCAATCCAAGATGAAGACTGGTTTCCCAGCCTGTCTTTTTATTATTGCTCGTAAATATGAAACATGAGACTTAGCGATTATATAGCGATTGTTTGCGCAGCTCTAGTACACTATTCTTTAATTTCTTGTATAAAAAAAGGAAAAATTTAATTGAAAAAAAAGTTTTTACTAGGGATATCTTGTTTTTATCACGATAGTGCTGCTGCATTAATAGGTGACGGTGAAATCATATCGGCAGTTCAAGAAGAAAGATTTTCAAGGAAAAAACATGATTCAAGATTTCCAGAAAATGCTATTAAATATTGCTTAAAATCAAATAATTTAGATCTAAGAGATATAAAAAATATAGTTTTTTATGAAAAACCTTTACTTACATTTGAAAGATTATTAGAAACTTACCTTGCAGTAGCTCCTAGAGGCGGAAGATCGTTCATTGCAGCAATGCAAGTTTGGTTAAAAGAAAAACTCTTTTTGAAATCAGAACTAAAAAAAAGTTTCAAAATTATTCAAAAAGAAATAATTAAAAACGAAGATGCACATATCCCTGAGATTCTTTTTACAGAGCATCATCAATCTCATGCATCTGCAGCCTTCTATCCAAGCCCTTTTGAGGAAGCAGTTATTCTTTGTATGGACGGAGTTGGTGAGTGGGCAACAACATCTACATGGATAGGTAAAGGCAATAAAATAAAACCACTTTGGGAAATAAGTTTTCCCCATTCTTTAGGACTTTTATACTCAGCCTTTACTTATTATTGTGGCTTTAAAGTAAATTCTGGCGAGTATAAATTGATGGGATTAGCCCCTTATGGGCAACCAATTTATGCAGAAGTAATAAAAGAAAAACTTATTGATATTAAAGAAGATGGCACATTTAAACTTGATATGAGTTATTTCAAATACCATCGTGGTTTTCGAATGACTAGTCAAAAGTTTCACAAACTTTTTGGTTCACCCCCAAGGAATACGGAAGGTGAACTAACTCAATTTCATATGGATTTAGCATCATCTATTCAAGAAGTTACTGAAGAAATTGTGATTAAAATTTCATCTTCTCTCAGAGAGGAAACGGGTATTAAAAATATTTGCCTCGCAGGTGGAGTTGCTCTAAATTGCGTAGCCAACGGTAAGTTACTTGAGAAAAAAATATTTGACGATATCTGGATTCAACCTGCCAGTGGAGACGCAGGCTCTGCTTTAGGAGCGGCACTTATTGGTTGGCATGAATACTTAAATAATCCAAGGGAAGTAAACCCAAGAGATTCCATGAAAGGTACTTATCTTGGTTGTAACTTTTCCAATGATGAAATAATTAATTATTTAAAGCATATAAATGCCCCATTTGAGACATATCAAGACGAAGAACTTTTTGAAAAGATTGCATTAGAACTTGAACAAGGGAAGGTAATTGGCTGGTTCAATGGACCAATGGAATTTGGTCCAAGGGCTCTTGGAGCGAGATCGATTATAGGAGACCCTAGAAATCAAGAAATGCAAAGTGTAATGAATTTAAAAATAAAATATAGAGAAAGCTTCAGACCATTTGCCCCTTCTGTACTTGAGGAGGAAGTTGCCAGTCAATTTGAAATGAAAAATAAAAGTCCCTATATGTTATTGGTCTCCCCAGTAAAAAAAGAACTTTGTACTGAAATGACCGAAGAACAAAAGCAACTATTTGGAATAGATAAACTAAATATCCCCCGATCAACATTACCTGCAATTACTCATGTTGATTATTCTGCAAGGGTACAAACAGTAGGCAAAGAAAATAATCCTCGCTATTACCACCTGATAAATTCTTTTAAGAAACTAACAAGTTGTCCATTAATAATTAATACATCATTTAACGTTAGAGGAGAACCTATAGTTTGCACTCCTCAAGATGCATATCGTTGTTTCATGAGAACTGAGATGGACATATTAGTCCTCCAAAATCAATTCCTTCATAAGTACGCTCAGCCCAAAACAGAAACAGATGAATCTTGGAAACAAGAATTTGAATTAGATTAATTAATGAAAAATCATATCCCAAAAAAAACACTAAGAGAATTCGGCTTTCTTATTGGTTTTATATTCCCTTTTTTAATTGGATGGATATTACCTTTAATTGGAGGTAATTCTTTCAGGACTTGGACACTATTTATTGGCATTCCATCAATAATTCTAGCCTTTACAAAACCAATACTTCTTTTATACCCATATAGAGCATGGATGAAGCTTGGGCATATTCTAGGATGGGTGAATAGTCGTGTAATACTAGGGTTAGTTTTTGCAATTGTTCTTCAACCAATAGCATTAATTATGCGAATTCTTGGCCATGATCCACTTAGAACAAAAAAGGTTGCTCAAAAATCTTACAGAGAAATAAAGACTAATAACAAAGTAAATTTAAAGAAAATTTTTTAAATATGGAAGCTTTCTTAGAACTAATTAGAGATGTCTGGGATTTTTTAAAAACAAGGAAAAAATATTGGTTAGCACCTTTAATTATTACCATTATTTTAATGGGTGCTTTAATTATTTTCACACAAGGTTCAGTTGTCGCTCCCTTTATTTACAGTATTTTCTAAATTAAAAAAAACTAAATTAATAAATATATTTGTAGTTTTATTTTCCAGCTTTCTCCCAATTTATATTGCTGACTTAGTCCTTAAAAATTTGAGATAAAAAAAAGACTGAAGTAGGTTGATGCTTCTTGCTGGATCAAGGTTTTATAGTGAATTAGATGGTTTTAGGAGATATCAACCAAATAAAAATGTGGAACGATTAGCAATTTATGACAAAGATATGGCATATGGATATAACTATAAAACTAATAATAAAGACCTTGTTTCATACACCGATTTGCAAAAAAATGATGGCATAGATCTAGCTATTAATGGAGATTCCTTTAGCGAAGGACAAGAAGGATATCCCTGAGTTGTTGAATGAGAAAAAAAAGAGCTAAAAGATTTAAACATCAGAGGATTATCTCTAAGAGGCAGATTAAACCATAAAAATTTCGGGAGAATTAGATCACTTTTCGAATCCTGTATACCCAACTCACTCAATCAAAACAATGTAATCAAAGAGAGTTTTCCAGGCTCTCTTTTTTTGTTTACTGCCTCAAATTGAGAAAGGGAGAAGGAACCTATTGTTATTGTTGCTCTTTTATCTTCCTAAGTCTTTCGTATTCAACGTGTAGGACACCTAAACGCCAAGCATCTTTTAATCCTTTAACGCCACCCATTAATAGCTTTGCATCAGCAGGTGAATGTGACTTCATGTTTAAGAAATCTTTTTGCCAAGATTTGTCATCCGATTGAGTACCCATATTACTGATATTTATTGAGTAATCGATTATAAATTATGAACAATACTATTACTCCACTAATACCATAAGCTGCATGGGTTGGGTCATGATGATTCTGCCAAAGCTCCTTTAAAAATTCCTTCAATATTTCATAGCCATTGCCCAATGAGAATAACACCCATAAGATTTTTCTCTAATTTATTTGCATAATTTCTTACAACTGGTAATTTTAGTAGGCTTAAATAAATTCAAATGCAAGCTCAAAAAATTGAAAAGATAGCAGCTGTTGCAGTAAACATAACTAAGTTGCTGGTAATAATTTATCTAGGCTTCGTAGAAGTATTTAAAATTGGCAAATTACTTAGAGAGAAGTTAGATGCTGAATTTGATATTTCTCGAAAATGGGCTTCACAAAATTATTCAATTCTAAAAAAACGACTAGCGGATCGAAAATTAGCGGGTGTTATAGAAAATTAGTAAGCGTTTCATTTATGCAACAAGTTTAATCGAATATACGGCATCCTTATAATTATTTTTTTTCCATTCCTTTGCGAAAGGAGATTCCATCTCTGCACCTAATTTTTCTAAGTCGGTACAGTTCATTAATAAATGAGATTTGTGTTAATTCACTTTTACAAACTCATAATCAGTTACAAACTCCTTGCACATTTCTTCAAGAGATAATGTCGTTACATCATTTTTAAACTCTTAAAATGTACAGCTAAAAGTTGAGATGATGAGAGTGTTCATTAAAAAAAGGAGCTAATTGCCCCTTATTTTAGATCGAGTGTCAATCTCGTTCTATGTGTAGACTTTGGCAACAATTGGACCAGCTTCTTCATCAGTAAATACAGGTGTGGTTTCCCAATTGAGAAATTCACCCCATTCAGCGGCATG
>QCIX01000037.1 GCA_003216355.1 Prochlorococcus sp. AG-402-N23 | reverse complement strand
TTACTTGACTGCTTGGGCGGTGTATCAACTAGTGATATTAATTTGATAAACATAAATCCCCAGGGAATTTTACATTTAAAAAAAAACCTAGAATTTTTGGAATCTGTTTGGGACGATCATCTCTTAAAATCTTGCCCAATTCAATACCTTTGTGGAATAACTTTTTGGAGAGACTTAAAATTAAAAGTTACAAACAAAGTACTTATTCCCAGACCAGAAACAGAGCTCATAGTTGATATTGTATTCAATATATTTCAAAGGAAGTCAGAGAAATTATTTTTTGCTGAATTAGGAACTGGATCAGGCGCTATAAGTATTGCTTTGGCATTGGCTTATCCATTGAGCGATGGAGTAGCAACTGATGTAGATCAAGAAGTATTAGAAATAGCCACTAAAAATTATTTAAACTCTTCCAAGCAATCGAATTTAAAATTTTATTGTGGAAATTGGTGGTCACCTATAGAAAATTTAAAAGGAAAATTAGACCTTGCTATTTCAAATCCGCCATATATACCTAGAAATACTTATGAAAAATTACCCAAAGAAGTTAAAAATTTCGAACCTAAAGTTGCTTTATTAGGCGGCGAAGATGGTTTGAAACACATTAGGGAAATAATACAAAAAGCACCATTATTTTTAAAAGAGAAGGGCTGGCTAATTTTAGAGAATCATTTTGATCAAGGCGAAAAAGTAAAACAACTTCTTATTAAAAAAAAATTTACCTCAATAGAAATTGTGAAAGATCTTTCGGGTATTGGTAGGTTTACCATTGGAAGATATAAATAAATTATTACAGGTTGATAATTTAAATGAATTTAGTAGACTGCAAATCCGCTTTGAAGACTCTTAAAAGTGGTTTACCTATAATCTTCCCAACTGATACATTACCTGCGATTGGATGCTTGCCAAAATTTTCAAATATTATTTATGAGTTTAAAAAAAGAGATAGAGATAAACCCTTAATTCTTATGGGATCAGAAAATAAACAATTAATTGATTATGTTCACGAATCAGCTAAAGAAGATTACGAAAATATAGCTTCAAAATATTGGCCTGGAGCTCTGACAATGGTTGTTCCTGCTTCAGAAAAGCAGACTTCAATCCTCACAAGCAATGATCTTACTCTTGGGTTGAGGATTCCAAATTCACATATAGCTCAATCTCTCATAAGAGAAACAGGCCCATTGTTAACTTCAAGTGCAAATATTTCAGGTTTTAAAGGATCAATTACAGTTGAAGGTATTTTTTTAGACTTCCCTTCCGTAAAAATTTTAAGCCCTATCCCTTGGGAAAAAAGTAGTGGAAAAGCTAGTACTATTATATTTTGGAAGAAAAGCGGAGATTGGAGGTTGATTAGAGAAGGAGAAGTATTAGTTAGAGAATTGTATTAATGTTTTTATTATTATTTTTTGTTTTATTAATTCAATTTTTTACTTATTGGATATTTGAACCCCTTGCATTTTTTTTAGAGTACCTTCTCGAAATAAGATTGTTTCCTATAATTGCGCTGATAGGTTTGATCTTTTTATTTTCAGCAAAGAGTATTGAACAGAATTAAATAATTCAAAATGCCGGCTAACAGATTTGAACTGATGACCTTCGCTTTACAAAAGCGCTGCTCTACCGCTGAGCTAAGCCGGCATAGTCACCATCTTACAATTAAGGTGGATCAATCTTGATATTTTTTGGTGGTTTTTAAAATTTATTACTTTTTGATATCTTTTTGATTTTTATCATTCTTATCATTTTTTTTGAACTTTATTTCTCCATTAATAGTTCTTTTGATTGGTAAATTTGCCACTAGTGCAGTCATTCTGTCTTCAGTCTCTAAACTTACTGCCACCTCTTCAAAATCAATCTCAACATATTTAGCAACAACATCAAGTATTTCTTTCCTCATTTTATCCAAAAGATCAGTTGTTAAAGAACTCATATCAACTCTGTCATGAGCAAGTACAAGTTGTAATCTTTCTCTAGCTGTGTTGGCACTAGCCGTCTCTCTGCCTAGTAACTTATTTATGAGGTCTCTGAGTGTCATCATTTTAAAAAACCTTTGTTTGCATTAATCTCATGAATTTATCTTTAAGACTTTTACCTTCATTTTTTGGGTCAATAATTGGTACATCTTTTCCTGTAAGTCTTTGAGAGACATTCAAATAACATTTTTTTGCAGGAGATCTACCATCTGTAAGTGTCAGTGGCTCTCCTCTATTTGTACTTATTATTACCTGTTCATCTTCCAAAACAATACCTAACAAAGGCAAAGAAAGTATCCCTTGGACATCATCGATAGATAGCATCTCTTGACTTGCCATCATATTGGGTCGAACTCTGTTGATTACAAGCTGGATAGGCTCTATATCAGATGTATTAAGAATTCCTATTACTCTATCGGCGTCGCGAACCGCAGATAATTCAGGGTTAGTTACAACAATAGCTTCTTTACACGCTGCAAGAGCATTTTTGAAGCCGTCTTCTACACCAGCAGGACAATCTACCAAGACAAAATCAAATTTCTCACTCAGAAGTTCACTAATTTTTTTCATATCTTCGGGCTTCATCCAATCCAACATCCTAGGATCCCCAGCAGGTAGAAGAGCAAGATTAGGTTCCTTTTTATGCCTAACCAATGCTTGATCAAGACGACAATTCTTATCTAGGACATCTTGAGCGGTATAAATGATTCTATTTTCTAATCCTAGAAGAAGATCTAAATTTCTTAAGCCAAAATCAGCATCTAATACAGCAGTTGTTGCCCCGCTATTAGCGAGCGCTATGCCTAGGTTCGCAGTTAAAGTGGTTTTACCAACACCCCCTTTACCTGAACAAATTAGTATTGTGCGAGTATTTTTCCCCACATTTTTAAGGATTTTCCAAATAATAAAGCCACTTGCAGAAAGTTAAATATTTTAAAGATTAAGTAATTCTTAAGTTTATATATTATGAACTAATTTATTTCAAATGATTGATTAATTCTTAGTTTCGATTAAGTATGGTTTGATAATTATCGTTTGTTTATCTATCACCGCGATTTCTGGATAACAATTTTTGGGCTTATCCTTTGGTCCAATTGCTATCACGTCTGCAATTCTTAACTGTAAAGGGTTTAGATAAAGTGATGAAATAGAGGCATTATTATTTCCACTTTTCCCTGCGAATGCGATTCCTAGTAATTTGCCCCAAACGTAAATATTTTTCTTAGCGAAAACTATTGCTCCTGGATTAACGTCTCCAATAATGCATAGGTTTCCATTTGAAGATATTCTGTCACCCGATCGAACTGTTCCTTCGTGAAGAATATCCTCTGTCTTTTTTGAATTAAACGATAGTAACTTTTTTTTAATTTCTCGCTCATTAATAAAAGTTGAATCTATTTTTAAAGACTTGCCACTTAATATTGTATCTCTATTATTTGAGTAAATGTTTAGAGGACTTATATTAAATTTATCAAAATGATTTTTTAATTTTGATAATTGATAAGAACTTATTGACTCATTGACTGAGAATATTTTCGCTTCCAGAGGTCCCTTATTGGAAGAAAATTTTTTGAAAGTTTCGTGGATATTATCTAAATCTAACAAAGAAAAAATTTTTAAATATTTACTTTTTGTCCTTATTAAAACGATTTCCATTGAATTAAATCTATGAATTATTTTTGATTATTGAAATTTCATTTTGAATTTCATTTTTGATCATGCCTGGATAAATAATAAAAGAGCTTTCCTCAGATCTCATTAAAGTTTTTATTAATGGAGAACTATTTTCTAATGAGCTTTGATAAGTGCCGTCCCATATTTTTAGTGCATTGTTAGATTCAAAACCTTTAAAATTTCTTTCCTTAATCCCGCAAAATATTTCTGAATCATAACCATTTTTTTCACATAATTTCCTAGCAAAAGCAAGGATTTTTAATCTATTAATTTTACTTAAAAAACTTATGTCCGATGCCTTTAATAAATTTCTGTCAATAAACATTTTGCATAGTGTAGAAAGTGGTTCAAAAGATTCATCTTTCCATCTAATTAAATGATAATAAAAGGTTACATCATCATTTCTAATGAAATCATCAAAATCAACATTATTAGGAGAAAATATCCATTTATTTAGAGAATTATCTAACCAAATTTTCTTTTCAACATTATGTTTTATTGTATGAATTATTTTTTCCAGAATCCATGTTGATATTTCGTTTATTTTGTGATTGTATATTGTTCTATACATCAAGTTTCTAAGTACCAGGAAATGCTCAATTGCGAAAACTCCTTTAGGTTTGATTGCGATATTTCCATCAGGTGAAAAAGTAAGAGCTGAAATAATTCTTTCTAAATCTATTAAGCCATAGTTAGTACCGGTGTTGTAACTATCGCGTAAAAGATAATCGAGACGATCGCAATCTATCTCACTGCTAATCAATGTTTTTAAAGGTTTTGAAAATAGCTGTTTTGATTGAAATAATTCCCCAATTTGTTTCGGTAATTCGTTGTCATACTTATTGAGTATTGAATTTATTGGAGAATAATTTTGAACTAAGTTTCGAGACCATTGTTCGTGGTTATGTTCTAATATTGTTTCGCTGGTATGGCTTAAAGGTCCATGACCTAAATCATGTAATAAAGCTGCTCCATAAAGAACAAATTTATTTTCACAAAATGAAGATTTACTTTCAATTAATCTATGAAATATTTTTCTAGCTATACAAAATACGCCAATTGAGTGGGTAAATCTACTTGATTCTGCACCATGAAATAGTAATGATGCAGATCCCAATTGTTTTATCCTTCTAAGTCTTTGAAATGCAATTGTATCAATTAATTCAATAATCATTAATTCTTCAGGCTTTCCTGAATCCAATACTATTTCTTTGTGAATTGGATCATGAAAAGTTCTTTTAAAACTCATAGTGTTTAAGATTTTTTATTTTCAATCTTTTGCCATTTCAAGGCTTTATCCCTTCATTACTTAATTCAATAGTTTGAACCGAAACTTCTTCTTTTTCAAGGAGAGACTCAAGAAATAATTCTGCATTTCTTACCCACTTATCATCAGTACTTCCATATTCACTCGCATCTGGAAGGTCAAGTAATTTATCAGGCGTCATACCTTGACCTTGAATATTATTACCTTTGGGAGTTAAATAACTAGCAACTGTTATAGCAATACCACTATCCTCTCCCAAACTTTTTAAGGATTGAATTAAACCTTTGCCATAAGTTTTTTCTCCCATAAGAATTGATCTTTCATTATCTTGTAGAGAACCAGCAAGTATTTCACTAGCACTCGCAGTACCTTTATTTACTAGAGTCACCATTGGTCCATCAAAAGATGTATCCTTTTGAGAAATTATTGCATCTTTGATTCCATTTCTATTTTTTGTCTCTACAACTGGTTTTTCACTTAATAATGAGTCTGCAACTGCTATTCCTGAGCTTACTAGTCCACCTGAATTATTTCTAAGATCCAAGATCAACCCCTCAACCTCTCTCTCTTTTAACTCTTGAAGTGCCTCTTCAACTTTTTTGGGTACGCTTTCGCTGAATTGAGTAATCCTCAAATATCCTATTGTATGTGAATCGTCTCTTAATCTTTTTGTTCTAACTGGCCTGAGATCTACTGATCTTCTCTCTAAATCGACCTCCCTAATTTCTCCTGATGCCGAAGATATTTCAACCAGAACTTTAGTTCCTGATTCACCTCTTAACTTAGAGGCAGTATTAGCAAGGCCTAATTCTTTGGATGAAATTCCATTCACTTTTTCTATGAAGTCTCCGCTAACTATTCCAGCCTCTTCGGCTGGAGATCCTCCAAGAGTTGAGATAACTTTAACTTTTTTTTCATCATCATCTTCACCTAATTGGAGCCCAACCCCATTAATCTCACTTCCAAAATTGCTTGATTTAAGGAGTTCATAATCTTTTGGGCGTAAAATTCTTGTATATGGATCTTCTAGAGGTCTTAACATGTCTTCAATTGCAGAATAAGCCTCTTCGGTTGTTTCAATTTGTTTCTGTAGTGTTTTTTGTCTAATTCTCTTCCATTGTATTTCTTCAAACTTGTCTGTGTCATAAAAGCCTTCATTCACCAAGGTCCAAGCATCAAGTACTAATTGCTTGGTATCACTGAGAGCATCTACTCTTTCAATCAATAAAAGATTGATAGAAAAAACGATGATGATTGTTGCGGCGATCAAAGTTTTGAATGTTAAAAGTTTGTTAAAAGATGAATTCATTGGGTTAAGTGTTAACACCAAGTATAAGAATTTTAAGTAAGCTCTTTATATCAAAGCTAATTTTTTTTTGGATGGCGAATTCTTCATCTGTTTATGATTGGTTTCAAGAAAGACTTGAAATTCAAGACATAACTGACGACGTAACTTCCAAGTACGTACCCCCCTCACGTAAATATTTTTTATTGTTTAGGTGGCATAACTTTAGTATGC
>QCIX01000036.1 GCA_003216355.1 Prochlorococcus sp. AG-402-N23 | reverse complement strand
TTTGTTCATTACATTAATCTGTTTTAAATTATGCCTTTTTCCTATTGCAAAATCATTTGGATCATGGGCTGGAGTAACCTTCACACAACCCGTACCAAAATCTTTATCAACATGTGAATCAGCGATAATAGGTATTTCTCTATCAACGAAAGGGACTTTTACTTTGACACCAATAAATTCTTTATATCTATCATCATCTGGATTAACTGCCACAGCAGTATCACCCAAAAGAGTTTCTGGTCTTGTTGTTGCAACTTCTAAGTACTTATCTAACTGTTCACCACTTTCAGAAATTAAAGGGTATTTAAAATGCCATAAATGACCATTTACTTCTTGCATTTCAACTTCAAGATCACTTACGGCAGATTGAGATTCAGGGCACCAATTAACCAAATATTCGCCTCTGTAAATTAAATTCTTTTTATACAGAATATTAAAAGCCTCAATAACTGCTTCATTTAATTTTTGATCAAGAGTAAATCTTTCTCTAGACCAGTCAACTGAATATCCTATCCTTTTTAATTGAGAAACTATTCTTCCACCACTTTGTTCTTTCCAGTTCCATGCTCTTTTAAGAAATTCATCTCTTCCAATATCTTCGCTTGTTTTACCTTCACTTTTTAATTGTTTTTCGAGAATAGTTTGAACAGCTATTGAAGCATGATCAGTTCCCGGTAAACACAAAACATTCTTACCTAAAAGTCTTTGAAAACGTACTACAACATCTATCAAAGCCGTATTAAATGCATGCCCCATATGCAAAGATCCAGTTACATTTGGTGGCGGAATAACAACACAAAAAGGCTCACCATCATCCTCAGGGTTAGGACTAAACGCCTTTAGACTTTCCCATTTTTCTTGCCACTTTTTCTCTACTTCAAAAGGTGAATAATTCTCTAAAGATAATTGATCATTCATCTCTGTCATGTGCAAATTTTATTTCAATAAACTTTTTGTTTATTTTATCTTGAGAGCAGCCAATTAATGAAAATAATATTAGTTTGCAAAAAAAGACACATCCATTCTACAAAAGTTTGAAGCCAGAACCACAAGAACAACGTTTTGCATTTTTTGGAGTTGAAATAAGAAATCCACCACCGCTCAAATCACCGTAATAATCTAATTTTAAATCTTTCAGTAAATTAAACTTTTTTACATTCGCATATAAAGTTACTCCTTCAGTTCTTGAAATAGGGGATCCATTACAGGTACCTGGCCTTAATTTAATATGCATCCATCCTTCGGAACAATTTTTATCCTCTACCAAATCAATCGACATTTCTCCTGGATAACCTCCAAAAGAAGCTTGCCTAGATAGTTCTGAAGCAGCAATTTGACTGATTGAAAGATTGACGATCTCAGTCATTAGAAAAATAATAAATGGGCGATCCAGGGTTCGAACCAGGGACATCCTGCTTGTAAGGCAGGCGCTCTACCGCTGAGCTAATCGCCCTTATGATAAATCATTCTAATAGATGAAGTTGAAAAATTTATACTAAGTATTTAAATATTTCATGATTGAGGCAAAATTTAATTAATAAAATATATACTATGTCCTCAAACAATAGATATAAATTGGAAAACAATTCCGATTTAGAGACTATAAATAGTTTTAAAATCTTAATGTCTAATATCAAAGCATTAAAAGATAAAACTTGGGGCTGCCCATGGCAGAAAATACAGTCTCATGTATCGTTGATCCCATTTTTGTATGAAGAAAGTAATGAATTTATAGATGCGATATATGAAAAAAATGCAGATAACATATGTGAAGAGTTAGGAGATCTTTTATTACAAGTAATGCTACATGCTGAAATCGGTTACGAAGAAAAAGAATTTGCACTAAATGATGTTATAAAAAATCTAAACAAGAAAATTATTAGTAGACATCCATATATTTTTAACAAAAAAGAAAAAGTATCATTAAAAAAATCACAACAGATATGGGTAAATATAAAAAATTTAGAAAAAGAAGCACCTCATATGAAATCTTCAATTAGTAGAAATTTAAATTTGAAAATTAAAAATTTACCGCCAACGGTTGGAACAGATAAAATCACAAATGTTGTTAAAGAACATGGTTTCAAGTGGGAAAGTACAGATGAGATTTTAAAAAAGTTAGAAGAAGAGATTAATGAATTAAAGGAAGCAATTAAAAGTAAAAATGATTCAGAGATAAAAAATGAATTTGGGGATATTTACTTTACTCTTCTTAATCTCTCAAACTTTTTAAAGATCAATCCTGAATCAGCTCTTCAAAAAACTAATAAAAAATTTTTAGACAGATTTTCAATCGTCGAAAAGCATGCAGGAGATAATATTAAAAAACAAACTCCCAAAGACTTTCAACGGCTTTGGCAAATAGCCAAGCAAAAACTGGCGGGAAAAATTCCTAAAAGCAAATGACAAATATTACAAAATGGATAGATGAATATCATAAAGGCTCAAGATTCGGCCTTAATGGGAAAATTCTAATTAAAAAAACCTCAAAATATCAAGAAATTATTGTTATCGAAAATGAATATTATGGTAAAGCTTTAATGTTAGATGGTTGCTGGATGACATCATTAAAAGACGAGAAATATTATCATGAGTGTCTTGTGCATCCTGCATTAAGTAGCATTGACGAAAAATCTAATGTACTAATTATTGGCGGTGGTGACGGTGGTACTGTAAGAGAATGCGTTAAATATTCTCAAATATCAAAAATTGATCTAGTAGAAATTGATGAGGAGGTAATCAAAATATCTAAAAAATTTCTAAAAGAAATTGGAGGCGAAGCATGGAATGACAAAAGATTAGAAATACATGTTGATGATGGTGTTAAATGGGTAAAAAAAACAAGAGATAATTTTTACGACATTATATTTATAGATAGTTCAGATCCCTCAGAATTTTCAAATTTATTATTTTCAGATTATTTTTATAAAGAATGTAAAAGAATACTTACACCAAGTGGGATATTAGCAACGCAAAGCGAATCTCCTGAATCCTTCAAAAATATTCACATAAATATTTTGAAAACCCTAAAAAATATATTTCAAGTTTCTGAAACTATGTATTCCTTTGTGCCTATATATCCAAGCGGGATTTGGAGTTGGACATTTGCTTCTTCAATAAATATAAATTTATCAAAGCAAAATTATGATGAAGTCCTAAAAATTGAAAAAGGATGTGAAATTTGGAATTTAAATTTTCAAAATGCGGCATTCAAAATGATGCCAAATAAAATTATAAAAGAACTAGATTCATAAGATGACAAAAAATTTATTTGATAATGAAAATGCAATTTATATGGGAGCAAAAAGAAGTCCTGAGAATTGCTCAATTGGTATATTTGGAGTTAATTATGACGGGACATGTTCCTTTAAACCAGGAGCAAGATTTGGTCCAGAAGCAATAAGACAAGTCAGTTCTTGTTTAGAAACATATTGTCCAAAAATAAAAAAAGACTTAGAGGATATTATGTATGTTGATTTTGGATCAATATTAATTGATAAAAATGACTCAAAGTCCGTTATTGAATCGGTTAAATCAGCAACAAATTATTTAATTAGTAAACGCCTTAGTCCTATTATGCTTGGAGGCGAACACTCTATTACAAGAGGTGCTATTGAAGCATTAGTAAAAAAATATCCAGATTTGATATTGGTTCAACTTGATGCTCATGCAGATTTAAGAGAATCATATATAGGGAATGAACATAGTCATGCCTGTACTATGAAAAGATGCTTAGAAGTGCTACCTGAAAAAAAAATTTTGCAAGTAGGAATTAGAAGTGGGACTAAAGAAGAATTTGAAATTATGCATAACAACAACCAATTAGTTAACTTTTGTACAGGCGGAAATGCACATGAGTTAAAACAAGCTCTTCTACCATACACTAAGTCTCCAATCTATTTAACAATAGATTTAGATTGGTTTGATCCCAGTTTACTAGCAGGGACGGGTACTCCAGAACCTGGAGGATTTTTTTGGAATGATTTTGAAGAAATACTGAAAACTTTAAAAGACCTTAGAATTGTGGCTTCAGATATTGTGGAATTATCTCCAGAAATTGATAAAAGCGGAGTAAGTAGCATAGTTGCAGCCAAAATACTTAGAAGCTTAATTTTGTCATTAGAAAATATGCAATAAAAAATTTCTAAACTACAGTGTAAAAATACCAAATACAAACTAAATATTTCATGGATTTGCTAAAAAGTCCTCTTTATTCAAAATATGTTGAATCCAATGCAAAATTAGTGGATTTTGCAGGTTGGGAAATGCCCATATCATTTTCAGGATTAATTAAAGAGCATGAATCAGTTAGATCTTCAGCAGGATTATTTGATATTTCTCACATGGGTGTGATTTCTATCAAGGGAATCAATCCAAAGGATTATATTCAAAAACTTTTTCCTACTAATTTATACTCCTTTTCTGAAGGTCAGGGACTTTATACAGTAATGCTCAATCATAAAGGAGGAATAATAGATGACTTAATAATTTATGACCTTGGTATACAAGAAAATGACATATCAGAATTATTGTTAATAGTTAATGCAAGTAGATATGAAGAAGATTTTCAGTGGATAAAAAATAATTTAAAAATGTCTGAAATTTCGATAACAAACTTTAAAAAAGACAAAGTACTTTTAGCACTACAGGGAAAAAACTCATTCTATTTATTTGAAGAATGGATTGAATCTTCGATCTCACATATCCCTAACTTTGGATGCGAATATAAAATTTTTGAACATATTTCGCCTAAAGAAAAAATTTTCTTTTCAAAGACAGGCTATACGGGGGAAAATGGTCTAGAAATACTTTTATCTAAAAAAGCAGCAATTAATTTATGGGATTTCTCAATTTCCAAAAATGTTGCACCTTGTGGTTTAGGAGCTAGAGATACTCTTAGACTTGAAGCAGGCATGCATCTTTATGGTCAAGACATAAATGAAGAAACTTCTCCATATGAAGCAGGGTTAGGCTGGCTAGTACATCTAGAAAATAATCACGAATTCTTTGGAAGAAGATTTCTTGAAGAGCAGTCAAGATTAGGTATTCAAAAAAAGTTAGTTGGTCTCTCTATAGAAGGTAAAGCAATAGGAAGAAAAGGTTGCGCAGTTCTTAAAGGTGAAGAAAATATTGGGACTATCACAAGCGGCAGTTGGTCTCCATCTAAACAACAAGCTATAGCTTTTGCATACATCAATACTTCGCATGCCTTAATAAATAATGAAGTTCAAATATTAATAAGAGGCAAAAAATTCAAAGGGGTAATAACAAAGAGAGCGTTTTATAAAAAAAATTATTAACTAAATTTACCCTTAAAGAATTATTATAAGTTATTGATAAATAAATCATACTTAGATGAGAAACAAAATTTGCAAAGAACTCAATAATACAGATATTGGTAAATTAGTTAATTTATGCGGATGGGTAGATAGAAGAAGAGATCATGGTGGTGTAATTTTTATTGATTTAAGAGACCATAGTGGATTTCTACAAATAACAATTAACCCCGATGATGGTGCAGATCTATTCAAACAGGCAGAAACTCTAAGAAATGAAACAGTAATAATGGTTAGCGGAATTATTAATGAAAGGCCCAAAGATTCCATAAATACAAATTTAAGTACTGGAGAGTTAGAGCTGAAGGTTAAAGATTTGCAAGTTCTCAACCAAATTAAAAACAACTTACCTTTTCCAGTGTCCATACATGATTATGAAAATACAAAAGAGGAACTCAGATTAAAATATAGATACCTTGATTTAAGAAGAGGAAAATTACTAGAAAATTTAAAAACAAGACATAAGATTATTAAAGTTGCTAGAGAATTTCTTGATAATTTTGGATTTACAGAAGTAGAGACCCCATTACTTACAAAGTCAACTCCTGAAGGCGCTCGCGATTTTCTTGTTCCTGCACGCCTTTCAAATGGAGAATTTTTTGCTTTACCTCAATCACCACAACTATTTAAACAACTTTTAATGGTTGGGGGCTTAGATAAGTATTATCAAATCGCAAAATGTTTCCGTGATGAAGACTTAAGGGCAGATAGACAGCCAGAGTTTACTCAATTAGATATTGAGATGAGCTTTATTAGTGAAGAAGAAATAATTTCTTTTAATGAAAGTCTCATAAAAAAAATATGGAAAGAAGTATTAAATATTAATTTTAATAATGCTTTTCCAAGAATGTCATGGCAGGCAGCAATGGATAATTACGGCACTGATAGACCAGATACTAGATATCAAATGTTATTAAAAGATTTAGGAGGAGTATTAGGTAATATTGGATTTAATATTTTCACCAAGGCAATTAAGTCTGGAGGTTATATAAAATCCATAACAGTCAAAGGAGGTAATTCAAGTATTAGCAACGTAAGAATTAAACCAGGAGGTGACATCTTCCAAATAGCTCAAGATGCAGGAGCTGGTGGTTTGGCCTTTATAAGAGTCAAAGGAGATGAGCTTGAGACTATTGGGGCAATTAAAAATAATTTAAGTGAAGAGCATATAGCTGATATTTTAAAAATCACAGAAGCAAAAGATGGAGACTTAATCCTCTTAGGAGCTGGAGATAAACAAATTGTCAATCAGTCATTAGATAGGGTTAGACAATATATCGCAAAAGACTTAAATCTTATTGATAAAAGTAAATGGAATTTCTTATGGGTAACTGACTTCCCGATGTTTGAGAGAAATGAAGATGAAAATAGATATGAAGCTTTACATCATCCTTTTTGTTCTCCAAAAAATATAAAATCTAAAGATTTTGAAAACTTGAAAAAAGAAATTGAGAGCTCTACAGCAAATGCTTATGACTTAGTTCTCAATGGATTGGAGTTAGGAGGTGGCTCTTTACGTATTCATGAAGCGAACTTACAAAGAGAGGTCCTGAAAACGGTTGGACTTACTGATAAAGAGATTGATGAAAAATTTGGATTTTTAATAGAAGCCTTAGAAATGGGTGCTCCTCCTCATGGTGGAATAGCTTTTGGATTGGATCGTATTACCATGCTGATCATTGGTGCAGATTCAATCAGAGAAACCATTGCTTTTCCAAAAAATCAACAAGCAAAATGTCTTCTCACAAATGCACCTTCAAATGTCTCTGAATCACAATTAAAAGAATTAGATATTGAAATAACAATTGATGAATAAGAATATATATGGATGTTCTAAAAATTTTTTGTTTAAATAAAATATAAGGAGGCTGTGCTTAATTAAAAATATTTAATGTCAAAATTTGTATTTGTCACCGGAGGAGTAGTTTCTAGCATTGGTAAAGGAATTGTAGCTGCAAGCTTAGGAAGATTATTAAAGTCTAGAGGATATAGTGTTTCAATATTAAAACTAGATCCATATCTAAATGTTGATCCAGGAACAATGAGCCCTTTCCAACATGGAGAAGTATTTGTAACCGAAGATGGGGCTGAAACTGATCTAGATTTAGGTCACTATGAAAGATTTACTGATACTGCAATGACTAGGTTAAATAGTGTGACTACCGGATCTATCTATCAAGCAGTTATCAATAAAGAAAGAAGAGGTAGTTATGACGGTGGAACTGTGCAAGTAATACCTCACATAACGGGAGAAATAAGAGAAAGAATTCATAGAGTAGCCGCCAACAGTAATGCAGATATTATAATTACTGAAATTGGTGGAACAGTTGGTGATATTGAATCTCTACCTTTTTTAGAGGCAATAAGAGAATTCAAAAATGATGTCAATAGGAACGATGTTGCATACATACACGTAACATTACTTCCTTACATCAAAACCTCTGGCGAAATAAAAACTAAACCAACACAACATTCAGTCAAAGAATTAAGATCAATTGGAATTCAGCCAGATTTACTTGTATGCCGAAGTGATAAATCTATCAATGAAGCTCTTAAAAAGAAGCTTAGTGGTTTTTGCGGTGTCAGTATCAACTCTGTAATTGAAGCTTTAGACGCAGACAGTATTTATTCTGTACCTCTTTCGTTAAAAAAAGAAGGTTTATGCAAAGAAACCCTGAAGTATTTAGACCTTGAAGATAAAAAATGTGATTTGAAAAATTGGGAGCAACTTATACACAACCTAAGAAATCCTGGAGCTCCAATCAAAGTTGCTTTAGTAGGTAAATACATTGAACTTGGAGATGCATATTTATCCGTTGTTGAAGCTTTAAGACATGCATGCATTGAACAAAAGGCTT
>QCIX01000035.1 GCA_003216355.1 Prochlorococcus sp. AG-402-N23 | reverse complement strand
TAAAAGGCCTAGAGAATTAACTTGGGTGACAGGTGTTGTAATGGCGGTCATAACAGTAGCTTTTGGAGTGACAGGATATTCTTTGCCTTGGGATCAAGTGGGTTACTGGGCAGTCAAAATTGTTTCTGGCGTACCTGCTGCAATACCAGTAATTGGCGATTTTATGGTTGAACTGCTTAGAGGCGGAGAAAGTGTTGGACAATCAACTCTAACAAGATTCTATAGTCTTCATACTTTCGTCTTGCCTTGGTCATTAGCAGTTTTCATGTTGATGCATTTTTTAATGATTCGTAAACAAGGTATTTCAGGTCCCTTATAAACTTTTATACTTAAAACATTACAAGACCCCCTCATGTCTACGTTAAAAAAACCAGATTTATCTGATCCAAAATTAAGAGCAAAACTAGCTAAAGGTATGGGCCATAATTATTATGGTGAGCCTGCTTGGCCAAATGATTTATTGTATATATTCCCAGTAGTTATTTTAGGTACTATTGCCTGTGTAGTAGGACTTGCAGTTCTTGACCCTGCAATGCTAGGAGACAAGGCTAATCCATTTGCAACCCCCTTAGAAATTCTCCCTGAATGGTACCTATATCCCGTTTTTCAAATACTTAGAGTAGTTCCTAACAAACTTTTGGGTATCGCACTTCAAACATTAATTCCACTTGGATTAATGATTTTACCTTTTATCGAAAACGTTAATAAATTCTCTAACCCTTTTAGAAGACCAATAGCAATGTCTGTTTTCTTGTTCGGAACTTTTTTAACCATATACCTTGGTATTGGAGCATGCTTGCCAATTGATAAATCACTTACTTTAGGATTATTTTAGCCTTAAATTTTAAACATATCTAGGTCGTTATACTCATTTCTTAGAAAATGATTCATTAATAAAAATCCGACAATTGTCCAAGTTTGATATGTCCTTGATTGTTGTCCAACCCAGGTACCTGTAGGACCATCAAAATATTCAGCCCATTCCTGCTTAGGTAATTGATTAAGTTGACACCAATATGATTCCTCTATTAATGATTTCATTTCTTCCATGAGAATCACATCATCAGAACCATATTTTGTTTGATGCAATAAAACAGCTGCACCAAAAAACCAAAGTAAACTTGGCCAATGACCACCGTTATGGTAGCTCCAAGGCCAATTCTTTGGATCAGATCCAGTTTTGTTTTGCCATTCTTCAACATCCATATGAGGATGACAAATCCTCATGGGCATTTGAGCCATCAAATGATGTCTATTATGTAAAACTAATCTAAATAAAGCTCTTTGTTCTTCAGGAGGCAGTACTCCGAACATACATGCTAAAGAATTCCCTAAACTGTAAAATCGAAAGTCTGGCCTTCCTGTTCTAATATTTCCAATTAAGTAACCACCTCTATTCTCTAACCAATCTTGTAACCATGAGGGAACTACTTGAGGTTGAACGTTAAATTCATTGAAGTGTTGATCATCTCCATATTGCTCAGTTGGCCTTCTTCTTAAAATTTGCATTGTTTGGCTGGTAACCCAATAATGTTTTAATAGAAAACTTCCTAAATCCTTAACCCATTGATTTGTAAGAATAAGTCTTTGGTCTAAAAGTCTACTAACATGATCTGCTCTACTTAATTCCATTAAGTTGATACAACTTTTTAAACATCCATGGAGTAAAACTTCAACTTCTAAGGGTGCTCCCCATACATCCATAGGTCTATCAATCATAAATGCGCAATCAGGAACAAAAAGTACTGGAGTACCCTCAAATGTTGGGTGTAGAACTAGATCTAGTAGAAGTTGAATACCTCTTTGAACACTTTGACTTTTTCCGAAGGCATAATCGCCGCTTTTATTGACGTAATACCAACATAAAATGGGCCACCATAAACTTGCATCAGCTGAAGTAATCCTCCCTATTGATCTTTGACCATAGTCTCCAATGAGCTTTCCATTCTCTTCAATGAAACTAGTAGGAAATACCCCACGTGTTTGGTAATTAGTGCTTTGTAATTCAAGACATACAGTTAGGAACTTTTTGACAATTTCGTACCGTTTTTGAGTTATGAGGTAAATCATTACAGGAACGTTGTCTCTTAAAAATATTTCTCCATAATTTAATTTTTTATTTTTTGTTGGGTGTTCTAGTGCAGCAACGCTTCCTACTAATTCGCCTGAGATTTCAACTAAAGTCTTTTCGAAGTGTTTTTTTGCATTTGTTACAATCTTCTCTTCATCGGAACTTGGTCTTACTCTTAAATTTTTTTGACTAAATCTTTCTGCCATTTCATTTATTTCCCTTTATTTAAGCCTAGTTGTTTAAAGAGACTTTGAACAAATAAAAAATTAATAAAAAATTTTTGTATAAAAGGTTGCACAATTACAGTGGGATGGTTTAGTATTTTCTTCTGGGCAAAAATATATTTTTTGCATTATTCAACTAAATACCTTAAATCTGATTTTTGGTAAATTAATGAATTTCTGGAGATTTGATTTCGATCATTATTTCTAGCCAGAGGAAGGGCTTTCCCTTCAAATGAGTTATTTACTAGTTGATTAACTCTGCACCTAGAAAATTTAAAAACTTAGGAACTGATGCTTTTATTGCGTCAAGAATAACTAAATTTCTTTTTGGTTATTCCAAGATGTATATGCAATAAAGGTGTGAGGTCCCGTCAAGAATATATAAAAATGTCATCAATTGCTAACTTTTGGCTTTGATGCAACGGATCTGAGATCTTGGAAAGTCACTTTAGAATATTTTTTAATGTGCACTCAATGTAATCCTTATAATTTAAGGAGGCTTAAACTAAATACACAAACTAAAGTTTTTATTTGGATAAAGCAATTCAATTTGAGTAGATTTATCTACAAAAGGATTTGAACACAACGGAGAGTTTGATCCTGGCTCAGGATGAACGCTGGCGGCGTGCTTAACACATGCAAGTCGAACGAACCTTCGGGTTAGTGGCGGACGGGTGAGTAACGCGTGAGAATCTGCCCTCAGGAGGGGGATAACGGTTGGAAACGACCGCTAATACCCCATATGCCTACTGGTGAAATGAATTTTGCCTGAGGATGAGCTCGCGTCTGATTAGCTAGTTGGTGAGGTAATGGCTCACCAAGGCTTCGATCAGTAGCTGGTCTGAGAGGATGATCAGCCACACTGGGACTGAGACACGGCCCAGACTCCTACGGGAGGCAGCAGTGGGGAATTTTCCGCAATGGGCGAAAGCCTGACGGAGCAACGCCGCGTGAGGGACGAAGGCCTCTGGGCTGTAAACCTCTTTTCTCAAGGAAGAAGATATGACGGTACTTGAGGAATAAGCCACGGCTAATTCCGTGCCAGCAGCCGCGGTAATACGGGAGTGGCAAGCGTTATCCGGAATTATTGGGCGTAAAGCGTCCGCAGGCGGCTTTTCAAGTCTGCTGTTAAAGCGTGGAGCTTAACTCCATCATGGCAGTGGAAACTGAAAGGCTTGAGTATGGTAGGGGCAGAGGGAATTCCCGGTGTAGCGGTGAAATGCGTAGATATCGGGAAGAACACCAGTGGCGAAGGCGCTCTGCTGGGCCATTACTGACGCTCATGGACGAAAGCCAGGGGAGCGAAAGGGATTAGATACCCCTGTAGTCCTGGCCGTAAACGATGAACACTAGGTGTCGGGGGAATCGACCCCTTCGGTGTCGTAGCTAACGCGTTAAGTGTTCCGCCTGGGGAGTACGCACGCAAGTGTGAAACTCAAAGGAATTGACGGGGGCCCGCACAAGCGGTGGAGTATGTGGTTTAATTCGATGCAACGCGAAGAACCTTACCAGGGTTTGACATCCTGCGAACCTCTTAGAAATTTGAGGGTGCCTTCGGGAATGCAGTGACAGGTGGTGCATGGCTGTCGTCAGCTCGTGTCGTGAGATGTTGGGTTAAGTCCCGCAACGAGCGCAACCCACGTTTTTAGTTGCCAGCATTTAGTTGGGCACTCTAGAAAGACCGCCGGTGATAAACCGGAGGAAGGTGTGGATGACGTCAAGTCATCATGCCCCTTACACCCTGGGCTACACACGTACTACAATGCTACGGACAAAGGGCAGCAAACTCGCGAGAGCTAGCAAATCCCATAAACCGTGGCTCAGTTCAGATCGTAGGCTGCAACTCGCCTACGTGAAGTAGGAATCGCTAGTAATCGCAGGTCAGCATACTGCGGTGAATACGTTCCCGGGCCTTGTACACACCGCCCGTCACACCATGGAAGTTGGCCATGCCCGAAGTCGTTACTCCAACCCTTGTGGAGGAGGACGCCGAAGGTGGGGCTAATGACTGGGGTGAAGTCGTAACAAGGTAGCCGTACCGGAAGGTGCGGCTGGATCACCTCCTAACAGGGAGACAACAAAATGTTTAATATTATTATTTTGTCACCTTAGGTCGATCGGTATCTCACGTTCTTAATTAATTAAGAATTTCATTTCCTAAGTTTTTCTAGGTCACACCCATTATTTTTCCTGGGCCATTAGCTCAGGTGGTTAGAGCGCACCCCTGATAAGGGTGAGGTCCCTGGTTCAAGTCCAGGATGGCCCATATCTCTATGTTGGGGGTATAGCTCAGTTGGTAGAGCGCCTGCTTTGCAAGCAGGATGTCAGCGGTTCGAGTCCGCTTACCTCCACTGATTACCACCTCTTCCATAATTTGTAGAAAGGAAAATTTTTGAGTTGTGATCAAATTCTGAATGAATCTAGCCTCCTAATGAAATCATTAAGATGCTGGACTCAATGAATTAATTTCATTGTTTTCAGAGAACCTTGACAACTGCATAGATTATTTTTAAAGACAATAAGCATCTTTAATGATGCAGATTTATTATTTTTGCGAATGCATTAATAACAATTCTATTAAGCTGATGCTTCAATTTTGAAGTTATTGGTCAAGCTACAAAGGGCTCACGGAGGATACCTAGGCACACAGAGGCGATGAAGGACGTGGTTACCTGCGATAAGTCTCGGGGAGTTGGAAGCACACTTTGATCCGGGAATTTCCGAATGGGGCAACCCCATGTACGGCCAACTGAATATATAGGTTGGTGCGAGCTAACCCAGCGAACTGAAACATCTTAGTAGCTGGAGGAAAAGAAAGTAAATAACGACTCCCTCAGTAGCGGCGAGCGAACGGGGAACAGCCCAAACCGATAGTCTTGACTATCGGGGTTGTGGGACAGCAATATGGATCAACAAGTCTAGAAGAAACGTTTGAATGGCGTGCCACAGAGGGTGAAAGCCCCGTAATCGAAAGATAAATTGACCTAGCTGTATCCCGAGTAGCACGGAGCACGTGGAATTCCGTGTGAATCTGCGAGGACCACCTCGTAAGGCTAAGTACTACTGTGTGACCGATAGTGAAACAGTACCGCGAGGGAAAGGTGAAAAGAACCCCGGGAGGGGAGTGAAATAGAACATGAAACCGTGAGCTTACAAGCAATGGGAGCCCGACTAATCGGGTGACCGTGTGCCTGTTGAAGAATGAGCCGGCGACTTATAGGCACTGGCGGGTTAAACCGGAAATGGTGGAGCCACAGCGAAAGCGAGTCTGAATAGGGCGTTTGTCAGTGTTTATAGACCCGAACCCTGGTGATCTAACCATGGCCAGGATGAAGCTTGGGTGATACCAAGTGGAGGTCCGAACCGACTGAAGTTGAAAATTCAGCGGATGAGCTGTGGTTAGGGGTGAAATGCCAATCGAACCAGGAGCTAGCTGGTTCTCCCCGAAATACGTTGAGGCGTAGCGTCTAGTGCTCCAGCAGGGGGGTAAAGCAACCATTTCGGTGCGGGCTGCGAAAGCGGTACCAAATCGATATGAACTCTGAATACCCTGTGTGTAACTAGGCAGTCAGACTGTGGGGGATAAGCTCCATAGTCAAGAGGGAAACAGCCCAGACCGCCAGCTAAGGTCCCAAAATTAACGCTAAGTGATAAAGGAGGTGGGATTGCCCAGACAACCAGGAGGTTTGCCTAGAAGCAGCCATCCTCAAAGGAGTGCGTAATAGCTCACTGGTCGAGCGATCCTGCGCCGAAAATGAACGGGGCTAAGCGTTATACCGAAGCTGCGGATAAATTTATTTATGGTAGGGGAGCGTTCTATGTAGGGTGAAGCGTTAGCGTAAGCGGACGTGGACAGCATAGAAGTGAGAATGTCGGCTTGAGTAGCGAAAACATGGGTGAGAATCCCATGCCCCGAAACCCTAAGGGTTCCTCCGGCAGGCTCGTCCGCGGAGGGTTAGTCTGGACCTAAGGCGAGGCCGAAAGGCGTAGTCGATGGATAACAGGTCAATATTCCTGTACCAGATGTGTTTTGAGAAGGGGGACGGAGAAGGCTAACCAGGCCAGATGTTGGTTACTGGTTCAAGCGTTCGAGGCTTTGAGAGATGGAGAAAACATCTTGAGCTAAGGCGTGAGTACGAGCTGCTACGGCAGCGAAGTTGGTGATGTCATGCTTCCAAGAAAAGCCCTAAACTCGTTAAGACACAAATGCCAGTACCCGAAACCGACACAGGTGGGGTGGTAGAGAATACCGAGGGGCGCGAGATAACTCTCTCTAAGGAACTCGGCAAAATGGCCCCGTAACTTCGGGAGAAGGGGTGCCAGCGAGAGCTGGTCGCAGTGAAGAGGCGCAAGCGACTGTTTACCAAAAACACAGGTCTCCGCTAAGTCGCAAGACGATGTATGGGGGCTGACACCTGCCCAGTGCCGGAAGGTTAAGGAAGCTGGTTAGCTTTTAGTGAAGCTGGCGACTGAAGCCCCGGTGAACGGCGGCCGTAACTATAACGGTCCTAAGGTAGCGAAATTCCTTGTCGGGTAAGTTCCGACCCGCACGAAAGGTGTAACGATTTGCGCGCTGTCTCGGAGAGAGGCTCGGCGAAATAGAATTGTCTGTGAAGATGCGGACTACATACACCCGGACAGAAAGACCCTATGAAGCTTTACTGTAGTTTGATATTGTGCTCGGGCTCTGAATGCGCAGAATAGGTGGGAGACATTGAAATAGTGCTCGTGGGTACTATTGAGTCATCGGTGAGATACCACTCTTTTAGAGCTAGGGTTCTAACGCTTACCCGTTATCCGGGAAGCGGACAGTATCTGATGGGCAGTTTGACTGGGGCGGTCGCCTCCTAAAAGGTAACGGAGGCGCACAAAGGTTCCCTCAGGCTGGTTGGAAATCAGTCGTTGAGTGCAAAAGCAGAAGGGAGCTTGACTGTGAGACCTACAAGTCGAACAGGGACGAAAGTCGGTTTTAGTGATCCGACGGTTCTGCGTGGAAGGGCCGTCGCTCAACGGATAAAAGTTACTCTAGGGATAACAGGCTGATCTCCCCCAAGAGTTCACATCGACGGGGAGGTTTGGCACCTCGATGTCGGCTCATCGCAACCTGGGGCTGAAGTCGGTCCCAAGGGTTGGGCTGTTCGCCCATTAAAGCGGTACGCGAGCTGGGTTCAGAACGTCGTGAGACAGTTCGGTCCATATCCGGTGTATGCGCAGGAATATTGAGAGGATTTCTCCCTAGTACGAGAGGACCGGGAGGAACGCACCTCTGGTGTGCCAGTTATCGTGCCAACGGTAAACGCTGGGTAGCCATGTGCGGAGTGGATAACCGCTGAAAGCATCTAAGTGGGAAGCCCACCTCAAGATGAGTATTGCCATGGCTTAAGCCAGTAAGGTCACGGGAAGAACACCCGTTGATAGGCTCTACGTGGAAGCTTGGTAACAAGTGCAGCGGAGGAGTACTAATAGACCGAGGGCTTGACCAAATAAACTTAATTTATTGTTTTTAATTTATATAATTTTCTATGCAGTTCTCAAGGTTCACTCTATCCTGGTGTTCATGGCGATGTGGACCCACTCCGATCCATCTCGAACTCGGTTGTGAAACGCATCAGCGGCGAAAATATTTAGGGGGTAGCCCCTTGAGAAAATAGCTCAATGCCAGGTAAAAATATTTAAAAGGGTTTACTCTTATTGGGTAAGCCCTTTTTTAGTTTTGGCATTTAGGACACCAATGGGTACTTCTTCCAGTAATTTTTTGTCTTTCAATTAAATTCCCACATTTACGACATTCTTTTCCAGTTCTCCTATAGACATTTGTCTGTAAACCAAAATTCCCATTCTCTCCTTCCAAGTCCCTAAAATCGCTAAATGTTGTCCCCCCAGAACCTATACTTTTTTTTAATACAGTTACAATTGATTCTTTGAGTTTGATTAACTCATTCTTCTTTATTGTTCGAGCTTCCCTAAAAGGTGAGATTCCAGCAGAGTATAAACTTTCATCAGCATAAATATTACCTATACCTGCCACTATTGTTTGATCTAGCAAAATAGCTTTTATGGATTTTGTTCTTTTTGCAATAACTTTCTTAAGATAATTTGCATCAAAGTCTTTAGAAAATGGTTCTGGTCCTAATGAACCTAATCCTTTAATTATTTTGTTATGCGATAGTCCTTTATTAATCCACCACATCTGACCAAAACTTCTTACGTCAATGTATCTAAGCTCATTATTATTTTTATCGAAAAATCTTATTCTTGTATGTTTACAAGGATGAGTTGAGGTTTCAATAAATTTGAAATATCCAGTCATTCTAAGATGAACTACGAGAAATCCGTTACTTTGTGAATTTTCTAGAGGAAATTGAGTATTTTCATTTTGAACTTCTTTTAATTGAGCTATTAAATATTTTCCTCTTCTATCCCATTTATAAATAAGTGAGTTCAGAAGTCCCTTAATGAATTCTTCTTTGTTTGTTGGGAATGCAACAGTTGAATCCCTACAGACTTCTACTTTTTTAATAATAAAGTTATTGAGTTTTTGCTCTAAACCTCTGCGAACAGTTTCTACTTCAGGTAACTCTGGCAATTATTTAAGCTTTCTCTAATTCACTTTCAGCAAAATTATTTGTATTTGCTCCACCATCAGTTCCGCTTATACCAGCGTAATTTACTTTATCGAATCTAACTACACAATTATATTTAATACCTGATGTATCAACTGAAGCAACTTTACCTATTTCATTGTACCAATATGATTCTGGTCTCTTTACTCTTACGAGATCTCCTCTTGAAATTGCCATTACTATTAATTTAACTTTATAAAGAATAACCCATCATTAATATTCTTAGACAAATTATTCACACATATTAATTAAAATTTCTAACAAAAATCATTTATTAAATTTTTTTCGAATCCTTCTCTAGCAGGCTTACTTCCCATCCATTTCCTGCCAGGTATTCTTACATCTAATTCATTTGTATCGCAATTGATTGAAAGAATCAGTTTTTTATTTTCTTGATTTAGTACGTTTAAAACTTTTCTGCCTTTAATATCTTTAGTTGATTTACTTTGGATAATTATAGGACCATAAATTTTTTTATTTAACTCAGGTAAGTCATTATTTTTTTTATTTTCAGTTGTCTTATAATTTTCTGAATTACTTGTGTTATTTTTTCTTATTATGAGCTTTAGACCAACTTTTATTGAATCAGGATTATTGAGATTATTCATCTCTATTAGATCAATTACTTTTAAATTATATTTGTTTGATATCTCAGTAAGATTTTCACCAGTTTGAACAATATGATAATAATTTATTGAATTTGATTGTTTTGTAAGATTTTCAGTAGATTCTGAGATAAGAAGATTTTGGCCAA
>QCIX01000034.1 GCA_003216355.1 Prochlorococcus sp. AG-402-N23 | reverse complement strand
TTTTTTCAAAAACAAAAAATATTTGGTCAAAAAGCTTCAGGCCTTCTAATACAAATAAAGATTTAGTTGGCTCAAGTTTTGATACCTCAAATTGAATTTTTCTGCATAATTTTTCTTCCATAAATAAATGTCTTCTAATTTAACAAACACTGAAATCCTAAATAATTTGTTGGAGGGAAGCGACCTTGATGAATTAACTTCTAGATCTTTAATGCAAAGATGGCTTAATGATGAAATTTCAGATGTTGAAACAGGAGCTTTTTTGAGTGCATTGAGAGCAAAGAGCTCTACAGGTGTCGAACTAAGTTCTATGGCTGAGGAACTCTTAAATGTTTGCGAATTGCCAGTAGCAAGACCAAATTTGTATTTGGTAGATACTTGTGGAACTGGGGGTGATGGAGCTAATACATTTAATATTTCAACTGCAGTTGCATTTGTAGCTGCATCTTGTGGGGTAAAAATTGCAAAACACGGAAATAAAAGTGCTAGTGGAAAAGTTGGCTCTGCTGATGTTTTGTTGAATCTTGGCTTGAATTTAAATTGTTCATTAGAAAAAATAATCAAAGCCGTAAGTGAAATTGGAATAACTTTTTTGTTCGCACCTGTTTGGCATAAATCTTTAATAAAACTTGCTCCATTAAGAAAGACCCTTGGAATAAGGACAGTATTTAATCAACTTGGACCCTTGGTAAATCCTTTAAGACCCAATGCACAAGTTTTGGGTGTTGCTTCTGAGGATCTTTTAAAACCTATGGGAACTGCACTTTTAAAAATGGGTATGAATAGAGCAATTGTCGTTCATGGGTCTGGAGGTATTGATGAAGCTTCGCTTCAAGGAGAAAATAAATTAGTATTTGTTGATAATGGTGAATTACGGTATTCAGAAATAAATATTTCAGACTTTAACCATGAAAATATATCTAACGAAAAGCTTGTAGTTTCTGATCCTGAGTCTAACGAGGAAATATTAAAGTCTGTCTTAAATGGTTCTGGACAAAAATCTCATATTGATGTGGTTGCCTTGAACTCTGCTTTAGTGCTTTGGGCCGCAGGCATTGAGGATGATTTAAATGAAGGATTTAATAAAGCTTTATTTTCGATAAATCAAGGAGATCCTTGGAAAAAGTTTTTACTTTTAAAAAATTATTTACATGCAAATTAATTAATTTCAAATTGATGATTAATCCATATAAGAAAAACGCGAAATTGGTTTTAAGTAATGGAATTGTATTCCCAGGATTCTTTTTTGGTGCTTCTGGTACGGCCATTGGTGAAATAGTTTTTAATACGGGGATGACCGGATATCAGGAAGTTATTACTGATCCAAGTTATTATGGACAAATATTAACATTCACTTATCCAGAGATTGGAAATACTGGTATTAATTTTGAAGATTCAGAATCTAATATTAATGTTAAAGGTATAATTGTTAGGAATTTTTCATCTAATAGCAGCAATTGGAGATCTAAAAAGAATTTTAATCAATGGTTAGTTGAGAAAAATATCATAGGTCTATATGGAATTGATACAAGAGCTCTTGTTAAGATTTTAAGGTCTAGTGGCTCGATGAATGGAGTTATTACCTCTTTAGATAAAACTGATGAAAGTTGTTTAAAGATAATTTGTGATACGCCAAAGATGGAGGGATTAAATTTATCAAAAGTTGTTTCAACAAAGCAACAATATTTATGGAAAAGTCATACGCAAACAATTTTTGATTTAAGAAAAAGATATGATGAATCTTCTAAAAAGTTAAAAATAGTAGCAATTGATTTTGGAATTAAAAATTCAATTCTAAATAGGCTTGTATCCCATGGTTGTGAAGTTTTGGTTTTACCTTCTCGATCTTCTCTAAATGATGTTCTGTCTAACAAGCCGGCTGGTATATTTTTCTCAAATGGTCCAGGCGATCCTTCATCTGTTTCTGAAGGTATTGACTTAGCAAAATCACTCATTGAATATGGTGAAATACCTATGTTTGGTATTTGTCTTGGCCACCAAATATTTGGATTAGCATTAGGAGGTTCAACTTATAAATTACCCTTTGGACATCGAGGTTTAAATCATCCTTGTGGTGAAAATAATAAAATTGAGATAACTAGTCAGAATCATGGTTTTGCTATTGATCCTAATTCTCTGTCAAAGGACATAGTTAGAATAACCCACTACAACCTTAACGATCATACTGTTGCTGGCCTACAGGTTAATAATAAGCCAATATTTAGTGTGCAATATCATCCAGAAGCAGGACCTGGCCCGCATGATTCAGATTATTTATTTAAAAAATTTGTTTCTCTAATGTTAGAAAGATGTTGACATATTGGTTTCTTTTGATTTGATAATTACATTTGATACATTAATTTTTTGGAGGTATAAGATCATAGAAGATTTCCAGAAGTTAACGGTTTCTTTAAGAGGAAACCTTGAGGTTCGAACAAACATTATTGTTTTTACTTTTAAAGGCCAACTTGATGCTTTCTCAGAAAAACAATTTAAGACTTTTGTTACTAATAATTTGGTAAATGAGTTTCCATTCGTTATTGATCTTACAAAAATAGATTTTTTAGATTCTTCAGGTCTTGGAGCACTTGTTCAAACTGCAAAAGAATGCAAAAAGTCTAAACTTGGGTTCTCTGTCGTTGGAAATTCGAGAGTGGCCCAAACAATTAAACTTGTTCGTTTAGGGGATTTTCTTAACTTGAATTCAAGCCTTGAAGATGCTTTAAATTATTTAAAAAATTGAATTATTGGATTCAAAACTTGGTTCCATATGGATCTCCCGAGGATATAGGTGTTATTCAACTTGCTTGGCTTGGAGATTCGGTATGGGAGCTTCACCAAAGATTAAGGCATGTTCATTTTCCTTTAAAATCTAAAGATCTCCATTTATCTGTAGTAAACGAAGTAAAAGCAAAATCTCAGTCAAAATCATTAAGTCAAATTGAACATTTATTAAATTCAAATGAAATAGATCTAATTAGGCGTGCTAGAAATAAAACAAAGAGATATCCAAAATCTTCAGATCCCACAATATACTCTAGAGCAACTGGTTTTGAAACTCTTATTGGTTGGCTATTTTTAAAAGATCCCCAAAGATTGTCATCACTTTTTGAATATTTAGAATTAAAAATGAATTGAATTTATGAAAAACTCCTCAAATAAATTTAGCGGAAAAAATAATAAAGAGTACAAAAAAAATTCAGATTTTGGTTATTACTCAAAAAATACAAATCGTTCAGATAAAACTGATAGATTTTTGAACAATTCTGCTAAAAATAAAAATATTAAAAATTTAAATAAAAAAGATAGAAATAATACATTTTCATCTTTAAAAAGGAGACAGCCAATATTTAAATCTAATAAAGAATTTCCTAATAAAAATGCTGAAATTCATCAAGAGTTTACTAATAAGAGAAATTTTGATGATTGGATATGGGGTAAACATTCGGTTTATGAGGCTCTTAGTAGCGAAAGAGCGATTAATAGGATTTGGTGTACTTCGGAAATCTTTTCTTCAGACAAATTCTATCTTTTGCTTAAGGACTTTAAATCAAAAGGCGTCCTCATTGAAGAAGTTTCTTGGAACAGACTTTCGCAATTAACTTATGGTGCTTCTCATCAAGGCATCGCATTGCAGTTAGCATGTTCTGAAACAATATCCTTAGAACAATTAATCGATTTATCTAAACACAACTGTGCAAATCCAATAATAATTGCATTAGACGGTATAACTGATCCACATAATGTTGGTGCGATTATAAGGTCAGCGGAAGCATTTGATTGCAAGGGCATTATTATTCCTCAGAGAAGATCTGCTGGATTGACAGGTACCGTCGCTAAGGTAGCTGCAGGAGCCTTAGAACACCTGCAAGTAAGTAGAGTTGTTAACTTAAATAGAGCACTTGAGGAACTTAAGAAAAATGGTTTTCTTGTCGTTGGCTTATCTGGAGATGGGCAATTATCTATCTCAAATTTTTTAGAAAAAGTACCTATGGTAGTTATAATAGGCTCTGAAGATAAAGGAATTTCTTTGCTTACTCAAAAAAAATGTGATTATCTCTTAAGCATTCCTCTTAAAGGTAAGACTTCAAGTTTAAATGCCTCTGTGGCCGCCGCCATATCACTATTTCACTTGACGAGTAAATAATTAATTTGTTAAAAATCACTGTTATTAAAAACCTCTAAAATGTATTTATTTCAATATATTTATATGATTAATAAATATTTATTGAATTTTAACTACTAAATTGTATAGAATTTAACAAGAATTGATGGTCTTTACAGATCAATTAAATTGATTAGAAACTTTGGGAACAAACTCGGATTAGCCTGGTGGGCTAAAATTGAGACAGATCAACCAAGTGGTACTTACTGGTTCGGTCCATTTATTACTAAACGTAGTTTAAAAGAAAATATATCTTCTTTTATTAAAGATCTTTCTGATGAAGGGTCTAAAAATATTAAACATAGCTTGGTTCGCTGCAAAAAAGAAGAACCACTAACTGTTTGATAAATTTTAATTTAAGAAATTAATCAAGAAATGAATTTTAATTCTTTAAGAAAGGAAATTATTAGCAATAATGCTTCAGTTAAAGAATTAGTTGTTGATTTTTTTGCTAAAATAGATCTCAAAGACCCTGAAATTAATTCATATATTTGTACTACAAAAGATTATGCTAACTCGCAAGCAGAGAACATTGATAAATTAATTAAAAATAAAGAAAAACTTCCTCCTCTTGCGGGGATGCCAATAGCAATAAAAGATAATATTTGCACCAAAGGAGTTGCGACAACTTGTGCAAGTAAAATGCTCAAAAGCTTTGTTGCGCCTTATGAATCCACAGCTTCTAGTAAATTATGGTCTTCAGGGGGAATTTGTTTAGGAAAAACAAATTTAGACGAATTTGCTATGGGTAGTTCCACTGAAACTTCTGTTTTTGGTGTTACTTCAAATCCTTGGGATATTAATAGAGTGCCTGGAGGTAGTTCAGGCGGTAGTGCTGCTTCAGTTGCCGCTGGTTTTTGTGCGGCGGCTATAGGTTCTGATACAGGAGGATCAATAAGGCAACCAGCTTCTTTTTGTGGCGTCGTAGGTCTTAAACCTACTTACGGCAGAGTTAGTAGATGGGGACTTGTAGCATTTGCTAGCTCTCTTGATCAAATTGGGCCAATTACAAATACTGTTTCAGATGCGGCTGAAATTCTTTATTCTATATCAGGTAAGGATTCCTTTGACTCAACATGTCTTGATAAGCCAGTACCAAATTATTTGACTGACTTAAATAAATCTATAAAGGGTTTAAAAATTGGAATCATTAAAGAATGTTTTGAACACCCAGGGCTTAATCCAGAAGTTAAGGAATCTGTTCTTTCTGGAGTTGAAAGATTCCAAGCTTTAGGGGCTGAAATTATTGAAATTGAATGTCCTAGATTTAACGATGGAATTGCGACATATTATGTCATTGCACCATCTGAAGCCTCCGCAAATTTAGCAAGATATGATGGAGTTAAATATGGCTACAGATCGAATGAAGGTTCAAATCTTATAGATATGACTTCTAAAAGTAGAGCAGAAGGTTTTGGAGATGAGGTACAAAGAAGAATTCTGATAGGTACTTATGCTTTGTCAGCTGGATACAGTGATGCATATTACAAGAAGGCACAAAAAGTTAGGACACTTATAAGAAAAGATTTTGATAATGCTTTTAAGAAAGTTGATGTTTTATTAACTCCCACATGCCCAACCACTGCTTTTTTGAAGGGAGATTTTGTCAATGATCCACTTTCAATGTATTTGTCTGATCTATTAACTGTTCCGGCTAATTTAGCTGGGCTCCCAGCAATCAGTATTCCTTGTGGTTTTGATACTAAAGGATTACCTATTGGAATGCAATTGATAGGCAATGTATTAGAGGAATATAGAATATTGAATGCCGCCAATATCTTTGAAATTGATGCTCAGGTAATTAAAAACAGACCTTTATTTTAAATTTGTATTAATAATTAATTTGTAATCACAAAGTATAGATATTTTACAAATTTTCTCTATCTTATATATATAAATTATTTGAATATGGCTTTCGTTCCGCTTCATAATCATAGTGACTACAGCTTACTTGATGGTGCCAGTCAAATTTCAAAAATTGTAGAAAGAGCTTCTGATCTTGGAATGGAATCTATAGCTCTTACTGATCATGGAGTTATGTATGGTGTTCTTGATTTGGTCAAGAAGTGTAAAGAGAAAGGTATAAAACCAATTATTGGTAATGAAATGTACGTGATTAATGGATCTATTGATGATCCTCAACCAAAAAAAGAAAAAAGATATCATTTGGTGGTGTTAGCAAAAAATTATAATGGTTATAAGAATCTAGTGAAGTTGACAACAATTAGTCACCTAAACGGTATGAGAGGTCGAGGCATTTTTTCAAGACCATGTATTGATAAATCTCTTTTAAGCAAACATAGTGATGGACTGATAGTTTCCACAGCTTGTCTTGGTGGAGAAATACCTCAAGCAATCTTAAAAGGTAGATTAGACGTAGCAGAAGATATAGCTCTTTGGTATAAAAAATTATTTGCAGATGACTTTTATCTAGAAATACAAGATCACGGCTCTATTGAAGATAGAATTGTTAACGTTGAATTAATAAAAATTGGGAAGAAGCACCAAATAAAAGTCATTGCTACCAACGACGCCCACTACTTATCAAGTATGGATGTTGAAGCACATGACGCTTTGCTTTGTGTATTAACAGGAAAATTAATAAGTGATGAAAAAAGATTGAGATATACCGGTACAGAATATATTAAAAGTGAAAATGAAATGCTTGAACTTTTTAAAGATCATATTGATGATGAATCAATTGTTGAGGCAGTGAACAATACAGTAGAAATTTCTCAAAAAGTTGAAGAATTTGATTTGTTTGGTAATTATAGAATGCCAAAATTCCCTCTTAACGAAGATACAGATTCATTTTCTTTCCTTACACAATTATCTAATAAAGGCCTTTTAAAAAGACTTAAAAAAAATGATCTTAAAGAAGTTGATGAGAACTATAAAAAAAGACTATCTTCCGAATTAAAAATTATTAAAGATATGGGCTTCCCAGATTATTTTTTGGTTGTTTGGGACTATATCAAATTTGCTAGAGATAACTCTATCCCTGTAGGGCCAGGTAGAGGTTCTGCCGCAGGCTCACTAGTAGCTTATGCTCTTCAGATTACAAATATAGATCCTGTTGAGCATGGATTGTTGTTTGAGAGATTTTTAAATCCAGCAAGAAAGTCAATGCCAGATATTGATACCGACTTTTGTATTGATAGGAGAAATGAAGTTATAGATTATGTTACTAATCGTTATGGAGAGGATAAAGTTGCGCAAATAATTACTTTCAATAAGATGACCTCTAAGGCGGTTTTAAAAGATGTTGCAAGGGTTTTAGATATACCATATGGAGAGGCGGACAAATTGGCTAAGTTAATACCGGTTGTAAGAGGGAAACCTTATAAATTAAATGAAATGATTGATAAGAATTCTCCTAGCCAAGAGTTCAGAGAAAAATATATTAATGATAATAGGGTGAAAAAATGGGTTGATTTGGCTTTGAGAATTGAAGGAACTAATAAAACATATGGAGTTCATGCTGCTGGAGTTGTTATCGCATCAGATCCTCTTGACGAACTTGTACCTCTTCAAAGAAATAATGAAGGGCAAATAATAACCCAATATTCTATGGACGATATCGAATCGCTTGGATTATTGAAAATGGATTTCTTGGGTCTTAAGAATCTTACGATGATTGAAAAAACAGTTTCTCTTATTAATCAATCTACTGGAAGGAAAATAAACATTGATGAGTTACCACAAAATGATGGTAAAACCTTTGATCTTATCGGGAGAGGAGATCTTGAGGGTATTTTTCAACTTGAATCTTCAGGGATGAAACAGGTCGTTAGGGATTTCAAACCTAACTCTCTAGAGGATATTTCGTCCATATTGGCTCTTTATAGACCTGGTCCTCTTGATGCAGGCCTTATACCTAAATTCATAAATAGAAAAAATGGGAATGAAAAGGTTGATTTCCCTCATCCTTTTATTAAGTCAATTCTCACTGAAACCTATGGAATTATGGTTTACCAAGAACAAATCATGAAAATTGCTCAAGACCTAGCCGGTTATTCTCTTGGTGATGCTGATTTACTTCGAAGAGCAATGGGGAAAAAGAAAGTTTCTGAAATGGTAAAGCATAGGAATATTTTTGTTGACGGTTCCATGAAGAAAGGTGTAAATGAAAAATTAGCAAATGATCTTTTTGATCAAATGGTTTTATTCGCAGAATATTGTTTTAACAAAAGCCACTCAACTGCTTATGGTGCCGTAACTTATCAAACTGCATTTTTGAAAGCCCATTTTCCAGTTGCATATATGGCAGCACTTTTAAGTGTTAATTCTGGCTCTAGCGACAAGATGCAAAGATATATTTCTAATTGTTATTCCATGGGAATAGATGTTATTTCACCGAGTATTAATTTTTCTGGTGTTGATTTCACTATTAAGAATAATCAGATTTTATTCGGGTTATCTGCGATTAAGAATTTAGGAGATTCTGCAATAAGAAATATAATTGAAAACCGAAACAGTTTTGGAACCTTTAAGTCATTATCAGATTTGTGCGACCGTTTGCCTTCTAATGTTCTTAACAAAAGAAGTCTTGAATCTTTAATTCATTGTGGAGCACTAGATGAGTTTTCAAATGATAATAATAGAGCTCAGTTATTAACAGATCTTGAACATGTTATTGAGTGGGCCTCTTCAAGAAATCGTGATAGATTATCAGGGCAAGGAAATCTATTTGACTCTAAAGAAGAATTTTCTAATGTTGCTTTTTCAGATTCACAATTAGCTAAGGTTGATGATTATTCACTTATTGAGAAATTAAAGTTAGAAAAGCAGCTATTAGGCTTTTACTTATCTGACCATCCTCTAAAGCACTTAACTAAACCAGCAAAACTTGTATCACCTATAAGCATTTCTCAGTTAGAAGAAACAAAAGATAGAACCAAAGTCTCTTTAGTTGGAATGATCCCTGATTTGAAGCAGATTACAACCAGAAAAGGAGATAGGATGGCTATAGTTCAGCTTGAAGATCTTTCTGGAAGTTGCGAAGCAATAGTTTTTCCAAAAACCTTTGTAAGATTATCCGAATTTCTTTTGACTGATACTAGATTATTGTTGTGGGGAACAATAGATAAAAAAAGTGATAAGACTCAATTAATAATTGATGATTGCAGAGAAATAGATAACCTAAAATTGCTTATTATTAATCTTGAAAGTTATCAAGCATCAGATGTGAGAGTACAAAATACTTTAAGAAACTGCTTAACTAAATTTAAACCAGATAAAGATAGATGTGGAATCAAGATCCCAGTTTTAGCTGCAGTAAGAAATGAAAATAGTGTTACCTACGTTAAATTTGGTGATCAATTCTGTATTGGAGATATACAAGGAGCATGCAAATTATTAGAAGAAAATTCATTCCAAGTTAACTTGAAATCTTTAGTCTCCTAGATTAACTTTTATCCTCGAAATTTTGTGTTGCAGGCTTGAAGGCTGCTTTTGCACGTTGTATGTTCATTGGAATATTTTCAATACCAAAAAATGATCCAGGCTCTTTATCCCAACTGGCTGATAATATTCCAAAACTTAATCCTGCTAGACCTAACAAAAAAAACAATGCTGAAATTGCAATTGTTGATGAAGGGGGTATTTCAGCAATATTTCTTGTAACTATAATGTAGCTAACAACAAAAACCGACATCCCTAATATTGT
>QCIX01000033.1 GCA_003216355.1 Prochlorococcus sp. AG-402-N23 | reverse complement strand
TTCAGGATAACCAAACCTTAATTTACCTGCGATGCAAGAAATAAAGCATTTAAAAGTAATTCAATTAACATCATAAAACTCTTTGAAAGGATCTAGCACTAATTACACCTAGGCTTATTGTTTCAAACTGGAGAATCACAATTAATTTTTACTGATCCAATTGCATTGATGATTTCTTTAATCGAGAATTTATTAAATAATGACAGTCCTATATCTGAACCCACACCTTTTTTCTTAAGTTCATTTTGATATGCCTCTTTGCTTGAGAGTATGAAATCTTTAATCGAGAATTTATTAAATAATGACAGTCCTATATCTGAACCCACACCTTTGTTCTTGAGTTCATTTTGATATGCCTCTTTGCTTGAGAGTATGAAATCTTTAATCGAGAATTTATTAAATAATGACAGTCCTATATCTGAACCCACACCTTTGTTCTTGAGTTCATTTTGATATGCCTCTTTGCTTGAGAGTATGAAATCTTTAATCGAGAATTTATTTAACAATGCCATTCTTATTTGTGAAAATTGCTTTGTAGATGATCACTTAAGTTCTCAATTCTTTTATAAAGCATAGCAATTTGCACTTCAATTGATACAGGCATGATAGTGATCATTGCTATCCAGAACAATTTTATATTAAGTTCTCTTGATTTTAGATTGATTATTTGAACTATCTTTCTTCCCTTTATAGAGCTTATTGTTGCTGTTTATCTTCTTTAGTTTTTCGTATTCAACGTGCAGAACACCTAGACGCCAAGCATCTTTCAATCCTTTTACACCTCCCATCAGGAGTTTTGCATCTGAGGGAGAATGTGACTTCATGTTCAAGAAGTCTTTCTGCCAAAAAGTGTCATCCCATTGAGTACTCATTATTCAACTGGAGTCAGTGAATAACAAATGTCTTTATAACCATTTTCTTTATCCCACTCTTTCATCTCTGGAGTACTAGTAGCCGCAGCAAATCCTTCTAAATCCTTGACTTTAAGAATTAAGTGACTTTTATGTTCATTTACCTTGATGAGTTCATATTCTTCGACATATTTATGTCCCTCTTCTTCGTGGAAATCAGCTACAAATTTATCGAAATCTTCAAAAGAACAATCAAAAGTAGAAACTATTAAGGTATTCATAAAAAAGAGGGTTTTATCCCTCCAATTTTAGATCGACTGTCAATCAGGTTGATTTATTCTTCAGGATTCAAAGTAGGTACACCTTCTGCTGAAGCTACAGCAACCCACATAACTGCTGAAGAATTACCACTATTAGCCATTGTATGAGCAGGAGTATTTGCTGAGAGAACAAATGAATCTCCCTCTTTAAAGGTTTTACTAATACCTGTCTTTTCAGCAAGTGTTAATTCACCACTTTCAATATGACCCAATAAAGGTACAGGATGAGAGTGCATTGGTATAGTTGCTCCATTTTCAACTTCTACTCTAATCAAACGCATTTCAGCTTTTCCATTTGGATACTTAAAATTATCTCCATCAATGTTTTCTGAAGAGGTAAAGATTTCTTGTACATCAACAGGAGATTCTGCAGCTATAGAAATGCTTGGATTGATAAGCATTAATGCAAAAGCTAATGCAATGAATAAATTCTTGATCATGAATTTGAATTTATATAAAATTATTTAGACTTATAGTATTTATTTTTTAAATATCTGTCAGTACTTGATTTAACTTTTTATGTTTTTGCATAAATTTTTTATAAGGAACTAGCGCCCCTTATTTTAAATAGACTGTTAATGTAAATTTTTTCTTATTCTTTTTTATAAATTAAATCTTAAATTATGTAGAGAAACTTATATAGAACTACTTTTTATATAAGTTATATAAATCAAATTAAGTAGTCTTTTTTACCAATTGAATATACCTGTTGTTAAATAAAAATATTTGTCCTTTAAAAGCTCCTAAAAAATACTTTTTCTTGAAATAAAGATTGACAAGACATTCATAAAAAAAACTTTTATAAAACATTAACTTCTTTTATGAATATGTTTCTAACCAACAAGACTCGTTTAAAAATTAAGGATATTGTAAAGAGGATTTCACTTGATGAACCTGTCGCATTGGAAGAAAGAATTTATGTAGAAAAGTTTGCAAAACATAATTCAACTATATGGACATGGCTTAAGAAAGCTAATAGCTTAAGAAGATATGGTAAGCAAAAATCAGATGGAATAAATGGACTTATCCAGAATCTTGGTCTTGATGGTTTAGAAACTGAAAATCATTTCGATCCCAAAAATGATGATCTTGCTGATTGGTTTAGTGGATCTCCTGATTGGGTGAGGAGGAGCTAATTGCCCTTCTTTTAAATCCATTCAAATTAATAATGAAAAAAGGGAACCTCTTCAACTTGTCTTGGAGCATAATCACAAATTCCGAATTGCATACATTCCATTTGAGCATCAGTTAGTTTTCTCTCAATTGATAACGTATCAAAAAAACTACCAAATGCATGTTGAATTTTATTTTTAATTAGATTTCCGAAAATCATAATTAATCCCCTTTTTTAGAAGTTATTTAGTATGGGTTATATAAAAGAATCAAGTGTTTTATTACCTAAAATACAAATTATATATTAATCGTTTTTAAAATATTTCACTAAATTCATAATCAGTATTTTTGCTCTAGGAAATTTGAATCATCACCTTTAAATTAGATCCACTGATTGGAGGTTTCACTTCATGAGTACTTACAAAACGAAATAATTTAAAAACACAAAAAAGATCAATAACACTCTTTGGTTGGATAAATTAATTAATCAACTTGAAAAAAAATCAAAGGGAGTTTGATCATGAATACATTTAGAAATAAACAATTCAAAAATGAATTAGATCCCAAGTATGCTTTTTATGATTGTCTTCGTAGTTGCGAAATTAAGAGTAATTCGGAAAAGTCTTTAAAAGAATGCATCGAAAATTGTTAATCTAGTCCAGTACCAAAGAATCTCGATTGCTAAAAATAGGAATTTAAACTCAATTCAATACCTATTCTAACGTTATAGGGTTTTTATATAAATTTAAGGAGGCTAATCTTATGATCAACCTCGCAATTTAGCTACTTTTTCTAACTGTAGTTTTATTTAATTTTGGAGCGATCCTTACTGCTAAATTTATTCACAATCAGTAAAAGAAATTCAACGTAAGAGATTATTTTGTAGTGAATCTATAAGTAACCCATATTGTGTTTTTTGATAAATTAATTCCAAACTAATAACTCTCAAACTATATATCTAATATTAAAAGTTAAGGTCCACCAAAACTAAAAATAAGGTGTATAGGGTACTTCTGTTTTTAATGAATCTCCGTAGTAACTTTCAGCTGACTTTACTAGAATCCAATAAATAAAATTCAGAAATGATTTTTCCATAGGAACATCTATAACCTTTCCTAATTCAAATCAGAATTTCAAATAAAAACATCGTAGAAAATACTTAACTTAAGAGATTTAGATTTTCTTAGTTAATTTGTAATGCTTAGGTTTGTATGAAATGTTACTAAAGCTTGACTTGTCAATCGATTTGGTAATATTGCTTATTGATTCCTTTAATTTCTGAAGATATATTAAATAAACTATAAAAGTAAGAAATTTATGAGTACTCAAAAAAGTCAAAGCCATAAAAGACAAGAGCAAAATAATACAGAATGGTTAGATGAATTAATCAATAAGATTGAAAGCATGAAAAACAAAATATCAAATACTTATTAATCAATCTTCTTTTACATTTGTTAAAAAGTCAGCTTGTAGTTTTCTAGGCTGGCTTTTTTGATGATTTAATAATTTTCCATGCTTCTGATGCGGTGTCTGCATATTCGAAAAGATTTAGGTGTTTATCTTCAATTAATCCAAGATCAGCTAAATATTCAAAGTTAATTATTTTCTTCCAATAATCTCTACCAAAAAGTATGATTGGGATTTTAGTTTTCATTCCTGTTTGACAAAGTGTCAATAGTTCAAATAATTCATCTAGCGTTCCAAAACCTCCAGGAAAAAATACAGCAGCCACTGATCGCATGACAAAATGGATCTTTCTTAATGCAAAATAATTAAACTTAAAGCAAAGACCTGGTGTTATAAAAGAATTAGGGATTTGCTCATTAGGAAGACTGATATTTAACCCTATAGATTTACAATTTGCTTCAAATGCGCCTCTATTAGCAGCTTCCATAATTCCGGGTCCACCTCCTGTCACAATCACATGAGAATTACAGTTTTTATTTTGTTTACTAATTGAAGCAAGTTTAGAAAACTCCCTTGCGGATTGATAGTAATGACTCATTAGAAGCAAATTTTCTAATCTATTTAAATTTCTTTTTAGAAGTATCGACTTATGATTTTTTTTAATTAACTCTTCTATATTTTCAATTCTCTTTTTGGTATTTGATTCTTCTGTAATGGTTGCGCCACCAAAAATAATTATGGTTGAAAGAATTTTATTTTCTTCAAGGATTAAATCTGGTTTAGTAATTTCAAGAAGCATTCTAACTCCACGCATTTCATTTCGGCTAAGTAGACCTAAATCTTCATGTGCCAATTTATAAGTATCAGAATTAATAATTAAATTCAGGTTTTTTAAATTATTATTAGGAGATATATGTTTTTTCATTTTAAACAAGAGTTTCAACTTTTCTTTCAAGAGGATTAAAATAGACTTTTTTGATTTTGTTATTTTCGTAAATCCAATAAACAGGCGGACTTTTTCTTGCCTTAATTAAATTAATTTTGTCTAATTTTTGAGGTATAAATTCTTTAGCAGGATCAAAAAATTTATCTCTTTTGGGTTGGTTTAAAACAATACTACCTTCTTTCCCTGAGATTGATCTGTGATAAGTTCCTGTAGGAATTTCTAATGCTCCCATAGACCTATTTAAATAAATCAAATGATGAGGTTCATCCCAGGAAGGATTTATTAAAACAAATGTCCTTTCCCCGGTGATAACTAAATTGTGGTCAATTTGATGATTGTGAAAGTAATATTGTTCATTTTTTAAATCATCTGGAGGAGATATAGCTTCCCCAGAATGGATAACAACATCAGAACCATTATAAGTATTGATGCCTGCATCGAAGAATGTGACTTTTGGAGTCTCTCTAAAAACATTTATTGGGAAGAATCTTAATTCCATAGTGCTAACTCCTTTTTAAAAAATTTATGAGTACTAATAAAAATTTATTTACCTTTAAAAAACAGCTATTTAATGATTTTTAATTGCAACAAACCAAGCAATCTTCTTGATTTGGATAATCTATACATTCTTTATTTAAAGTTTCTTCTATGAAATCTACTTTCTTAACATAATCAATATCTTTTAATTCTTTTTTTGGAACCGTGAACTGAGTTTGTAGTTTCATTTCCTATTCTCCTAATTAATACTGTTTTTTGAATCCATTCCAAGTTTGAGAAAACCTTAATCCCAGATAAGAAATTAAAATTGTCCAAAATAAAATTTCTATACCTAAATTAGTCATTTGCTTGGCCTCCTTTCTATCTGATTATTCTTTAGTACGGGTATTATGTAAAAATCAAGCGTAAGAATACCTAAAAGTTAAAGTTTTAATCACAAAAAATTTTGCAATGGTTGTTACTCGGATGTTCTGTACATTCGTTATTCCAATAAGCTTCAATTTCTTTGAGCTTTTTATCATATGAAAGGTCTTTCTTATCCAAATTAATTTCCTGGATAGTAAATGTGTCATTTAGTGCCATAAGACTTACCCCTTACCTACACCTATGTTCTAATTAATTTGAATAGTAAATTTCAAGTTTTATGTGTGCGGTTTGAGGAACAAAATTGTACGGATTAAGGATCAAAAAAAAATCTCAAATTATAAATAATTGCAAGGAAAATATCTTCAAAAAATTTATTCCAACTTTTAAAAAATTTGTATAAATTTTGCTTAGAAATTATATTCTCTTAATACCTTCTTAGGTCTGCTATTAGCTATTATTCATCTAATCTATCTGCATATTCTCTTAAAATCTCAGCCATTTTCTGAGGTGGAATTTCTTGTTGATATTCTCTACATAAATCAAAAAATTTATCTAAGAAATCTTTCATTGAAGAGGACATAAAAATTAGCGTTTAATTTTAAAAGTAAAGTATGCAAACCCACCAAGCAACAAAAGACTCACAACCCCATAAGTAATCGCTATGCAGTACATGTAAGTCATTTATTTATAAAGACATAAGCAGAATATAAATAAACTAAGAAAACTCCAATAGCAATGAAACTTCCATAAATAAGAAAGTTCCAAAATCTATATAATTTAGGTTTTTTGAATTCTTTTTCTTCTTCTTTAGTAATCATTTATTTTCCTTTTCTTTTCTGGCATCATTACCTTTTGCTCTTAATACCAAAGTTATGGTAAGGGCAGCGCTTAATATCACAGCATCAATTAATAGGTGCGGGGAAATATTCATCAGCTGAAAAGAGAAATAAGAAGATTCATTATCTTTTCAGCAATAAATATATTAAACATTAAAAAAAGAGGGGTTTTCCCCTCTAAGTTTAGATCGACTGTCAATCACTGTCTATTTTAGCTTTTTAGTTTCTCTTAAAAAACAGTATTTTATTTAGCCAGAGCAAGAGAAGGCACCTGCAAGAATATTTTTAAAAATTGGTGCTTGAGCCAAGGCGTACAAAAAGAAAGTTGATGATGCGAGAGTAATAGCTATTTTAGAAGCCCTGTTCACTTTCAAATTTGAGACTTTTGCAAATGCAGAGTTCATTTTTTTATTAATGTATTTAAATTTATATTAGCTGAATAGTTAAAATATTTAGCATCAATATTTACCAAAGATGCATTTTATTGCTCCTTTTTCTCAGCTTGCATTTTTACTAGTTCAAATTCTTTTTTAGAAACTATTCTGATTTTGTATGCTGGATATCTTGTCTTCCACCATTTATTGATCGAAATAGCTACTCCTTCTAAATCTTGGGCACAAATATTGACCCATAGAATCTTAGTTTCAACTTCTTTGTAGAATTCCCAACTCGTAGGTAAAGCTATCAAAAATTGCAAATGAAAAATTTCATAATTTCCGAAAAAAGATTAACAATTTAGATATATGATATGTGGTTCATTGGCTCAAACTTTTCTTTTTTTAATAAGAGGATTAAGTTGAAGATATTGAGTTTTCATAAAGTGGTAATAAAAAACTTTAAAAAAAGATTTACATCAATTTTACCTTCTAGGAAAGTATTTCTATTTTAGAACGTGTTTCAATTAAAAAATATTTCCGCAAAGAAGGGGCCAAAAATTGACCCCTCTTGGTGAAACTCTTCCAAAGAAACACCATTAAAAGCTTACTCTGAAAAATGCAAAGTTTAACAAATTAACAAAATCAAGATTAACAATTTATGCGGCCTTTTTAAAAGGGTTCATATTTCTTAAAAAGTTATTACTTTTGCTGGCACTCATTTTTCTATATCTTTGATTAATATCCAGGATATATTTCCTGGCTTTCTTATCACTTTCAATTTTCTTTTTTTGAAGACGTAAAGCCTTTAAATCTTCTATTGACATGAGGTCATCATCTTCGTTGAAATTCAAATGATCAAATTGCATCAGTTTAAGAAATTAAGTTTCTTCTTTAAGTGCAAGATTAACAACCTTATCTTTATTTGCAATAGAGATAATTAACCAACTTAACCAAAATTAGTTATTCAATGTTCAGATAGTTATGAATTTAAATATTAAAAACTTCAAATAATAAACTTTCTAAAATCAAGAAAAACTATTGATTGAATTAGATGGAACTTCTACAGATGAAAATGATTCTCCATTATCAGATTCGGCTGATCTTATTAGTAACAAGTAAAAGAAATTTACTAAAGCTTTCTCCACGAGGATTTAGTAACTAATTTAAATAACCTCATAATTTTTGTAATAGCAATATACAAATTAGATTTATTAAGCAATCAATATATTTATCTCATCAAGCATAGTTGCATATTACAAATTTAGATATTTGCACTCTGAGTCTTTAGGCAGCGGACTAAATCCTCGTGGAGTATTGGACTTTAGCCCGCTCTATCTTTTTAGCAAAAGAAAAATAGCACTGCAAGGTAACTAGATCACTAATTATTACATTTATTCTGAATTAGCCTTTTTTGTTTAATTGATCAAGAGTATCTGAGCATATGTTGGTGTTGTTTATTGTATAACTATGCTACAAAACTTTAGTTATATCAATGGATTCAGTATTTTTGCTCATTGATATATTCATTCTTAGAATAATATTATTATTGATGCCTAAAGAGGGTTTAATTTTGAAAAAAATAATTAAATTTTTTAAAATACTTAAGAGAAGAATTGAAATTCTCAATGCAGAAGCTGAATTAAAATTTATATTGGAAAATAAATAATGGGATTCCCACATTGCCCTATTTGTGTAGTTCTAGCATTTGTTTCGGTTTTTATGGGAGTTACTCGTAGTTATATGTTATACATTCTTTTTAAGGAGTTTCTGAGAGCAGAATCTAATCTTAAATTGAAGTTTAGTTTCTACTAATTGTTGACATCTAAGTATAAATACTTTATAAATAGATTGTAGTGAATACTACAAAATCGTCCGATCTACCATCTGATAGACCGCAGTACGACTCAAGCCATAGGACGGGGACTTGAGCAAGTTCAGGAGCTGCATCATGGTAAACATGTATTTCAATGGAAAGTCATTTGTATATTGTAGAAAACAAGAAGAAAAGTTTATAAAGCTTACTTATAGAGGATCTATTTACTTGAAATAAGATTTATAATTTCTTTTTTTAAAAAATTTGTACATTTATTGAAGTTTTTAACTCAGTATTTATTAATACGTTATAAGAAAAACTTATTGTGAATATATTTTTTGCCTATTTAAAAAAACATATATTCGTATATTTAGTAACGAGAAATTAATTTTAAAAAAACTAATTTGTAATTAGATTTTTAAAAGGTTATGCAACCTATTTCTGAAGAACTTTACAAAAAAATAGTTGAGAGTTCTAAAAAATGAGTAAGTTACTAATTGCTTTATTAGCTTTAGATATAGGCGTTAGTCTGTCTAAAGTTTTTATTCTTACCTGAAATCAAATTACTAAGCAAAAAAGGAGAAATTGTTTTCTAAATAAAGAAATAGTTACTGGGTATAATTTATTTGATATATTTATTTTATAAAATAATAAATTAAACCAACAAAAGAACTACCTATAAGTATTAGCACCATTAAAAGAGCTATTAACTTTGCTAATCCCATAAAGATAAGTCCGAATTTCCTGTAGATCTTTGCATCAAGTGAATTTTCCAAACATTATTTACTTTTTTGAAAATTGATGTAACTGTTGGTAAGTCATCATTAGGTGTCCCTTTGTAAGTAAATTTTGAACCTAGTGTAAAAATGCACATTACTATATTTTCACTTAAAAATTCGAATCGGTGAATTTTGGTTATTTCTGCCTTTTCTTGAACTATATCACCAGTAATCATTTGTTCGAATCCTTTTGCATCTATAGGATTACCACTCGGTCTTATGAATAAAAAATCTGGAGTCGAATTGTCAACAAAAAATGAAGCCATTTTTTTTGGATTAGCAAACTCATTTAATAATGAAATTATTGTTTCTTGATCATTCATAAAAATAAGGCACGTCTCCCTAATATTCTAGATCTAGTCTTTTAAATGTACAAATCGAAATAGGATAATTTTAAAAAAAATTCGTTAGGATGTTCTAAAGAATTAAATTTTTAATTTAAATCATGATCAATTCGTTAAACAAATTATTACCTTTTGGTAAAAAGGTCAAAAAATATTTGCCTTTCTTTATTGGATTTAAATTACTTACATTTACTGGCTTTCTTACTTATTTAATGAATCGCTAATTGATATAACATTAACAATTAAGTTTAACTAAATTAAGATCTAGTGAATAAAGAAGAACGAATTAAAAGATTTAAATCTATGTCAAGTATTCAAAGACAAGAATTGATATTAAAGAAGATGAAAGAGAGAGGGATAGAAGTAGGAAGTGGAATTCCTAATAAAAAATACGATTGCAAAGAGGTTTATGAATTAATTCATATTGCTAATTGCTTCCCAGAATTAAGAGACAAGAAATAAAAAAATATTTTGGTTTCTTTAATTAAGTTATTTATTTTGGTTACCTTATCGCAGCAATAACTAATCCACCTATCAAGTCGAGATGCATAAATACTGCTCTTTGATGAAAAGGTAATAAATGAAAAATTATTGTTTTTGGAATAAGAAATAGTAATAAAAAGACAGAACCGATTTTTTGGTTTTCACCAAATATAAAAATCCAGAACCCTAGATAAGACATATAATGGCTCCCACTAAAAGGATAGATGAAATTGGTTCAGGAATACCTTTTGAAGAAATATATTCAACTATTCTTTCAAAATCGTTTATTTTGCCTGGAATGGCTGAGATAAATATTGCTTAAATTGATACTCTTGAAAAAAAAATCTAGAAAAGATTTGATACTTTTATTTTTCAAAAAAGAATTTTTCATAATTTTATTATAAGAAAAAAATTTTATGTGTTTGATAAATACTTAAT
>QCIX01000032.1 GCA_003216355.1 Prochlorococcus sp. AG-402-N23 | reverse complement strand
TCAAATAAAAAAAAGAAAGTTATTTTTGTTGGTAAATTTCATTAATCATGTTTATAAATCATCATTAATTGTCAAGTTCTTATTTAAAGTAATTTTATATTTTTCCAAGCTTCTAATTATTTGATTATTTTTGCATATTAGTTTTCAGGAAAATTTATTATTTTGACTTTCTTGTGCCACCGTAGGAATAATTTTTGTGTTTAGAAATTACGTTCAAACATTCTTTACAACAAAAAATCCAGTCTCTATGAATTATTGATTTAACTCTGTAATGAATCTTATCTGGCTTATGACATAAATCACATTTTTTCAATCATCTTTAACTTTGCTAAATAAATTTTAGATAAAAAAAGGTTGATTTAGAATATTCACGAAAAAATTATTTGCTTGTCATTATAAAAAGGCACTCTAAACATCCTGAAGCAAAGCAGTGGTTCTGTTGAGTGCGATTATTTTTAGTTGCCTGATAAATATTTTCTAATTTTTCCTTTTAAAATATTTTAAGATAATTCATTATTTATATAAAATTTATTAAACATTCTATTTAGCATTAATTAAAATTAGATATATCATCATACATCTAAATTGGAACTTTAAAAAGAAACTCACGAATCATAATTAATTAATCTTAGTATTATTTTATTGAATTTTAATAATATGAACATTTACGTTTTCTGGATATTATTTTTAGCTCTATGGGCAATAGTTCCCTTAATGATTATTAAAGGTAGAGTAGACGAAGAGCCTAAGATACAGACTTCACTAATAGAAAAATCAAAGAAAAAAGGTTGGTTCAATTAAGTCAATTTCTGAATTAGTAAAAATAATCAGCAAGGTAAATCTTATAATTTATATTAAAGTTTAAGTTATAAACTTTTTTATTAAGAGTGAAAAAATTAGAAAATATTTTTCTTTATTTGGTAGTGCTTGGAGGAAGAGCAAAAAAAGCTAATATTGAACTACATGATGTTAGATGGGTTGTTGGATCTAAAATTGAGGATACATACAATACTTTAAGAAAGGATTGGTTTGGATCTCCAAAAGGATTGCATATTGATAGCTATAAAAAAATAAAATATATAGATGGCTATAAGATTAATTTAATAAATATTGGAAGGGATAAAATAGATAAAAAGCAATTATTAAAAAATAATAAGACCAAAAAAAATTTATGGTTTGTTAATATTGGAGGCTATAATCCAACTTCTATGCAGGAAAAACATGAGTTTGGATTGGTTATAGCTTCAACTAAATTAGAGGCAAAAAATATAGCTAAATCTAAATGGCTTATTGGCTGTAAAAAGAAGCATAAAGATGATATTGCTTCTCTAGAAATGTTATTGTGTTGTGATGATTGTGAACTAATAAAAAATATAGGTAACTGGGAAATAGAATTAACCCCAGATAATAATTTTATTGAAGAAAACAATTATCCTGATTGGTATGGTTATCAAAAAATAGATGAGATATAGAGATCCAAGAATCTTATACTTAAAAAAAATTCTGCTAATTACTTATATGCATATTATTTTCTAAAAGTCTCAAAAAGAACTTGATTTTCTTAATAAATAAATTCCACCTGCTAGAGAAATTAAGACAGGTAACCATGCAGCCAAAATAGGAGTTAAAATACCCTTCACTCCAAATGAACTAAATATAAATGACATTACATAATAAATTAATATAAGAATTACGCTTAATCCAAATCCCTGACTTTTTGAAGATCTTAAATTAGATTTAGATCCCAAACTGCTTCCTATTAAACCAAATACTAAGCATGCAAAAGGTAGAGTAAATTTTTCTTGAATGCGGACTTTAATTCTTCTTAATTCTTTTAAGTTTCCTGTTTTTTTATAAATTTTTTCTGCTTTTATAGCCTGCTTTAAAGTCATTTCATTAGCATCTTTAGGAACTTGTGCTAATTCCAAGGGTCCCTCTATAAATGGGTATACGTATCTTTTAAATTGAATATTTCCAGTTTGACCATTTCGATCAATAGTTACCATACTTCCATTAATAAAATTCCAGGAAGAATTATTTTTATCAAATGTTGCACTTTCCGCTTTTAAGATTTGTTGTATATCTTCCCTGGAGAAATCTAAAACAGTTACTCCCTCCATAATATTATTCTCAAACCATGATGCATAGAATATATGGGTTAAGTAGTTGTTATGTTTTGTTGGTTTATTAGTCGAAGGATCTATTCGAGAGCCATATCTAGAAAACATAATGTTATCTTTACCTGTTTCACTACTAAATGAACTACCAATTCCTCCTCTTAATGTTGCCTCTGCTAACTTGTTACTTGCAGGGACTAAATTATCATTGAAATAGAAAGTTAAACCCGTCATAAATATTGCAAGAGCAATGGCTGGAGAAATAATTCTTGAAGTTTGTATACCTAAAGATTTCAAAGCTAACAATTCTGAATTGCTTGATAATTTTCCATAGGCTAATAATGTGGAAAGCAAAACTGCCATTGGGAAGGACAAAACTAAAAAGCTAGGCAAACTAAAAAAAAGAACTTTTAAAGCTAAAAATAGAGGTAAACCAAATTCAACAATTTTTCTTATAAGATCGAACATTACCCCAACAGATAATGAAATAACAGTAAATGCAGAAATTGCAAATATCATAGGAGGAATGATTTGACCTAATAACCACCTATCTATTAAAGGTATTGAATACCAGGGAGAGATGATTTTATTGAAAGCTTTTTTAATTACTAGTTGATTTGAAAGTTTCAAAAGAAATTTATTTAATTTGTACTGTCTTTTCCCGCATTATAAAATATTAATGTTGTATAAACCAAAAAAAATTTGTATGAAAAGAGTTGGTATATTTTCTCTATTAAGTTCTCAAAGGTTTTCAAACTTTATTATATTAAAGTACTTTTTAAAAAAGTATTATTTTCAGGAAAAAAATAAGTTGTACGATCTCTAGATCTTAAGTATTAAGCTTTTTAGAATAATGAAATTATTTAACCTTTTGATTTTTTTTGTAAATCATATTTTCTCGATTTAAAAGAAAAAGGATAATCAAAATACAAGCAGGTATGAGAATAAAATCTAAAGACATACATTTTGTTCAGTCTATTATCTATTTAGCAAATAAATAAATCTTTGACATTAGTTGCTTGTCTTTAAGATTTAATTCAATAGGTCATAAAATTATCTGTATGCTTAGTATGTTTTCTTGCTTTTAAAATTGAAAGAGCTTGCAAGTATCCCACCGGCAAGCTCATGACGATCTAGTTAATTCAGATTTTCTGACTTAACCAGCTAAGCACTTCCTAAATGCTGTAATTATTCTACTAAGTAAAATTACTTACTGTGAGTATAAATGCTTATTTTAATGATTAATTGCGAATTTGATAATAAAAAGTGATTTGATTTTTTAAAATAGGCTTTGTTATTTTTTAACAGGAATGTCACATATTGATTCACAAAAAAATACAAAGGAAGATCTTTGTGGGCTTAGGTTTACATAAGTTAATATTTGTGTTACTTTAATTAACAATTATTATCTTTTTTAATGACAAAATCAGGAGTTACTACAGAATCAGGTGGTAGGCAGAATATGTTCCCATCAGAAACTAGGCCTTATATTGATGAAAATGTGTCTTACGATGGATATCCTCAAAATGCAGAAAAAGTAAATGGTAGATGGGCTATGGTTGGCTTCGTTGCATTATTAGGTGCATATGTAACAACAGGGCAGATAATTCCAGGAATTTTTTAATACCCAAATATTTGTTTGTTTAAGCTATATAATTTAATCTTTTTAAACGAGAAATTTGGATTTTTAATTTAAATTTGAAAATAAGAAAAACCAAATAAAAGTTATGGCATTTAGGCTAAATATTATTCCTAGGAATATATAGGCGAACTTTTTGCCAATGAATGCTGTCTCCGGTTCAAGCTTTACTCTCATTAAATCTTTGAAATATCTTGATAAAGATAGCATCAATTAACAAATAAATTTAAGTTTTAGAGAACAAGAATAATCAACTTAATAATTTTTTCAAAATATTAGTTAATATAATCATTTTCCTCCCTTAGCAAAAGTCGTTTCTCGCAAATATAGATTATAAAATTATCAAAAATATCTCTGCAGTCCAACTTCCAACATATTACATAGCTTAAAATTAAAAAATTTTGAATCTAATTTTTAGAAATGAAATAGTGTTTTTATACTGATTTTCAGCATACTTTTTTGTTCGAAATAGGATTTATTCAAACCTCAATCAATAAAGACCATTTATTATCAATAAAAAAATAGCCTAATTTAATTTTAAATTAGACTATTTGAATAATAAAAAATTTATATTAGATAAAACCAGGAATGATTTGACCTGTAGTTAAATATGCTCCAACAAGAGCAATAAAACCTAACATTGCGAACCTACCGTTAAGCTTTTCAGCTACGATTTTTTCTTTTTCAACTATTTTTGGTTCATTATTTTTCATTAGAACCATCCTGGAATGATCTGGCCTGTAGTGACGTATGCACCAACTGCTGCAACGAAACCTAACATTGCTGCCCAACCGTTAAAACGTTCTGCTTCTGGAGTCATTTTTTTGTATAATTTGTAAACAAATATAACATATTTATTTAATAATGTAAAGAAAATTAGAAAAAATTCCCCTTTTTTTGCCAGTTAAATTTAAAAACTGCTACATATATGTGTCGAAATATACTATATCTGTGTTTTTATTTTTGATTTGATTTTTTAAATTTTAAAAAAAGCTTTTCACCTAGTTTTTTTACAGGTATGTCCTCATTTAGAGGTAATTCTAATTAAGATATTAATAGAGTCAGCTAGTAGGGATACAGGTTGACTCTTTTTTTTAGAATTTTTGATTTTGACTAAAAGTAGTTTTTTATAATTCAAATAATTGCTAGTAATTAATAAGATATATAAGAAATTATGTCATTCGCGACTTATTACATGCATTTAATTTTTGGAAGGATTCCTTCTCTAATTAGTTCTGATTTAATACTTTATATCTTGCCTGCTCTTACAATTTCCATATTATTCTTTAGCCTCAAAATAATGTTTTTCAAGACTCCTAAATTGAGAAAGATTAAATAATCAAGGATTTTAGAATTATTCTTTTTACTGAAGGGCCCAATTTTTTTTTAATTTTGGATAATAGACTTTTTTTTCGGCAACTCAAAGAAATAGAGGCTGAATTGGTGATGTACTATCCAGAATTATAAAAATGGTTCAGTATTGGAAATCGGGAGTGGCAGCGGTGAACATGGAGTGGTTTTTCAAAAACGCTTTCGTGGAATAATTTGGCAAACAAGTGACCAGGAGAGTTAGTGCATAGAAAAAGTATAAGTTCTTGGATTGAGTATGAAGACCTAACTAAAAAATGCCCCAGCCTCTTGAAATTGATGTAGAAAAAATTCCTTGGAAAATTCCATTGATATTAGCTCATTCTTTGCAAGGAATAGTCTCTATAAATATGATTCATGTAGCACAGTGGTTTTGTACTGTAGCACTCTTTGGAGAGTCATGAAAATTACTCAATAAGGGGTAATTTTTGATTTTGTATGGGCCATTTAAAATTTGTAATAAGCATACAAGCGAAAGTAATTATTTTTTCGATAATTCATTAAAAATACAAAATGATCTTTGGGGTATTAAAAATCTTGAGGAAGTTTGTGATGAGAGTAGGAAAAATGGTTTTTCTCAAGAGGATTTTATTAGGATGCCTGCAAATAATTTTTCAATAATTTATAGAAAAGTTTCTTGATAAGGCAAATACAAATATCAATAAGTCATTAAGGTAAATTATATTAGATGGTCAACTTGATAGTTTTTTGCTCCATTCTTTATGCTTTTGATCTAAATCTGAAATTTTTTCGCCTAAACTCAATTGTCTTTCTAATAATTCAACTTTTGTAAGTGTTATTTTTTCCGAATAAAATTTTATAGGTTGCTTACCATGTAAATTGTCGCCACTCATAGAATTACTAAATCGTTAATATTTTCTAAGATGAAAAATTTGTTATTGCTAATTCTTTTATATTATTTTCAGATTTGCGCAAATTAATGTGATAAAGAATTGATGCTTATTTTGTTTTAATCCACAATTTTGTAAGAAGATTTCCATATATATCTTCCTCTCTTGATGTCTGACTCAACAGCAACGCAATTGCAAGCAATATTCCATAGAGCTTTGTGTATTGGATCAGGATTAAAAAGATATGCTTTTTTAAAGGTTTTTTTAATTAAGACAGTTGCCTTTTTTGCATAATAATGAGGGATCGTTGGACATACATGATGAACGACATGGCTAGAACCTATATTATGGTGAAGAAAATTAAGGACTCTACCGTAAGGCCTGTCAATAGATAGAAATGCGCCTCTCATAAAAGAAAATTCCGTATTTGAAAGATGAGGTACATCTGAATCTGTATGATGAAGCCATGTATAAATTACTAGCCAACAATTAACCACTAATAAAGGGCCAAAATACAGAGCAATTACTGGAAATAATCCATACTTGAAAACTAAATAAAAAATGCCCAATAATGTCAAAACTACACCAATATCTGATATCCAAACTTTCTTGGCCCATATTGATGGCCACAATGCTTTAGAAAATGGTTTAATTGGCCAAAAATGATTTGAAGTACCATATTTAACACCTCCTGTACTTCCCGTGAGTAAATAAGCAGGCCAGCCAAATATTAGATGTAAAACAATTTGAAGAATTCCATAATTTTTCTTACCTAAGGAATTTGAAAAATGTAATTCTTTTTCTCCGCCAACTTTTTCTGTAACTCCATTTCCTTTAATGACTAAAGGGACATGAGTTTCTCCATTGGTTATGTTATTTGTGAATCGATGATGAACTGCATGAGAACGCTGCCAAGAAAAATAAGGAACTAGAAGTAATGAATGTAGTAAATAACCAGTTATAGATTCCAATGTCTTGTTTTTGGAGAATGCTCCATGCCCACATTCATGGGCAATTACCCAGAATCCCATTGCAGTGGTGCCTGATAGTAATGCGTAAATAATCCAAATTGGGATCATTTTTGGGGTAAATGGAATAGATAGCCCTATCACAACTACTAATGATTGAATTAAAGCTGATTGTAAAAGATACCTCAAAGAAGTTTTGGTATTGCACTTAAAGTAGTGATCTGGGATAGCATCCTGAAATTTTTTTATGCTTGGAATATCTTTATCCTCTATTACAAGCGCTTGGCCTTTAAGACCTGAAAATTTTATATTACTCAAATTTTTTTGGTTAAGAATTTTGTTAAATAAAAGTGAATTTATATATTCTATTATCCATCACAGGATCTCCTAATGAAAAGAATTTATAATTTTTTTCGATAAAGTTTTTATGATTTTAATGTCATCCTCAAATAAAACTATTTGTGCTAAACATTTTTTATTTTATTATTTTTTCGAAATCTTTTTATTATCTATTTACTTCTTTTTTATGCTGATTATCTTTGCTCTTATTTTAAGCTTAAATAATCTAAAGACCGCGTATATATCTCTTAGGCAAACCAGATCTTTTACGTGGCTTTACTAGAATAGGTAAAACAATAACTCCTACTGTAAAAACACAGATTGGAGCAACTACCATCAATATAGATTCTAGAGACATGAATATTTTTGAATTTATTTATAGATAGCAGGATTTTTATTCAAAGTCATGCGTATTTATATCTATTTTGTGAGGATAGATTCAAAATTTTTATAAATTATTAAGTAAAAAAGAAAAAAAGATTAAAAAAAATCAATTATTTCAAAATTCATCCTATTTACTTAATCATTATTTAAATAGTGATTAGTTATGGATCAAGAAAAAAATTGGATGCTTATGACTTATTATTGTCCAACTCATGGTGATTCAGGATTAGTAAAACCGATTCAACTAACAAAAAAAGAAATTAGTAAAACATTCTTAAAAAAAGGTAGGAGTTCTAAAAATTAATTTTTAAAATAAAACCTAAGATTTTGTAAAAATGTTCTAAATCTTGATTGAAGTCTGGTTAATTAAAAATTGATACCTTAAAATCCCATAAGCTTCTTTTTTATCTGGAGCATTGGTAAAAATATTAAAAAAGAAATTTTTAAAACTAGTCTGACTTCAGATTATTAAAAATGGATCTTAATAGAAATATTTTTAATTATAAAAGTAATTACTAAAAATACTCTTCTTTGATATTAGGAAAAATTTATTTGCGTAATTAATAATTTGAAAAGTTCTAGAAATAATAAATAATTTTTAAATTTGGTCAGAATCGCATGTTAATTCACATTGATTAAGATCAACAGATGATATCTTTTCTAAAATTCTTAACATATCAATTTCCGAAAGCTCTCCATTCGAATTCCATTTTAAAGTTGTCTTCCTTTGTGGTGAATTTTTTTTATTCATTTTGATCACCCCCCTTTAAATGAATTTCTAAACAACGTGTAATACATTCTTGATGACCATCCACAATACTGCATTCAGTAATACACTCAAAATATGAATTAATAGAATCTATTTCTGTGTTCTGGTTGGTAGAAACAAATGAATCATTCATAATATTGTTTAATTTATTTGGAATAGAGATATAGCACGAAATTAAGTTCAATAATTTAATTTATTAAGAGAATTAGAAAAAATAAGTATTATTTACTAAATTTATATTTCACCTAGTTTGCCTTTAAAAAAGTAGTAGTATTATCTTTTTAAAAGATAAAAGAAAAAACACTTTTAATTATTTAATATTAAGCGTATAAGTTAATCTTCCAAAAAAATCAGCATAAAGACTGATTTACTTTTAAGTAATTTAGTTAGATGATAAAAAAGTACACTTTTAGATTTTCAAATGAAATCAGTAATTAATTGGCTTTCGAAAATGTTAGAGAGTATGGCAAATGCTTTCATGCATCCTTTAAAGAATGACTTGCCTCCATCTATTGGTACTCATGCATATAGCAGTATTCCTCTGAAAAGAAAATTGAGAAGAAGATTGAATTAGGTATTAACTTATGGGAATTAATTTTTCTTTTTTATTATCCCAAATAATATATTTAAAGCAGGTTGAAAAATCGCTTAATTTTAAGAACTTTGAATCTTGGAGCAAATGAATGTTTGCTTTATGACAAGCTCTTAAGTTGTAATTAGGTATTCTCTCAGAGAGATGATGAATGCTGTGGAAGGATATGTCTGCTAAAAACCAATTTAGCCAATTAGGGATATCTAAATTGCTACTACCTAAAATCGCTCCATCTATGAGATCCCAGTTTTTTGTATTTTTAGCATATGCATTCTCATAGTTATGTTGTACGAAAAAAACACATATTAAAATTGCTGCTGATAAGGTTAATACAATAGAATAAAATGATAAGAAAAAAACTAACCCCAACCATTTACACATCAGAATCCACCCTATAATCACAACTATGTTATTGATTATTAGTTCACACAGCTCACTGAAATTATCTCCATAATCAGAAAAAGGTGGTTTAACTCTTGAATTAATAGCTAGAAGTTGAGAAATTTCTCTGTTTTTTATTTTGATAAAAGTCTCTTCCAATATATCTTTGCTGAAATTAAAAATAATAAAAACAAGTCCTAATCTAGGTTTTAAAACTAAGTAAAAAAAACCGCCAGGGAAAAGCATCATCCAGTTTCGACTTGCTTTATAAATTATTTGCTCTCTTTTTGTGAGGGATTCATAATCTTCAAGACTTAAAACATCTATCGGCCCCTTATAAATTTCCCAATTTCCATTATTTCTATGATGAAATGCATGATCAATTGACCATGACTTCTGCGGAATTCCATTAACCAAGCCAAGTAAAAATCCAAAGAAGCGATTTAATTTCCGTTTTGTAAAAAGAGAATTATGACCGCAATCATGCATTAATGAGAATGTTCGAGATGAGAACATAGTTAGAAGAACTATAAAAGGTACCAATAGAAATCCTTTAATAAATAATGAAAAAGGTTGATTTATTATTTGGTGGACGATTAACCAAATAGAAATTATTGGGAAGATGGTAGAAATAATTTGATAAGAAGCTCTAATATTATTTCTTTTTAAAAATGGCTTTATTAAAAAATCACCTCTATTGACTTTAAGCATATTTCTCTTATTTTTTTGATACTAACAATTTTTAAAAAGTATTGATTATTTAATAAACAATAAAATATTTTAAAAATCATACTAAAGAATAAATTCTTTAGACATAGTTCTCAATTGATCTAGATTTAATCTTTCTAAATAATTTTTAAAGTCACTTAGATTACTAGTAGAGTCAGAACTTTTGCTCTCGTAAAGAAGACTATTAGAAATTAACTCAATAAGATGATCTTTATCCATAATTCCTTATAGACCAAAATTCCTGTTTAAAAAATTAAGGTCTTGAATTCGAGATCATTAACTCATCTCTTTTAAAAGTAATTTTTATAAATCTTGTTCTATTTTTTCTAATCTTTCATTTAATTTTTTTTGTTTCTCAATTAAGGATTTTTTCTTTACTTTCTTTGTTCAAAGGAGAATTTAAATATTTTTTGGAAAGAGACAAAAAAAACTGCTATTGCGAATGCAATTCCAAGAGTGCCAATTATTAAAATTGGAGACGAAGGAAAGTCATAAAATGGAATTGACAATGTACTTTATTTAAAAACAACTTCTAGCTATCTCATAAACAAAAAAATGAGTTATAAATACTTATTCCTTACGAAGCTTTATGGGTAATTATGCTATTTATTTTGTA
>QCIX01000031.1 GCA_003216355.1 Prochlorococcus sp. AG-402-N23 | reverse complement strand
ATAATATTCTGTCTGTTCTGCTAAATCACTGCTGGGATTTATTGTTATCTGAGTAGAACCTGTACCTGTAACTTGGCCACTAGTTACATCAATAGTTTCTACAACAGAATCATCTGAAGATTTATAAATGACGATATTGCCAGTTTCTACATCTACAGTTTCTGAGAAGTTGAAGATAATATTACTGCTAGTTACTACATCTGTTGCATCATCTGTGGGGAAAAATGATGAAACTGTTGGTGAAATTAAATCAAGAAATAAAACTTTATCGTTAAATGATATTTTTTCAAGACTTTTAACATCTAGTTTAAAAAAACCATCATTATCTTTAGTAATTGTTGCTGTACTTTCTTGGTTATTTGTTACGCTAAAGTCACTATAATTATCAAGGATTACTAGCTCGTCGTAACCTAAACCTCCATAAATAATTGAATTTTTTGAGCTGTCAATAGTAATGACATCATCATCACTACCTAAATAAATATTGCTTTCATCAATACCATAAAAAAGTGAACTTGATGCAGTTAATCTTATTTGGTCTGCTCCACTATCTGCAAAAAGATTGGATTTATACAAAGCAGAATAGTTTGCATTAATTGTAAAAATATCATTGCCTTCTCCTAAGGTTACTTTATGAGTAACGCTATCACTACCTTTTAATCCATATCCTTCTGAAGTAAAAGTTCCTGTATCATTTCCTGCTCCAAATTCATATTCAACGGCATTACTTATCTCTCCAGAAATCGCAATATCAAGATTAGAAGAGGAATTTTCTTTATTAATTATTAGACTGTCATTGCCATCTCCTAACTCAATCTTTGAACTTTTTATTACGTAAGAAGTAAATGCATTATTTTTACTACTGGTAACTTTTATGACTATTTCATCATCACCTGATCCGGTATTTATTTCGCTATCTTCTAACGCAAATGCACCATAGTAGAAATTATCTTCAATTAAATCAATATTAATTTGATCTGAACCTCCTCCACTACTGATTTTTGAGTCCTTTAATCCAATGGCATAGTAACCTCTATAGTTTTTAATATTAAAAATATCATTACCATCACCTGTCTGAAGATCAGAACTATCTATTGCAAAAGAATAATAATAGAGATTTGAATCAATCTTATTAGTCGCATTTATAGTGTTATTCCCAGAGTTGTCAATTAAATTAAAATCTTTAATTGCATTGTCTCCACCTTCACCTTCATAATTGTCATAAATAGTCCCTTGTGAGATTGAACCAGTTAAAGGGCTACCAGCTAATTCATCATCTACATTTGCAACGGTAACTGTAACAGGTTGAAGAGATTCATTCCCAGCACTATCTGTTGCTCTTACAACAACTACATAATCATTATTCGAGTCGTAATCAGTTGGTATCTCATAATCTGGAGCACTTGAAAAAATTAGAGCACCTGTAGAGGAATTGATAGAGAATTTAGATACATCTCTACCTCCACTTCCATATAGAGCAGAATCATCAAAGTCCCAGGTAACAGTTTCGTTTGCGCTAAAGGTATAAACTGTGGTTGAATTTTCATTAATGGTAATTGTTGATCCAGTTATCCCCGCACTCGTTCCTGATGTTTGATTATTCGATGGACCTGTGATTACTGGAGCACTATCAATATTCTGAATTGTTATTAAAGCGGTACTATCTGTGATTTGAGCAGGCACATCATCACTTTCAGATGCTGATAAAGTTAAACTAAAAGTCTCATCTGACTCATTTGAGTTATCGCTTGAGGCTGAAATATTTATTGTCTTTGATGTTTCTCCAGATGAGAATGTAATAGTTTCACTTACGGCTGTGTAGTCCGAACCAGCTGTTGCTGTTCCATCACTCGAAGTTATAGTTAAGTTCTGAACTTGATTAGTCCCGCCTGTTCTACTGATTGTGATGTTTCCAGAATCACCTTCATTAAGAGTTAAATCAGAAATAGAAAAGTATGAGAGAGGTATCTCTGCCACACCTTTCATAAGTCCGCCATTGCCATATCCGAAATTATTCGAATCACCCCAACGGGTACTACTTTTTGAGGCATAATCTTCATTGCCAACATTATCTGGTTGACCTGAATGCCAACTTACGAATGTTACTGGATCTCCATTACTCCATTTCCAATCACCCTCAGTTTCTATATCAGTAAATCCAATCCAGCCATGAAAATCATTATCATGTAACCATCGATTCTCTTCAGAATCATTTATTGCTACAAGGTTTCCACCTAAAGCTATTGATAAGTCCTCAACCTCAGTCCACGTTCCTCCTCCAACAAGAGTGTAATAGCTAGTGCCTCGAATAGCCATAAGAACAGGAATTTAATAATTTCTTAATTATTCATGCATATTGTACGGTTGTTCTGTCTTTTCAAAATTAAATTTTAATATTAATTATAAATTTTCTGGGTTAATAGAATCAGCTCCCCGTTTATGGAATTCAAATTTTTGAAAACGAACGAATAATAAAATAAGGCTAATTTCTAGTAATTAATTTCAAACTTTTTTGTGTTGAGTTATAAAAATGATTAAACTTAAATTTTTAAATTATGTAATGGAGTTTAATTTTTGGATGACTTTACATACATTAGATTTGGAAAATATATACCGAAAAAACAGGATCAAAAATAGAGCTAATCAGTTCTAATTAGAATCTAGCTCTATTTGTACGTTTGAGACACTTCAGACAATAAAAAAGCAAGGGCTTGGTCCCCACTTGCTATTACTAGAGTCGGGGCGACAGGATTCGAACCTGCGACCTAGTGCTCCCAAAGCACTAGTGCTAACTTTTGAGAAATACATAAGACTTCAGTAATAGCTTTGATAAACTCTTGATATAGCAACTTAATTGAGACAATAATTTTGCTCTTTTTATTAGTTTTAATTAGTACTAATTAGTCTCTAGCTCTACTCCTAGCTCTATTTTTAAATAATATCGCTAATAACATCTGCATATCCCTTACTAGTTAAATAATCACTCATCTGTTCTTCATTTTGATAGTTTGCATATTGTATATTTCCATCAGCATGCATTAAGGCTCTTAAATAAGCAGTTCCATCATTTGTCTTCCAGTACACTTCCTGGAACCCATCACCATCGTAATCACCAGAAGTTTTTGCTATCAGATTATCTATATAAAGATCATTCTGGAATCTACGCTGACTATCGTGTGGCCCAAATTGTTCAACTATTCCCTCTTGTACTAATGGATCAATATAAATTCCTACAACTCTTGTTGTTCCTCCCTGCCCATGGTCAGAATAATCAATTTCTCCTGTAGAGGAATTTATAGATGCAGTAACCCATCTTCCTGATTCTTTATTAGTGTAGATAGCTTCTTTTGTACCATCTGCATTTACATCAATTAAACCTTGATATTTATAGGAGGTTTTGGTGTCATCAGAAACACTACCAGTATTTGCATGAAAATTGCCATCATAATCTCTAATTGCAGTTAAATGATATGAGGTCCCTACACTTTGATTTGTATATACAACTTCCTCAGTGGATTGATTTAAATCACTAGCTTGACTTTCCAGTGAAGAGATTTGACTATTAAGACTGCTTTGCGAGGTTTCAAAATCACTTTCAACAGTTATAGTAGTTGACTTGATCTCATCAATCACTCTTTTTGCAGCTTCAACAACTAGATCTCCTGCATAAGGCTTTATCTCATCCCAACTGACATTACCTAAATAACCGGGAAGACTTGGTAGAAGATTGAGAAAATAACTAGATGTATATCCATAATTACCTAAATAGATTTGTTCAATTCCTGTATTTTCCCAGGCATCAAGAACAAAAACAGCTTGGTCATCATAAATAGCGACAAGATGTTTATTATCAATACTTGCTGCATATCCATAATAGTAAATGTAACTACTTAGATAAAGGATATCTTCTGTTCCATGATTAGGTGCTTCATAGATAATCGCAACAGCAGTTCCACTGATTCTATAAGTGTCATTACCGGATCCACCTATTAAATATTGATCATAGAGACTGTAACTATTTCTTAGGTAATCATCACCACCTAAACCCCAAACTATTTCATTGGCTCCAGCATAATGTGTCTCTCCACTAGAGGTGCCAAACTCTTCGGTATAACCCAAACTCGTGTAATCATAACTTGTTGAATAAGAAAGATTAGAAAGTTGACTTTTTAAGCTGTCAAGAGAAGTATGTATGGAATGTTTATCAATTTGAATAGTATCTGTTGTGATGGTTTCGCTAAAGCCATCATCATCTGTATAAGAAATAGTTGCTTTGTAGTATTTATCTGAGTCGGTGTACTTTAGGCGATAAGTGGATTTGGTACTTACATTGGACCATGCACTTCCATCAGAAGAAGATTGCCATTGATAACTTAATTTTCCTGTCCCATCTGGATCCTGTGAGTCTCTTTTGATTGATAAATAGTTACCAACACTTTTGGTGCCGACTATCGAAAAACTTGCATCGCCATCATCTTCAATTACATCAGTTATCGAAACTTCAATATTATGATCAGAAAAATTGTTGGAAGAATCAGTGGCTCTTATTTGTACCTCATAAATATTATTTGAATCATTATCATTAGGAGATTCACGATCTGGAGCAGAAGAGAAAGTTAAAGCACCACTAGAAGAATTAATAGCAAATAATGCAGCATCAGCTCCACCAATTAATGACCAAGTAACTGTTTCATCTGCTGAAAAAGTATAAATAGAAGTCTCGTTTTCATTTATAGATGTCCCAGTGAATGTTGAATCATTTATACCCCCTGATGGACCAGAAATTGTTGGGGCAGTCTCATCTACAGTTGTAAAACTCAGGGAAGTTGCATCACTAATTCCGGCATAAGAAGCATTGGAAGAATCATCAAAAGCAGTTGCTGCAATCTGCACATAATATTCTGTCTGTTCTGCCAAATCACTGCTGGGATTAATAGTGATTTGAGTAGACCCAGATCCTGTAACCTGATTACTGGTTACATCAATAGTCTCTACAACAGAATTATCTGATGCTTTATAGATAACAATATTGCCAGTTTCTACATCAACAGCTTTTGAGAAATTGAGAACAATATTGCTTGTTGTCGCTATTGCAGTTGCGTTATCTGCTGGAGTAGAAGAACTTAATTTTGGAGATGTATCTTGACTTATCTGTAATTGGAATATTGGAGAATTTCCTGAGAAATTTGCCCACCCACCTGATAATGAATTTGAAGAATAAGTACCAAAATTGAAATTATTAGAGGAGAAAGTATCGTTGCCAGTTAAGTCAAAAGTAGCAGATCCACTTAAGGTATATGTTGTGTTTGCTTGAAGTGTTGTTGTAGTATCAAAAGCAATTCCAAAATCGTCGGCATTAGTTCCATAGTCATAATCTAGAAGTATTGAACTAATATTATGGGTTGTACCGCCCCCAGTAAAAGATAGATTATTTGAAAGCGTATAACTTTCAAAATTCGGTCCAGCAGAAGTTACGTAATCGCCAATATTGCTTATTTCATTAGTTGAACTCCAAAAGCTGGTTCCCCAAACACTACCTGAATCGTTTGTGACTTCACCACTTCCAGATATATTTAAGGTGGTAGCACCTTCTTCAGCTGTAATAACAAATTGAAGTCCCAATTTATTAAAAGTAAATTTTTATAAATATATCTTATTTCGTTAAAAATAACTAAAAATCTTTTTTTGAAAAACTCACCAAATTTAGTGCTAATCAGTTCTAATTAGAATCTAGCTCTATTCTTAGCTCTATTTGTATATTTGAGACACTCTAGAAATAAAAAAGCAAGGGCTTGGATCCCTTGCTATTAAATGGTCGGGGCGACAGGATTCGAACCTGCGACCTAGTGCTCCCAAAGCACCCATACGACAAATTGAGACAGCAGGTTAAATAATCAAGTCAGGCTATACCTTATTAATTGCCATGACTCAGAAATTATCTGTCTCAAAAACAGCTCAAAGATATACATAAATAGTCAAAGTTATACAATTCCTCGCCCGTTTGTCGCCCGCCTTAGACCTAGTGCTTTATGAGCACCACATCTTACTTAAATAATAGAGCTAATTTCGGATTCAAATCCTTTGCTGGTTAAATAATCGCTCATCTGTTCTTCACTTTGATAGTTTGCATATTGTATATTTCCATCAGCATGCATTAGTGCCCTTAAATAAGCTGTTCCATCATTTGTTTTCCAATAAACTTCCTGGAAACCATCGCCATCGTAATCACCAGAAGTTTTTGCAATAAGATTATCAATTTTTAAATCATTCTGGAATCTACGTTGACTATCGTGATCACTACCTTGTTCTACTATTCCATCTTGTACCAGCGGATCAATATAGATACCTACAACTCTTGTAGTTCCTCCTTGGCCATGATCTTCGTAATCTATTTCTCCTGTAGATGAATTAATGGAACCTGTAACCCAACGTCCTGATTCTTTATTGGTATAAATTGCTTCTTTTGTTCCATCTGCATTTACATCAATTAAACCTTGATACTTATAAGAGGTTTTAGTGGCATTGGAAACGCTTCCTGTATTTGCATGAAGATTACCATCGTAATCTTTGATATATGCAAGGTTATAACTCGTTCCTACCTGATGATTTGATACATCTAATTCCTGACTATTGGCAACGGTTATTGTTACTGTCTGATCAGAAGTATTACCTGCGGAATCTGCTGCTCTAATACCCACAACATAGTCATTACCACTATCGCTATCGTTTGGATTTTCATAATCTGGAGCAGAAGAAAAACTTAAAGCACCACTAGAATTAATACTAAATAAAGAAGCATCTGCACCACCATTTAAGGACCAGGTAACTGTCTCATTGGCTGTGAATGTATTAACAGCTGTTCCATTTTCATTAATAGATACGGTACTTATAGATGCACCTGCTTCGCTACCAGATGGACCGTTAATTGTTGGAGAGGTTTCATCTGCTGTCGTGAAACTATACCACCCAGTCATTGCTTCGCAAGAGTTGCTGGCAGAATCATCAAATGCAGTACCTGCTATCTGAACATAAAAAGCGGTGGATTCTGCTAAGTCATTTTCTGGATTAATAGTTATTTGATTTGTCCCTGATCCAGTAACTTTGGAGCCGGTCACATCAATCGTTTCTGCCACAGAATTATCTGATGTCTTGTAGATAATAAAATTGCCAGTTTCTACATCAACTACTTCTGAGAAAGTTAAAACTATATTGCTATCAGTTGCAACTGTTGTTGCATCATCTGAAGGTGAGAATGATGTGATTGTTGGAGCTGTTGTATCAATGATAAGTGAGTTATTAGCGCCTAAAGAACCTGAAGCTCCAGGTGATGCCAAATTGAGAGTTGAATTATTACCAGCAGCATCTTTTATCGTTCCACTATTTAATGAAAGTGCAGAAGTAGATTTAAAATCAAGGTCGCTGGAAGTGTCCCCAGATTGTACTGTGTAGGTAAAAGCAAGAGTGGAAGAACCAGATCCGGAAGCATAAGTTGCCGTTCTATCTGTTGAACCAGTTTCTAGTAATAAAGTTGGAGTCCCATTATTAGTGTTAACGGTGACAGCTTCTGAAAATGCAACATTAATGGTTATTGAATCGCCAGTTTTATAAGATCCATTTGAAGTGGAGGAACTTACTCCGCTGATCCTAGGTGAGATACTATCCAGTTCAAAGATTTTTAAATAACCATTATTATTAAGACTATTACTATCAGCTATTGGAGCTCCAATAGCGATTTCTTTCCCATCATTTGAGAGACTTAAGCTTTCTCCAAGAAAATCTCCATCTGTATCCCCATCAATATTGCTACCAATTTGGGTCCATTTATCATCTTTATAATTAAAAATACGAACACGACCAGTATTAGCGCCAAGTCCAAGTTCTCCATCACTATCTGAGGCACTAATAGCAATAGTTTTCCCATCTCCAGACAAAGAAATATGCTTCCCTACCTCATCACCTGTTGTTTCACCAAGAATAGTTTGACCAATTTGAACCCAAAGAGATGAAGTGGTGTCGTATTGAAAAATCTTTACTTGACCACTGTTTTCTCCATTTGTATCAATGCTGAGATCTCCAATAGCAAGAATAGTTCCATCATCAGAGAAGCTAACTGAGTGATTCCCTACGGATGAATAATGATTAGTTTCATCTCCAAGTATATTATTCCCAAATTGTTGCCAGTTGCCATCTTCTCCCTTTTTAAAAACGCTCACAAATCCTGAACCAGTTGTTCGATCAAGATCGCTTTGAACTCCAACAATAGCAAGAAAGGAACCATCCTTTGAAAAACTTAAATCTGCGCCATAATAAACATCTAGAAAATCTACATCATCATGAATTATTGTCTGATGTAAATCATATGAATTTGAGGAATCATCTAATTTATAAATAGAGACATAACCTTTGTCGTATCCCACCCAAGAAAAAATATGGGGTGGTGCTCCTCTCCTTGAGCCAATTGCGATTACTTTACCATTATCAGCAAAATCAAAAGATAAATTACCTGAAGTCAAGTATTGTTCAAACCCTTCCGCGGAAAAAATTTCCACCCAATCATTATTAATTAATTGCCAAACTTTTGCTTGATTTCCACTTGATCTTGCAATTTTTGTACCATCTTCGGATAAATAAAGTTCTCCACTTGAATTTATATCATCACCAACTTGAGTTAAAGAATCACCGCTGGATTGAAAAACACTTATATATCCTGTTAAAGATCCACCCCAAGTTTTGCTGTAAGAATAAGCAAAAGTTCCACCATCTCCAGAAAAAATTAAATTTCCACCCAGATTTGAATTATTCTCTTCTCCGTTAATATCACTTTTTAGGATCCAGTCCAATTGAGACCTTACGTTTCTAAAATTATAACTAAAAACACAATATAGGTTTAAATTAACTTATAAAACTTGTCCCTGAATGAATTTTTTGTTTTCTTAACTGTTTTTGTTCTTTAAATAGTTTTTGTCATATTAAATATCATCAAATAGATTGTGGGCGACAATCCTCCAAAGTATTCCAAAGCTATACAAATCCTCGCCCATTCCTCGCCCGCAGAGATTTTAAGACAAATGAGAAATAAAAAAGCGAGTCGGGAAACTCGCTAGTATAACTTGGATTTAGTAGAGTCGGGGCGACAGGATTCGAACCTGCGACCTAGTGCTCCCAAAGCACCCGCGCTACCAAGCTGCGCCACGCCCCGCTCATAAGATCTTAGTTCATAACAGTCATCTATAAAAGAGCAAATTGATAAATACTTTATAAAAAATCTTTTTTGAGGCTAAATAATGTGTTTAATCGATATTTTGTAGCTAAGTATTGCTAACCCTTGTAGCTAATTTTGGGCCTAATTTAGTTCATTTCTAGCCACAAGAGATAAGCACTCGCTCTTTATCATTATTAAAATAAGGAGAATAATTTATCTTCAAATGCTGGGAGATAATTTTTATAATTTAAAAAATAGTTTTAATTAGCACCTATTAGTTCCTAGCTCTACTTTTAGCTCTATTTTTAAATAATATCGCTGATAACAGATTGATATCCCTTGCTGGTTAAATAATCACTCATCTGTTCTTCATTTTGATAGTTTGCATATTGTATATTTCCATCAGCATGCATTAAAGCTCTTAAATAAGCAGTGCCATCATTAGTTTTCCAGTAAACTTCCTGGAACCCATCACCGTCATAATCACCAGAAGTTTTTGCAATTAGATTATCAATTTTTAAATCATTCTGGAATCTGCGCTGACTATCATGTGGCCCAAATTGTTCCACTTCTCCAGATGTGACTAATGGATCAATATAGATTCCTACAACTCTAGTTGTTCCTCCAGAACCATGATCAGAATAATCAATTTCTCCTGTAGAAGAATTAATTGAACCTGTTACCCATCTTCCTGATTCTTTATTGGTATAGATAGCTTCTTTTGTTCCATCTGCATTTACATCAATTAAACCTTGATATTTATAAGAAGTTTTGGTGGCATCAGAAACACTGCCAGTATTTGCATGGAGATTACCGTCGTAATCTTTGATGTATGCAAGGTTATAACTTTTTCCTACCTGATGATTTGATATGTCTAATTTAAAAAAATGATTTGCTTTATTATTAGAATTACTTAAAGAAAATGCATCAGAAATTATTGAATTGTGCGAACTACCACCCTTTGATAATAAAACACTTGAATTAGTAATACTTTCTGAAAAATTCGTAGAAGTGTTTGATGAGTTTGTTGAAATTGAATTAGAGCTAGTAGAAATAGCCGATGAAGTAATCGTTGAACTTAATGTTTGATGAATAGAAACCCCTAAGGAATGATTATCGGCAACAGTTACTTTTACTGTTTTATCAGTGTTATTGTTGTCAGTCTCTGTTGATCTAATTACTACGATATACTCATTATCTCCATCAGAACTTATTGTTGAAGAATTCGTTGGATTAGCAAAGAACAATTCACCACTGGAACCATCAATTCTGAAACGTGTAAGATCTTCTCCACTAGGTAATGACCAAGTAACATCCTTTGCAGCGGTAAATGTCAAAATAGATGTTTCATGAGCAGTAGTAAAACTTAGATTAGTCTTATTATTGATACCTGAATAAGAATTGCCATTTACATCATCAAAAGCGGTATCTGCAATTTGAACGTAATAAGAAGTTTGTTCTGCAAAATCATTACTAGGATTTATTGTTATAGTTGTTGTTCCATCTCCAGTTACTTTTGAACTTGAAACATCAAATGTTTCAAAAATATTGTCAGAGGAATCAAAAATAACAATTTCCCCATTTTCTGTATTTACAATTTCAGAAAAAGAAAGAGTTATTACAGAATTAATAAATATATCTATTTCATCATCTGCAGGAGAATAAGAACTTAAAGAAGGATTAGTCTCATCAGCAGTAGTAAAACTATATGTAGTCTTATCACTTATCCCTGCATAAGAATTACTGGAAGAATCATCAAAAGCAGTAGCTGCAATCTGCACATAATATTCTGTCTGTTCTGCCAAATCACTACTGGGATTAATAGTGATCTGAGTTGTTCCAGTACCTGTAACCTGGCTACTGTCAGTAACATCAATACTCTCTAAAACAGAATCATCTGATGCCTTATAAATAACAATATTGCCAGTTTCTACATCAACAGCTTCTGAGAAATTGATAACAAAATTACTATTTGTAGCAACAGCA
>QCIX01000030.1 GCA_003216355.1 Prochlorococcus sp. AG-402-N23 | reverse complement strand
GGGATCGTGTTGTCCATTAGGCATCCATCCCTCTAATGCTCCCTGTAAATCTCTGTTAATAATGCTTCTACAAAAAGGTAATGTTAAATCTCTATTTTTAACTCCATCAATAATGTTTGGATGTTTAATAGTTTCAACTTCGCTAATTGATTCAATAATTAAATTATCTGTTAATCCATTGAATCTGATTCTATTTATCTCTTCTCCGCTGGCAGCAAGTAATGGATAAATAATTTCTGGTTCTGGGGTTATTTTTAATTCAAAATTCTTTAGCTTTTGGAATCCATTTGACCTTGGCTTTATACATAATCTATGCTCGCCTAATTGAACAGGGTCTTCATATTTATATTCAAGTTTGTGAATGTATTTAATTCTCATTAATAAACTTATTAATTAATAAAATATTTTTCTTGAATAAGATCATTTAATTTATTTAAATCCATTTGCAATGAATCGATTGCCTCATGTAAACCATCATTAATTATATCTTCAATTCTGATATAACTCCACTTTGCTTTAAGCAAGCCTCTCATGCATTCTAATTCTGAAGGATTTTCAGGAAGAGGAGAGGAATCTATCATCTTGAGAGTGTTGCTTATCCCATCAAGACAGTATCTTATTGATCTCGGAAAAATTGGATCCAGTAAAAGGAATCTTGCGACTGAATTAGGCTTAATAGAATTTTGCTCTGCTTTCCTAAACATTTGATAAGCTCCAGCGGATCGTAAAAGAGCAATCCATTGCAACTCATCAAGAACTCCTCCAAGTTCATCTAAGCTAGGTAAGAGTAAATAATATTTAACATCTAAAATTCTCGATGTTTTGTCAGCTCTTTCAATTAATCTTCCAAGAATGCTAAATCTCCAAGCAAGGTCTTTGCTTAAAGTCGCATCTGTAATTCCATAAAAAAGCTGACATGCCCTCCTTATTTCACTTAATTGTTCTTGTCTTGGCTTATTCCATATTGCTTCTCCTTCTTGCATATTCCAATATAAAATATTAATTTGTTCCCACATTTCTGTGGTCAAAACGTCTCTTATTTGTCGTGCGTTTTCTCTAGCTAATTGAATACATGAAATTATGCTATTAGGGTTTAAACGATCTCTTATTAAAAAATTAATAACGTCATTTGGTTTTTTCTCTGGGAATCTTTTATCAAAAGATTCTCTGTCACTTGAAGCGTCAATTAACGGGAGCCAGGGTTCTGCACTCCCTGGTGGACAATCTAATGACATTGCTTCACTTACTTCAACGAAACGAGATATGTTTTCTGCACGTTCTAAATAACGATTGATCCAATAAAGAGATTCTGCTACACGACTTAAAAGCATATTATTTACCTACAACCCATGTATCTTTGCATCCTCCACCTTGAGAAGAATTGACGACTAATGATCCTTTTTTTAATGCTACTCTCGTAAGCCCACCTGGGCTAACCCATGAATCTTTTCCTCTCAAGATATATGGTCTTAAATCAACATGACATGGATATAGTTCTCCATCACATAAAGATGGCACAGTAGATAATTCTAATGTTGGTTGCGCTACGAAATTTCTAGGATTCTTTCTAATTTTATTTGCAAATTCTTCTATTTCACTGCTTGTTGAGTGAGGTCCAATTAACATTCCATATCCCCCAGCTTCAGCAACAGACTTAACGACAAGTTTTGGTAAATTTTCTAGAACATATTCTCGATCCTTTTCGTAATGACAAATATATGTTTCTACATTTTTAATAATAATTTCTTCATCAAGATAATATTTAATCATTTTTGGAACAAAAGAATAAATCATTTTGTCATCTGCTATTCCAGTTCCAGGGGCATTTGCTAAAGCAACATGACCTGCCTTTAAAACATCAAGTAATCCGCTGACACCAAGGCAGGAATCTTTTCTGAAATTAAGAGGATCTAAAAAATCATCATCAATTCGTCTGTAAATGACATCTACTCTTTTTAAACCGGAGGTGGTTTTTAAATATACATAATCATCATTACAAATTAAGTCATGACCCTGTACTAATTGGATGCCCATTTCTTGCGCTAAATAACTATGTTCAAAATATGCACTATTAAAAATTCCGGGAGTTAGTAGAACTATTTTGGGAGTGTCTGTCCAAACAGCAAGTTCTTGAAGAGTTTTTAAAAGATATGATGGATATTCATCAATTGGTTTTACTATTCTTCCAGAAAAAAGATTAGGGAAAATATTTTTCATAACTAATCTATTTTCTAAAAAATAAGCAACCCCAGAAGGACACCTTAAATTATCTTCTAAAACATGCCAATCTCCTTTTCTGTCCCTTATTAAATCAAGTCCCGAAATTTGGCACCATTTATTTAATGGAGGTTTGAAACCTATCATTTGAGGTCTCCAACCTTCTGAACTCTCGATTAACTCTCTTGGAATTATTCCATCATTAATTATATTTTGAGAATTATAAATATCATCTAGGAATAGATCGATTGCCTCAAGCCTTTGTTTTAGGCCTTTTTCTAATGTTACCCAATCATCTTTACTTATTATTCTTGGCAGTGGATCAAAAGGTAATATTCTCTCAGTACCTTTTAAACCAGTATCGTTTAATCTGAAAGTGGCACCATGTCTTAATAATAATTTTTTTGCTGCAGAATGATTCCTGTTTAACTCTTCAAGACCCATATTATCTAAAGAGGACAGGAGTGGAATTAATATTTCTCTTGCAGAGTTGACATTATCCTTAAAGTATTCATCAAAACTATTTTTTGGACGATAGCTTGAAAACATATATTTCATGGTTTAATAACTTTTACTTTAGCTTCAAAACTTAATTCGTATTTATGGCTACAAAAAAATATATCTCCTAACTCGATCTATTTCTTTATTTTGATCATTGAAGTATATTTTTTAAAAATCTAAAAAGTATGAATTCTAGTAATTGGCAATTTGTTTTTTTTAGATATTTCGCAAGCTTTCTTTTTATTCTCTCTCACAGTTTGCTTGTTCTTGATCATTTACCTATTGGGGCGGCGCTCCATGGACTTGGGGAAGTTTTTATTGCACCTTGGGCGTTTAGGGAAAGAGCTTGGGATCTTGTGGTTATTGCAGTTTTATTTTTCTTCTTCGATATCTGGGGACTTATAAACACTCCTTGGAATTAACTGGTATTATTTATATACTAATTTTGAAAAAGTGATATTTAATATGAAATTTAATTTTTATCAAATTTATAAAATAATTTTTCTTTTATTTCTGACAAATATTTCTAATTTATATGCACATAATCTAATTAATGGTGGTTGCGAAGGTCATTGTGGACAGAAAGTTAAATCAATAAATAATGAAAATAAATTAAAAAATTTTGATGATCAAATAAATATTGAGAGTAAAAATTCATGTTTAAATAAATCTCTTTGTAGAGGTTGACTTACTGAATTTTTTTTTAAATTGTTTTATGCAATTGTATCGTTAATAATTAATGAATAACTAATATTTGCTTGATAATTTTTATTTGGAGGATTTATTTGATTTTTAATTAAAAAAATAAAAGTATATACTAACGGTAAAAGTAATGATGACGCAGCAACAAAAGCAATTATCTGGTTTAACCTAATAAATGGTTTTTTTACAAGGTCCTCACCGCACAATCCACATACAAGAACCCCTTTTGAAGATTGTTTTTGAAATTGATATTTAGGATTGCAATAGGGGCAATAGTATCTAACCATATTTTTTATTTTATCTTTTTAATCATTATCTATAAAACTAAAAGAAAGTCACCTTATTTTTTTAATTAAAAAAAAGAGGACTAATGAAAGCCCTCTTTTATCTCTTACTTATATTTTTTACTGAAGTTATTAACGCACCTAAATCATGGATCCTTGTCGCTAACTTTTTTTAAGCTAATGCTCACCAAAATTAACTAATTGTCTTTAACTGGGGCAAAAACTCTAGAATTAAGCTTGTTTCTTAAAGGGCACCTAAACGATGCAGAAGAAGGAAGCTTAGACATTAATAAAAAATAATTGGAGCAGTTAATTAAATTAGTTCGGGTTATTCCGAAATTTCAGGCAGGCTATCGATCATTTTGAAAGACCTCCTAGAACTCAACAATATAAAATTAGGAAAATATTTCTCTAAAGACAATCCGTTTTTATACGCATTGCTTTTTAATTAAAAATGTCCGAGAGTATTAATCAATCGCGTTAATTTTTTTTGAGATATTTTTAGTAAGTTTTGCTTATTTCCTTTGATATTTAATTCGATTATCTTGATTTTAAATAATTGAGGAACTCTTTTATGAATCATTCGAAAGAAGTTAGTAAAGCTGATCAATCTAATCCTATAGACGAATATTTTCAATGTCTCTCATATTGCGATATTCACCCAAAAGGTATAGATAATGACTGTGAAGTCATCTGTATGGAAAGACATTTAAAAGCTAACTATTGGTAGTTTGAATTATTTTATTTTCCTGCTTAAATTCCTTCAAAAAGAATTAGTACGAACTTTAAATTTCCAAACATTTACTACACCTTTTGCGTTAACTGCAGCTAGTGCACAATCATCAGGTCTCCACGAAAGTGCACCCACTAAATCGCCTGCGAATGCTGCCCCAACTGGGTCACCATTACCGTCTTTTTTTAGAAAACTTGCGACAACAGAACCATCTCTAGATCCGGAAGCTACAAGCATGCCTTTATTTGAAAAGGCTAGGCTAGAAATAGGTTCGGTATGGTGCCATAGCTCTCCCGGCATAGTTCCCTCGGGACCTTCACCTATAAAGCTCCACACTGTAATTCTTTCACTGCCACTAGTTGCCAGTAATTTTCCACTATCGTCAAAAGAAAGGTGACTAGGTTTTCCTGGGTATCCTGTCATCTCAGCATCCATTCCAGTTGATCTTCTCCAAAAATGAACTGAATTGTCTTGACTCCCGCAAGCGACTATATCACCATCAGGACTTAATTCCATTGAGACTAATGATCCTTGCCACTCGAGCTTTTGATTCGTTTTATTATTTACTATGTCAAAGAATGTTACTCTCCCGTAGCAGGCTGTAGCTAGCTCATTATTATTTGACCATTTTATTGCACTCACTGTGCTTGGATGATCATCTGATACCCATTTTTCTTCACCAATTTCATTAAAAACATATACCTTTTTTGAAGAAGCTGCTGCAAGAAATAAGCCATCATTTGACCACTTAAGATGCTCTACCCAAGCCTTGCCAAGATCGAGAGTTTTAATTACTTTACCTTCGTGACAATTATATATTTGAATATTTCCATCTTGACCGGAAGTTGCAAAAATCTCTCCTTCTGGATGAATGGACATTGCTAATAGACCAGCAGAGTGTGTATTTTCTTTTTTCCAAATAATTTTCCCAGTATCTCCTTCAAAGGCAAAAATACCTCCTGCTACATCCCCTACAATGAATAACTTTCCTTTAGTAGCCCAACCACAAACTATGGCATAATCATTAACTTCAGCTGTCCATCCCTCGTGGAACATGCCTCTTGGGCTAAATGATTCTATATCAGGCATTTTTCAAAACCTTCTTTCATCTCTTTCTCGTCCAAATTTCTACCTATAAAAACAAGTTGGTTTCTACGAGGTTCGTTACCCCATTCCTTATCAGGTTGCGCTGTAAATAACATATGTACCCCTTGGAAAACTATTCTCTGTGGGTTGCCTGAGTAGCTAATGAAACCTTTAGTTCTAAATATATCCACCCCTTTTTCAGAAAGAAGTCTGCCCAACCAAGTATTAAGTTTTTCTGGATCAACATCTCCAAATCGTTCAATTGCAATGGACGTTACTTCATCATCGTGCTCGTGCTCGGCTTGCCAGAATCTTTCAATATTAAATGGGATCTCTTTTGAATTATTGTCTTCACTTTTAATGATTTTCATATTGAATTCTTCAGCAGTGTGCTGTGTATATAAACCTATCTTTGATCCCTTTTCGATATCTAATATGAATGATTTATTTCCTTTATCCTCCAATTTAAGGTTTATATGTTCTCCAAATGGAATGATATTCCCAGGTTCTATGCTTTTAGCTTTTTCTGCATAAAGTCTTACGCAGGATTCAGCACCATCTTTAAGTTCTTCTTCACTCTCACCTTGATTAGCGAAAGCTACTAATGACATTTCTGGATCGGGACCTTCTTCTAGCATTAATTCATATTTACCTGCAGCAAGGTAGTAAACACCTGTCCATTCAAAAGGATATTCTGGTTCAAGAAATGTTGGTCTGCGTTTAAGGATTTGATCGAGATCAAATGCACTTAGATTTAGGACTGTTTCGATTGGTACTTGGGCATTCTCGGCTCTAATGATTCGAGTCATTCGGTTCATATCTCTCAATCTCGATTCAAGAGTATCTAGTGAATCATCAGAGACTAAATCAGTTTTATTAAGGACAAGAACATCTGCAAACGCAACTTGTTCTGAACTTTCATCACTTCTTCCTAGCTGCTGATCAATATGAGCAGCATCAACTAAAGTTACAATTCCATCAAGAGTAAATTCAGAACTAATTTCTTCATCCATGAAAAATGTCTGCGCGACTGGCCCAGGATCTGCTAATCCGGTCGTTTCTACTAAAACATAGTCAAACTTATCTCTTCTTTTCATAAGGTTGCCAAGGACTCTTATTAAATCACCGCGAACAGTACAACAAATGCACCCGTTTGACATCTCAAACACTTCTTCATCCGCATTAATTACGAGCCCTTGATCTATCCCTACTTCACCGTATTCATTCTCAATTACGGCTATTCTTTTCCCGTGCTCTTCACTTAGTATTCTATTAAGTAAAGTAGTTTTCCCTGAACCTAGAAATCCAGTGAGAATAGTAACCGGAACTTTATCTTTGATGCTCATTTAATGATTTTTACCAAATAAACAATAGTTTAATAATAATAATAATAAGAAATGAAAACCGTTTTTAGTAGAAAAATTTAATCTGAAAGTTTGTACCATTCAGACTCAAGATTGGAGCCAGATTCTTTATCACAGCTTCCACCTAATGAATCAACAATTGTACAAGTGTTGTGTACGGCTACTGAAACCGTATTACCATCCATCATCAATCCATCAACGAATATTTGATTAGAAGCTAAAGGAACTGAACTTTGTCTACTTAAATTCCTTAATAACTTAGATGCTGGAATTTGTTCAGGAAATATTGCCTGAACTTTCTCTTCATCTAACATTTTTAAAGTAGAACTTATGTTGTCTGGCCTTAAGCTTGAGGAGTCTCCAAGAAAGTCAAGTAAACTAATGGTTTCAAAACCAAATGCATCCCCGTAGTATTCCATTGCTTTGTGTTTAGAGACAATTACTCTGTTTTCATCAGGAATAGAGCTTACTTGTTCGACGATCCAACTATCTAAGCCTTCTAAGAGAGAATCAGCTTTTTCGAATCTTTCATTAATTAGTTTTCTGTCACCTCTATTAAAAACTGAAATATCTTTCTTTAAACTTTTGCTTATAAGATCTCCCATTTTTATGATGTTATGTGGATCATGCCATACATGTGGATCTAGACCTCCATGGTCATGATGGTGATGCCCCTCTCCTTCGTCTGGAACTTGTGCTATTGGTTCTACATCACTATTTGAAACGTCTTTAAAAAAGTGCTGAGTTGCTTCAAACTCAAAAGGCATGTGTTCAGTAAAAAATATATATTCACCATCTTCTTTGATATCCACGTTAAAAACAGTACTTTCTTTTCTTTGATCAAAGTTAAGAACAAAAGCTTTATTACTTGCTATCAAAGTTCCATCATTTTTTCTGCTTATTGAGTCTTTAGATCCTAATAATTCTTTGGCTAAATCTTCAGACCCTTCTATGTCATTAGATTTGAGAATCACCATCTTCATTGCAGGATCTGCATATTCGCCATCGACTTTTTCAAATGACCATTTGTATGAACCCTTAGAAAGCTGGAATTTACCTGCCCATTCGAAAGCACCCTCAGCATGATCATCATGTCCACCATGGTCTGAATGATCATCAACCTTAGCTGAATGTTCAGCATGATCGTCATGTCCGCCATGGTCTGAGTGGTCATCGTGACCTTCATGATCAGAATGATCATCTACGTCTATTGCACTAACACCTACAACAACAGTATTCTTTTTACTTTCCCAATTTCTCATACTTGGAGTCATTTCTTTGCCAAGAGTGAATACTTTGTCTGCGCTATTTAGTAATTGAGCTTGTCTTGGATTGATCTTTAAGTCATGAACATCCTGTTTTCTATCTACTAAGCATGTAACTTCGTCAGATGGTAACGCAATTGATTTAACTAAATCACAAACTAGTGGTTCTACTGCTACGTATAACTTCCCTTTAGCCATTACATCCTGCCCAAAACCAGAAAATATAATCGTTCCAGCGATTACGGAATTTTTAATAATTGACTTACTTGAACATGTTTTATTTGATAAAAGTCTTTTAAAAATTGACATAAAAAATTATTAAACACTTAAAAATGATAATCATTTTCATTGCACCTGACAAGAAAAGGTATCAAATGTTATGAAAATAATACGCAGATTGTATTATTGGTAAGCTTGTAAAGTGACTTTTTCATGAAGATTAATTAATGGCTACTTTAGTCGCTGAAAATTTAACATTTGCATACACAGAAAAAAGTAAGCCAGCTTTAAATAAGGTATCGTTTGAGATTAAACCTGGAACTCTAACAGCGCTAGTAGGTCCAAATGGTGCCGGTAAATCCACTCTTTTGAGGATATTGCAAGGACAAAATACTCCAGATAAAGGCGAAATAAAAATTGATGGTGAAAATTTATATAGATCTAGAGCTCTAGTGGCACTTATGCCTCAAAGAAGTTCTATGAATTGGAAGTTTCCCATTACAGTTGAAAAATTGGTATCTCTTGGTCAAATAAAGTATTCAAAATCAAGAAGTAATAACCCCTTTCAAATCAAGGCTCTTCTAGAATATCCTAATTCTTGGATTAATAAATGTTGTGAATTAGAAGCGACAATGCAAAGAGTAGGAATTGCTAATTTGGCTAATAGAAGACTCGATTCTCTTTCAGGAGGACAGCAACAAAGAGCTCTATTAGCAAAAACTCTTATGTCCCCTGCAAAAATATTTCTTCTGGATGAACCTTGTGCGGCATTGGATCCCCCTGCAAAAGAGGACTTCCTGAAAATTGTTCGTCAACTCGCAGATGCGGGATTTTCTTTGCTAGTAAGTAGCCATGATTGGGGCGAGTCTCTAAATAACTACGATCAAGTAATCGTTCTTGATAAAAGTGTTTTAGCAGTTGGTAGTCCTGATCAAATAAAAGATAAATTAGATGCGATAAACATAAGCTCTATAAAGGAAAATAATTTCTGTGATTAGAAAATGTTCCTTATTAATTTTGAGCTTGATAACAGTTTTGGCAAAGACCGAAATATTCGAGTGTATGAAACAAAAGTTGAAACTTTCTTGGATTTTTTTTAGGGGCATGAATATCTTTAACAGGACAACCTTCCATTTTCGACGTCTCTCCGCATTGAACGCAGGTCAAATGATGAATGTCTCTATCTACGGGAGTGTAAAGAACCTCTCCTGTTGGGAGATGTCTAGAACGAATTAAACCATGCTTTATAAGAACTTGAAGATTCCTGTAAACAGTTGTCAGTCCCATAGCTTTTCCGCTTTCAATCAATTGTCTATGCAACTCTTGACCGCTCAGTTCATCCTCGCATTTATTAAGTTCTTCAAGAAGTTGTTCTTGTCTTTTGGTAATGTCAGACTTAGTTACCATTGTTTCCAAAATCTTTTTTTGCCTCGTATTTTTGATCATACCGAATCTTTCGAATAATGTCTTTTATTAATAACAACTGGTGGCTGGTTCCATTAATAATAACTATATTCTCCGGGATTTTATGCCCAGCTATGGGAACTGTATTAATCACTCATAAGAGATTATTACAAGTTAATTTAATCTCTCATTGTGTGTTGCCTGGACTTGCTCTCGCATTAGCGCTTGGAATTCACCCCTCAATTGGTGGTGTTATAAGTGGTCTTCTGGGCTCAGTAATTGCGGAAAGTTTAACTAATAGAAAAAGTGAAAATTATGAAGCAGTTATGAATACTATTCTCGCTGGAATGCTTGGGTTTGGGGTCCTTATAATCCCTTTACTCGGAATAAGGATTGATTTGGAGGCAGTATTATTTGGCGATTTATTGACAGCAAATTTTGGAGATTTACTTAGAACAATAATTGCTTTTTTAGTATTTATACTTTTAATGACTTTTGGATATGAAAAGGTTGTTTATGTGGGATTGGATCCAGAAGGTGCATCCGCTAGTGGTATAAATGTTTCTTTATTAAATCTTGCTTTGAGCTTTACGACGGCATTAGTAATTGTTAGTTCAATGTCAGCGGTGGGAGTAATTCTTGTAATTGCTCTTCTTTCTACGCCAACTTTATTAGGGCTAAATAAGGCTCATAGTTTAAGAATTGCAATGATGAGGTCTTCATTTTTTGGATTATGCATCTCACTTCTGGGATTTATTCTCTCTATAGTCTTTAATCTTTCGCCTGGGCCTGCAATTAGTGTTATTTGTGTAGCATCTCTTTTGATTCCTAAGCTTCGCAAATAATTAAATCTTAAATGTCCAATCAGAGTTTAATGCTTGAGCTTCTGGATTATTTTTTAAAGCTACTTCCATAGCCTCTTTTTTATTATTAGCTATAACAACTTCATCAAATTCCTTTCCATTTTTTTTGAGACTTACTTTGAAACGCATAAAAATTTTTATTTTATTAAAAGTTAACCACTAAGCAACTAGATTTAAATACTTTTAAAAGTTAATTGATGAAATAGAAACTTTAGTTATTTTGAAGTTTTTCTACTACAGATTCTTTTTCAATCTTAGCTACATCCTGTAATCCATTAGCATCAAACCAAGGAGCGTTTTCCCAATTAAATCCTTCCCCAAACGTATTATCAGGAGCAGCTACGTACCAGTGACATGATGAATCGGGAACATCTACAGCACATTTTGACCAGTCGGCTTCCCACTGTGGAACTTGTACCCACATCACAGATGCTAATAAAAAAGAAAATATAAAATTCATAATTATCGGTTAGCAAAATTTTGAAAGATTTTTTTCACATTCTTTCTTTCTTTTCTTCCAGTAATTATCAAGTATTTGATATTTATGCTTATTTTTAAATTGACTTAAATGAATATTATTGTGATCAAGAACTGAAGTATTTTTGATTTTCATTACTCAAGATGTCTATGTAGGACATATTTAAGACACTTTATAGATTTTTTGAAGTGAATTTATACTTAATTTTTGTCTTACTTTTGTTTAGGTAAGTATTTTTCTGGATTATTTTCAATATAAGTTAGGGAATATTTGACAACACCTACGATTACTGAAAAAAGAGCAATTGTCGAAATAATAAAAATGATTTTTTTGTAAATGCTTTTCATGAATTTTTTGTGTTTTTACATTATTTTTTTCATCAACGCCCAATTTTTCTGAAAGATTT
>QCIX01000029.1 GCA_003216355.1 Prochlorococcus sp. AG-402-N23 | reverse complement strand
AATTAGGAATTGTAATACATTCAAAAAACGTAGAATTAATTAATTCTTATATACGAGCAAAAGATGAAGAAGTTTTTAAACAAAAAATAATTACAAATTTCAACAAACTGTTTGAAGATAATTCTGTAGTACATAAATTAACTTTTGATGAAAAAATATCTATTATGAAATGGAGAGCTTCACAGCCTTCTGGTATTGCGGTACCATTATCTTTACAATTTAGCAGAAAATATAGAATTGGATTTTGCGGAGACTGGTTTGAAGGAGATGGATTTGGCAGAATTGAAGGCTCAATTCTAAGTGCTTTAATATTAGAGAAAAAAATTAAAGACTTAATTAAATAATTTTTTCAGAATGTGATCTATATCGGTGTTTTTTTCAATAATGAATTTATTTGAATTATTTTTTATGCTATTAGGTTTGAATTTTTCGTAATAAATGCTCCACGATTTTAAGAAATCATTCTCAGCTTTTTTTTTATCCTTCCCTCTCTCTTTTATATCTCTTTGGACAACTCTTTTCATGCATTCATTTTTTTTAGTTTTTATTTCTAAAAAAATATAATCCTTATTATTTAAACTGTTAGAGAATTCTTTAGCAAATATACCCTCAACTATTAAAAAACTAATATTATTTGTTTCGTTTAAAATATTTTGAGTTGTTTTCTTTTCGAAATTATAATAACGATCACAGATTGAAATTCCATTCTTATAAATAAAATCAAAATCTTCTTTGAATAGTTTGTTGTTAAAACTAATACTTTTATCAAAAAAACCTTCTACAAATTTTGGTAGTAATTTACTTATTAATCCTGTCCTATAGTAATTGTCGGTACTTAATACAATACCATTTTTAATTTTTTTAATTATTTGATTTGATAAAGTTGTTTTCCCGCTTCCAGAAGGTCCACTTATAAAAATAAGCTTCATTTTTATAATCTGTTCTTTAATAAGATTTTAACTTTACAATTAATATATACCTTTAAATTTTGAAAATACATTTTTATTTTTTTTATAATTTTGAATACCTTGCAATGGCTCGTAAGCTTGCATAAATATTAAATGTGTGTCTTTATATGATTGTAAATAAATTATTTCTATTCAATTAGCTATTGTCTTGTTTTTAATTCCTCCGGAATTTGATAATATAAATTGATGAGCTAATTTTATTACTTATATATTTTGCAATGATTTCTAAATTTCTCAGCAAACTAAAATCAATTTTATTTAAAAGTGAAGTATCTCTTGAAACTCCTTTAAAGAAAGAAAAAAAAGCAGCAAAGTCTGCAAAAACAAAAACAAAAACAAAAACCAAAACAAAAACCAAAGAAGTTAATTCTAAGAAAAATATTGAAACTTTGGCTACACTTCCAGGTGTTGGAGCAAAAAGCGCAAAAGCTTTGTATGAGGCTGGATTTAAAACAACAAAAGCAGTTATTGCTGCTGATGAAAAAGATCTTCTTGCTGTATCAGGAGTTGGAATAAATCTTGTTAAGAAGCTTAAAAAGCTTAAGTAATTAAATTTTATTTTTAAACCTTTCTAAGAAAAATTTATAATATTGAGCATATCCAAAAACTTTATAAGCTGTAGCAGATTATCTTCTTCTTGCTTTTCTTCTCTGTTGCAACTTTCTTTTGTATTTTTCAATAGGAGTTTCGTGATGCCTAAGTCTTTTTAAATCTGCAAAGATTCCCGACTTAGATACTTGTCTCTTAAATCTTCTGAGGGCAGACTCAATCCCTTCGTTCTCCCCAACTGTAACTTGTGTCAAAATGTTCTAAATAAATATCATTCTACCACCTCAATAGATTTATTTAAACTTAAAACTTCTTCTTGAGGCTTAATGGTTTATTTGGCTAATTTTTTGCCCACTCCACAAATCTTTTTTTATTACTTTTTATATCTTGTAATGATTCAAAATAATATTTTTCCCAATTATCTTTAGGCAGGCCAAGAAATAACATTAGATTTAATGGGTATTGATCGCTATCAGAACAATTTCTAAAATCATCCCTGAATAAAAAGATTTTCTTTTTTAAAGCAATTGCGATACCCAATTCAATCATTACCCCTTCATCTGGAGGATTTCCATTAACAATCGCAAAAATACAATCACATTCTTTTAAATCATGGAAATTACAGCTTGCTACTTCATATGCCCATTGACTTTCTTTTTTTGTTAGTGGTTTTGCTCTCTCAAAAGGTTCAAATACTTCTACATTTAAATCATTGAAGATTTCAATAAATTCATTTAAAAGTTTTTTAGTTTGTTTTGAAAATCCATATGGATTTGCCAAATATAATTTCTTACTCAACTTAAACCTCTTTTTTTGATGTATTCTTCTCGATCACTTTTTGAATTATAAGTATTTTCCCAAGGGAAAACTATCCATTGGCTTTTTTTTGATATAAATACTGTATTCCACCATGTAGGTTTGATTTTACTAAATAATACAAAAAACATTGCTCCTTCAATATCCTTGAAAGTCGTTAATGTAATACCAGTTTCATAAACATCATCCACTATGAGTGAATTTTTTAGTGGTTCTGAAATTAAATCAATTTTTAATTTATGGCTTAGCGCTACAGCTAGACATAATCCACCGCGAGGAACTCCATATATTCCAGAAAACTCCTTAAACCTACATTTATTAGCTATTTGTTCTACGCTCTTATCAAATTCTCCCCAAGTAAAATAACTTATCATCTTAATTTTCGTTTTTTTCTGTTGTATTAGCATAATTTGAAGCAATTACGCTTAAAAGTGCTACGACTTGCTCATTTGGACAATTAGTATGTTTTTTTAAATTTTCACATTCATTTATTATCTTGGCGTATGTATCCTCTACAATCCCGTTCATTTGATCGATACTAAAAGAATATGGTTTATTCATTATTTAATTATTAGTTATTTTATTTTTACTTAAATATCCAACGAAGTAAATATTTTGAGTATTAAAAAGATAAATTTATTCCCACATGGGATCATTTAATTTTTCAATTTTAAGTGAACAAGGAACATAAGCATGTAAATTTTCAATTTTTATAGCCCATTTTTTAGAGTTACCCTTTAAACTCTCGCTTAGAATTAGGTTTGTTAGAGGAATCCTTTTTCTAACTTTAAGAAGACCTAGACAAGCTTCCCAGGCTTCTTGATTTTTATAAATATCTACCCAAAAATCAAAAATATTTTCCAAGATTTCTAAAGGGAGATCAAATGAAATTCCCATTGAAGGACTTCCAATTAAATAATTTTTGTTTCTTAGTTCATTTAATAAATTATTCAAGTTTAAATTAATAGCCAAAAGAATATCTTTTGCTGATTCATTCCCTATTAATTCTTTTCTATGACAATCTAAAAGATTTTCATCTGCCAGGATATTTTCATCGCAATTTTTTATTCCCACTATCCAAAAACCTTCTCCATTATTTACTCCACTAGCAAGAAATAGATATTGACGTGAATTCTCCAAGATTTCTAATCATTTTTTCCATTTTTAACATTTTTTGCATGATATGAAAATAATTTTGTAGTGCAATTTACAATATAAACTCCTCATAAGAAAAATTTAATTGTTAATATAAGGTTTTAGAAAATGTTTGATTTAAAAGAGCTAAAGCTTATGTTTTTGGATCCTACTGATTTGATCATTAATAATATAAATAAATACCTTTGTAGTAATAAAACAATTAAATTTATTTTTTCTTAGGAAATAATTTTCCTATCTTCTCCTTCTGCAAATACTCCTTTTTAGTTCTTATTTTTTTATCTTCTAGTGATTCTTTATTAGTACTTACTGCATAAATAATATAGAAAATCATACCAGTAAATATTAATCCTAAAAAAATAATCAAAATTCCTATAGGTTCACTGGGGCTGAAAATTTTGAGATCTAAAGCTGTATTTAGGGAAATTATCATCAAATAAGTAATTCCTTAAAATAATTTATGGAAATCTAATTGATTTCTTCGTATCCAAAAAAAGTAGTGTTGTCTGAATTTTTATAGCCATTAGCGGCTTCCTGTGGGTTTTGACTATCAATTTTTCTTGCTTTAGCATGAATCATGTTGAATGGGAAAATTACAGCTCCTACGAAAAAATGAAGGATTAAAAAGTCTGAAGGTAGTCCATTAGTCCAGTCAGGAAAAAATAGCAATGTCATCAATGATTCGTACATATAAGTAGTCAAATAAACCTCTGACTATTATTGCTGAACTTATCGCAATACTTTTAATTTTTAATAAATTGAAATTTAATTTGCTGTTAATAATTATCAGATAAAATTTAAAAGACAATTAGAAAAAACTAATATATTATTTATAAGGATTTATAAATAACTATTGTTAAAAATCATTTTTAGTTTTCTTTTATTTATAATTTCTTTAGTAAAACCTCCAATAGGTTTAGCTTTTGATACATCAGACCCTAGTGTTAGTTTGCTACAAAATAGGATTTCTAATAATTTCTCCAGGGAATATTGCAAGGCTATTCAAAATGGTTTTTCTAAAGATGAAGCAATGAAATCAGCGATTGTAAAAACTGAAAACATTATATCTTTTTCTTATAATCCACAGAAAAAATGGATTGAGAAAAGTGACTTGGCTAATCAAATTTCATTACAAGTAGTAAATGATTGTGGAGAGACAATTGGATTGATTGGAAAAGAGGGAGTTGATTATTTTAAATCATATTTTCTTGAAATTTATGAAAAAACCACTCCTGACAAAAATTTTTCTAGATAGATTAGGTTAATGAACAATATTTCAGACAAATTAGTAATGACAATCATTTTGGTTACTGTTCTTTTTGTATTTGGATTAATTTTTTCAGTAAAGTCACCAGAGAGAAAGGTTTTAGATTCGCCAATAATGTGGAAAGATGACTTTTCTAATATTTCGCTTTTCAAGAGCGATAAAATAAATTTAGAAATTAAAAGAGTAATTTAAATAAAACTCATTATTTGCCAGAATAGGAAGATCCTATTCAACCATAAAAAATAATTATTTTTCGAATATCAATCAATTTATTGATCTTTTTAATTTAGGTAGTTCAAAAGCACTGATGCTAGTTTTAAATCCTCATTAAACCATGCGCGTATCGCCATAGCCCTTCGAGGATCATAAAAACTTTGTTTTCTGTACCAACTAAGAACTTCTGAATCTGATTTCTTTCCATTACATGACAAACAACATGGCACGCAATTACTTGAACTACTAATTCCACCTTTTGACATTGGGTGAAGGTGGTCAAGCGATTCTGATGGTTTACCGCAATAAATACATTTATATTTAGTAACTTTATTAAGTGACTCTCTCCAATTTTTATTACTTATCTTGGGGCAAAACTGATCAAGGTAAATTGCATCTTGTTTATGCATAATATTCTTGATATTTTTTTAGATAATAACAGTTTTTTTTTAACAATGATTAAAAAGGATAAAATGAGACTTTAAGAGTTACTTGCTTCCTATGAAAATAATTGTATTTCCTTATTACTAGCAATTTATTGTCAATGCTTAATCTATTAACAATATTATTAGGAAGTTTTGATCATTCTTTATTTAAAAGTATTTATATCTTTTTGATATCGTTTTTTTCTAATACGTTTTCTGCGATTTCTGGTGGAGGAGCAGGATTACTACAATTGCCAGCATTGATTTTATCTGGTGTTCCTTATTATCAGGCTCTGGCTAGTCATAAATTAGCAACAGTAGCACTAGGAATAGGCGGTTCTTTAAGAAATTACAAATCCTTAGGTAATGATATAAATGTTGCTTGGCAAATTCTAATTTTTGGATTGCCAGGAGTGATTATAGGGTCTTTTATAGTTGAATTTATATCAGAAAAATATCTGTACTTAATTTTAGGAACAATCTCTATATTATTGGCTTTTTACTCATTCCTTAAACCAGATTTGGGTTTATCCTCAGGTAATAATAAGCTTAATTTATTTCATAAAATTAGATTTTTAATTTTTATTTTCCTTATAGGGATCTTGAATGGTTCTATTTCTTCAGGAACTGGATTGCTTGTAACAATACTTTTAATAAAAACTTTTGAAATGGATTTTCTTCGAGCTATAAGTATGACATTCTTTACCGTTGGGATTTTTTGGAATTTTGTCGGAGCAATTTTTTTGGCAAGAATAGGATCGGTTCCATCAAATATATTGATAGTATTAATAATTGGTTCCTTTACAGGAGGATATTTCGGGGCTCACCTGTCAAAATTAAATGGGAATATTCTAATTAAGAAAACTTTCATAACAGTTTGTATTTTGGTTGGTATTAGCTTATTGATTAAATCCATAAAAAGTTTTTTATAAATTAAATTGAGAATTTCAAAAAATTTGTGGTGATAAAGCCTAAAGCAGGTTTATTAGTTAACAAGATAAATGCATTCTTATAATTATTCTTTATCAAAGGGTTTATGGAATAACTCGTTTTATAAAATAATGCTTTTAGAGAGATCTTATTTTAAAAACCATAAAAAAGGCCTCACATATGTGGGGCCGGGTGATGGGGAACCTTATTTTTAAACCAATTCATTAAAAAATGCAACCCCCTATCTGTAGCGCAGATCGTTAGAACTTTGGACACTACAGATAGTGCTTTAATGATTTTCTTATATTTATATTTAAAAATTCTGAAATAATTTTATAATTTTGAAGTTTATTATTAAAAATCCTATTTTATGATTTCAAATGTTTTTGGTAATTTTACTTGTTAAAAATGTTCTGCACAGTATCATTCGTAAGAACTTTGCTAGTAAAAAGCTTTAATGATTGAATTAACTTTACTAACTCTTTTGAATTATGTTGGGGATAATTTCTGTGATTATAGAAATATAGGTCATGATAACTATAAATCTTTACTTCTTTCCTACAGTGATGCAAGTAATAAATTTGGGCCATTAGAGGTTAAAAAGGTTATTGAGAATTCTGAAAATTTTAAAGTTACTGCTGTTGCTATTGCTGCAATTAAGTGCCCTCAACATATAGTTAAGTAATGAAGTTAGAATTAAAAACTGAAAAAGAAAATTATTCAAAATCATTTTTACAATTTTTCGGTATATTTTTTTTTCTTACTTTAATAATTATCCTTTGTGATGTTGCACTCAAATTAGGAACCATATCTAGAAATCACAAAATCGAATACAACTGTAGGCTTTTATCTGTTGAAAAATCCAAACCTCATTTTAAAAAATTATCTAGGCTTTCTAATCTGAAAAGTAAACAACAAATTTGGGAGTTTTGCAGGGAGGTTATTAAATAATACTTAACTAGATGCTGATGAATAGAATTTTAAAGCAAATAACCAGAACTTTCTTGAAGTTATAAGAAATACTGTCGCAACAATAACTTCAAGCAATATTTTCCATAATACAGAAAGTCCTAGAAAAACTTCAGAAGGAATTGTAGTTATAAACGCAATTGGAATGAAAACACTAAAAAAAATTCTTAAAGAAAATGAAAATGAATTTAGAGGAAATCTTCCAATATAAAGGAATGATCTTAATACTTCTATTGCATTCCAAGTCTTAACAAACCAAATAGTAGTGGTAGAGATAAAAAACCATAAGCTATATAAGATACAAATCGAGCAGCTTATCGTAATCAAGGATAGGGTCAGAAAACTTAAATTTAAATTGATTTGATTTATTCTTATACAGAAGAATAACAAGAAAAATCCAAGCAAAATTTCTAAAAATCCAGATGGATTTATTTTTTTTGATGAAATAAAAAATTGACTATCAATAGGTTTTAAAAGTACGAAGTCTAATGTTCCTTCTCTTATATGTTTAACTATTTCTGTAAGGTTAGGATTGAACCATGTATTTGTTATTCCATTCAAAATTGTATAAATAGCTTGGATTATTAGTGCCTGTTCAAATTTCCACCCTCCAATATATCCATTATTTTGAAAGAAAATAGATAATAGAAAAATACTCCCTAGTAAACTTAAAATTGCAGTAATTAAATCAACTAATATATTTGTCTTATACTCCAATTCAGAAGCTAAAGAAGTATGTAAGAATTTTTTATAAACTTTTAAATATTTTCTTAAATTCATGACCCCATTGCTGTATATTTTTTCGTTCCTTGAGACCAGATTTTCTTGAATAATGGGAAAAGTAAAAAAATCCATAGAATTTGCATACTTAAGCCTCCACTAATATTTGTTTCATTACCTGACAGTAAGTTCGCAGGGAAATCAATTAGATATGGAAAAGGAGTCAAATAAATCCAAGATTTCATATATGCGGGGAATGAGACTACTGGTGCTAAAAGACCTGAGAGAAATAAAGTTGGAATAAATAACAATCTTTCTATTGAAGATGCTTTCTCTGTCCAGAAACATAGACATGCAACTATTGACTGAATTAAAAATTGAATCAAGAAGGATAAGAATGTAGATACTATCGACAAGAGTAAAATACCTAAATTTGGTATCCATAAACTTTCTGGATTAAAAATAAAAAAGAAAAATGCGATTATTAGTGCGAAAGGAAATCTTGTTATTTGTTCAGCAAGATGTTGTGCAAAATATCTGAAAAATGGATTTAAAGGTTGGATTAAATACGGAGATACTTTCCCCATAAGAGAATCCTCTTCAAAACTAAATACAACCCAAACTACAGAAAACTGTCTTACAAAAAAAGCGCATAAGAAATACCTAGAAAGCATTATATCACTAATGTTTATGGATTCATTTAGATTATTATTTGTCCAAATGTTTAACATGAAAAAAGGAATAATCCCTGAAATTGCCCATAATGCAATTTCTACCCTATATTCCAACATGTTTGAATATTGGACTTTTAGTAAGGTGAATATTTTACGGTTAATCAAATTAGATATCATAATCTTTTTTGATTAATACCTTCCCAATAACTTCATCTATAGGTGGTTCATTTATAAAAAGGTCTTCAATATCAAAATTATTTAGGATAGTTTTTAGTGAAGAGGTAATAGAGTTGTTTTCAATTTTTATAGTGATTTCATTCTTTATTTTATTTTTAACAGTAAAACCAGAATTTCCTAATCTAATTGCATCCTGTTCTGAGCGACAAACTATTAATATTTCTTTAACAGGAGAAAGTTTTCTTAATAATAGGTCAAGTTTCCCATCATATGATATCGCCCCTTCATGCACACATATAACTCTCTTACATAGCGATGTAATATCTTTCATGTAATGACTGGTTAGGCATATCGTTGCATTAGTTTCCTTATTATATTTTTGAAGGAATTTTCTTAAATTTCTCTGTGCATTAATATCTAGTCCAAGTGTCGGCTCGTCTAAAAATAGAATATTTGGTTCATGTATCAAAGCTGCTATTAATTCTGATTTCATACGCTGACCCAGTGAAAGTTTTCTTACAGGTATGAATAGCTCTTCATCAATTTCAAGCATTTCCGATAGTTTTTTTATTCTCTTTTTAGCTTCGAACTTATCTAAGTCATATATTGATGCATTCAAATAGAATGATTCAATTGGCGGAAGATCCCAAATAAGCTGTTGCTTTTGTCCCATTATTAAGGTGATATTCTTTAGGAAATTTTCTTTTCTCTTGAAGGGTAAGTAGCCTGTAACCAAAATTGAACCTTCACTTGGATAAATTAAACCACAAAGCATTTTTAATATTGTTGTTTTCCCAGCTCCATTAGCACCTAGAAAACCTACTATTTCTCCTTCTTTAATTTCAAAACTTATATCTTTTATAACTTTTAAGCTTTTTTTTTGTCTTCTAAAAAAATGTTTAATTGTTCCTTTTAAGCCTGGTTCTTTAGAAGAGATATCAAATGACTTAGATAAATTTCTTACATCGATAATATTTTGTACCATTTAAAATTTTAAATTATTGAAATTTTATATTTAAATAAATTTTTTAACTATTTTTATTTTAGAAAATTTTTTAACGAATTAAAAAATATCTTTGAAGGATAAAAGCAGCCAGATAAAAAAGTTAATTGGATTAAGTAACTCGCTTACCTCATTTTTATTTTCATAATTTAATCCTCCTAAAAAATCAAAGATAAAATTACTATTCTCTTTTTTATCTTTAATTTTTTTAATTACATTACCATTTTCGTCGAGAAGATCAATTTCATTCTCAAAAAACCATTGCTCTTTCCCATTAGATAATTGCAGGACAACTCCAATACCTTTACCATCAGTTATTCTGAAATCACTTATCTTACCCAATGAAGAAACATTTATTGCATCAATAGTTTCTTTGGTAAGTCTATCCTTAGATAGTTCTAAGTTAACTTGAACAGAATTTCCTATCTTAACCTTATCTAAAATTGACATTTTTAGGTTATTATACTTAGTGATCAAGGATTTATGCGATTAATTCTGAATTATTGATTTATTTCAATAGTTATGATTTTTTGAAAATCGCTTCAAGGATTCTCTTTATCGAAATTGTTAATACTCTCAAAAATATAAAAAACAGACCTAACCAACCTAATATGACAGCTATTGATAACAAGCTTGAACCTAAATCACGCTGTAACAAATTCTGCATATAATTTTCCAAATTAGATAGATTTAACTTTACTTTATTAAATTACTTATTCAAGATGAAAATGGCCAACATTCAGATTTATTTAAATTCTTTGTTAATAGTACATTCAATAGAAATGATTTATAAGCTAAAGTTTAGTTAGAACATTAAATTCAATATTTTGGATCTATCTTTGAACTCATACATTGGAATATTTTTTATCATTATTGGTCTATTAGTTAGAGTTGACTTGAAATTCTCAATTCAAAAGGATTTCAAATAATTTCTAATAAACTCTTTTTAGTACGATATAAAAAACCCTTTATTTCTAATATATTTATATGATTGCTATAACTATTGCAAATACTAAAAAAGCAGCTGTGAAGCTGCTTCTAAATGGTGGCGGGGGGGAGATTTGAACTTCCGACCTTCGGGTTATGAGCCCGACGAGCTACCAGACTGCTCTACCCCGCGTCATATACATAGCATACATCTGAAAGGGTTATTTTTCCTGTTTTTTAGGATTCTTGGAATTTTACTTTACCTTTAACTTCAAGTCGCACTCCTTCAGAAAAATTAAACACTTTTTCTTCGATGTCTTGAATTCTTAAGTCAGATATCCACTCTAACTGTTTTAGTAAGTGAAGACTAACAGCATGCTTTGCTCTTTTTGAACCGTCTTCTACTTTTAAAGCTATACCTATCCCTTCATTTACTTTACATAGACACTGTATTCCCTCGGCTCCACCTTTACCTATAACGTTCCCATGAGAAGCTTTAATTATTTCTGTATCAAATTTATTGTTATCACTTATCATTATTGGGTTTATTGTCATAGCTCTACTGATTTGTTCTAATTCAGCATTTTCGGAACTGCTCAGAAGTGAATATAACCTCGACATTTCTAATAGTTTTAAATAAAGAGTGGGTGCACCACAATCATCACGTTCTGCGTTTATTTCATGTGGCTGGATTTCAAGTAATTCAGAAACAATTCTGAATATTTCTATTTGAAGAGGATGATCCCCCTTTAAGTAACTATCTAATGGCCAATTCATTTTTTTGCATGTAGCTAAAAAAGCAGCATGTTTACCCGAACAATTATGTTCCAATGGACTCGTCTTTGATTTTGGACATTTAAGATTATTAATGTCAATGTCATATTCCCATAAAATTTTGAATGCTTCCCTTGAATGAAGTTTTGACCCACTATGTGACCCGCATGCTAAAGCAATTGATTTTGATTCATTATTGATTTTTGATGCAGCTCCACTACTAACGAAAGGTATTGCTTGAAACGGTTTTAGTGCTGACCTTATGAAACTTTTATATTCTGGATTTCCAGCGCACATTAAAACCCTCCCTTTTTTATCAGTAATAACAGCATGAATTTTATGGATCGACTCAATATTTGATCCTCTCATTAAGGTAGCTTGTAAGGGCGGATTGTTAGAAGTGTAGAGGTTTTTGAAATTAGAACTCATTTAGAAATTGTTATATTGAAAAATCAAAATACCAGACAAAGCTAGGACTGAAATAATTGAAAAAATTTGAATTAAATTTTTTAAAATAGGTTTTACTTCAATTGAGGCAATAAGTGATTCTTTTTCTTTCAAAACTAATGGCTTTTCCCAAACTTGACCGTCATACCAACCAGATTCTTCATATTCAACTTTCTCAGATATTAGTCTATTAAATATATGATTCCAACCTAGATATAACCTTAT
>QCIX01000028.1 GCA_003216355.1 Prochlorococcus sp. AG-402-N23 | reverse complement strand
AACAAGCAAAGGATATGCAGATGTTATTAGCGATATTATTGCTTAAAAAATAGAGCTAGGAGTAGATCTAGGAACTAATAAGTGCTAATTAAAACTATTTTTTAAAGTATAAAAAATTATCTCCCAGCATTTGAAGACAAATTAGTCTCCTTGTTTAAATAATGATAAAGAGCGGGTGCTTTTGGCTTGTCGCTAGAAGTTTACCAAAAAGGGTGAAAATTAGCGACAAATCATAGCGATTCATAGCGACAAAAAAGTGACACAACTCATTTTCTAGCCTCAAAAATGATTTTTTATAAAATATTTAGGAATTTGGTCTTTTATAGATGACTGTTATGAACTAATATCTTATAGGCGGGGCGTGGCGCAGCTTGGTAGCGCGGGTGCTTTGGGAGCACTCCAAATACCAAGCGAGAAGCATTGCAAAGACTAGAAATTGATAATTTGTTAAAAAGTATTTAGCCACAGTTAGCTACAACACTATCTAAGCGCGGGTGCTGGGCAAGCACTAGATCGCAGGTTCGAATCCTGTCGCACTGCATAAAGTCATAGCGGGATAATTGAGTTCTTTATTTTTCCTTTCAAGAGTTCCTTAGATATACAAATACAGCTAGTCAGTAATTGATTCGTAAATAACTCTCATCAACATTCTAACTCCATCATCATTTTTTAATTTCTCATAGGATGGCATTCCTGATTTATTAAATTCTCTTAGATCATCAAGCAATTCAGGATGAAATTGGAAGGTGAAAGATCTTCTTTTATGCTGGGTTTCATAATCAGTATAGTTAATACAAGTAGCTGAAACTTCAGTGCATAACTTACCTTCAGCACTTGTAGAACATACAATTTCAATTGAATCAGGTAAGCTTAAAAGCCAAGAATATTCAGAAACTGAAATGATCTTTCTTATTGGTGCAATTGCTTTTTGAAGTAATCCATATGCCCAATTTGAAAACAATATTGCCTCTTCATTTACCTCATCACTGTGAAACATAACAATATTTAAATCTTTCTCAAAAGTCACTGATTGTTCAACTATTCCAATATTTTGTTCACTTGTTACCTCATGATGTAAAAGTAATTTAGAAAAATCTTTACTTTGGTGAATACCATTATGTGAATAATGTAATAATTCAACTTTACCAACTTCAGGTACTTCATTTAAAGCAACTGCGAAACAAGGATCATCCCAACCTTTAGCAACCTCTATTGCAGGTATATCGTCTGAAGTATTATCATCTTTATAAATAGCTAAATTTTCTCCAGTATTTATTATTTCATTACATACATCTATAAGGTTATTGTAATGACATGAAGAGTCAATTATTTCTGGTTTTAATAGATTAAGTATTTGATGTGTTGCCTTTTTTATAAGTCTAATATGAGCCTGTGCAGCTAACTGATGGCCAAGGCATATAAAAATAGATGGCGCTGTTTTTAGCTCTCTTGAAATTAAAAGTTCTTCAGTAAATCCTTGTAATTCATTTAATGATATATTTAATCCTTCAAAACTTTTAGAATCCTTCACTGTTGGATGCCCACCTTCCACAAATACGGCTAAACAGTTTTTTAGTAAATCAATCAATAATTGGTTGTCAAGTTTACCTGTTTTCCATAATGGAATTAGTATTGAATCACAGTCTGCAATGTATTGGCATAATGAAGCGATATTACTTGAAGCTCTTACATCTTCCCCAATAATATTTTTACCGACGTGATCTGCTGGTTCTACAATGCAAATTGAATTCTTGTAAATATTGGGATTACAAAGAATTTCTTTTAAATCTTCATCGCTGCCTATAACCCTCTCAAAAGGTTCTCCATTATCCCATGTATTATTTATAAGTCTGTTTGCTTTTTCTTCATGGATTTTTTCTAGAAGACTTGGAGAAGTTCTATCATTAATGAAATCTCCCAATAAAGTTTGTATAGAAGAAAAATCTGAAGATCCTGGTCTAAAGAAACCTGCTTTTGTTCTAGATATTGCCACAGAAATTTTTTAATATTAATGTATATAAAATAGAAATTTATAACAATTAAGAACAGTAGTAAATGATACTAAAACCAATTTTTTAATTTGGAATGATAAACAAAACCCATATCAATTTACATAAAATATGGAAAATTTGATCGATGAGCAGATTAAATTTACCAATACATTTTAAATAATCTATATAAAAATGAATAATAGTTTCTGCTGCTGCTACGAGAACGTTACCTGTTATAAAAAAAACAATTAATCCATGCATAGATACGTGACCTGTCATCCACCAGGCCCAGTTAATTTTTATTTTCGAACTATTGTTAGGACATTTATTAATAGCAACAGTGTCAGTTTGAATCGCAAAATCAGCAACAAAGTGACCCAAAATTAAAGGAATAAATAATTCTAAAAAGTTCATAGTATAATTTTTTAATAAATTCTAGAAATTTAGTGTAATGCTTGAAAATACACCATCTCCTAACAACCAATTATTCCATGTTCCAGCATTATCTTTTGTATTAATAAATTTGTAAAAACCTAACTCAAATATTTTGTTGGAATTTATTGCTCTAAACAAAACACCACCTGATCCCGCAGAATCATCGGTAGTCAAACCATTTACGTTACTATGAATTTCGCCATACCCTATATAAGGAACTATTTGAAAAGCTTTGTCTTCATTTTTATTTGTCGTAATCACAGCTTCTATGGTTTGTAGCCAACCACTATCCCCACCAGTTACACTGCTTGGCAATCCTTTGAGACCAGATGCTCCTCCTACTGAGAAACTCATTCCACTAGTTAAAGGATTTAAAGCTAGTTGAGTTGAAGTAGATGTGTTTATTCCAAATTGAGGTTTAATTGTCCAATTAAAATTCATAGTTAATCCCAATGCTTTTGATTCGCCGGGGTAAATTCCATTAAGGGCAAAATCTTGAAGTTGGACATCCTTGCTAAAAAATGCTAAACCTTGCTGACCAAAAAAACTAATGGCTAATGATTTGTTTTTATTTGAATTAGTGTAATTTAATCCTCCTTTAATATGGCCACTATTAACCCATCCTTGAGTATTCATTCCAGTGGCTAAAGGAGTTCTAACCGCCCCAAAAAAACTTTCACTATAACCATTGCTTAAGCTAACAAAGGAACTTAAGGTTTTACTTTCACCTTCAATTAATGATCTATCAAATTGAAAATTAAATTGTAAAGCATCAAATCTTAAAGTTTTCAAATCGCCCTCGAATTCCACCATGTCACTTCTGCTGTAAGCGAATGAATTTGTAAGATTTAATTTTTTACTTATAGGTACTACATAAGTGGATGAATATAACTGTGATCCAACTTCATTTTGTTGATCGGTATTTATTTCCACCATTCCAATAAACATATCATTCTTTTTAAAAATATCTGTTTTTACGAAAGTTCCAATATTTCGCCATTGACCAGTACCAGAACTTCCATCATTTCTTATATTTATTTGCCTTTGCCATTCGGAGGGGAGATAAGTTGCGTTTATTTTAAGAATTGCTTTAGTGGGATCACTTCCTAATCTGCCTATATCTCCAGAAATTTGTCCTACATTTTTGAGCTCTTTAGCTTCCGAAAGTTTTTTTTGAAGCGTTGGTTGGTGTAAGATTTGACCATTTAAATCTTTAAGCAATTCAAAGACCTTTTGTTGAATAAATTTATTATCGCTTCTTATTTTTAATTCAAAAATTCTTCCCATTATCACATCAAGAGTTCCATTATCTCCTTCAAGCAAAGTATAAACTCTGCTGTTTGTATAACCATCACTTACTAATTCAGAATTTAATTTTGCTGCGCACGAATTTAAAGTTTCTTCCAAAATGTCTTTCTTACAGTCTGATAGCAAGGTTTTGATTTTATTAAAAGAATATGGAATTTCGCCTTGAATTATGGGTGCCCAATTCAAAAAATTATCATCTAATTGAATATCATTAAAATCAGTTTCAAGTTTATCAAAAGTATTAATTTCCTCGAAATCTTTAGGGGATTTATTTTCTTTTTTTATTTCGAAGGGAGATTTAAGGGGCAGATCAATCTTATTTGGTTCAAAAGATAATAGTAAAGGTAAAAAAAACATGAATTTTAGCCTCTAATCCAACAAAATATATTTGTCTGATTTCTCACATTCTTAAACTTTTTTAAAGTTTGATAATAATATATTAATAATATTCTAGAAATTTAGGTATTTTTTCTTGAATTAAAAATAAATGAAAGTTAAAGTAATTACTTATATTTTTTACTATTTCTACTTTATATTTTTTCCTTTATTTTATTATCATTCAAAGGCTGAAATTAATTTAAATTCGATTAATGAAACAAAAACTATTTTAAATAATAATTCAGAAAATTGTACAGTTGGCATATGCAATATATATGGGGGACTAAAATCAGGAAAAAATCTTTTTCATAAATTTAATTCTTTTGATACTAGAGGTTCAATCACAGAGGTTAAATTCTTTAATGGAAAACAAAATAATATAATAGTTGGAGTATCTTCTCAAAATGGAACTTTTTTAAATAAACCAATAAAACTTGAAAGCAAAGGCAATCTTTTTTGGGTGTCCCCTAATGGAATAAAAATTGATAAAGGAGGGGATTTTATTAATGCAAGAAATATAAGTTTTACTACAGCAGAGTCATTAAATTTTTCTAAAAATATTTTTAGTGTATTTAATAATAATAAATATCATTTAGAAGACTTTAGTTCAAATCCAACCTTAAACTTAAATCCAACTAACAAATCAGAAAATTTAAATTCTCCAAAAATAAAGATTTCAGGAACTGATATTATTATTGATGAAAAATTACATCTTGACTCGCCAAATGGGATGATAGATATAAATGATTCAAAAATAAAAACCACTTCAAAAAATAATGGTGCAATAACTATTACAGGAAATAGTATTTTTCTAAGGGGAGAAACTTTTCTTTTAAGTAATGGTGAAAAAAATGGAGGTTTAATTCAAATTGGAGGTAGCTGGCAAAATTCAAATAAAAAAATTCGGGAATCTAATCTTACAGTCATTGAAGATAAAGTTTTAATTGATACTTCTAGCAATTCTGGGAATGGCGGTACAATAGTTATATGGAGTGATCTAAAAAATAAGGAAAGTTTAACAAAAGTAAAAGGGACGTTAATTAGTAATGGGAAAAAAGCAGGTGCGATAGAAACTTCTGGATCAAATTTAGATATAAAAGATATAAAAATAAGCCTAAAAAGTGAAAATGGTGATAAAGGTTTATGGCTCTTAGATCCCTTTAATTATGAAATTAATGAAATTACAAAAAATAGTATTGAAAACGCACTTAAGCAAGGTATCAATGTAATAATTACAACTTCTAATAATTTAGATTATGAATTATCACCAGTTGAAAATCAAATAACTCTTTTTAATAATTATTCAGATGATAGACAAAGTGAAGAGGGTGACATAAAGATAACTAGCAATATTGATTTTTCAGAAGGGCAAGGCTTATTAAAATTAATTGCTGATGATGAAATTGAAGTTAATGCAAATATAAATACTGGATCTGGGGGGTTATTCCTTAGTGCTCCGGGCGGATTGAAAGGTAAAGGATCAATTTTTATAAATCCACTTAAAAAAGACTATTTATTTAGTGAAAACACTTCTGGTAAGTTAACTAATTATCTCTTAATAAATCAAGCTTCCAATTCTCAGTTTGATGGAAGAATAATAGGTAATGATTCTTCAAATATTTATAAAAATGGACCTGGAGAATTATCTCTATCTTACAAGCTTGAAAATTTTCCTGACCCTATTTTTGATCCAAATGCTGGCAAAATAATTTCCCTTCAAGATAAAGCAAAGGAATCATTGGGAGGAGCGGAATTAAAAGCGCCTGTTGTTCGAGTAAATACAACAGTGGCAGTTGCTAGACCTACAACTTCTTCTGTAAGTGCTTCATCATCTGGTGGTGGTTCTCGAGTTGCTATGTCATCAGGGAGTTCATCATCATCTAGTTCAAGTTCATCATCATCTAGTCCCAGTTCTTCATCATCTTCTAGTGGTAGTTCTGCATCCTCTTCTGGAGAAAGTTCTTCTTCTAGTGGTGGTTCTGATAGTGCTTCTAGTTCAAGTAGTGATAGTTCAAGTAGTGATAGTTCAAGTAGTGATAGTTCAAGTTCTTCTGATGACAGTTCTTCTAGTGAAAGTTCTTCTGAAGAAAGTACTTCTGGTGAAAGTTCATCTGATGAAAGTTCTTCTGACGAAAGTTCTTCTGACGAAAGTTCTTCTGAAGAAAGTTCCTCTGAAGAAAGTTCTTCTGAAGAAAGTTCTTCTGATGACAGTTCTTCTGACGAAGGCTCCTCTGATGAAAGTTCCTCTGATGAAAGTTCCTCTGATGAAGAATCTGATTCCTCAGAGAAAGGAACAACAGCAAATCAATCAAATAAAAATTTAGCTTTAGGAGAAAAGGAAAAAATTAAAAAAATTAAAATAACTGCAGCTCAATCCTTGGCAGGTATTTCAAATATTATTGAAATTAAAAGGAAAGCTATTATTAATAACCTAAAGAAATCAGAATTATTGGCCTCCAATAGAGCCATTAATTCATTGAATCTAGGAGGCTCCTTCAAAAGCAAAACAAAATCTACGGCTGATTTACAACAGTCAATAATTAAGGCTAAAGAAAGAATTACATCGACAAAATTAATATCAGAATATATAGATGACAAAGACCTTATTGCTTATGCGTCTAAAGATTCAAATTTAAGAAATCCAGAATTTATATTTGAAAAAGAAAAATATAATCCTGCAATAATGCATATTCAATTTACACCTGCAAAAGGAAAAACAATAGATAAAAATTCAGATGCATTTTTAGATTTAACCGTTATCTTTGCAAATGGGAATGTGATAGGTAAAAGAGTTGAATTAGTAACTAAAAAATTTGCTAAAAATCTTAGAGGTTTATATTCTCAATTATCAAGGCAAGAAAATCTTAATGTTGATAACGAAAGTTCTCCTGCAAGAGTCTTACATGAAATTCTAATAAAAAGTGTTGAAGAAGATTTGAATAAAGAAAAAATAACAACCCTACTTATTTCAGCTGATAGGGGACTACAGGCAGTTCCATTTGGAGCTTTGCATGATGGTGTTAAATATTTTGGAGAAAAATATGCTTTTTCAATAACACCATCTTTATCTTTAACTAATTTAGATATTTCAATGAATAGAAATAAAAAAATATTAGCAATTGGGGCTTCTCAATTTAAAGAATTAGCTCCATTACCTTTGGTGAGTCAAGAATTGAATAATATTGGTTCTCCAATAAATAAAGAGATTGTAATTGATAAAAAATTTACTCCAAAAACTTTTTTCGAAAAAGCTTTAGAAGAAAAATACGATAAAATTCATCTAGCTACTCATGCAGAATTTAAACCCGGCGGTCCAAAAGCTTCTCAATTATTTTCTGGAACAGATCCAATAAGCTTAGATAAATTTTCAATTTTAAGGAAAGGAAGAATAAATAACCCATTTGAATTAATTGTATTAAGTGCATGTAGAACAGCGGTAGGTGATCAAGAAACAGAATTAGGTTTTACTGGTTTAGCTCTTCAATCAGGCAGTAAAAGTGCTATTGGAACATTATGGTATGTGGATGATGTAATGACCTCGGCTTATTTTGTTCAAATGTATAGTTTTTTAGATATAGGAATTCCAAAAGCAGAAGCGATGCAAATGACAAGAAAAGCTTTTGCTCAAGAAAAAATAAGATTAGAGAATGATTCACTTATTGGTATCAATGATAAAGTACTTCTTTCTGAATTAAATAACTCCCAAAAAAGAATTATTAGAAATGGTTTAAGTAATCCTTTCTTTTGGGCTGGAATCGAATTAATGGGTTCTCCTTGGTAAATTTTGTTATGTTATGAATAATTGAATTTAAATAATTTAATATGGAAAAAATATTAATTTCTGCTTTAATTTTATTTTCATCGATATTTCCTAAATATTTAATGTCTCAAGAAATTAATATTGGGTCTGCTTTCCCAGGAAGAAGGTTGGGAGGTGGAACACGCGGAGAGTGTAGTGCGCGAAAGATAATGCATTTGGTACCCGATAATAATATTCTTTTTCATAATTCCGAGGGCCAAATTGCTTTAATAATAGGTCCTTCAAGTTCCCCAAAGGATGTCAAAATTGCTTTCAAACCATATTCTTCTCCTGATGGAAATTTTAACGGCCCTTCTCCAGAAATTGATGAGCTATTTATTTCAAATTCATCAGAAAAAATTATACTTTTAAATATTCCAAAAAAGAAATTCCCTTTTACTTGGGAATCTGCATTTGAGTGTAGTGATGATAATGAAGAAAGTTTTGATGGCTTTGGGTTTGATTTTATACAAGATAATTCTCCCCCTGCAATATCATTAATTGCTCCAGAATCTCTTCAGAAAAAAAATAATAGTGAAGATAAAATTTTATGGTTATCAAAATATTGTGGCAAAAATATTTCTCAAAATGAACTTAATAAAAAATTTCAAATTAATGAATTATTTGATGAAAATTGGTCAGAAGAAATCTATGTTGATTGTAAAAGCTTAGAACAAGTTTAATAAACTATTTTATGATTTAATGTTAAAAAAATTTTTAAAGACGATAATTAATACCTCTTTTTATATTGTTGCTTTAGGGGGATCTACTTTTATTGGTTTAAGTGGAGTTTCTCAAAATATTGACTTATTAATTTTTGATAGTCTAAAAACTAAATTTCCAAAGAAATATTCATATGATTCACCATCAATTGTCGTTGGAATATCTGAAAGTGATATAGAGAAATATGGTTGGCCAATCGACGATAAATATCTTTTACAGACAATTCAAAAACTTGATAAAGCTGAATCCTCTTCAATAGTTCTTGATTTATATAGAAATGTTGGAGTTGGTGAAGGAGCTAAATCGTTAGCTTTATATTCTAGATCAAATTCAAAAGTAATAAGCATATTTAACGTAGCTGAGGGAATTTCCTCTATTCCAGAATTCCCTTTAAGCAGAATGGCTTTTAATGATATGCCAATAGATACAGATAATGTAGTGCGTAGAGATTTAGTAGGAGTTAATAGGAAAAAATATAATTTAAGCGCAGAATATATAAGTGTTCCCATGAGAATGGTAGAAATTAATCAATATTTAAATAGAAAAAAATTTGATTTAGAAGATGAATTTTATAAAAATGAAATTCCTTTAATAAAAAATTTTTCAGGAGGTTATACAAATGTTGATTCAAACGGCTTTCAAATATTTATAAATTATCCAGAGAAAAATTATATTCCTATATATAGTTTGGACGACATTTTAAAAGATAAAATTTCTTCTGAAAAATTGAAAGATAAAATGGTTGTTATTGGAGCTACGGCCCCTTCTTTGAAGGACGTATTTGCAATACCTTCAAGTAGATTTGAAACGGACAGTAAAAGTTTATTGATAAGTGGTGCTGAAATTCACGCTCATAGAGCTAATCAATTATTGGCACTCCAAAATAATTCTCCACTAAAAATAAATACAATAAATCCACTAATGGAACTTATTGGGATTATTTTTTACGTTTCTCTTATAAGTATTTTTATAGAAAAAACAAAAAAAATAAGTACTGGATTTTTTGTAGTTTTAACTGCTTTAGGATTTTTATCTTTATTAGTTTATTTTGCATTCGTAAACGGATATTGGATTGAATTTGCATTACCTGTCATTGGGGCAATTGCTTTTTCAAGTGTTTCTTGGCTTAGAAAAGCTTCTGAGCAACAAAAACAAAAAGCTTTAATGCAGAAATTATTAGGGCAAACTACATCTCCTGAAGTTGCAGAAGAGTTATGGAATCAAAAAGATTCTTTACTTGAAAATGGTAGATTTCCTGGAACTGAGCTACCTGTAACAATTCTATTCAGTGACACAGTTAGCTTTAGTTCTGTTTCTGAAAATATGAATCCAACAGAATTATTAGATTGGTTGAATCGAGGTATGGAAAGGTTTGTAAAAATTATCTCTGAGAATGGAGGAATGGTAAATAAATTTACAGGTGACGGTTTTCTTGCTGTATTTGGTGCTCCAGTAAAAAAAACCTACGAACAGTCCTCTAATGAAGCAATTAAAACTGCAATGGAAATAAGAGAAGCCATTGAGAAACTTAAGAAGGATTTAGAGGCTGAAGGTTTGCCATTAATAAAATTAAGAATTGGAATTCATAGTGGAAAAATTATTACTGGATCAATGGGAGGTTCTGAAAAGATTGAGTACGCTTTAATTGGAGATAGTGTAAATGTTGCTGCAAGGTTGGAATCTTTGAATAAAGAAAATATGAAAAATAATTGTAGAATTTTAGTCTCAAAAGAAAGTCTTAATTTTGCGAATAGTTCAGATTTTAATTTAGAAGAATGGGGCCCTTGTAAAGTAAAAGGTAGGGAAAGTTTAGTAGAGGTATTTGAGATAATTTAAAGCCTTAAATAAGTAAAAGTTTTACTTTTTATTTGATCTAATTAATTTCTCACATAAATTTTTAGCTATTAGTGCATTGAGTTTTTCAAATAATTCAGGTTTTCTATCTTTTAATTTTTCAAGAGTAGTTTTGCTCCAACTTAATGCATAAATATCATTAGAAACTACATTAGCGGAAGTCTTATCTCCTGTAATAAAAGAAAATTCTGAAATCCAATCACCTTTGTTTAGTTTCGCAACCTCAACTTCTTTATCAATTGTTATCGAGGCACCTCCTTGAACTATAAATGCAAGGTTTTGAAATTCACTATTTTTATTGACAAGTTTTAAAGGCGTATCTTTTTTATGCTTAATAATATTCCCGAATTTGAGCATATTTTTAAATTCAAAAGGGAGAAATATGGAGAAATATTTTTTGTATGTTTCTCTCCAACCTAGTGGAACAGATCTTATAGATCTTGAATAATAATAAATAGAAATCATATAAATATTTAATGTAAAATGCAGTATTGCTAATAATAAAATAGAAACGTGCTCTGCCGTTTCAAGGCCAACCCAATAACAAAAGAAAAAATTCGCTATCGAAAGTGCTACGATAATGTATCTTAAAACTATAAGAGAAGAACAAATGAAAGAAAGCCCTTCTATAGTTCCCAAAATAGCTTCTACCCAATCTGGAGTTAATACAAAATTAATCATTTTTTAATTTAATAATCTTCTGAAATGCTATTTTTTATATTTGTTCAAATAATAATTAAAATAAAAAAAAATGAAAAAAAATATCCTTGAATAATCATAAAATGACTTATTTTTTTGAAAATAATTAGAATAAAAAAATTGGGAAGTCAAATGAGTCAAGAAGAAAAAAAGATTACAAAGCTTAAATTCGATGATATTGAATACAATTTTGATGATCTTCCTGAAGAGGCAAAAAATCTTATAAATGGATTAAAAACTGTAGATCTTCAAATTAAAATGTAAGGCGATACCATTAATTTATTAAATATAAGTAAAAATTCTATGCTGCAAGAAATGAAAACTATCCTCAAAGATATACAAGCTATAGATTAAAACTTTAATCTATTTTTTTACAATGTTTTCTAGTTTAGTAAAAATTAAAAATAATAATTTAATTAAAAGAGTCTGTGAGAATGAGATTGTATTTGCAAAAACTTTAGGTAAAGATTCTGAATGGATAATTACATCAAAATCATTAATTAATTATTTTGATAAAAATATTGAAAGAAAATTTTGTGCAAACAATTTATTAGATGCAATAAATTATGTTTTAGAAGAGGGTTCAAAAAGCATTAATATTGTTGCTCATGGAAGTCCTGGTTTTATTGATATTGGTAATGGATATAATTCTTTATCTTTAGAGAAAGAACTTTCTTCGTTAAAAAATAATAGCAAGTTAAATGAACATCAAATAAATCTTTGGAGTTGTTATGGCGGCTCTACTAATGGTATTAGAGATGCTTTAGAAAGATGCCTGAATCTAAAAGTTAATGCTAGTAATGGAAAGTTAGGAAAAGGTAAAAGTTTAGAAGGAATAAAGAATTCAGAATTAAATAATCTAATAAGTAATTTTCCTGAATATTTAACTAATGGTTTATATCAATACATAACCACAAACTATACATCTGGAAACTCAGTACAACCTCCCTCTGACAATAGTGGTCTTGGAACACCTAATACTTACACTACCTCTGTAGATGAAAATAGTACCTCTTTTAGCAGTCAAGGTCTTAATGACTATTTTCGTATACGTTGGGAGACTTATATAAGAATTCCAGAAACTGGAACCTATTACTTTAAAACTTCAACTGATGACGGACAAATACTTAAAGTTTATTCAAATAATGAAAGCGGTACGCTCCTAGGTTCATACAGTGACTGGAATTATCACGGGGAACAAACTAGATCTACTAGTGCTATTTCACTCACACAAGGAGATGTAGTATGGCTTAGATTTGATTTTTTTGAGCATGCTGGAGGGGCAATTGCAAGACTCCATTGGACGAAAAATGGCGTAAGTGAAACTATTCCTATTGGGGATATGTACCTCACTCAATCCGATGCAATAGGAGATTCAACAGCTCCAACCTTAAGCAGTAGTACTCCTGCAGATAATGCAACAGCT
>QCIX01000027.1 GCA_003216355.1 Prochlorococcus sp. AG-402-N23 | reverse complement strand
TTACATTTTCTTCAGAAGGCAAAGTGTACATTATGTCTAGCATTAGCTCTTCAATTATTGATCTTAATGCTCTTGCACCTGTTTTTCTTTTATATGCTTCATTTGCTATCGCTTCAACAGAATCAGGCTCAAATGATAATTCAACATTATCCATACTTAGCAAAGTTTTGAATTGCTTTACTAATGCATCTCTTGGTTGAGTCAAAATAGATTCTAAAGTTTCTTTAGTAAGACGATCTAATACAGCACAAACTGGAATTCTTCCAATAAATTCTGGAATTAGGCCATATTTCACTAAGTCATCTAATTCTAAATTTTTTAGGGAATCTCTTGGGTCTACTATTTTTTTTGTATCAACTTTGTTTTGATCTGAATTGGTGGTAAATCCTATAGAGTGTTTACCCATACGCTTTTGAACGATATCCTCTAAACCTATAAAAGCTCCCCCGCAAATAAATAATATTTGACTCGTATCAATTTGGATGCAGTCATGATAAGGATGTTTTCTTCCGCCTTGTGGTGGCACATTAGCGATAGTTCCTTCAAGCATTTTTAATAATGCTTGCTGTACTCCTTCACCAGAGACATCTCTAGTAATTGAAGGATTCTCGCTTTTTCTTGCAATTTTATCTATTTCATCAATATAAATAATTCCTTTTTGAGCTAGTTCTACATTCATTTCTGATTTCTGTAGAAGTCTTAAAAGTATGTTTTCAACATCCTCCCCAACATATCCAGCTTCTGTCAAAGTCGTTGCATCAGCTACTGCAAAAGGAACATCCAGAAACTCTGCTAAAGTTTGCGCCAATAATGTTTTTCCACTGCCAGTAGGGCCGATGAGTAAAATATTTGATTTTTGTAATTTAGTTGCTTGTGAATCTGTTGAATTATTATTTTTACTATCTTCTTTAACTTTCCAAGCTAATCGCTTGTAGTGATTGTATACGGCTACTGATAATATTTTTTTTGCAGATTCTTGTCCAACAACTTGATTATCTAGAAAACTTTTAATTTCTAATGGCTTAGGAATTGAGGTTAATTCTAAAGGAACAGATTTTTTTGGATTATCAGTTGGTAATTTCTTTTTTACTTGCGGAGAGTTGTTTGTGATCGCTTGATTATCAAGTAGTTCTTCATCTAGAATTTCATTACAAAGATCTATGCACTCATCACAGATATAAACCCCAGGACCAGCTATAAGCTTTCTTACTTGGTCTTGTGATTTCCCGCAAAATGAACATTTAAGATGGGCGTCGAATTTAGCCATCGATTATAAGTTTTTAAATTGAAAGGTGTTAAATATTCCCTATTCACTAGGATTGCTTATAAATATCGATTCGTCATCATATTCTTAAAAAATCAGTATCCCTTGTCACTTTTTGATAACTTTATCAATTAATCCATATTCGACTGCTTCTGAGGGAGATAAAAAGTAATCTCTTTCTGTATCTTCATTAATTTTTTCTAAAGGTTGACCAGTATGTTCTGCTAAAAGCGAATTTAATGTTTTCTTGAGAAAAAGTATTTCTTTAGCTTGTATTTCAATCTCTACTGCTTGACCTTGTGCACCTCCAAGAGGTTGATGAATCATAATCCTAGAATTAGGTAAAGCCAATCTTTTCCCCTTTGCTCCTCCAGAAAGTAGAAATGCCCCCATACTTGCCGCTACTCCAAAACATATTGTCACTACATCAGGGGATATTTGTTGCATAGTATCGTATATGGCCATTCCTGCAGTTACTGAGCCTCCAGGAGAATTAATATATATTTGTATGTCTTTTTCGGGATCTTCCGCTTCAAGAAATAATAATTGTGCAACAAGTGAGTCAGATACTTGATCATTAATTCCAGTACCTAAAAAAATTATTCTCTCCCTCAATAGTCTTGAATATATATCAAAAGCTCTTTCTCCTCTACCTGATTGTTCTATAACGGTAGGGACAGCAGCAATAGTTTTATTATTACTTTCGTAAGAACTTATTGAGCTTTGGATTAAATGTTTTTTTTCTGAGTTCACAAATTAGTTTTCGTCTTATAAATAATTTAAGGGGTTTTTGTTTAATTAGTAAGAAATTTCATAAATTATTTTTTTTCTTTTTTATTTTGAGTTTTTGTAGTTTTTGTGGTTTTTGTTGTTTTTGTTGTTTTGGATGGTTTGTTAACTTTAGGTTTTTTTGTAGTTTTTTCTTTTACTTCAGAATTTTCTTCAAGCCAAATTATTAATTTTTCTTTGAGTAAATCGTTGCTTATTACTTCTGTTAATTTTTTAATATCTATTTGTTGCGAAGATTGAGAGATTGCATCTTCATAATCTTTCATTTTTAAATCAATTTCATCTTTCTCAACTTTTATGTTTTCTGTTTCAGCTAATGCTTTTAAAGCTAAATTTCTTTGAACATTTTTTTCAGCCTGAGGCCTTGTGGACTCTGCTAATGACTTAACTAATTCCGGTGTGAAAGTAGATTTAACATCAAGACCTTGTTGAGCAAATCTTTGAGCGGTTTGTTCAATATTATTTCTCACTTCTATATCAATCATAGATTTTGGAATTTCAGCAACCAATTCGTTTGTTAAGGCATCTAGTAAAGCTTCAATTTTGATATCTTTTTGAGTTTTTTCAAAATTGTCTTTAAGTTGCTTTTCAATATCTTTCTTTAAGTCTTTTAATGATTCTTTGTTGCCAGACTGTTTGGCAAAATCATCATTAAGTTCAGGTAATTCTTTTTCCTTAAGATCCTTAAGATTTACTTCAAAGATTGCCTCTTTGCCTCTTGAATCCTCATGAGAGTAATCTTCAGGAAATTTAAGGTTAAGTGTTTTAGTATCACCAATTTTCATCTTTACGATTCCCTCAACGAAACCGGGAATCATTTTGTTCTTTTCTAACTCAAGATCCATTGATTCACTTGTTCCACCATCAATCTCTTTACCAGAATCTTTATATTTTCCTTTGAAACTAACTACAGCAATATCTCCTAATTTTGCTGCTCTATTGGTAACTGGAATAATATTTGCAAACTGACTTCTAGATTTTTCTAGCGCTTCATCTATTGACTTAGGATCAAACTTTGTTTTTGAGATTTCAACACTTAGTCCTTTGGTTTTTTTTAGTTTTAATTCTGGGGCAACATCAGCTTGAAGAGTAACCTTAAGTGATTTTTCAGGACTAAACTTTGCAAGTAAAGATTCAAATCCATCTACCAATTCTGGCTCACTTAGTGGCTCTATAGATTTTATTTTTAACGCTTCTTGCCATGATTTATCAATAATTTTTTCTAGAGCAGAAGCATGTAATTGTGTGATTCCAATTCTTTGGATTAAGACTTGTTTAGGAATTTTTCCAAGTCTAAATCCTGGAATTTTAGCCGAACGACTAATTGAAATGATTGTCTCATTTACACATGTTTTGCATGTCTCAGATGGTATTTCTAATTGAAATGAGATTCTACTTTGAGGCAGAGGAGTTGTTTTGACTATTAATGCTTCTTTAGCCATTTTTTTTATTTATTACTAAAAGCCGAAACTTAATTATTTCACATTATGTGATTTCCTTGAAAGTTATTTTTTTGATAAAGTAAAAAAATAGTCAATCTATTTATAAAAATCATTTTAAAGTGTGAGACAATCTCCGTTTTTGCCTAATAGGCCATTAAAAGTTGCTGTTTTAGGATCTTCAGGTGCTGTCGGATCTGAATTACTCAAAATTCTTGAACAACGTGATTTCCCAATATCAGAATTGGTCTTGCTTTCTTCTGAGCGTTCAGAAGGGAAAAAAATTATTTGGAAAGGTGAAGAATTAGTTACAAAAAAAACAACTAAGGAAGAATTTCTTAATCTTGATTTAGTTTTAGCTTCAGCTGGTGGAATTATTTCAAAAAAATGGTTGTCTAGCATTATGGAACAAAATGCTTTATTGATAGATAATTCAAGTGCTTTCAGATTAGATAAGAATGTACCTCTTGTAGTTCCTGAAGTTAATGCTAGTGAAGCACTTAATCATGACGGGGTAATAGCTAATCCAAACTGCACTACAATTTTGTTGACATTAGTTTTAGCTCCATTAAATAAACTTTCTACTATTCAAAGAATTGTTGTCTCAACATATCAATCTGTAAGTGGGGCAGGCCAATTAGCGATGGAGGAACTAAAACTTTTAACTGAAAAATATCTTCAGGGTAATCCTCTAAAAAGTGAAGTTTTGCCATATTCACTGGCTTTTAATTTGTTTTTACATAATTCACCCATGCTTGCAAATAATTACTGCGAAGAAGAGATGAAAATGGTTAATGAGACTAGGAAAATATTAAATATTGCTGATTTAAAGATCTCTGCTACATGTGTTCGAGTTCCAGTGCTAAGAGCACATTCTGAATCGATTAATATTGAATTTGCCGGAGTAGTTGAGCCTAAAGATGCTCTTGAAGAATTAAAAAAATCTCCAGGAATTGAAATTATTGAGGATTACAAAAATAATAGATTTCCTATGCCAAATGACGTTATGGGAACGGATAATGTTGCTGTTGGTAGGCTAAGAACTGATATAAGTCAGCCTAATGGATTAGAGTTATGGTTATGTGGAGATCAAATAAGAAAAGGCGCAGCTCTTAATGCTGTGCAAATAGCTGAGTTATTAATTCCAAAAAAATGATGTCAGACAAAACTGAGTGTAATAACCCACTATTTGGAAAAATATTGACTGCAATGGTTACTCCATTTACTGAAAATGGACATGTAGATTATGAACTAGCTATAAAACTCTCAAATTATCTTTTTGAGAATGGTTCCGATGGAATAGTGTTATGTGGTACTACTGGAGAATCTCCGACTCTTTCATGGACTGAACAGCATGATTTATTTATTGCGGTAAAAGGATCTTTGGATTCAAGCTGTAAAGTAATAGTTGGTACTGGTAGTAACTGTACAAGTGAGGCTGTGGAAGCTACAAAAAAAGCCTACGACTCTGGTGCCGACGGTGCTTTGGTCGTTGTTCCTTATTACAATAAGCCACCTCAAGAAGGTCTTTATAAACATTTCAGTTCTATTGCTAATTCTGCAAAGGATTTGCCTCTAATGCTCTACAACATTCCAGGAAGGACTGGATGCAATTTATTACCTGATACTGTAAAGAAACTTATGGATTTTTCAAATATTCTCAGTATTAAAGCTGCAAGCGGTAGAATAGAAGAAGTAACAGAACTAAGAGCTATTTGTGGCTCCGAACTCTCTGTATATAGTGGCGACGATTCATTGTTGCTTCCAATGTTATCTGTAGGTGCTGTAGGAGTAGTAAGTGTTGCAAGTCATTTGGTTGGATTGCAATTGAAAGAGATGATTCATTCCTTTCAAAGTGGAGAGGTTTCCAATGCGCTTGCTATTCACGAAAAACTTCAGCCTCTTTTCAAAGCACTCTTTATGACTACTAATCCAATCCCAATTAAGGCTGCTTTGCAGCTATCTGGATGGAATGTGGGTAATCCTAGAAGTCCTTTGTCACCATTAAGCAATGACATGAAAAAGCAACTATCTTTTATCCTGAAATCCCTACAATAGGGATTATATTTAACTTGATAATTAAATTTAAATAAACCTTATTTGATTACAAGCAGACCTTCATAAATTTCAAAATTATGCAATCAAGTACAAATTCAACTGTAAATAGATCTACTAATGATTCATCTAGATCTAAAGGTAATACGCCAGCTCTACGCGTAATACCTCTTGGAGGATTACATGAAATAGGAAAAAACACTTGTGTTTTTGAATATGGTGATGAATTGATGCTTGTTGATGCAGGCCTAGCTTTTCCATCTGATGGTATGCATGGCGTAAACGTTGTTATGCCAGATACAACTTTTTTAAAAGAAAATCAAAGAAGAATCAAAGGAATGATCGTCACTCACGGTCATGAAGATCATATTGGAGGTATTTCTCATCATCTAAAGCATTTTAATATTCCGATTATTTATGGCCCAAGACTGGCAATGTCGATGCTTAGAGGAAAAATGGAAGAAGCAGGGGTATCTGATAGAACAACTATACAGACAGTAAATCCAAGAGATGTTGTAAAAGTTGGACAACATTTTTCGGTTGAATTTATTCGAAATACCCATTCTATTTGCGATAGTTTTTCTTTAGCAGTTACAACACCTGTTGGCACAATTATTTTCACAGGAGATTTTAAGTTTGATCATATGCCAGTAGATGGAGAGCAATTTGATATTGAAAGAATGGTGCATTATGGAGAGAAGGGTGTTTTATGCATGTTCAGTGATTCTACTAATGCAGAAGTTCCAGGGTTTTGTCCTTCTGAGAAGACTATCTATCCCTCTTTAGAAAAACATATTGCTGAAGCAAAAGAACGAGTTATCCTTACCACTTTTGCTAGTTCTGTTCATAGAGTGACAATGATCTTAGAGTTGGCCATGAAACATGGAAGAAAGGTCGGTTTGTTAGGTAGATCGATGATAAATGTTATTGCTAAGGCGAGAGATATTGGTTATATGAAATGTCCAGACGATTTGTTTGTTCCTATTAAGCAAATTAGAGATTTGCCAGACAGAGAGACCTTATTATTAATGACTGGAAGTCAAGGAGAACCCCTAGCAGCGTTAAGCAGAATATCTCGTGGCGAACATCAGCATGTTCGTCTTAAGACTACTGATACTGTAATATTTTCAGCCAGCCCAATTCCTGGTAATACTATTTCTGTTGTTAATACAATAGATAGATTAATGAAACTCGGAGCAAAGGTTGTTTATGGAAAGGGTGAGAATATTCATGTTTCTGGTCATGGTTTTCAAGAAGATCAAAAGTTAATGTTGGCACTTGCAAAACCTAAGTTTTTTGTTCCTGTTCATGGAGAACATAGAATGCTTGTTTGTCATGGCAAGAGTGCACAAACTATGGGGGTTCCAAAGGACAATATTTTAATCATTGAAAATGGAGATGTAGTTGAGTTAACACCTAATTCTATTCAAAAGGGTGATCCTGTAAAAGCTGGTGTTGAACTTCTTGATAACTCACGAAATGGGATAGTAGATGCTCGAGTATTAAAGGAAAGGCAGCAATTAGCTGGGGATGGTGTAGTAACTGTTTTAGCTCCTATTAGTACAGATGGAAAGATGGTTGCGCCTCCCAGAGTAAATTTAAGAGGAGTTGTTACGACTGCAGAGCCAAGAAAAATGTCTATGTGGACAGAACGAGAAATAAGCTGGGTCTTAGAAAATAGATGGAAACAATTATCCAGACAAACTGGGCCGAATAATTTTGAAGTAGATTGGATTGGTGTACAAAGAGAAATTGAAAATGGTTTATCTAGAAGAATGAGAAGAGAATTACAAGTTGAACCACTTATTTTGTGTTTAGTTCAACCTGCTCCAAGTGGAACTCGTGCTTATATTCCAAAGATTACTGAAGAGCAAAATTTTTCCAATAGAAATAGAAATAATAATTTCCATAAGAAATCAAATAATAATCATCCAAATAGTTCAAATATCCGACAAAATACCCCAAAAAGTTCAAAAGTTTCACAAAATCCATCAGCTGAGACTGCTAAAGAAGATTCATTTGAAGGTAGAACAAGAAGAAGAAGATCTGCTGTCACATCCTAACTTTTTTCAAAATTTATATAGTTTTTATTCCAAACAATTTTTAAAAACTCTTGCAAATTAATTTGACCTTTATTTTTTTCATAAATTGAGGTTGCTAATTTTGTCAGATTTTTAGAACTATACTGCTTTGCACATATTTCTTTTAAAAATCTATTTAAGATTGTGCACCTCGCTTCAATACACATACTATTTAAGATATTCCTATTGATCCCTCTTAAATCTTTACAATATAGGTATGCTAGTTCACTAAGATCATTACGTTCATTATTGTAGTTGCTCATTTTTTGGGAAAAATTATTTATTCTTTCAGAACACCCAGGATAGATAACTTCTAAGGTAGGTATAATTTTTTTTCTAACTAAATTTCTTTTTAATTTAAGATCTGAATTTGTAGGATCTTCCCAGACTGGGATCTTCATATCATTACAAAATTGTTTTGTATCTTCCCTACTGAAAATTAATATTGGTCTTATTAAGAAAATTTGATTTTCTATTAATCTTTTGCTCTCAATATTACTCAGACCGGCAAAATTACTCCCTCTAGATAAATTGAGTATAAATGTTTCTGCATTATCACTACTCGTGTGACCAGTTAACAAATAAATATTATGTTTTTGCTGGTTTTTGTTTAATAAAGTTTTGGCTCTTTCACATAATTTTTTATATCTCCATTCTCGTGCTTTTTCTTCTGAAGAAATACTTTCTTTATTTGCTTGATCAAAAGAGAATGAAATATTTTTATCTTCGCAATAACTTTTTAATTCAAGAGCATATAGTGAGGATTTTTTGTGCCACTGATGATCACCATGCCAAACACCAATAGACCAATTATGTAGTTTTTTTAGGTCATTAATTAGGGTTAATAAGGCCATTGAGTCTTGTCCCCCGGAAACACTTATCAAAATATTGGATCCTTTGGGAATTAATATTTTTTTGGTAAGAATTTCCTTATGAAGCTGATGATGCCATGATGACCAATTTTTCTGAGTTAATTTTTTATCAGTCATTTTGTGTTTCTCAGATAATATTTTTTAAAAAATGCACTGTTTTACTAAAACAATGTCACAATCGGGTAATAAATTCATTAAGTAAATGAGTCTGATTAATCTTTTGCCACAAAAAATCAAAGAAGAGTTAAGAAGCAAATCTTTACTCAAAGTTATTTCAGGATTGAATAATTACGATATTCACTCTGTGAAAATAATTGTTGAGGCTGCTTCATTAGGAGGTGCAGATCTTGTAGATATTGCTTGTAAACCTGAACTCGTTGATTTAGCACTTAAGAATTCAACACTACCCGTTTGTGTTAGTTCAGTAGTACCTCGATCTTTTCAAGATTCTGTAAAAGCAGGAGCATCATTAATTGAGATAGGAAATTACGATACTTTTTATGAAAAAGGCATTCATTTTTCGGATAAAAAAGTTTTAAATATCACAAAAGAGACGAGGGATTTATTGCCTAATGTTCCTTTATCAGTAACTGTTCCTCATACTATGCCTATTGATAAACAAGTGGATCTTGCTGTAAAGCTAGTGGAAGAAGGTGTTGATATTATTCAAACAGAAGGTGGTACTAGTTCTACTCCTTACTCTCCAGGAATTCAAGGCTTTTTTGAAAAATCAGTACCAACTCTTGCAGCTACCTATGCTATTTATCAAGAATTTAAGAAACAATCTCTGAATATACCAATCATGAGTGCCTCTGGATTAAGCCAGGTAACTTGTCCACTAGCAATATCCTCTGGAGCCTCAGCAGTGGGCGTTGGATCTGTAGTTAATAAATTAGATGATTTAATATCAATGATTGCGGTTGTTAGAGGCTTAAAAGAATCTTTGAAAAATTCAATAATTGGAGAAAAAATTTCTTAGTATAGATATATCCTTTAGCTACTAGCTTGATGAACAACTATAAGCTTCAAGCTCCTTATGAACCAAATGGAGATCAACCAGAAGCTATTAAAAAATTAGTTAAAGGCGTTAATGCTGGTAAAGAGTTTCAGACTCTTTTAGGAGCTACTGGAACTGGTAAAACATTTACCATTGCGAATGTAATTCAACAAACAGGAAGACCAGCACTTGTATTAGCCCATAATAAAACGTTAGCTGCACAACTTTGTAATGAATTAAGGGAATTTTTTCCAAAAAATGCTGTTGAGTACTTCATTTCTTACTACGATTATTATCAACCTGAAGCGTATGTACCTGTAAGTGATACTTACATAGCCAAAACTGCTTCAATTAATGAAGAAATAGATATGCTTAGGCATTCTGCAACACGCTCATTATTTGAAAGAAAAGATGTAATTGTTGTAGCCTCAATAAGTTGTATTTATGGCCTTGGTATACCGAGTGAGTATTTAAAAGCAGCAGTTAAATTTGAAGTGGGAAAATCAATAAATCTACGTTCTTTTTTGAGGTCTCTCGTTGAAAATCAATATACTAGAAATGATATTGAAATTACTAGAGGTAGATTCAGAATTAAAGGTGATGTTTTAGAAATCGGTCCAGCTTATGAAGATAGATTAATAAGAATCGAATTTTTTGGTGATGAAGTCGAGGCTATTAGATATGTTGACCCTACTACAGGAGAAATACTGGAAAGTTTGGAAAAAGTTAGTGTTTACCCAGCGAAGCATTTTGTGACTCCAAAAGAAAGACTTGAGAGTGCAATAAGTGCAATTAGAAGTGAATTAAAAACTCAACTCGATAAATTTGCATACGAGGGAAAATTATTAGAGGCTCAACGTCTAGAACAACGCACAAAATATGATTTAGAAATGCTTAAAGAGGTTGGTTATTGTAATGGAGTTGAGAATTATGCTCGTCATTTATCAGGGAGGGAGGAAGGTTCACCTCCTGAATGCTTAATAGATTACTTTCCCAAAGATTGGTTGTTGGTAGTTGATGAGAGTCATGTAACATGTCCTCAACTTCATGCGATGTACAACGGTGATCAATCTAGAAAAAAAGTTTTAATAGATCATGGTTTTAGATTGCCAAGTGCTGCAGATAATAGACCTTTAAAATGTGAAGAGTTTTGGGAAAAATCAAAACAGACGTTATTTATAAGTGCAACTCCCGGTCAATGGGAATTAGATCAATGTGATGGTGAATTTATTGAGCAAGTTATAAGACCAACTGGGGTATTAGACCCTGTAATTAATGTAAGACCTAGTGAGGGCCAAATAGAAGATCTGTTATCTGAAATAAGAATTAGAGCTGAAAAGAATCAAAGAGTGCTAGTGACAACACTTACCAAGAGAATGGCTGAAGATCTAACTGATTTTTTATCTGAAAATAAAGTAAGAGTTAGATATTTACATTCCGAAATCCATTCAATTGAAAGAATTGAAATTATTCAAGACCTTAGAATGGGAGAATATGATGTTTTGGTAGGAGTTAATTTATTAAGAGAGGGACTAGATCTTCCTGAAGTATCTTTAGTGGCCATATTAGATGCTGATAAAGAAGGTTTTCTCAGGGCAGAAAGGTCGTTGATTCAAACAATAGGAAGGGCTGCAAGACATGTTGAAGGTGTTGCCTTGCTTTATGCAGATAACTTCACAGATTCAATGAAAAGAGCAATATCTGAAACTGAAAGAAGAAGAACTATTCAAAAAAAATATAACCTAGTCAATGGTATTACTCCAAAACCTGCAGGTAAAAAAATAGAAAATTCAATATTATCTTTTCTAGAACTTTCCAGAAAACTAGATTCTGGTGGTTTATCTAAAGATTTAATAAATATAGTTAACAACAAAACTAACGCAATTCTCAATTCAAGTGATCATCAATGTTTGCTCGAAGAATTGCCTGACTTAATAGAAAAGTTAGAAATTAAAATGAAAGATGCTGCAAAAGAGTTAAATTTTGAAGAAGCAGCAAATTTAAGGGATAGAATCAAAAAATTAAGACAAAAATTGGCAAGAAATAATTAAAAAGAATTTATTTTTCTAATTCGAAATGATTATGAATTGCATTAACTGCTTTGTCACAATCTTTTTCTAAGACAATACATGAAGTCCTAATTTCACTGGTAGCAATCATTTCAATATTGATATTTTGGTCGGCCAATGCTCTAAATATTTTTCCAGCCGTTCCAACCTTAAAAGCCATTCCCGCTCCTACAGTACTTACTTTGGCTATAGCAGGGCCATCTTCAATGTATGATCCGGGTAATTTTTTTGTTAAGTCCTCAAAAACTAAGTTAGCTTTTTCTCTATCTTGTTTATTCATTGTAAGACTAATATCCTTAGTTTTTAAAGAGGAAATTCTTTCAGACTGAACGATAGTATCGAAAAGTAGATTATTTTCAGCTAATGCTAAACATATCGATGCTGCTACACCTGGACGATCAGGTAGTTTTCGAAAACTGACTTGAACTTGGTTTTTATCTAATGCAATTCCTCTTACTTCAGGTTGATCTTGTTTTTCGTTGATTGGATTAACAAATATTTGTGTATCGGATAACTTAAATTTCTCAGCAACAAATCTAATAGCTTTTGGTATATTATTAATTTCAATTACGCAGCTGACTTTAATTTCACTAGTAGCTATTAACCTGACATTTATATTCGCTTGAGATAAAGTATCAAATAAATCAGCTGAAACACTAGGTCTACCCATAATGCCTGCTCCTTGAATACTTAATTTAGTCATTTTTGTTTTTAGATTATATTCTCCTCCTAATTGACTAGTTATAAGTTCACATTGTTCTGCAGTCTTTTTAACTTCTAATTCACTAACAGTAAATGTAATATCATTGTTATTTCCATCATTTGTCGCTTGTATGATTAAATCTACATTAATTCTTGCTTCTGAAAGTTTTTCAAATATTTGCGCAGCAATCCCAGGCCTATCAGGAATATTTGAGAGACTGAATACTGCTTGGTTTTCCAATACTTCAAGACTATTGACTGTTTTTGTTAATTCTAAGCTTCCTCTTTTTAGCGGGAGAGGTTTGATTTGACTTTCGAGGAGAGTCCCACTTGAGTCACTTTGGCTTGATTTGACACACAATTGAATTCCATAATTGCGAGCAATTTCTACTGCTCTTGGATGCAGAACTGAAGCACCGACA
>QCIX01000026.1 GCA_003216355.1 Prochlorococcus sp. AG-402-N23 | reverse complement strand
CAATGAGCGTTATAGTTGGTCGTGCTCTTCCAGATGCAAGAGATGGATTAAAACCTGTTCACAGAAGAATTCTTTATGCAATGTATGAACTTGGCTTGACTAGCGGTAGACCATACAGAAAATGTGCCAGAGTTGTAGGAGAAGTACTTGGTAAATACCACCCTCATGGCGATACTGCTGTCTATGATGCTTTGGTTAGAATGATTTTGTTCCATTAATGCAGAAAATATACAGTGAACCGGTCAAGGAGGGATTGATTGTACAAAGAATAAATGAGGTGAAAGAAAAAGGAGGTATAGCAGCTTTTAGTGGGACTCCTCAAGCTGCCATTAAGTTTAAAGAAACACTTAATAATTCCAAAATAGATTTGTTTTTTCTTCAAGGAACAGTTGTTTCCACTGAACATCTTGGTATGGAAGGTAAGGAAACCCTAAATATTAAAGATCTCTGTCAATCTATGAATGTCCCAGTTGTAGCGGGTAATTGTGTCACTTACGAAGTTGCAAAACTTCTCATGGATGCTGGAGTTTCAGGATTGATGGTTGGGATAGGACCTGGAGCGGCATGTACATCAAGAGGAGTATTGGGAATTGGAATTCCTCAAGCAACCGCAATTGCTGATTGTAGTGTGGCAAGAAATGATTACTTTAAAGAAAGTGGTCGTTATATTCCAATTATTGGTGATGGAGGAATTGTTACTGGCGGAGATATCTGTAAATGTTTAGCATGTGGAGCAGATGCAGTAATGATTGGATCCCCAATCGCTAAATCCTCAAACGCTCCAGGTAAAGGATTCCACTGGGGTATGGCTACTCCAAGTCCAGTATTGCCAAGGGGCACAAGAATTGAAGTTGGTTCTACAGGATCCTTAGAAAGAATAATTAAAGGCCCTGCCTTACTTGATGATGGGACACATAACTTATTAGGAGCCATTAGAACCTCAATGAGTACTCTTGGGGCAAAAAATATTAAAGAAATGCAAGAAGTTGAAATAGTAATCGCACCATCGCTTCTTACAGAGGGGAAGGTTTATCAAAAAGCTCAGCAGCTTGGGATGGGTAAGTAGTTAATTTAGAGCAAAATTATAAAACCTTAGTGAATTAAGTATTAAATTGAAAAATTTTCTAATTAGGAGTTATTATGAAATGATGGGGGAAACCCCATACTCCTCACACACTAAATCGCCCGATTAATCGGGCTTTTTTAGATATTTTGTTACTTATATTATTTTATCTGTAATGAAATCATCACTTAAAAGAATTGCCTGCTAAATTTTCAAAAAGGAATACTTAAATTATGTCATCAGCTCCAGCCGTAACTGATTCTTCATTTGACAAGGATGTACTGCAAAGTGATCTACCAGTATTGGTTGATTTTTGGGCACCTTGGTGTGGTCCATGTAGGATGGTCGCTCCAGTTGTAGAAGAAATCTCAAAAGACTTTGAAGGAAAAATTAAAGTTTTTAAATTAAACACAGATGAGAATCCAAATGTAGCCAGTCAATACGGAATTAGAAGTATTCCTACATTAATGATCTTTAAAGGAGGTCAAAAGGTTGATACGGTTGTTGGTGCCGTGCCAAAATCAACTCTTTCGAGCACTTTAACTAAGCATTTGTAAATTTAAAAGCTTTGCATAAAATTGGACTAATAGACTATGGAATGGGTAATATTCATTCTGTAACAAAATCTCTAGAAAGTCTTGGAGAAGAAATTATATTAATTAAAAACTTTAATGATTCCAAGCTTTGTAAGGCGATAATACTTCCTGGGGTCGGAGCTTTTGATCCAGCGATGAATAATCTCATAAATACTGATTTGATAATTGATTTGAAAAATTGGATTAAAAGTGGGAAGTCCTTTTTTGGTATATGTTTAGGTCTCCAACTCCTTTTTGAATCTAGTGATGAAGGAATAGTTCAAGGGCTGGGAATTTTAAAAGGAAAAATACACAAAATACCCAATATTGTTAATCAAAGAATCCCACACATGGGTTGGTGCCAACTTTTACCAACAAAAAAAAATACTTTATTTGGGATTGAAGAATTAAATAATTGGGTCTATTTTGTACATTCCTATCATGCAATCCCAGATGACTTAAATATTATTGCAGCTCAAGTTGATTATGGCTCTGAAAAATTAACTGCAATGATTGAGAATGATAATTTATTGGCCTGTCAATTTCATCCGGAAAAATCTGGAAAAACCGGCGAAAAACTTTTGAGAAGATGGCTGAAAAATATTCAATAACAGATGCTTAGGGATGAAGACTAACTTAAAATTAATAGGTGGTAAAAAACTCCAAAGTCCAAATAATTCTTATACCAGACCTACAACTTTGAGAGTGAGAGAGGCCATATTTAATATATTGAACAATAAAGTTGAAAATAGTAACTGGCTAGATTTATTTAGTGGAACAGGGGCCATATCTTGTGAAGCCTATAATCACGGGGCAAGCAAAATACTTGCAATTGAAAAAAACAAAATCAACTCAAAAATTTGCTTAGAAAATATACTCTCGTTGGAGAATATAGAGAATAGGAGAAATGATATCGAAGTTATTTGTAAAGACGTTTTGAAATGGACAAAACCAAATTATGAGAGAAATTTATCATCTAGAAATATGGATTTAAACAAATTAAAATTTGATTTTGTTTATCTAGATCCTCCCTACAATGTGGATTTCCATGAATTAGTTTTAAATCAATTATTCAATTGTAATTTTTTAAAAAAAGATTCAACAGTTATTTGTGAACATTCTCCAAACCTATTTATTAAAAAAAGTACTTTGTGGGAAACTATAGATGTAAGAAATTATGGGCAGTCAAGATTAACATTTTTAATCAATGTCCAGCATCCCTGAACCTCTTCTGTATTGATTCCATGCACTTACGAATAATCCAAGAAGAGTTATTGGAACTAAACCTAAAACAATTCCACATAGAAGAGGCTCGATCATTTTTTTGCCTTTTTTGAATTTCTTATTCACAATTGTTACATAGAGATTATTTTTTGTGTCAACATCTTCATCAACTGCAGCAGAAAGAGAATTTAAAAAAGAATTCTTGAAAATTGTTTTTTTTGTATTTGCAGTTTTATTGATTTGTTTTTCAATATTTTTCGTGAATCATCAAGAAAATAATGAATATATTATTGAAACTCTTGAGCTTAATGGCTCTGCTGAGGAAGGAGATGCTCTTTTTAAGATAAATTGTGTTGGATGTCATGGAATTACAGCAAGAGGATTAGTGGGGCCAGATTTACACTCAATAACTCAACGTTTGAATGATAAAGAGATAATAAAACAAGTTACTGGAGGCCTAACTCCTCCTATGCCCAGTTTTGAAATTGATCCTGTAAATATGTCCAATTTATTAAAATATCTTCACAGCCTTGAATGATTTTGGAAAAAAAATTTTCTAATTTAAAGGTAATATTAGTTGAACCAAATGGCCCTTTAAATGTAGGGAGCGTTGCCAGATTATGCAGTAATTTTGAGGTTGATGAATTGAGAATTGTTTCTCCTAAATGCGATATATTTTCATTAGAAGCAAAAAAAATGGCCCTTAAAGGTCAAAAATTTCTTGAACAATGTAAGATTTTTGATGATCTTCAAAAAGCAATTTTTGATTGTGATTTAGTTCTAGCATCTTGTGGAAGGATTGATATAAAGAAAGATTCTTTTTTTGGATCTTCTGAAGATATCTTTGATTGGACTTTATCCTTTAAGAAGATAAATAATTTAGCAATTATATTTGGAAGAGAAGATAGAGGTTTAACTAACAGTGAATTGCTTCTGGCAAATAAGACTTTTAATATTCCTACATCTATGAATAATCCCTCTTTAAATCTTTCTCACGCAGTTTCAATAGTTTTGTATGAGTTAAAAAAGTCTTCTAAAAAGAATTTAAATAATGAATTAAAAGTTTTTAACTTAGCATCTTCGAAAGAAGTACATGATACATTTGTGGAGATAGAGGAATTGCTTTTGCGAGTTGGATATCTCTTAAAACATACTTCTAAGCCAAAAATCAGTAAATTTAAGAATTCGATTTTAAGGGCAAATACATCAATGCATGAAATAAATCTTTTAAGAGGAATTGTCCATCAAATAAACTGGTTTTTGAACAATTCAACAAAAAATAAGTAAGTATAAATTTGATTAGTTTTTATTAACTTGTCGTTTTAGTTCGATGGGATATTTACTAAAAACATTTTCTGAAGTAACATCTATTGATTATTTGAATATTTAAGAAAACTAAAACTGTGCCTACAACAAAGAAAAGAAGAGTTTTTCCTTTTACAGCAGTAATTGGTCAAGAAGAAATGAAATTGGCTCTCTTGTTAAATGTTATTGATCCAAGAATTGGAGGAGTTATGATAATGGGTGATAGAGGGACTGGAAAGTCTACTACAATCAGAGCCTTAGCTGATTTGTTACCTGCAATCGATGTTGTTAAAGACGATCCATATAATAGTTCTCTAGTTGATCCTGATTTGCAAAGTAAAGAAGTTTTGGAAAAAATTACTCAAGGAGAAAATCTAGAGAGTATTCAAAAACAAGTACCTATGGTTGACTTGCCTTTAGGAGCTACTGAAGACAGGCTATGTGGAACCATTGATATAGAGAAGGCTTTGAGTGAAGGTGTTAAGGCATTCGAACCTGGATTGTTGGCTAAAGCTAACAGGGGTTTACTATACGTTGATGAAGTGAATCTGCTTGATGATCATTTAGTTGATGTACTTCTAGATTCGGCTGCTTCCGGATGGAATACAGTTGAAAGGGAAGGAGTCTCAGTTCGACACCCTGCGAGGTTTGTCCTTATTGGTTCAGGCAACCCTGAAGAAGGGGAATTAAGGCCACAGCTATTGGATAGGTTTGGAATGAGTGTTGAGGTTAAGACAGTTAGAGATGCTGAATTAAGAGTTCAAGTAGTAGATCAAAGAACTTCTTTTGACGATAATCCTGACGAGTTTTCATTGAGTGTTGAGAAACAACAGGATGAACTTCAACAAAAGGTTATCAAAGCACAAGAAATATTAAATTCTGTACAAATGGACGATGATCTTAGATTGAATATTTCTGCAATCTGTGGAGAACTAGATGTTGATGGTTTACGTGGAGATATAGTTACAAATAGGTCTGCAAGGGCAATTGCAGCCTTTGAGGGCAGAACTGAAGTGCAAGAAGATGACATAGCAAGGGTTATTTCTTGTTCTTTAAGACATAGACTAAGAAAAGATCCTCTAGAACAAGTTGATTCAGGTGAAAGAGTCATTCAAGCTTTTTGTAAAGTATTCGATTTAGATGAAAAAGAAAATCTTTCAAAATTTCAATTGTCTGCTGAAGCTTAATTAAAGTGAGAATAATTGGGATTGACCCTGGATTAGCTAGAGTTGGTTATGGAATAATTGAAATAGAAAATGAAAGAATGATATTATTAGATTGCGGCGTTATTGAGACAGGTAAAGATAAAAAAGAAGAAGATAGACTTTATGAGATATCCCAAGATCTTAATGAATTAATAAATCATTGGAAACCAACTGCAGCGGCGGTAGAAAAATTTTTCTTCTACAAGTCAAGTACTACCATTAGTGTGGTGCAGGCTAGAGGCGTGATTATGATGGTATTGGCCTCTAAAAAAATTCCTGTTAGTGAATATTCACCTGCTCAGATAAAATTAACAATTGCTGGGTCTGGAAAGGCATCTAAGCAAGATATCCTTGATGCTGTTATGTATAACTTAGATCTCAACAAACCTCCAAAACCTGATGATTCAGCAGATGCATTGGCCATAGCACTCACAAAACTAAATGAAGATGGCTTTAACTGAAAATTTAATATGACTATCTTTGAAAATAAGAAATTGGAGAGGGATACGTTTAGAAAACTAAGAGATGGGATTGCTCTTGATCAAAGAGAAAATGTAGAAAAGAATGTAAGATTATATGTTGATTTATTTGTTAAGGGATATAAAAATATTGGTTATATAGCAATATATTGGCCTCTAAAAAATGAAGTAGATATAAGAAGCCTTAAGAAAAAATTTACTTTAGCTTTGCCTAGATGTAAAGCAAAAAAAGAGATGTTATTTTATCCATGGGATGAAAAACCTCTTACCAAAGATTATGAGGGGATACCAAGTCCAAAAAACTCTTCCCCATTAAGTTATTCACAGGTAAGCATGATACTTGTTCCATGTCTTTCCGTTGATAAAAATTTAACAAGATTAGGTTATGGAGGAGGTTATTTTGATAAATTAAGGAGAGATAATAACTGGAGAAATGTTCCATGCATTGGAGTATTAACTTCTAATTGTGTAAGTACGAATCCATTAACTAGAGCAGAGTGGGATATTCCTTTATCGGGCTTTATCACAGAAAAAGAAATGTTTGTATAATAGAAAATTCATTAAGTGATTAATTTATAGTTTTAAAAAATGGAAAATCAAGAAAATTACAATAATTTATCTAAATTAGTTGAAAAGTTAAAGAAATCAGAAGATCCAAAGAGAAAATATGAATATATTTTATGGTTAGGAAAAAAATTGAAAGAACCAGATAGTAAGATCCTTGTTGAAGAAAATAAGGTTAAGGGATGCGTTTCAGAAGTTTTTGTTAAGGCAACTATTAAAGCAGGTAAATTATTTTGGGAAGGATATTCTGATGCACTTATAACAAAGGGTTTGTTGGCATTTCTAATTAGTGGACTAAATGAGTTAACACCTAATGAAGTTGTTGAAATAGATAAGAAATTTATAGAAGATACTGGTTTGAAAGCAAGCTTAACACCTTCACGATCAAATGGGTTTTTAAACATATTATTGAAAATGCAGTCTCAAGCAAATGAATTTTTGTAGGTCTAATAATATAAAATTAAACTCAAAGTAAAAAGAAATAAAAAATGAGAAAATGCAAAATTGGCATCGTAGGTTTTGGAACTGTAGGTTCAGGGATTTATAAAATATTAAGTTCTGAAGTTGATTCACATCCAATTTTAAAAGAAATAAAAATTGCAAAAATAGCAGTTAAAGATCTTAGTAAAAAAAGGGATATTGAGATAGATAATAATTTATTAACTGATGATCCATTTGAATTAATTAATGATCCATCCATAGATGTAATTGTTGAAGTAATGGGAGGGGTTGATTTGGCGAAAGATATTATTCTGCATTCATTAAAATTAGGAAAATCTGTTGTAACTGCTAATAAAGCAGTTATTGCAAGATATGGAGAAGAAATATATGAAACAGCATCTAAAGAAGGCGTTTATATATTGTCAGAGGCGGCAGTTTGTGGGGGGATTCCTATAATTGAACCCTTAAAAAGATCATTAAAAAGTAATAGCATAAAAAAAATGGTTGGGATAATAAATGGCACAACTAATTTTATTCTTTCAAAGATGACAAATGAAAAAGCTGATTATAAGGAGACCTTAAAATTGGCACAAAGTCTTGGGTATGCAGAATTTGATCCAACTGCAGATGTTGAGGGCCATGATGCTGCTGATAAGATTTCAATTCTTAGTGAACTTGCATTTGGAGGAAAAATCACAAGAGAGGAGATAAATTCTGAGGGCATTAGTAAAATTAATCTCAAGGATATCGAATATGCCAATAAATTAGGATTTGAAATAAAACTTTTAGCGTTCTCCGAAAGGGGACAAATTAATAGTAATGATTCACTAGCTTTGAATATTTGGGTAGGACCTTCTTTGATTCCAAAATCTCATCCATTGGCAACAGTAAAGGGAGTTAACAATGCTTTATTAATTGAGGCTGATCCTCTTGGAGAGATAATGTTGTATGGTCCAGGTGCAGGGAGTGGCCCAACTGCCGCATCAGTAGTATCAGATATATTAAATCTGCATGCCGCCTCAGTAAAAAATAATAATTCAATCGATCCATTATTGTCTTTCGATTTCTGGAGAAACTGTCATATCATTGGATCTTCACAAATAAATAAAAAAAATTACCTTAGAATTATTTGTCTTGATAGTCCAGGTGTAATAGGAAAGATTGGAGATATTTTTGGTAAGAATAATGTATCCATTGAATCGATTGTTCAACTAGATGCAAGTGAGGACAAAGCTGAAATTGTCGTTATTACTCATGAGGTGAATAATGGAGATTTTGAGAAATCGAAAGATGAAATAAATTCGCTAAATGAAGTAATAATTATTGCAAGTCAATTAAGTTGTATTTAAAAAAATAGTTTGCAAATTTCTTTATAGCTTGTTAAACCGAAGAAAGTAAGTATTTGGTTTTAGCACCTTAATGATTCATTCAAAACTATTAGATAATAAAAATGAAAAAAATAATTTAATTTGTTCTGAAAACCTTTACAAAGGCGCTTGTGTAAAAATTAAAAATAGCAATAAGACTTTTCAAGTAATTGGTATAAATATAGGTAAAGAAATTTGTTGGGTGAGAGAGTGGCCTTTTGCCTGTAATTCTAAAAAAACATTTGCTTTAGATATAAGTCAAATAACATTACAAATTTTTTGCTCAAATAATTCTTCAGAATAATTAAGTACTTAAGAAATATGAAAAAAAAAGTTTTTCTATCAATATTTATTATTTTAAGTTCTTTTTTACAGACTTCTTGCGGTTCAAAAAGAATATCTAAAAAAATTATAGTAGCAAGTTCTGGAAAAATTGAATCTTTAGATCCTGCTAGAGCTAATACTCTTAAAGCAATTCAATTAATCAGTTCTCTTGGAGACACATTATATGAATTAAATTCTAACGGAGAATTAATACCTGAATTGGCCTCGGGGATGCCAATTATTTCAAAGGATAGACTTCAAATAATTATCAATTTAAGAAAAAATGTTTTTTTTCACGATGGAACTTCATTTAACTCAAATGCAATAAAGTTTACTTTTGATAGATTCAAAAGAATTGGAACGATGAATTATATTTTAGGAAATAAGATTAAATCAATAGAAACTCCAAGTGAATATTCAGTCATAATAAATTTGAATAAACCATCAAGTTCTTTAAATGGTTTACTTACATCAGTAAATTTAACCCCAATATCTCCTAAGTTTTACAAAGAATATTCTGATAAGTTTCTAAATGAAAAATTCGTTGGTACTGGCAAGTATGTGCTGACCAGTTTTACTAATGAAGTTCAATCAATTGATCCATATTTGAATTATTGGGGTGAAAAGCCCTTAAATAAGGGGGTTAATTTTGTGGGATATTCAAATTCATCTTCTCTTTTTGGAGCCTTAAAAAGTAAACAAATTGACGTGCTTTTATCAAATTCAATTGATGATAGTCAGAGAAAAAGTTTAAATAATTTAAGCAAAAATAAACAGTTTAATGAAGGGAATAGCCCTTTCACTGAATTAAGTTTTATAAGCCTTAAAACTAGTTCCTATCCCTTAAGTAATCTTAATTTAAGACTGGCTTTAGCAAAAAGTCTTAATAGAAAATTGATTAGTGAGAAAGTAAGTTATGGATTAAGGAAGCCATCTAGATCAATAATTCCTCCGATATTAAAAAAAGATAATCAAGAACTCTGGCCTAAATATAATTATTTAGAAGCGAGAAGGTTATTGCAAAAAGAAAATTATTGCAATGGAAATATTCTAAAAATACCCCTTACTTATAGATCGAATGTACCAGCTGACAAGCTTATTGCTCTGACATGGCAAGAAGAAATTAAAAGTTCTTTGAAAGATTGTATTGATATAGAACTCAATGGGGTTGAATCTACAACCGTTTATAAGAATCTAAGTTTAGGAATTTATACAGCAGTTATTCTCGATTGGACTGGTGCTTATTCAGATCCAGAAGCATATCTCACCCCTCTTTTAAGTTGTAATGAAATAGTTGATGGTATATGTAAAAAAGGAGAATCAGTTTACAGCGGTAGCTTTTGGGGATCTAATAAAGTGGAAAGTTTATTTCTTGAGAGTGAAAATATAAGTGGAATTAACAGATTAGAAAAACTTGTTGAAATTGAAAAAATAGCAGCAAATTCAATCCCTTATATTCCTATTTGGATATCCTCTCAAAAAGCATGGTCTCAAAATAAAATATCAAAACCTATTTTTAATGGTGCAGGAATAATTTCATTGAGTGATCTTAAGCTAATCGATGAGTAGAAATTTAAATAAACTACTAAATTATTCCTTATTAAAAATTTCATTAATACCAATAATGTTATGGATAATTTCTTCATTAGTATTTATTTTATTGAGAGTTGCCCCCGGAGATCCTGTCGATGCCATACTTGGATCTGGTGCCGATGAGGTTTCAAGGGAATTTCTAAGAAATAAATTGGGACTAAATGAACCTTTAATAAGTCAATATTTTTCATATATTAAAAATATATTACACCTAGATTTTGGCCAATCTCTTAGTACCCAAGAGCCAGTCCTAAATATTATTCTTAGGTCATTCCCTGCAAGTCTTGAGCTTGGATTCTTTTCAATATTAAGTGCCACACTAATAGGCTTCCCATTGGGATTAATTGGCTTGAGAAATAGAGGTAAAAAGAAAGATTATATTGCGAGAATATTAGGAATTGCTACATATGCGATCCCTCCTTTTTGGGGTGCAATGTTAGCGCAATTATTATTTTCTGTATTTTTTAATATTTCCCCAATTGGGGGTAGATTTCCAATATTTCAGCAACAACCACAAATTACCGGTTTTCTAGTTTTAGATAGTATTCTTTCAAATAACATTATTGCTTTGAAAGATAGCCTTTATCATCTCGCACTTCCTTCAATTACGCTTGGCTTTCTTTTGAGTGGTATATTCAGCCGCTCTTTAAGAGTAAATTTGGATAAGACATTAAAAAGTGATTATGTAAATGCTGCTATATGTAGAGGAATATCAAGGAAAAAAATATTTTTAAACCATGCATTGCCTAATGCTCTATTGCCAATTGTCACTATTTCTGGCTTGACTATGGCCTCATTAGCAGGAGGTGCTTTATTGTTCGAGGTAACTTTTTCATGGCCAGGGATTGCTTTAAGATTACATGAGGCTATTTCTCAAAGAGACTATACTTTGGTTCAAGGAATTGTAATTTTTACCTCTATGCTCATTGTCTCTTTAAATCTCTTCGTGGATATTTTAATCGCATATTTAGATCCACGAATAGAGTACTAATTTTCGGAAATTTCTTTTATTGTTTCAAGATCTAAAAGATGGAAATCAAGCCCTAAATCTCTTTGGTTTTTAACCACATTAGGGATCTTTTGGTCTTTAATATTTTTTAAAAATTCAACTATAAATTTCGTAGATAAATCTTGTACTAATATGGGCTCTGAACCAATAAAAGATTCACTTATTTTGAAGACGTCATTATTTTCTTCATGGCTTTTAATAATTCTTATTGGAGAAAAATGACTTGCTCCTTCAATAATTAGAAATCTATTTGATGGATTATTTAAAGCAGAAAAAACTCTAAATTGTTCATTCATTAATGGTGTAATAAGGTCATACGTACCACCTATTAGAAGAGTTGGTGTTTTAATGCCTGTACTATTTTCTTTTGGCCATACTAAACTGCCAAATGAATTAAAACCTATAATCGCACTGGCCTTATTGGTGTTATTTTTCTTAGGGAATGGTATTTCGCTCAACTGACATTGAAGTAATTTAGATAAATTTGTTACCGCAAAGTCTTTTAATGCCGAATCACATTTTTCCTCTAGTTGATCAGTAGGTTTATTGCCTTCATATAAAAGTGCTATTAAAGCACCAAGTGAATGCCCCATTAAAATATAAGAATCATTAGGTAAACCAAAATCTCCATTTTCATGAGCTTTCAATACAGCATCTAAATCTTTAATTCTATATAAGAAAAAGTCTGCCCCCCCTGGTATTGCTTCCTTACCTTCTAATACTTCTATGAATGATTCTAGATTACTCCCTCTATGATCTATGAATAATATTGGCCAACCTATTGTAGCCAATTCGTTGCCTATCCATTTGAAATTATTAATTTCGCCTCCAAGTCCTGGCATAAAAATTATCAGTTCTTTATCATCATTTGCTTTATTGCTTTTCCATATTTCAATTTCAAAAGGTTTCACTCGGTGAGGAGCATAAATTTTTTTATAAATTTTTATTAGATTTTGAGTTGATTTTTTTTCAGTATTTTTGATGGCATTTTGGTTCGTTCTTTCAAGTTTATTTAATTTGGATAAAAGTTCTTGTTGCATTGATAATTCATTTTTCCAAGATGAAATTATTAAAATTAAATTATCAATATCTAGTGAAATTTCTTCTGATGGCAATGCCTTTATGATTTCTAAAGTTGAAACTTCTTTTTTTTGATCTAATAAATTTTCTATAGTGTTATAAATTTCTGTTCCATTATTGTCATTTGGAACTTTAATGCTTTTGCTTAATTCTGTAAGAATTTTACGCCCTATCCAACTTCTTAATATTTCTCTATTTAATCCCTCTTCCTTGAAAACTGGAAATTCTAAAAATTTTGATAATTCAAAAACTCTTATTAATCCATTTTTTTTTAACCAATCTATTAATTCAGTTGAGTCATCTTTGTATTTTTCTAATTTTGATAATTGTTCTATAGTAAGAGGGATTTCCATCTCTTCAAATTTCATATTTATCTTTTCAGCAGCTTTTAAACCATTATTAAAAAATAAACCACAAAAACTAAAAAAAATTATAAAAATGTATTTCACTTGTGATTAGTCCAAATAGTTTACAAATTAGCAAAAATTGGTGGATTCAATTTCCATATCATTTGAGGTTAATAACCAAGATAAGATTTTTCGCTGCATTTGGAGCAGGAGGTGTTATTTATTTAACATCACTTATTTTTAATAACATAGGATTATCGGCAACAGATATTGGCTTGGGATTTACCATTTCAGCAATAATTGGAACCGTAACAAGACTATTTACAGGTAATTATCTTAATAAAACAGGAAAAATACAATTTCCAATAGTTACTTCTTCAATACTAAGTATTGCCGCTAGCTTATGCCTCATTTTTTCAAGAGATACCTTTTTGTACATAATTGGACAATCATTTGTTGGGGCTGCTGCAGGAATATATTGGCCTGCTGCCGAGTTTGGGGTCCCCTTTTTTTGCCATCCTATCGAAACAAGGAAAGCTTATGCTCTTGTTAGAAGTTCGGAGGCTTTAGGAATATTTCTAGGGGTATTCTTAGGGGGTTATATGACTAATTTTGTTTATTCTAAATCAATTTTTATTAATGATATATTTTGCATGTTAGTTATCACCTATTTAATATCTAGAAATAGTTCTTCTATTAAAAGAAACCTAGAAAATTTCCAAAAAAAATTAGTAGATCCAAATAATCAGGGACAATTGGAATGGAATAAAAATTCAACAATAATAATCCTATCTATTTTATTGATAACTACCTCTTTAGCTTTGATTCAAGTAACTTTACCTCTGGATCTTGTTAAAGGTGGAGTATATCGCAATGCATTAAGCAAAGAAATTATTAGTCTTATAATTTCTATTCAGTTAATTTTATTGTTGTTTTTACAATGGCCTGTCGGTGCTTGGATATCTAAGAAAGAAAGATTATTTGGCTTGAAATTTAGTTTAATAAATTTCTCTTTCGCTTCATTTTTATTATTTATTTCTAGTTATTTAAATATCCCAGGTTTTTATTTAATTTCTTTTTCATTGATTTTAGTAAGTTTAGGGACTGCTTCATTTCTTCCAACATCAACAGATGTCGTTTTCAGAATAGCTCCTTCAAATAAAAAAGGTTTTGCACTTGCTCTTCTATCACAATGTTTCGCTATGGGTTATTTTTTTGGACCATTTATTTCAGGACGCATATTAGATCTATTTGGTTATGCTTCAATAATCTGGCTTTCAATTTCATGTTGTTGTTTTATTGTATTTGCAATTCTATTTAAGAGATTATTTTAATTAATCTTTTCTAATTCAATAATTCTTCTCTCTCTTAGAAATAAGAAAAAAGGAGCTGAGAATGCAAATGCAATAAGAAAAGTTCCAATGTAAACAACCCACATATTCTTCATCTTCAATTTTTTTGATTCATTTACTATCCATATAAAAATTGCACTTGCACCTACTAATAAGTCTCTAGAAATTGACTGAGCTGCAGGGTTGGCATTCGCTAAAGAAATGAAGTTATTTATATCAAAGCTGTTTCCAAATTCCCTAGCAAATTCGAAATTCGCCATCATTGGCAGGACAGCACCCAAAATTGATAGAAAAAGGTAAAGATAAGATAGTATCTGTTTATTATCTTTTAAAATGTTGAATGAATTCACTTTTCAAAAATATTTCTTTTAATAATAGTATTTAAAAGCTTATGGTTGTTGAAAAGAATAATAAAGTTGAAGACTATAAATTTAAAAAAGGAAATTTAAATTTTGCTGTAGTTGGTCACGTCGAATGGATGAATTTCTTAAAGGTTGATCAATTACCAAAACACGGAGTTATTTCTCATTCTGAAAAGTCCCTTGAGTCTCCAGCTGGTGGTGGCTCTATTATCGCGAAAATACTTTCTGATTTAACTTTAAACCAAATTCATTTTTTTACTTCATTAGGTAATGATGATTATGGAGAGAAGTGTTTCAAGATTCTCTCAAATCTTGGAATTAAATTGCATGTAGCTTGGCGTGATAAACCTACAAGGAGAGGATTTAGTTTGATTGACTCTCAAGGTGAAAGAGCAATAACAGTTATTGGAGAAAGGTTAGCACCAACTCATAAAGACAAGTTAGAATGGAACATTTTAAGAAAAATGGACGGAATTTTTATTACTGCATCTGATTCAGAGATTTTTAAAATGGCTAGATCAGCTTCAATACTGTGTGCAACACCAAGGGTGGGATTAAATACAATTAATAAATCGAATGTACTTTTAGATGGATTAATAGGCAGTAATCTTGATCCAGGGGAAGTTTTTTCTTTTTCTGATTTATCGTTAAAACCTAAATATACAATTAAAACCGAGGGGGAGAAGGGCGGCATAATATTTCCAGGAGGAAGATTTAATGCTCTTAAAAATAAAAAATTAAAGGTTGATTCTTATGGATGTGGCGATTCTTTTGCAGCTGGTATTCTTTATGGAATGGCATCTAAATGGGATATAGATAAAAGTTTAAATCTTGCTAAAGTAATGGGAAGAGACGCAAGTGAATTTTTCGGCCCATATGCAGATAATGATGAAATATAATTGAATTAATACTTACATGAGCAACTTAGATAATAAAAATAAAAATATTCTTGTAGAAAACCTTATTGTTTTCTTTTTATTTACTGTTTTTTTAGTTTTTAAATCTTTGAAAACTTTATCTAGAATTTTTACTTATGGAATCTTAAAAAAAGAAATCTTAACTACTAAAAGTAATTTAGGTGTAGATATTAAGATAAAAATTAAATAGGTAATGAATATATTATTAGTTTTTCTAATTTTAGGAGTTATTTTTTTTGTCTACAAAATTATTAAATCTAAAAAACCAAAGAACTTAAAATTAGACA
>QCIX01000025.1 GCA_003216355.1 Prochlorococcus sp. AG-402-N23 | reverse complement strand
TGAATGAAGTTATGAGCATTAGCTTTTCTAGCTGATTCTATAACTTCTTCTTTGGTGAACTTTCTGCCCATTCTTATTACATCAATTATTGTTCCTGAGAATAAAAAAGGCTGTTGTTGTACTAATGCAATGTTTTTTCTAATATCTTTTGTATTTAATATTTTGAGATTTTTATCATCTATAAAAATGTCTCCATTATTTGGAGTTATAAACTTTAATATCAAAGCCAACATTGTACTTTTTCCAGCCCCAGAAGCTCCAACGAAAGCTGTGACTTCTCCTCTTTTAATATCTAAATTTATATTTTTAAGTACTTGATTATCTTTTTTGTAAGCGAAATTAACTTTTTTGAAACTAATTTTTCCAGCAATATTTGATATCCTTGTTAAATTTTCTTTATCATCTTCGATAGGTTCTAAATTTATGTTTTTTAATCTTTTTATCGATGCTTCTGCTTGTTTATAATCATTAAAATTTGTACTTACATGGCTTATTGGATCAATAAGCATCAATATTGCAGCAAAGAAACTGCTAAATTCTTCACTCGTTAGGAGGCCTAGATTGATTCTTGCGGCTCCTAAACCTAATATTGCTAATATTCCAAATGCTTCAATAAATCCAACAACTGGATGTTGAAATGCAAGTAATTTTAATGTCTTATATTTTGCTTTTTTATTTGTACTTAATCTTTTATAAAATCTATTCTCAATCCAATTTTCTGCAGCAAAAGCTCTTATGGTCGACATTCCATTTATAGATTCACCTATTAAACCTGCTAAATTACTTGTTGATTCTTGACTTTTTTCCGATGCGAATAAAACTCTTCTTCCAAAACTATTAACTGAAAGAATAATCAATGGTGCTAAAACAAAAGTTGATAATGTTAGTGACCAATCTAAATAAATCATATAGATTATTACCGCTAATAACTGTAAAGTGCATGGAATAGTATCCTGAGCTGTTTTATAAATAACTTCGCTTACCCTATCTGCATCTTCTGTAAGTCTATATGTGATATCCCCGGCTGAAATTTTTTCAAAAGAATTCATTTCTATTTTTTGAATTTTGCTAAATAAATTTCCTCTCATTACTTCACTAATCTCTAATGATGGTTTTGCTATGAATACATCCTGTCCAAATTGAGCAATTTTCTGAACTAAAAATACAAATAAAGACTTAACTATTATGCTAATAACTTTTGAGAGGTCACCTGATCCAATCGCTGGGATTAAGTTTCCAGCAAAATAAGCTAACAAAGGCCAACAAGCTACATAAATAAGCATGCATATAAAACCTTTAATAAATCTATTCGAATATGGTCTGACTGATGGTATTAGTCTCAAGATATTATATATTTAATTATTTATCCTACTTTATCAATATCTTTAGGTATAAAAAACAATGAAATTGGATCAATTCTTAAAATGGAAAAAATTGGTCTCTTCTGGTGGAGAAGCAAAAATTTTTATTAAGTCCGGATCTGTCAAAGTTAATGGTGCAATAGAAACTAGGAGAGGAAGAAAATTAAATAAGGGAGATAAAGTTATATTTCTAAAAAATGAATTATTTTTCGAATAATTGGCTTATTAAACTCAATTTATATTAATATAATTTTCTTGGAGATAGTATTTTGAGAAAATCTGTTATTGCTGGCAATTGGAAAATGCACATGACTTGTGCTGAGGCTAAGTCTTATTTAGAAGAGTTTATACCTTTAATAAAAAATATAAATGTAGATCGTAAAGTTGTTATTGCGCCACCTTTTACTGCTATTTCTACCTTTTCTCATCATTCTGATTTTGATTATTTAGATATTTCTAGTCAAAATATTCATTGGGAGGATGAAGGAGCATTTACTGCAGAAATTTCCCCTAAAATGCTTCTTGAACATGGTGTCTCATATGCAATAGTTGGCCACAGTGAACCAAGGAAGTATTTTAGTGAAAGTGACGAACAAATTAATAAAAGAGCAGTTTTTGCTCAATCTAGTGGACTTACTCCGATAGTTTGTGTTGGAGAAACACTAGAACAAAGAGAGAGAGGAGAAGCTGATAGAGTTATTACTAGACAGGTTGAACAAGGATTAGAAAATACAGATCCATCTAATTTAATTGTTGCCTATGAACCAATATGGGCTATTGGCACTGGTAAAACATGTGAGGCAGAAGAGGCTAATAAGATATGTTCTTTGATTCGGAAATTAATAGGTTTTGATGATTTAATTATTCAATATGGAGGATCTGTTAAACCTAATAATATTGACGAAATCATGTCAATGAGTGATATAGATGGGGTGTTAGTTGGAGGGGCTTCATTAGATCCGAATAGTTTTGCGAGAATTGCAAATTATCAATGAGAAAAATCCATGGCCAAAAGGCTGGGGACAAAAAACTTCAATTATGGGAGTTATTAATTTAACTCCTGATTCATTTAGTGATGGTGGAGAATTAAACTCCAAAAAAAAAGTTTTAGATCAAGTAAATCATTTCTTGAGTAATGGTGTTGATGTTATTGATCTTGGTGCTCAAAGTACGAGGCCTGGGTCTGAAGAAGTTGGATCTAGTATTGAAATTAAAAGATTGATCCCATATCTGAAATTAATAAAATCTGAGTATCCAGATGTTTTAATTTCTATTGATACTTTTAATTCTGAAGTAGCTTACGAAGCTCTTTTAAATGGTGCTAATTGGATAAATGATGTTACAGGAGGAAGAAGAGATATAAATATTTTGGATGTTGTATCAAAATTCAACTGTCCATTCGTTGTAACTCATAGTCGTGGTAATAGTCAAAATATGAATCAACTCACTAATTATCAGAATGTATTGAGTGATGTTAAGTGCTCGCTTGATAATTTAATAAAGAATGCTTTAGAAAAAAATATATCTGAAAGAAATATAATAGTGGATCCTGGAATTGGTTTTTCAAAGGATATCATTCATAATTTGGAAATCCTGAGAAACTTAGATGTATTTAAAAAATGGAATTTGCCAATTTTGATAGGTGCATCTAGGAAAAGGTTTATAGGAGAAATTTTGAATGAGAAAAATCCAAAAGAAAGGGATATAGGAACACTTGCAATAAGTTGTCTTTGTTCTCAATTTAATATTGATATTGTGAGAGTTCACAACGTTAAACTAAATTATCAAATACTGAAAGTAGCTGATAGGATTTACAGAAAATAATAAATTTATTATTCTTTAACTCCTTCGATTTTATCCTCTACCTCTTGGTATAGTTCTTTCAACTGTTCTATATTTTCATCTGAAGTTTCCCAATATCCCCTACCATTAACTTCTAGCAATGTTCCAACAATTCTTCTGAAACTATTAGGATTAAGATCCATTAATCTTTTCCTCATCTCTTCGTCATTTATAAATGTTTCATTAGTTTCTTCATATACAAAATTATCTACTTGACCACTTGTCGCACTCCAACCAAGAGTGTAATTAAGTCTGTTAGAAAGTTCTCTAACTCCTTCGTAACCAGATTTGAGCATACCTTCATACCACTTAGGATTTAAAAGTTTTGTTCTTGAGTCTAATCTGATAGTTTCTCCAAGTGTTCTAACTTGAGCATTTGAAGTGGTTGTGTCTGCTATGAAGCTACTTGGTTCTTTTCCGTCATCTCTTAGTGTCTTGATCAATTTTGTTGGATCAGAATCAAAATAATGACTTACATCTGTTAATGAAATCTCGGAGGAATCAAGGTTTTGAAATGTAACATCTGCTGTTTTCATTACTGACTCAAATACCTCTCTTTTTTTGTTCATCTCACCTGGATTATCGGCATTAAAAGCATATGTTTTGCGTGATAAATACATTTCTTGTAATTCATTTTCTTCCTCCCATGTTGAATTTTCTACAGCTAGATTAACATTTGAACTGTAGCTTCCACTTGCATTTGAGAATACTCTCGCTGAAGCTTCTCTGATAGAGGTCCCTTCTTTTTCTGCTTGTTCTAGTGAATGTTTCCTTACAAAATTCGATTCCAATGGTTCATCAGCTTCAGCAGCTAATTTGACTGCTTGATCTATTAATGCCATTTGATTGATAAATAGATCTCTAAATACTCCTGAACAATTAACAACTACATCTATTCTTGGCCTACCTAATTCTTCTAAAGGGATTAATTCTAGTTTGTTAATTCTTCCAACAGAATCTGGTTTTGGTTTTACTCCAACAAACCATAAGATTTGTGCCAGTGATTCTCCGTAAGTTTTGATGTTATCAGTACCCCATAAAACACAAGCTATTGTTTCAGGCCAGGCTCCTTGCTCTTCCTTTTGTCTTTCAATTAATTTGTCAACAACAGACTTTGCTGCAGCTACTGCTGCTGTAGTTGGGATTGATTGAGGATCAAGTGCATGGATATTTTTACCACTGGGCAAAACACCTGGATTTCTTATGGGATCACCACCTGGTCCAGGTAAAACATAATTTCCATCTAGTGCTTTAATGAGGCTATCCATTTCTTTGTCTGCACAGACTTGTTCCAGACAGAAAAGTAAGTAATCAAATAATTTATTTAATTCCTTCTGATTAACTTCATTAAATCCATTTAATCTGCAGACTCTTAGCCAAGGGGTAGGCAGATTTAGACCAAAAACTTTAAGTAAATCGAAAAGTTTGGAAAGAAGTGATTTCTCTAAATAAACTCTGCCATTAACAATTTTTAAAGAGTTGACCATCGCAAAAATCGACTCTCTTGCTGTCTTTATGATTTTTTCATTTAACTCTACAAATTTAAGTTCCCCTTTATTATTACCATCATAAATTTGTTCAATAGTTAGACCCATGGATTCTGCAAGTAATCCAGGAAGAGATCTTAATCCCTCTTGTTCTCTCTCTAAAGATGCAATATTTACAAGTGTTGCTACAGCTTCTTCTGCTGTTGGAGCTTCTCCAATAGTATGAAGACCGCAAGGTAATAATCTACTTTCAATTTCCATCAACTGTTTGTAGACATTACCAACAAATAAATCTCTTTCATCTATTGAAAGTTCTTCTACGTCTTTTGAAGGGAGCTCTACATCTTTGTCAAGGTTACATTGTTTAGAAGTCTCAATTATTGCATTAACAATTTGAATACCCCTACTATTTTCTCTTAATTGTTGATAAGAACCAACGAGTTCACTTAGTTCTTTAAGTCCTTTGTAGAGTCCTGCATTTTCCGCTGGAGGAGTCAGATAACTAATAGTTGAAGCATATCCTCTTCTCTTCGCAATTGTTGCTTCAGATGGATTATTCGCCGCATAGTAATACAAATTAGGCAATGAGCCAATAAGAGAATCTGGATAGCATGTTTCACTCATGCCCATCTGTTTCCCAGGCATAAATTCAAGTGAGCCGTGAGTTCCAAAATGAAGTACAGCATCAGCCCCCCAGATTTTTTCTACATATGTGTAATAAGCAGCAAAACCATGATGAGGACTTGCACTTCTTGAATAGAGTAATCTCATGGGATCACCTTCATAACCGAATGTGGGTTGAACTCCTATAAAAACATTTCCAAAATGTTTTCCGTATATAAGAAGGTTTTGTCCGTCACTATTTAGGTTCCCAGGAGGTTTACCCCAATTCTCTTCAAGTCTTTGTGAATATGGTGTGAACTCTTCGTATTCTTTTACTGACATCTTATGAGCAATATTTAACTCTGGAGAGCCATCCATCGCTTCAGGGTTGTTAATTACTTTTTCCATTAATTCTTTTGAATTATTTGGAAGTTCATCTATTTGATATCCTTTCGATTTCATTTCAAGCAGTACTCTATAAATTGAACCAAAAACATTCAAGTATGCTGCTGTACCAACATTTCCTTTATCTGGTGGAAAACTAAATACTGTAATAGCTAATTTTTTTTCCTTTCTTTGCTTAACCCTTAAAGTTGACCATTTTATTGCTCTTTCAGCTATTACATCAACTCGATCTTGGAGCGTATGAGCCTTGCCTGTAGCATCATCACGACCTGAGAGAATAATAGGTTCAATGGCACCATCAAGCTCTGGAATTGCAATTTGAAGCGCTACCTGAACTGGGTGTAAACCTAGATCACTATCTTCCCATTCTTGCGTGGTTTGGAAGACTAATGGAAGTGCAACCATATATGGTCTGTTTAGCCTTTTAAGAGCTTCAATAGCTCTAGGATGATCTTGTCTTGCTGGTCCACCAACTAGTGCAAATCCAGTTAGAGATACAACTCCATCTACTATAGGCTTATCTTTATTAATTGAATCATAATAAAATTCATTAACTGGTTTAGAAAAATCGAGACCACCACAGAAGATAGGAAGTACTCTCGCACCTCTATATTCTAATTCTTGAATTACGGCAACGTAATGAGCATCATCCCCTGTAACTATATGACTTCTTTGAAGGACTAAACCTATCGTTGGAGTTTTGTCATCTTTGGGATTTATATCTTTCCTATTATTCTCCCAATTTTGATATTCTTTAAGACTTTCAAACATGCCAGGGGCAAGAGGATGCCAAATTCCTAAATCCGGGAATGTTTCAGGGTCTTGAATTTTGAATTCTTCTATTTGATCTTTTATGTTATCTGAAACTGCATACTTTTCAGAAATCATTAACAAGAAGTTTTTTAAGTTCTCAGTAGTACCACCTAACCAGTACTGAAAACTCAAAATGAATGTCCTGGCATCTTGAGCTTTTTCTACTGGTAGATATTTAAGTATTGAGGGTAGTGTATTTAATAACTTCAACATTGAATCTTGGAAGCTTGCTCCATCAGATTCTTTTTTCTTTTTTATTAAATCTCCAATAATACTTTTAGATTGACCAAGTTGAGCCATACTAAATGAACCTAACTTATTTAATCTCATTACCTCTGGCATAGAGGGAAAAATAATTGATGCTTTAAGCTTGTCTTTATATGGGGATACTGCATCAACAACTTTTTGAGCTAGATCTTCGATGAAAATTAGGGAAGCAACAAATATATCTGCATTAGCTATATCTTCTTTAAAATCTTCAAAATTACTTTCATTTCTAAGTTCTTCGATAAGATAGCCGCTAAGGTCTATACCTATTGGCCCATTCATCTTATTTATTGACTTTGCAGCTTCCGTTAAGGAATTTTGGTATTGTGGCTCAAGGACAACATAAACTGCTTTTATTACAACTTTGTGTTTGTTATCCTCAACAGGAGATACTCTGCGGTTTGCTGAGCGGACCTGCGTAAACATTGATTTTCTTTGAGTATTTTCTACCAGCCTACGAATGAAAAGACGTTATTGTGTGCAATATAAATAGCGTGTAACAACCTTTAAAAAAAAATTTTTTACAAAAATGATTGAAAATTCTCAAAAACCTATACCAGTACTAGTATCAGGAGCTTTAGGCAGAATGGGCGGCGAAGTTGTGAATACAGTATTAAATTCTACAGATTGTGAACTTGTTGCAGCAATTGACATAAATGAAAAGAACAATGGCTCAAATATTTCTGAATTATTGAAGGTAAAAAATTGTGATGTTTATGTTTCTAACGATATTGAAGGAACTTTATGTTCTGTTAGTCAAAATTATAGAAATGAAAATATCAAACCTGTTCTGGTTGATTTTACTCATCCTGATTCTGTATATGAAAATACCAGATCAGCTATCGCATACGGTATTTCACCAGTGGTGGGAACTACAGGACTTTCTCCTTCGCAAATAAAAGATTTGTCTGTTTTTGCTCAGAAGGCATCTGTTGGTTGTGCAATAATTCCTAATTTTTCAGTAGGAATGGTTCTTCTTCAGCAGGCAGCATCTGTAGCCGCCAAGTTTTATAACAATATTGAATTAATTGAGATGCATCATAATCAAAAAGCTGATTCTCCTAGTGGGACTTGTATAAAAACTGCAGAAATGATTGAAGAATATCCAAAGAAATTTAATCAGAGTTTAGTGAAAGAGTCTGAGTCATTGAAAGGTGTGCGGGGAGGGGTCCGAGATTCAGGAATTAATATACATTCTGTACGATTACCAGGATTATTAGCACATCAGTTAGTAATTATGGGATCTCCGGGTGAAACTTACACAATTAAGCATGACACTATCGATCGAAAGGCATATATGCCTGGTGTTTTACAAGCTATTAAAAAAATAGGTAATTATGAAACTTTAGTTTACGGACTTGAAAAATTGATTTTTTAAAATGCTCATTCCAATTAATTCAAATCAAATTTCAAAACTTATTCCTGCGGTGGGTACCGGAAGTCAATTTAAGTACACTTTGGGTAATCCAAGAAAAATTCTTCAAAGAGTAATAATTTCATCAATTGGTGGATTTATCTCATTAATCATTAGTTCGACAGGAGATCAAACAAATAATTTCTGGTTATTGCTTTGTGTCGCTTTCTTTTTGTATATCATCTGGGGCCCAATTCTAGAATCAAGTAGAAAAAATTTACAATTAAGAAAATATAAATTTTTTTCTATATTTGATGGTTATGTATCAGATATCTATAAAACAGAAAAGATAGAAAGTTCAAGAGAACAGTCTAATAGGCAAGGTCGATTAGAAATTATTGAAAACAAAAGAACTTGGTTAGTACTTGAATTAGAAGATGAATATGGTTATTTGGAAAAGTTAAGTTTTCCCATGGAAAATAAGCACAGTCAAATTAGAGTGGGTTCTAGTATTAGATGTTTATTAACATCTGATAACCGTAATTTTGAGAGAGATTTTTATTTGACCGATGCTTGGCTTCCTGAAATTAACTTATGGGTTGGTGAGTACCCTTATTTATTAAGGCCAGCATTTGAGGAAATTTGTTATATTTATTTGAGTAGATAGTTGATATTTATATCATCTGATGAAAAATAAATTCAATTTTAAAATTGTTGGATCCGGTCCCACAGGTTTATTACTTTCAATTGCACTTTCAAAATTTGATTGCAATATTTTTTTAACTGATTTATTAACAAAAGATAGATTAATTGATAAAGATAAAACTTATGCAATTACTCACTCAACAAAACAAATTTTATCTAAATTCAGACTTTGGGAAAAATTAGAACCATTTCTGTTTGGCTTTGATACCCTTTCAATTTCAGATAGCGTAACTTCTGCTTTTGCCAACTTATCTACTTCTGATTTAGATGATGATTTAAGTTCTGCTGAAAATATTGGCTGGGTAGTTAAACATTCGGATCTTATGAACGTATTTTTTCAAGAGATTGAACATTATGAAAATATTTTTTTTATGACACCACAGAGATTGTTACTTAAAACAAAATTATTTGATTATCAATTCCTTTCTACAGGAGCAAACTCACTTGATAAAAAATTGTTAAATTTTATAGATATAAAAAAATCTTATAGCCAGTCTTGTTTAACTTTTAAAGTTTCTCTTAGAGGTCATTGTGAAAAGCGTGCTTATGAAATTTTTAGAAAAGAAGGGCCACTTGCATTATTACCTTTAGAAAAAAACTTATATCAAGTAATTTGGACTTCTAGTACATTAAAGGCTATTGAAAGATTAAATTCTGATAAGAATTTTTTAATGGATAATTTATCAACTATCTTGCCGGATGAATTTAAGTTGGATCAAATAATTGGCGAATGTAATATTTTTCCTGTTTCATTATCCTTAAATTTACCAGTTTTAAATTTTAAAAAATTAGTTTTTGTTGGTGATGCATTTCATACTTTTCATCCCGTTGGTGGTCAGGGTCTAAATACTTGCTGGAGAGACGTTAATACTATTTTTGATATTTTTAATGAAAATATTTCTATTACTAAAAAGCAATTGATCTTATTTAAATTTAAATATGTTTCAAGCAGAATTTTAGATATTATTGTTACTATTTCTATAACAGACTCATTGATATCAATTTTTGCTAATAAAAACCTTTTTTTATTTCCAATAAAAAAATTTTCATTTTTACTTTTAAATAATGTTGTTTTTCTAAGAAAATTAGTACTTAATCAAATGACTAAATCTATAATTTACTCAAGAATTAAACAAAACTCATGAACAATTTTGTATCTAGAGAAATGATATTTTATTTATTTAAAGAAGTAGGTTTAGAGGAGTCTTCTATTGAACTTGGTATAAAATTATCTATAAAAAATAACAGCCCATTACCAATATTATTATGGAGTTATGGAATGCTAACTATTGAAGAGCTTGATAAGTTATATTCATTTTTATTTCAAAAAATGGAATAATAATTCTGTTATAATTTGCATATATCTTAATCGAGAACAATTACAGTTTTAACTAAGGAAAATCAAGTATCAAGACAATCTATTGAGAAGCTTGATTTATTATTATTAATTCTAGAAACTATTGATTTAAATGGTATACAATCTCTTTACGAATTATCAAATAGACTTGATTTAAATGATGTACTGCCAAATAAAGTTACTATTTGGAAATTAAGGAATAATAATCCATTGAGAAAATCTTATGTTAATAACAATATTAAAGTAAGGGAATTCGATGCCTTAATTAAAATCACCGTTGAAATGTCTAGATATTTATATCCTTACATCAGAGAGATACTAAAATCTAAAGAAGATTCTGAAGAAAATTCAGTAATTTGGAAAGATTTTAACGAGAGATTTATAGAGTTGATTAGAGAGAGATTTAATGTAGATAGTATGAGAGTGAAAAAGCTTTCAAATCAAGCTGTAAATGATGAATTCATCATTAAATCATTGCTTACATTATCCCTTTGCATTTCAAATCAGGGTTGCCAAAAGTTAAAGAATTTTTTATTCGATTTTTAATAATATGCAAAATAAATTATCATTTCATCAATCTTCGGTGAGTCTCGAAATAATTGGATTGCCAGATTATTCAAATAATGAAAATAAAGATCAAATTTCAATAATTTCTCAATGGAAATTAAATATTATTGATAAACCACTTATTGAAGGCAAAATTGAGCATTTAGGGCCTATTATGAATGCTTTTTATATTTATTCAAATCTTTTAATAAAAAATAAAATCCCATTATATGAGTCCAAATTAATTGACATAAAAGCTGAGAATCTTCACTTACATAATATTGTTCTTAAGAGCTCTAAACCGAATGTAAAGCCATTAATTTTAAAGATAGGAAATTCCTTGCTTTCAGACACCATAAATTGTTTTGATCAGTTAAATGAATCTCCACAAGTAATAATAAAAAAAACTGAAGTAACAAATAATATCACTAAAAATTTAAGATTTGGTTTAAATAACAAAGTTAAATTTTTCAATTTCATTATGCCACCGTTTATTGCAATTTGTTCTTTAATTCTATTCTCATCTTCCTTTATTTATTTCTATTATCCTGTTGAAAATAAAGACAAAAAAGAACTAATAAATCCATAATCAAGAGCAATTAGCATCTTAAATACAAACACGATATTATAGGGTAATTTCTTTTTCAGAGTATTTATTAATCTATTCTTTGAGCTTTAATACATGGCAGACTTAAACATCCCAAATTTGAATATTAAGTCTGATAAATATATTTTTAAAAAAAAATTAAGTTTACGAAGAAAATCCAAAAGAAGACTATTTACTGAATCTTTCTTTTTGTGTATTCTGAGTATTTTATTAGTTTATATAAATTATTTAATTCCTAATAAAAATTTGCTGATACAAAATCTACCTTCGACATTTAATAAATCTTTTTTATTATTGATAGATCTCTTTTCATATCTCTATGAAATATTTTTGGTGATTTTTATTTTTGCCTCTTCTTTTACTGCCCTTATATTGATGATGGGTTCTTTTTATAGGTTATTTAGAGTATCTAAGAGAAAGTCAAAGCAAATTATTTATAAATAATTTCAAATAGGTTGCATTAGGCCACCACTTCCAGAATCAGAATCATCATCATCATTTTCTGTCTCTTCTCCAAATAATGCAAATATGCCTAGTACAATTGATGAAAGAATAATTGATAAGGGTAAAATCGAAGTTTGGATTCCGATGTCTATATATTCACCCATAAATAAAATAAATTTTTATAAACCTAACCGAAATGAAACTGATTCGCGGATTTGAAATAATTATTTAATAATTTATTCTCTTTCAATAAGTTCTTTATCGAAATTCTTTATTTCTCTTTCAAAAGACCCAAACCACAAAATTAATTGATCAATTTGATTTTGAATTTCAGTTACACCTAAACCCCTTATAGTGATGATTGATAATTTTTCGCCTTCATTAAAATGAAATTTATTTTGAACACTACTTGCCAATGAATTTTTAAAAATTTTAAAAGTGGAATTTTTTAATTTTGTCTCTATCAAGATGTTTGGCTTTTTGAGCTTGATCTTATTAAAACCACATTTTTTAGCAAGTAATTTTAGTCTCATTATCAAAATTAAGGACTCAACAGGTTTGGGTAAGTTTCCATATCTATTAATCCAGTCTGTAGCTAATTCAGTTAATTCATCATTATTTGAACATTCAGTAGCAGATTTGTAAGCATCAAGCTTCTCTTCCCTGTTTAATATCCATGTTGCAGGTATAAATGCATTTATTGGTAGATCAATTTGAGTGTCATTAACTTCAGGTATTTCTTGCCCACTGATTTCTGAAATAGCCTCATGAAGCATTTCTATATATAAATCATATCCAATTGCATTAACCTTTCCACTTTGTTCTTCTCCTAACAAACTACCAACACCTCTAATTTCCATATCTTTCATTGCTAGTTGGTATCCACTTCCTAATTCTGAAAAGTCTTTTATCGCTTTCAATCTTTGTTTTGCAGCGTCATTAATTTTATTTATATTTGGATAAAATAACCAAGCATGTGCTTGTACACCGCTTCTACCAACTCTTCCTCTAAGTTGATAAAGTTGTGAAAGCCCAAATTTGTGAGAATCTTCAATAATGATTGTATTTACTTTAGGGATGTCTAATCCACTTTCAATTATCGTTGTGCATATCATTAGATCTACTTCTCCATTATTAAAAGCAATCATTGCATTTTCAAGCTCTGTTTCGTTCATTTGCCCATGAGCAACAATAAATTTTAAGCTGGCAAACATATTTTTTAATTTGTTTACAGCTTGATCAATATCAGAAATTCTTGGAAGAACATAAAAAATTTGACCTCCTCTATCAAGTTCTTGATTAATTGCAGTTCTTATAACATCCATATCTATTTCAGATAAATATGTTTTTATTGATCTTCTTGATGGAGGGGGAGTATTTAGTAAGCTCATCTGTCTTAGTCCAGATAAGCTCATATAAAGAGTTCTTGGAATTGGAGTTGCCGAGAGAGTTAAAACGTCTATGTTGTTTTTAATTTTTTTAATTTTCTCCTTTTGCCTTACTCCAAATCTTTGTTCTTCATCAATAACAAGTAGTCCTAAGTTTTTAATTTCTATTTCTTTTCCTAAAATTTGGTGCGTAGCTACAACTAAATCAATTTTATTATTTTTCAAACCTGCATAGATTTCCTTTCTTTCATTAACGGTTTTGAATCTATTGAGTAATGATACTTTTATTGGGTAAGGAGAAAATCTATTATTTATTGTTCTCCAATGTTGCTGAGCTAGAATTGTTGTGGGCGCTAGTAATATTACCTGCTTACCTGATGTAATAGCCTTAAAAATAGCCCGAACAGCGACTTCTGTTTTGCCATATCCTACATCTCCACAAACTAGCCTGTCCATTGGCTTATCGCTTTGCATATCAGATTTTATTTCTTCTACAGCTGTAATTTGATCAGGTGTTGGTTGATATGGGAATGATTCCTCTAATTCATCTTGCCAAGGACCATCTTCTGGATAAATGTACCCCTTTAATTTTTCTCTCTTTGCATAAAGTTTTAAAATATCGATAGCAACTTTTTTGATTTGTTTCTTATTTTTATCTTTTATTCTTTCCCATTCTGTCCCTCCTAATTTATTAATTTTCGGCTTTATTTTTCCGCTTGATCTATATCTGTTAACACTACCAAGTTGATCAGCGGCAACACTTATCTTTCCATCTTGATACTCAATGACTAAATAATCTCTTGAATCTCCAGTAATATTTATTTTTTCTATTTTTAAAAATTTTCCTATTCCATGATTTTTATGAACTATAAAATCACCAGGACTAATCTTATTTACATTTATATTTGAATTGATACTTCTTTTTTTTCTTCTAATGAATACATTATTAAAAAGTGATTGTTGTGAAAATAATTCTTTATCTGTTATGAGGACAACTTTCCATATCGGAAGATAAAAACCCTCGATTTCATAATTATTCTTATTTTTTATAATTAAAGGAGTTGAATTATTAATTGACTTAAATGCTTCATCAATATCATTAGGATTGTTTAAGAAGTTTGTATTACAATCGTGCTCAAAAAGTAAAGTCCTAGTTCTCAATGGCTGTGCTGATAATATCCATACTTTTTCTTTATTTTTTATATTTTTATTTATATCATTGGATAATTTTCCTATATTTTTAGAGTATGAATTTAATCTTTTATCGGTTAACAAAAACCTATTATCAATATTGACTTTAGATTCAAATTCATAAAATTTTATTAAATTAAAATTTTCTAGTGAATTAAGTATTACGTCAAACTTTAAATGCAAATTAGGTTTGGCCTCTAAATTAATATCATTATTTTTAAGGTTCTCATTTAATTCATAAGCACAATTATCAAAATTACTTTCTGAATCTAGATACCAATTATTTGCAAATTTTTTACAATCTTCTAATTCATCAATTACAAGAATTGTTTCCCTATTTATAAAATCTATTAAATTTGAGGGTTGTTTTTCAATTATTCCTAAATAACGATCAAGATTATTTTTATTTATATCTTCTGAATTAAAAATACTGTTTTTAGATAAATTATTTAATTTATCCTTTATTAGCAAATCAAATCCAGCCTGTATTATTTCAATATTATTTATACTTTCTAATGTTTTCTGTGTATGGGGATCATACTCCCTTATTTTCTCAATTACATTATCAAAAAATTCTAATCTTATAGGAAACTCATTATTGACAGGATAAATATCTATTATTTCCCCTCTCCTACTCCAGAATCCTTCAGTTGAAGTAACATTTTCCTTTGTATAACCCAGCAAAGTAAGTTTATTTGCTAATTCTTGAATCTCAATTTGAACCCCTTTTTGCAAATCTAACTTGTTTTCAATTAATAATTTTTTATTTATTAGATGAGGTTGTAGTGATCTCTCTGTTGATATAACAATATTAAGTTCATTTTTCTCTTTTTTTATTAATTTGGATAAAACAGTAAGCTGACTAAATTCAATCTCTTTGGATTTATTAATTGATGCGTATGGTAGATGTTCTGTTGGAGGATAATATAAAACTGCTTTATCATTTATACTTTCAAAATAACCAATCCATTTGTAGGCAATTTCTACATTAGGACAAATTAATAATAAATTTTTTTCCTCTTTTTTTGCGATGCTATCTAAGATTATTGATTTTGCATATCTACTTGAACCAACAATATTTAATTCATTATTTTTTGAAATTCTTTTTATTAATTCAGAAGTAATTTGTGAGTTCGAAATATAATCAACTAAAGTATTTAAACTCATTTATAGTTATCAATCTTGATTACAAATATCCGATCTATTATATTAGATTTTATACTGATTGTGAATAATATTTGATGGACTCAGCCGCAATAAATTCTTTTATACCCACACTAGATCAGGTAGACAGTTGGTACGAAATTTTTACACTTTTACCAATATTAATTGCTCTAGAATTATTATTATCAGCAGATAATGCTGTCGCACTAGCTTCACTTACTAAATCCCTGAACAGTTCAGAATTAAGGACAAGAGCCTTAAATATTGGTATAACAATATCTTTATTATTCAGAATTATTCTCATCATATTATCTAATGTTCTTCTAAAGTTTATTCTTATTAGGGTTTTTGCTGGTTTTTATTTAATATACTTATTCTTCTCTAATGTTTTTTTAAATTCAGATATAGAAAACGATGAGAATGGGACAGATAATAATAAAAATAATTTTAGATTCTTAAGGGTTGTAGCGCTTCTTTCAATTACTGATTTTGCATTTTCCATAGACAGTATCACTACTGCAGTAGCTATTAGCGATCAATACATATTAATTATATTTGGAGCAGTAATTGGAGTATTGGCCTTAAGATTTACATCCGGGATTTTTCTAAAACTTCTGGATATATTTTCTAGATTAGAAACAGCTGGTTACGTAGCAATTTTAATCGTTGGGATTAAACTTTTACTAAATACGTTAATTAAAGAAACTATTCTTCCAGACTATTATTTTTATATTTTGATTCTTTTTGCTTTCATTTGGGGATTCTCTAAAAAAGAATCTAAAATTTAATCTGAGAGATATTCACCTACTGATGGCTTTAACTGTTGTATCAATTGCTTTTTGCTAGAAATGTTTTTGCCTTCAAGTTTTGCTTCTAACAAAATAATCGGATCAGTTTTAGTTGAAATTATTATTCCTTCATTTTCTATGACAGCAAGAATAATACCTGATCGTGAAAAATTGCTCATGAAAAGGTTTTTTTTATTTTTAATTTCATCACTACTCAAAACTTTTATTTTAAGTATTTTTAGATTCTTACGTCTAAAAGTTGTATTAGCTCGTGGGTATAAAGCTTTTATTTGTCGAGAAATTTTAATTGCCTCATTATTCCAATCAACT
>QCIX01000024.1 GCA_003216355.1 Prochlorococcus sp. AG-402-N23 | reverse complement strand
AAGCAAAGCAAATAGATAAGGAACTAAGACAAGTCCAAAAACAGAAGGAAGAATCTGTAAGAGATCAAAATTTTGATCAAGCAGGCCAATTACGTGAAAAAGAGATGGAATTGTCTGCAAAAATTAAAGAGGTATTGGAAAATAAAAAAGAATCTAAAGCTGGAGATTATACTGAAGCTGATAATTCTATAAAAAGTGATCCAAAACTTTTACAAAGCCCCCTTGTTAGTGAAGAGGATGTAGCTCATATTGTAGCTTCGTGGACAGGCGTTCCTGTTCAAAAATTAACAGAAACTGAATCAGTCAAGCTTCTTAATATGGAGGAAACGCTTCATCAAAGACTAATTGGACAAGATGAAGCTGTAAAAGCTGTTTCTAGAGCTATAAGAAGAGCGAGAGTTGGATTAAAAAATCCTAATAGACCAATAGCAAGTTTTATCTTTTCAGGCCCTACCGGTGTTGGTAAAACTGAATTGACTAAATCATTGGCTTCATATTTCTTTGGTAGTGAAGAGGCAATGATCAGATTAGATATGTCAGAATTTATGGAAAGACATACAGTTAGCAAACTTATAGGATCTCCTCCTGGGTATGTTGGTTTTAATGAAGGTGGTCAGCTAACTGAAGCTGTTAGAAGACGCCCTTATACGGTTGTTTTATTTGATGAAGTTGAAAAGGCCCATCCAGATGTATTCAATTTACTATTGCAACTGCTTGAAGACGGAAGATTAACCGATTCTAAGGGTAGAACTGTAGATTTTAAAAATACTTTGTTAATAATGACTTCAAATATCGGTTCTAAAGTAATCGAGAAAGGGGGCGGCGGCCTAGGATTTGAATTCTCAGGTGATTCAGTTGAAGATAGCCAGTATAATAGAATAAAATCTTTGGTTAATGAAGAACTTAAGCAATACTTTAGGCCTGAATTTTTAAATAGACTTGATGAAATTATTGTATTCAGACAACTAACTAAAAATGAGGTTAAAGAAATTGCTGAAATAATGTTGCAAGAAGTTTTTGCACGATTACAAGATAAAGGTATTAATTTAAATGTCACTGATGCTTTCAAAGAAAGACTTGTTGAAGAAGGTTATAACCCTTCCTACGGAGCAAGACCTTTGAGAAGGGCAGTTATGCGTTTATTAGAAGATAGCTTGGCTGAAGAAGTTCTTTCTGGGAGAATAAAAGATGGAGATAAGGCTACAGTTGATATAGATGATAATAAAAAAGTTACAATAAATATTTCTTCTGAAGAATCTTCTCAAGAGCTAGCAAGTGCTAACTTCTAATTATTCAAAGTAAATATGCAGTCAATCTCTCCAGAAACTATATTTAGGGGAAATTATGCTTGGGAAAAATCTTTACCTCAAATTACTAAATTAACTAAAAGTCCATTAATTTTAGGTAGGAGCTTTCATACAAATAATCTGAGAAATAAAATTTTTGATGATTTAAAAAATCAAAAGCTTAGTGTTTACTCTGCTAATTTACAATTTGATTGTTGTTACGAAGACATATCAAGAGTAAAGGAAATCATTTTAAAGAATAATCATGATTCTGTTATCGCAGCTGGAGGGGGTAAAGTTCTTGATTCAGGCAAATATATAGCAGATTGTCTTAATATCCCTTGTATTACTGTGCCTCTTAGTGCCTCTACATGTGCAGGTTGGACAGCCTTATCAAATATATATACAAAAGATGGACAATTTATAAAGGATGTCGTATTAAGATCTTGTCCAAAAATTTTAGTATATGATCATAAATTTATTCAAACAGCTCCATCAAGAACACTCGCAAGTGGCATAGCGGATGCTCTGGCAAAATGGTATGAATCCTCAATTACAAGTTCAACTTTAGACGATGGTCTTGTTCAACAAGCCATTCAGATATCAAGAGTTTTAAGGGATCAACTACTAATAGATGGTGGAAAGGCATTTAAGGGTGAATTTGAAAATAATCCTTCTTGGCGAAATACTATAGAGGCGTGTGGACTTACAGCAGGATTAGTTGGAGGTATTGGAGGAGAAAAGTGTAGGACTGCTGCAGCACATGCTATCCACAATGCAATCACTCAGATAATTACCCCAAATAAATTCTTACATGGTGAGATTGTTGGGGTTGGATTATTATTGCAATTAAGATTAGAGGAAATGAAAAATAATAATAAATTAGCTGATCAATCAATTAAGCAATTGTTGGTACTTATGAAAGAATTAAATTTGCCAACTACTATCGGACAACTTGGAATAAATGTTTTTGAAAATAATAATTTAGAGAAAATTGCTGATTTTACATGTCGAGATAAATCTGAGATTCACTTTTTGCCTTTTGAAATTCATAAACGAGAGATAATAAAGGTCATTGCAAATTTTGAACAACAAAAAATTAAAACATAAACATTTTTTGACTAAAAACAATTTTGAACAATTAGATGATTTAAATGTGGAATTTTTTGAAAGTGCCAAATTTTCACTATTGGACCCTTTAGGTCTTTATTTGGCAAATGATGTTAGGTGGATAAAACTCAACCAAAACTGGAACTCTTTAAAATTCCCTGTGGTTATAGGAGGAAAAGGTCAACCCATACTTCTCCTACATGGATTCGACAGTAGTTTTTTAGAGTTCAGGAGAATATATAAATCACTAAAAAGCAATTTCCAAGTTATAGTTCCTGATCTATTAGGTTTTGGTTTTAGTCCTAGGTGCGCAACAAATGAATACAATTCCTCGAAAATAATTTCTTATTTAATTGATCTCATTAAGACCTTAAATATAACAAAGAATTTAAAAATTATTGGTGCTTCTATGGGGGGCTCAATAGCATTAAAACTTGCTTTTGAAATTTCTGATCATATTGATAAAATTATCCTTTTTTCTCCTGCCGGATTGTTTGGAGAACCTAAGAGTATCCCTTTCCCTCTTAACCAAATTGGTGCCTCATTTCTTGGATTGCCTAAGGTTAGAAAAAGTCTTTGTAGGCAAGCATTTGCTTTTCCAGATAAATGTGTTGGTGAGATGGAAGAGCAAATTGCCTCAATTCATCTAGGTTGCAAAGGATGGAGAAATTCACTTGCATCATTTGCAAAAAGTGGAGGGTTTGCTGGTACTCATAAATATATCCAAAATATCCCAATTAAAACAGTATGTGGAGAAAATGATCGTATTCTTGGAAAAAAAGAAATTAAAAATATAAGTAGTATTGAAAAATTAAATTTTGTAGGGTTGCAAAATTGTGGTCATCTTCCACATGTAGATTTACCATCATTATCTAGTAAAATTATTCAAGATTATTTTTTGGAATAAAGGATTTTTTAATTAATTTAGATACTTGAGAATTATAAAAATGTAATACATAACAGATGGAGTAAAGATGTAACTGTCAATTCTGTCAAGAATTCCTCCATGCCCAGGCAAAAAAGTCCCGGAATCTTTTATTTTCGCATCTCTCTTCATCATAGATTCAATAAGATCTCCAACTAGTGCCATAAGAGAAATTAAAATTCCATATATTATTCCAACAAATAATGGATTTTCCCAATTCATTAAAAATGCGAAAATTATTGCTAATAAAATTGAACAGGATATTCCTCCAATTAGACCTTCTATAGTTTTGCTCGGAGATATTGGAGAAAGTGATGTTTTACCAAATGACTTCCCAATGAAATAAGAACCAATATCACTAGCCACAATTAAAAAACAAGAAGTTAATGTTAAATGAAGGCCAGTAGTATTTGATAAGTTATCAAACGAAATAAAATCCTGATTTGAACTTATTATCACTGAATCTAATCCCCTTAACTTAATCCAGTAACTAGGTAAAAACCCTAAATAGAATAATCCAAAAATAGATGCTGCAATATCTGAAATTGTTCCAGGTTTTGGTTGCAAAAGTAACCAAGTGCATATTCCAACTGAACAGATTGGCAAAATTGAATTTGACATTTCTCCATCAAGCAAACCAATGGTCTCAAGATAAGTAGAAACTATAATAACGAAAGATGAAAATAATGTAGTCTTTGTAGCTGGTTTTATTCCTTTGAATTCTGCCATTCTAAAAAATTCCAATAATGCTAAATATGTGAGCAAAGCTGTTGCCAATGTAAAAACCCATCCCCCCAACAAAACAACAATTAAACCAAAAATTCCTATAAGTAATCCGCTTCTTAATCTCATATGTTATTTATATTTTATATGACTCTTATATTAAAATTTACCAGATCTTTGTTGCATATACTTTGATTATTTATCCAATTAAACCTATCTATATCAATTTTTTCTCCAGGAACTAGTAGAGGAATCCCAGGGGGATAAGGGCAAATAATATCTCCAGATATTTTATTTAATGATTGAGAGAAAGGAATACTCAGAGTCTTACTTCTCCAAGCAATGCCAATTTCAATTTCGGGTGCTTGAACTAATTCAAACGGCGATTGGAGCACTTCTAAACTTTTTGATTTTTTAGAATTTAATAGCAATTTATTCCATAACTTTTCAAATAAATTAAGAAAATCTTTTTGATTAGCAAAGCCTAAGCAAAACGTGAGAGTCATCATTTCCGGTAATTCAGCAATAAGACCATTTCTATAAAAAAAATTATCAGCAGTAAAACCATCAATCCCAGCCTTGGAGGTATTTAATACAATTTTTAAGGGATCTTGGGTTTCTATGAGAGGAATATTTTTTTGAATTAATTTTTTGTAGATATTTTTTGCTTCTAAAATTCTTTTTTGATATTTTGATAAACTTTTTTTATTTAGCCAGTCTTTAAGAGACTCTTCACAAGAAGAAAGTAATAATGAACTTGGACTAGTAGTCTGCAATAAATTAATACTCTTTATTAAATTATGTTCATTAATTAGATTCCCTTTGTACCAGAGTATCGCCGTTTGAGTTAAACCATTTAGTGACTTATGCAATGAATGAACGACTAAATCAGCGTTTGATGATAAGGCGGGTTTTGGTAAATTAAGGTTTTTGCAAAAAAGGAAATAAGAACCATGGGCTTCATCAACTAAAACAGGTAAATTTTTTTGATGACAAATATCTATTAAAGGCTCTAAATCTCCGGCATAACCGTGATAAGAGGGACTTACAAGAATTACTCCTACAATTCTATTCTTATCAAAATCTAATTTTTTAAATACATTTCCCAACCAAACTTTTGTAATTGGTTTGTAATGACCTGTTTCTTTTGAAAATTCAAGGTCAAAAAAAATTGGATTTATGTTCTGCATCGCACAGGTTTTTATCACACTTATATGAACATTTCTAGGCATAAGGATAGTTTCGCCTGGATTTGCCATCGCAATTACTGCTGATTGTATTAATCCAGAAGCTCCATTGACCCCAAAAAAACATCCTTTCGCTCCAAATTTGTCAGAGAATTCTCTTTGAGAATTAGCAATTAATCCGCTTTGGGATAGTGGTGAACCTAATTCTGGCAGTTCAGGCAAGTCCCAATACCCAGGCCGATTTTTTAATAACTTTACTAATTTCTTTGGTAAAGCGGACCCTCTGTTATGAGCGGGAAAGAATAGAGACTTTAAAAACTTTTTAGTTAGAAAAGATGAAATGCTCATAAAGTGTTATTGACATATATAGAATGGAACACATGGTAATCTTTTTTGATATTTTTTAACTTTAATGGAAAGATTTTATTCGAAATATTCGGCAAAAGATGACTTAATTTGGTTGATTTTGAGACCATGGATTTTTATCCCAAGAGTTTTATATATCCTTTTAACTTTTATTTTTCTTTTTTTAAGAATACTTTTTCAAGGTAACAGTAAAAATAAAAATGTACAAAAAAATCTCTCGAAATATCTTTTTGATGTAATAACAGATTTAGGACCTTGTTTTATCAAATTAGGCCAAGCACTCTCAACTAGACCAGATCTTGTTAGACAAGATTGGCTTACAGAACTTACAAACTTACAGGATAATCTCCCAGCATTTGATCACAAAATTGCTTTAAAAATTATTGAAGAGGAACTTGGATCTCCTGCTAATCAGTTATTTGATGAGTTTCCAGATAGTCCTATTGCTTCAGCAAGCTTAGGTCAAGTTTATAAAGCAAAAATAAATAATTCTTTTCTAGCTGTGAAAGTACAGCGACCAAATTTGTATTTTCTCATAAGAAGGGATGTCGTAATATTAAGGTTTCTGGGAACTTTTTTATCCCCATTCTTACCATTAAATATCGGTGTTGGAATTGGAGAAATAATAGATGAATTCGGTAAGGCACTTTTTGATGAAATTGACTACCAAAAAGAGGCCGAAAATGCTTTGAGGTTTGCAAATTTATTCAAAGAAAACCCAAATATTTTTATTCCTAAATTAGAAAAACAGTTTTCATCCAAAAGGATTATCACAACCTCTTGGATTGAGGGAGTTAAGTTAAGAGATCGAGCTTTACTAGAGGAAAATAACTTAATACCTTCTTCTTTTATAAAAACTTGTGTCATCAGTGGACTACAGCAATTATTTGAATTTGGATATTTTCATGCAGACCCACATCCAGGAAATATGTTTGCTCTCAAGGGAGGAAATGCAGATTGTGGGAATTTAGCTTATGTTGATTTCGGAATGATGGATACTATTACAAATTCAGATAGACTTACTCTTATTAAGGCAATCGTTCACATAATAAACGATGAATATTATCTTTTAGCAGAAGATTTCCAGAAATTAGGTTTTTTAACCAAAGAACAAGATCTTCAAAAACTTGTTGAACCACTAAAAGAAGTTCTTGGAGGATCTCTAGGCGCTGAGGTTGGTAATTTTAATCTTAAAAATGTAACTGATAAATTCTCGAAACTAATGTATTCCTATCCTTTCAGAGTTCCCAGTAGGTTTGCCTTAATAATAAGAGCCGTTGTTAGTCAAGAAGGTTTAGCACTAAGACTAGACCCTGAATTTAAAATTTTAAAAATTGCTTATCCATATATTGCTAAAAAACTTCTTACTGATAATTCTGAAGAGATTTTAGAAATCCTTTTAGAAGTCGTTTTTGATAAAAAAGGTCATATACAAATAGAAAAAGTTGAAAGTTTGTTAAATATTTTATTTAAAGATTCAGAGAATATTAATTCAGACCTCATACCAGTTGCTAACGCGGGATTGAAATTATTTGTCAGTAAAAAAGGATCCGAAGTTAGGAAGAATCTTCTTTTAAGTCTTATAAAAGATGAAAAATTAGAATTTACTGATGCGAAAAAACTCTTAGCTTTAATTAGAGATACTTTTAGTCCTCTGAATATCGCAAAAAGTGCGGTACAAAATATTATTTCTACAGTTTAATTTTTATATCTAATAAACTTACCTATGATTTCAATTCTATTTAGTATAGTTTTAAAATGAGAAGTAATAAGGATTATTTAGCTTTAGAAGATTAAATGAATATTTTGAAAAATCTCTTTTTATTTTATAAAAAATCTGAAAAAAATAAAGAATTTAGTCCTAGATTGGTTGACCATTATTTAGAAATTGCAACGTTAGTAAAAGAAGCAAGAATTCAACAAAACCTTACAATTAAAGAATTGTCATACATTTCAAAAATTCCTTTACGAATAATAAACTCTATTGAAAATAATAATAAAAATATTAGGCCAGAGTATCCTTTTATAAGATCTATATTAATTAAATTAGAGGAATGCTTAGTATTAAAAAAAAATACATTATTAAATTTAGCAGTTAAAGAAAGAAAAATTTTAAAGAAAAAGGGAAAGGATTTTATGTTCAGGAAATTCGATATTATTAATACATGGCAAGGAAGTCTTTTGTATTTTTTTATATTAGTTCTAACTATATTTATATTAAAGAGATACTTTATTTTAAATGTAAATGTTATAGAGATTCAAAATATTGAGAATCAAATCATTGATAAATAATTTTTAACAAGATCTACTTTAGATTCCTCCCAAAATTGTTTCCTAGCTCACTAAACATTTTTAAATTATCTTCTATTTCTTCTAAAGGACGATTTAACTTCCATTTCCAGTTATTTTTTGTGGTGCCAGGTTTGTTTAGTCTACTTGAATCGTCTAGAGATAATAGATCTTGTAATGGAGCGATAAAGAGATTAGCATTTGTCTCCATGCCAATTTCTATTAAATCCCAAGAAGGATTTTCTGAAAATTTATACTCATCTTTTATTCTTTTTTTGGATTCATAATCTAAATTTTTCCACCATGAAACAGAAGTAGAGTTGTCGTGTGTACCTGTATAAACAACCCAATTTTCTCCTTCAATATTCTTAGGTAAATAAGGATTATCTTCATTGCCATCAAAAGCGAATTGTAATATTTTCATGCCAGGCAGTTCAAAATTTTCCCTTAATTTCTCTACATCTGAAGTTATTACTCCTAAATCCTCCGCAATAATTGGTAGATAGTTACCCCCTAGATCCTTTTTTACTTTTTTTAATAGTGTTCTACCTGGGGAATTTATCCATTTTCCAATAATTGCCGTTTTAGAACTGCCATTAACTCTCCAGTAACCCGCTAAACCCCTGAAATGATCAAATCTCAATATGTCCACAAGTTCAAATTGCCTTTGAAACCTTTTTCTCCACCAATCGAAATTAGTCCTCTTATGTTTTGACCAAAAGTAAGTTGGAGTACCCCATAATTGTCCTGTTGATGAAAAATAATCAGGTGGAACACCACTTTGAAAGATTAAATCTCCATTTTTAAAAATTGAAAATAATGATTTATTACTCCACACATCTGCACTGTCTCTGGAGACATAAAAAGGCAAATCTCCTATCAGCTTAATATTTCTTGATTTTGCAAAGTTTTTAATGACGCTCCATTGCTCATCAAGATGCCACTGTATTAATTTTTTAATTAGGATCTCTTCACTTTTTTTCTTAATCCACGATTTTAAGAAATTGATATTTTTTATTTTAAATTCTTGAGGCCATTCCCACCAAGGCAACATATTAAATTCCTCTCTGATAACAACAAATGTTGCATAATCTTCAACCCAAGAATTCCTACTGACCCATTTGTTGAAATTAATTTTTCTTTCTTCAGATTGTGAATTCCAACCTTCCAAAAGGAGGAGACCTAACTTTTTTGTTAATTCATCAGCATTATCAAAATCAAAATGATCTTTATTCTGATTTGTTGGACCTAGATTTTCTTTATTTGAAATGAAGATAAAACCTTTTTCTATTAAATCATCTATATCCAAAAACCATGGGTTTAGTGCAAAACTAGATGGGGAACTATATGGAGAACCTGTAGAGTCAGTAGGTGTAAGAGGTAAAAATTGCCAGTATTCAATTCCATGCTTATGAAGTTTTTTTATCCACTCTTTAGCTCCTATACCAAAAGTTCCACATACTCTTCCTCCCGGAATAGATGTTGGATGCAAAAGTACACCTAATGATTTTCTTGAAATAATTGACTCTGTAGTCATGTTTTCAATATATTTTGATTCTTTACACTTAACGTGTTTTTAATTCTCTAAATTCAACCATATACAAATTTTTTTTAATTGACAAATATCATTCCTGGTTTTTAAGTCTGGATAAATATAAATTCTAATTTTTAATCAACAATTCTTTGGTTAATTGAAGTGACTTTTGAAAATATCTAGTCATTATCTTTTGCGAAATTCACATAAACGACTACGATAAGAATATAGTTTTATGGTGCAAATTTCGTGACAAGTTTTATCACGGCAATGCAGAGTAAAGAATCTAACTTTAATCTAACTAATAGTAGATTAAGGTTAGTAAGTGGGACAACAAATCCTAAATTAGCTGAAGAAATTGCATCATACTTAGGGATTGAAAACGTACCTTTAATATCTAAAAGATTTGCAGATGGAGAACTTTACGTTCAGATTCAGCAATCTATTAGAGGTTGTGATGTATTCCTAATACAACCTACATGCGCACCTGTAAACGATAGTTTAATGGAGCTCATGATCATGGTTGACGCATGCAAGAGAGCGTCTGCAAGACAAATAACGGCTGTAATTCCCTATTTTGGATATGCAAGGGCAGATAGGAAGACCTCTGGAAGAGAGTCTATAACTGCAAAATTAACTGCTAATTTACTAGAGAAATCAGGAGTTGATAGAGTTCTAGCGATGGACTTACACTCGGCTCAAATACAAGGTTACTTTGATATACCATGCGATCATATTTACGGTTCACCAGTATTAATTGATTATCTAGAAACTTTAGATTTAGAAGAAATAGTTGTAGTCTCTCCTGATGTAGGCGGGGTGGCGAGAGCAAGAGCATTCGCGAAATTAATGAAGGACGCGCCGTTGGCTATCATTGATAAAAGGAGATCTGCGCATAATATCGCTGAAAGTCTAACGGTTATTGGTGAAGTCAAAGGTAAAACGGCTATTCTTATAGACGACATGATAGATACGGGAGGTACAATTTGTTCGGGAGCAAATTTACTAAAAAAAGAAGGAGCTAATCGAATATTTGCTTGTGCCTCACATGCTGTATTTTCTCCTCCTTCTTATGAAAGATTAAGTTCTAAGAATCTTTTCGAACAAGTTATTGTGACTAACAGCATACCAGTTTTACATAAAGATAATTTTCCACAGTTAAAAGTTCTTTCCGTCGCAAATATGCTGGGGGAAGCTATTTGGAGAATCCACGAAGAAAGTTCTGTTAGTTCTATGTTTAGATAAAAGAAATTTTTTTTACAACCCTTGTAATTTCTTGAGTCTCTCACTTTCAATGTTAAATTGTTTTTCGATCTTTTCGGGAACATTATCTGGACATACTTGAAGAGCCGATTCAACTAATTGCAGAGATGCAATAAATTGTAATTGTTTCATATCAACTGTTTGTTCTTTCTTTTTCTCTATTATTTTTCCTCCATGTTTTTGTGATACTACTGATGCGAATGTTGCTGAGGCAACGTTTAATGTTTTTGGGAAATCCAAATCAAATCCTTTTCTTGTCGCATTACATAGAAATGAAACACCCATTCCATGATATAAATCTAAATCATTTTTATTGGCAGGCGAATTTTTAACATTTGCATTTACTTTATTAAATTCATTATTTGTATCTAATAAAAAAAATGAAAAAATTAGAAGGATTGCAAAAATTTTAGATATTTTAAAACTCATATTTGGTTTATTTTTGATTCATATTATTAAAGATAACATTTTTTATTTTTTAAAATAAATCTGCCAACAGAAATTATTTAATAATTTTAATTTCGTGATGATTCTCTACTATTTTAAGCATATTTTTGTTCCATGAATATATAACCCTAAATCTGTAATTATCGGAATCTATAAGTCTTGTATGTTCAAGAATATACCAATCTTTGTAAGAAGATTCAAAAATCATTTCGTGTTCATCGACTTGCTTAATATTTGAAATGCCTTCATCATTACATAAATAAAAATTTTCTCTCTTAAGTTGATGGCCTTTTAAAAATGCATGCATTTCTCCTCGTTCTTTATACTGGGGATTTTCGTCAAAGAAATTATATTTTTTTTCTGGGTACCAAGTAAATTTATAATGAGACTCCCATTCAGATTCACTCTCTAGAGCTTGAATATTTATATTCATGCTTAAATTATAAGTTTTTTGTGCTTCATCAAGAAAATACGTTCTATTAGATTTCCACAATCCTATATTCCTGGAAAACCACCTTTTTAAATTACTATTTAAATTGATTTCAGGAGGGTTTTCGCCAAAATGTAAATTTTTCTTTGGATTAATAGCAACCATTTATAAATAAGTCCTATTTATTTAATAGCCTATCTGTAAAATAAAAAAAAATATCTTAAGGTGTTTATAAGGATTAACAGCTTTTCAACACTTCAGAGGAATTCATTTGAATGATAAAAAAGAGCTAAAATTAATACTTGTTGCAGCTAGAAATCAACTTTCTAGTAATGACATTAAATCCCTAATAGCTTATTTAGAATCAGATGATTGTGAATTTGAGATATCTCTTCAGATCTCTGAACCCACAGAGCAGCCAGAATTACTTGAATTACATAGATTAGTCGCTATTCCTGCTCTTATAAAGGTTTCCCCAGCTCCAAAGCAAATATTTGCTGGAAGTAATATTTTCTCTCAGTTGCAAAAATGGTTACCAAGGTGGTCACAGGAAGGCTTAACAAAAAATCTTGGTATTAATTTGCAGCCATCCAAAATTGATTCAATAAGAACTCAAAAAGAATTTCTATTGGAAGACGAACTTCTTGTTTTAAGACAAGAAAATGAGACATTGACAAAAAGAATAGAATCTCAGGAAAGATTATTAAGAATGGTCGCGCATGAATTAAGAACACCTTTAACTGCGGCTACTTTGGCTGTTCAAAGTCAGAAACTTGGACAAATAGATATTTCAAAATTACAGGAGGTAATTAAAAGACGTCTTGAAGAGATTGAACTCTTATCTCAGGATCTTTTAGAGGTTGGAACAACTAAATGGGAAGCGTTATTTAACCCTCAGAAAATTGATTTAGGTAATATTAGTGCTGAAGTAATACTCGAATTAGAAAAATTTTGGAGATTAAGGAATATTGAAATTGATACTGATATACCATCTGATCTGCCAAGTGTATTTGCAGATCAAAGAAGAATGAGGCAAGTATTTTTAAATTTAATTGAAAATGCTATTAAATTTTCTAAAGACTCTGGATCTATAAAAATCACTATGATTCATAAAACAAATCAATGGGTAGAAATAACAATTTGTGACAAAGGTGCAGGTATTCCTTTGAGCGAACAAAAAAGAATTTTTCTTGATAGGGTTAGACTTCCCCAGACTTCTGAAGGAACTTCAGGATTTGGCATAGGGTTATCAGTATGTAGGAGAATAGTACAAGTCCATGGAGGAAGAATATGGGTCGTATCTGAAATTGGTATAGGTTCCTGCTTCCATTTCACAGTTCCTGTGTGGCAAGGACAAAACAAAGAGCAACAATACTTGACGAAAGGCTAGCCTTACTCTTAGTTTCAATAAAGCTGTCATGCTAATTTCCTGGCCCCATCGTCTAGAGGCCTAGGACACCTCCCTTTCACGGAGGCGACAGGGGTTCGAATCCCCTTGGGGCTATTAATTTAAATTTATAACGATCTTTTTGAAGATTTTGCTTGCCTATCTACGGCAATTAAATTTTCTGAAAGATCCTTTTTCAGTCTTCTCTCTATCATCCCTATTGGCATCCACTGACAACCTTGAACAGTAAGATCATAAATTAATGAATTTTTTGAAGTATTCTTAATATTTTGTATTTTCCAACTACCTTCAAATTTCCTGAAATCTCCTTTTATTAAATTAAATTTTAAGAGGCCAAGCTCCTTATCTTCAAATAAGTCTATAGTTACTTCAGCTGAAAATTTCATGCCAAGGAAATCCTGAGCCCCAACTTGTTTAAGGTGGACAATATTTCCATTCTGAAATATTTTTTTGCTCGATAAAAGATTTGGAATGTAAAGATTTAGTCGATCATAATCTGTTAAAACACTCCACAAAGAATCGAAACTTGCAGAAGTTGTAAGTTGAGCTGCCAGTCGTCTTGTTCCGCCAGAAAGCTTTTCCATCGTCTGCTCAATTGTCCTGAAATCATTGTCTTTATAATGATTCATTAATTCTTGAGGATTGTTCATACAATGAATTTTTAATTAGATAAAAATTATTTCTGTGTAACTATACTGATAAAAACAGCAAATACTGAAAAATAAAAATAAATTCATCTATTTATTCCGATCTCAAAACGTAACCATTTTTGTAAAATCACTACAAATTAAACTACAAATTGATAATCTTTTATTAAAGAAATTTAAAAAATGTATTCACAAGCAAAAGTAATCGCAGGGGGATTAGCTCATATACCAGTTGTAATAACTGTTTTTTATTTTATACTCACAACTTTTAATAAAAGAGCTTTAAAATTTGTAGAAGATGCAAAAACAAAAAAACCTGATTCAAAATCTGTGGAACCAAAAAAACCAGCTGTTTCGAAAGCAGAAAATTCAAAAATAGAAGCTCCGAAAATAGAAACTTCAAAAGTTACTAAGAAAAAACATGCAGACGTTCCAGTCAATATTTATCGTCCTAAGACACCATTCGAAGGAACAGTTATTGAAAATTATAGTCTTCTCAAAGAGGGAGCAATTGGTAGAGTTAATCATATAACTTTCGACCTTAAAGATAGTGATCCATTTTTAAATTATATAGAAGGCCAAAGTATTGGTATCATGCCAGCTGGTGAAGATGCTAATGGAAAACCTCACAAATTAAGACTGTATTCAATAGCTAGCACCAGACATGGAGATGACTTTAATGGAAATACAGTTTCTCTTTGTGTAAGACAGCTTCAGTATGAAAAAGATGGTGAAACTATTAATGGTATCTGTTCCACTTACTTATGCGATATTAAGCCTGGAGATAAAGTAAAAATAACAGGTCCTGTAGGCAAAGAAATGCTTCTCCCTGATGAAGAGGACGCAAACATTGTTATGTTGGCCACTGGAACTGGAATAGCACCAATGAGGGCTTATTTAAGAAGAATGTTCGAACCAACTGAAAAAGAAAAAAATAAATGGAATTTCAAGGGTAAAGCTTGGTTATTTATGGGTGCTCCAAAATCAGCTAATTTATTATACGAAGAAGATCTTCAAAGATACCTTGTTGATAATCCAGATAATTTTAAATATACAAAAGCGATTAGTCGTGAGCAGCAAAATACAAAAGGGGGAAGAATGTACATTCAAGACAGAGTTTTAGAGTCGGCCAATGAAATTTTCAATATGATTGAAGATGAAAAGACACACATATATCTTTGTGGATTAAAGGGTATGGAACCTGGAATAGATGAAGCAATGACTAAGGCAGCAGAAGAAAAAGGCTTGAACTGGTCAGAATTAAGACCTCAACTAAAAAAAGAAGGGAGATGGCACGTAGAAACTTACTAAATCTTTGATATTTAGATTGAAGGTTCACCCGCTAAATACTTTTTGGTTTAGACACAATATGTAGCTAATATTTGAAAAAAAGAGGATTTTAAATAAAGAATACTAAAAATATGCCTTCAACTTTAAGTAATCCTCTAAGATTAGGTTTACGTCAGGAAAGAGTCATATCTCCACAATGCTTAGTAATATTTGGTGCTAGTGGAGACCTTACTCATAGAAAATTAATACCAGCCTTATTTGAACTCTATTTGCAAAGAAGAATTCCTAGTGAATTTGGAATAGTTGGTTGTGCAAGAAGACCTTGGACTGATAATGAGTTTAGAGAAAAGATGAAAGTAAAGCTATCAAATCAAATATCTGGTAAAGAAAGGGAGTGGGAACAATTTTCTAATTATCTTTTCTATGAACCAGTTGACTTACAACAAAGTGATCATGTCGTAAGGCTTTCAAGAAGATTAAATGAAATTGATAAAACACAAGCTACTCATGGGAATAGAACATTTTATTTATCAGTATCTCCGAATTTCTATGCAAGTGGATGTAAAGCTCTTAAAGCAGCTGGCCTTTTAGATGACCCTAAGAAAAGTCGTTTAGTGATTGAAAAACCTTTTGGAAGAGATTATTCAAGTGCAAAAAAATTGAATAAGATCGTTCAAAGTTGCGCTGAAGAAAGTCAGATTTATAGGATTGATCATTATTTAGGTAAAGAGACAGTTCAGAATATTCTTGTTTTGAGGTTTGCTAATACTATTTTTGAACCAATCTGGAACAGAAATTATATATCAAGTGTTCAAATTACTTCATCTGAAACAGTGGGTGTTGAAGATAGAGCAGGTTATTACGAAAGCTCTGGTGCTTTAAGGGATATGCTTCAAAATCATATGACTCAAATGCTTGCTGTTACTGCTATGGAACCTCCTGGAAAGTTTGAGCCAGAAGCAATAAGAAATGAAAAAGCCAAGGTTCTTCAAGCTTCAAAACTTGCTGACGAAAATGAACCTTGGAATTGTTGCATTAGAGGTCAATATGGAAAGGGAGGAAATATTTCAAATCTACTAAAAGGATATATGCAGGAAGATGGTGTTAATTGTAATAGCACGACAGAAACTTATATTGCGACAAAAGTTTTCGTTGATAACTGGCGTTGGCAAGGGGTTCCTTTTTATTTAAGAACAGGTAAAAGACTACCTAAAAGACTTGGAGAAATAGTCTTGACTTTTAAAGACGTTCCTGTTCATTTATTTGAATCAACAATAATAAATCCTGCCCCAAATCAACTTATCCTTAGAATTCAGCCAAATGAAGGTGCTACTTTTAAATTTGAGGTAAAATCTCCTGGTTCTGGAATGAAATCAAGACCTGTTGAGATGGAATTTTCTTATGATGAATCATTTGGAGAACCCTCAGATGAAGGCTATGTAAGATTATTAGCTGATGCAATGCTTTCTGACCCAACCTTATTTACTCGAAGTGATGAAGTAGAGGCAGCCTGGAAACTTTATACGCCACTAATAGAATTGATGGATAATTCTCCTTGGAAGTTACCTATTTATAATTATGAATCTATGACGTGGGGACCTCCTGAGTCTGATCAATTAATTTTAAAAGATAATATTTTCTGGCGTAGACCTTAAAAATGAAACCTCAACTAACACTCCAAACCCCTTTAGAGCTGCCTTATCAGGAAATTTCTAATTACCTCAATAAATTATGGATTTCAGAAGATAAAGATAATAGTGGAGCTAATACTTTTACATTAATGGTCTGGCAGCCTGCTTGGCTAGAACAATGTTTAGTTCAAAAAGGATTAGTAAATGGCCCAATTACTGGAAATTTAAGTCCAGAGATAATTGAAGTTGCAAAAAAATTTATGTTAAATCAAGGACTTCCTATCAATACTTCTCTTAATAGTGAAGAATTATTGAATTTGTTAAAGCAAAATTTATCTAATAAAGACTATGAAGATTTTAGAGGACAATTCTTTGAATCATCAATTAGTACA
>QCIX01000023.1 GCA_003216355.1 Prochlorococcus sp. AG-402-N23 | reverse complement strand
AAAATTACCTTAATAAATTTTTAAATATTATTGAAAATTGTGATCTTTCAGATCTAGAGAATATTAAAGAAATTAAAGATTACTTTATTAGTAAAAAGATTTTTTTAGATGTAGTTGTTTTAAATGCGGGATTGCAATATACAGGCTCTTTTTATCCTAAAGTATCAAAACAAGGAATAGAACTAACTTTTGCAGTAAATCATCTTGCACATTTTTACTTGGTAAATATCCTAAAAGATTTTGTTAGTGATAAAGAAGAATCTAGAATCATTATTACATCATCAGATGTTCATGACCCCAAAAGTTCAGGTGGCAATATAGGGAAGAAAGCGGGACTTAATAACCTAGTTGATTTTAGAAAAAAAGTTACTGGCCAATTTTTAAATTTTAATGCTGATGAAGCTTATAAAAATAGTAAGTTATGTAATATTTTGTTTGCTAAAGAACTTGAAAAAAAATTAAAAACGTCCTCCAGTAAAATTTCTGTAATTACTTGGGCCCCTGGGCTCGTAATACCAAATGATGATTCGGGTTTTTTTAGATATAGTAAACGTTTTAATCTCTTTGGATATTTAATTTTTTCTAATGCTGCAAAAAATATTTTAGGGATTTCTGAAAGTATAGAAAATGCTGGACAGATACTTTCTAAGATTGTCCTTGATTCAAATTTAAATAATATTGGTTTCATACATTTAAGTAATAAACTTATATCTTTTAAAAAACATAAATTAGTTGAAAGTAATATTAGTGATGAAGCAAATAGTTCTGAGTTGGCTTCAAAACTATGGATTTTAAGTGAAGAGATTTGTGGATCATTTGGCTTTGTTACTTTCAATATTTAAGGTTTGTGTTGGGAATGCAAACTCAATATTATTAACTGCGAATTCCTCAATTATTTTTAAATTTATAGTTTGTTGAGCTTCCATTGCGGCAAGATAATTATTTGTTGGTATGTAATAAACAAGTTCGAAATTAAGACTGAAGTCGCCAAAATCTGTGAAATGACATCTATCAAAAGATGCATCTTTTGTTTCTTCAACTATTTTTTTAATTATTATTGGAATCAATTTCATAAGTTTGGGAGAGGTTTCATAAACAACTCCCAATTTATGCACTAACCTCCTTTTTTCCATTTGTGCGTAATTTGAAATTATTCCATTTGTTAGAGCACTGTTGCTCATTACTATTACTTCTCCATTAATACTTCTTATCCTTGAGGATCTTACTCCCACCCTCTCAACCATTCCTAAGACTCCATCAGATTTTATAAACTCACCTTTTTGAAAAGGTTTATCGAGCAAAATTGTAATATATTCGAAAAACTCCTGAACTGGATCTTTCAAAGCTAATCCTGCTCCAATACCCCCTGCACTAAGTAAAGCCCAAATAGCAGTCATTTGAACACCTATATTTTGTAAGAAAAATATTGAGCCAATAGTCCATGTAAATGCTTTTATTAATGGAGTAAGTGAAGATATCATTGAACTTATAGAGGAATCATTTATTTTCGATGTCGATTCTGTTAATGATCTGATTAAAACTTTGTTGAGAGCCTTTATAATTATTATCAATATAAATAATTTCAGAATATTCAATAAGACAGAGATAAAAGTTATTTCATCAGTAAAAAAATAGTCAATTGAAAAATAAAATGAGAGGAGGAAACCTATAGGTTTTACAATTCCAGAGGTGACCTCAAAAATAAAATCATCGAAATTTGTTTTTGTCCTTTTGGAGATCTTTTTAAAAAATATTTTTGAAAGTTTAGAAATTACTATAGACAATAAAATTCCAATAAAAAAAATAGATATTGCCAGTAGGAAGTTTTCAGTAAATAATTTCATATTCAAATAGACTAAAAAATTTATCTCTAATAAAATTTTAAATTATCTCTAGATAACAAACCAGTCTTGATTTTTATTTATCTAATAATTATATTTCTAATTTCTTTAAATTCTTTTCTATCGGCAGTTTTGCATAATTCAAAAATTATTGATTCAGTAGTTGTTAAGATTGCTCCCTTCTGAAGCATTCTCTGTAATGCTATTTCATGATCGACCTTATTTCGACTGCTCATAGCATCTGATATGAGAATAACTTCAAATCCTTTTTGTAAACAATCTAAGACTGTTTGTTGAATACAAATATGCGTTTCGATACCACAAACTATCAAATTTGTAATTTTCTTATTTTTAAGTTCTTTTAAAAATTCTTGTATGTTAGCTAAACTAAATTCCATTTTCTCAATTTTTTTAAATCCATTTTTAGGCAATAATTCAGTGATAGTTGCACCTAATTTGAATGGGTTCTGTTCAGATACAAAAATGTTTTCTTCTAAAACTTGGTAGGCATCTATTAGCTTTTTGATGTTTTTGGTTATTGAATCCTTATTAAATATTGCTCTTATAATTTTTTCTTGAACATCTATGATTAGTAAAGCATTCACTTTTGGTGATAGTTTGTCAGAAGATTTTTCATGCCCCTTCATGATTTGTATTTAAAGATATATTCAACATAGTATTTTGAAGAACTTTAGTAAACATTTTAAATCAAAAAGTTGTTTTACTCTCATCTAGAGCTATTATTGAGAATAGCCGTGGGTTAATTTTTGTCGTTATCCTCTCAATATAATGTCATCACATCCCCTCTTGGCGATGGTTTACATAAAGAAGGGAAGAGGTTAACTCCTCAGAGGCTTAAGGTTCTTAATTTATTTGAAAATATTGGTTCTGGAAAGCATCTTAGTGCTGAAGAGGTTCATGAAAAGTTAGTTAAATCAAGTTCCAAAGTTTCACTCGCAACAATTTATAGAACTTTAAGACTTTTAGTACAAATGGGTTTGCTTCATGAATTAGAACTCAGTGAGGGCGGACATAGATATGAGTTGCTTAGTAATGATAATCTTGATCATCATCATTTAATTTGTATTAGGTGTGGAAGAACAGAAGAATTCGAAAATGATGAAGTTTTAGAAGCAGGCAAAGTAGCAGCAAAAATTAATGGTTTTAAACTAATTGAATCCTCTTTAAACGTAAGAGCTATATGTCCTAATTGCATTTAGCAAATTTTAACTTAAAGTCCCACCGCAACTCGATCCTGCACCCGCAGTACAAGCAAAACAATGTTCTTTTACAGCTACACTATAGTCAAAAGTAAATGACTCATCCAATAGATCAAAAAGTGTCTTTGGTCCTTTATTCTCTCGGAAATTTATCTGTTGATTAAAGTCACAATCATAAATTTCTCCAAGCCAATTTACACTAATAGTTTTTTTGCACATAAGATTTTCTAAATTATTTTCATTAAAATTTTCTTTTAGTAATTTGTAATAAGTATTTAGTTTCCCCTCTCTTATTAGAGATTCTTCATATCTATTTATTGGCATATTAGTTATTGTATATAAGTTATTAAAAACAATATTATATTTTTCGTATAGTATTTTTTTATAATCTTGTTCCAACATTTTCTGAGAAGGAGGAAGAATTGGGCTTACAGGATTGTAAACAAGATTTAATTGCAATCCATTTTCTTTATTTCCATAGCCTAAATCATTAAGAATTTTTATAGCATTAATACTTTTTTCAAAAACCCCAATACCCCTCTGAAACTCAACATTATTTTTTTCGTAACATGGTAGCGAAGCCGTAACTATCACATTATTATTTGCAAGAAATTGAGGAAGATCCTCATAACCTTCTTCAAAGAAAATTGTCAAATTACACCTGTCAATAATATCAACTTTTTTTGTGTTCAAACTAGTTATCAGATTTTTAAACTCTGGGTGAAGTTCTGGCGCGCCACCTGTAATATCTAAAGTTTTGATTTTGTATTTTTCAATTATTTTTGGAATAAGAGATATGATTTCATTTGACATCTTTTCTGTCCTTAGGGGACTTGAATTGACATGACAATGCTTACAAGCCTGGTTGCATTTGTAACCTATATTAATTTGCAATGTTTCTATAGGTTCTTTATATATTGAGGGGAATTTTTCTTTCATATATATATTATTTATAAATTGTCATTCGAAAATTAAAAAATCAACTATTTTTTTTAAAGTTTGATCTCTTATTAGCAAGTTCAATGAACCAACTTATATATTCTTTGGGACCATTTTTAAAAACTATATCAAACTTTAATTTGTCATAAATATCACTAATTCCTATTAAACCGGTTTTTTTTGTAGAAGGTCTTTCAACTTCACCAGAACTACTATCTACAAAAATTATTTTATTATTAATCCCAAATTCATTACCTAATATTTGTATAAATTCTAAAAAAGACCTGTCACTTCCTCCTCTTAAATAATTTTTCTTACCATTATCTTTTTTTGAGGTTATTGTGTCACCAACTCCTACAATTAAAGGCATATCTTCTATTTGAATAGTTCTTTTGCATAAATCAATTTTTTCCTTAATAGAATTTGGAGATTTTCTAAAATTAAAATTACTTCCAAAAGGAGCTTTACCAGTTTTATCTGCAATAAATTTATTTAAAAGAAATAAAACTCCAGAATCTTTAACTGCTCCTTTAATAAGTAATTGTATGTCTGTTGATCCAATATCATCTTTAGAAGAAAGTTTAATTGTTTCTCTACAATTTTTATTACCTAAATTTGGTGAAATATGGAGGAAAAATGAGTTTTTGAGGCCTTCGGATTCAGCTTTTAAGATGATTTCATTCATCATTTTTTCAAAACTAATTTGAATAAGCTTTCTTTTATCAGAATTTTTGTGAACTAAATCAAATAGACTATTGAAATTAATCGTGGGCGAGAAGCGTGTTTCACATATTGATTTTACTGCGTGAAAATTGATATCTTCTTGGCTAAGTTCAGGAAAAATATTCTTAACTATTAAATTAAATTTTGGTCTTATTAAACTAGGAACTTTGGATAAAAAATTTAGTTCTTTTTCTGAAACTCCTTCAAAACTTATTTCACCTTTGTTGTCTTGATACTCTACTCCACAAGCTGCTAAACCTCTTAAATATAGTTCTTTATTTTTAGGCTCAGTAGTGCTCCTTAAACTCCTTTCTATTATTCTATTAACCCCTCTTGGCCCTTCATGTTCCCCGCAAGTTAATACAAAGAATTCCTCAGCAAATTCTTTTACTGCATAGATATATTTTGATTCTAACTTTCTAGTCATTGGATCTTTAACTAAAGGGATACAAACTCCGTCAATATCTTGAATAATTAAGATATTTTTAGAAGAAATTAATTGTTTTTGTACCTTTAAATTACTTGCCATATATTCCATATTTATAATTATTGCTTTTTGTATTAAATTTCTTTCTATGAAATTATAAATTAAAAAATTCAATATTTACAATAAATAATTTGCTATGGTCAAAAATTGCTTTAATGTAGAAAAATGTTGTTAAGGGTATGAAATTAAAAAAATTATCAAGAATTTCCAAAAATGAAGAATAATTTCATAGAAAACATAAATGATGAAAAATATTTTTATTCATTGATTGAAGATATAGAGAATAGCAAAGTTGGATTCTACAGTGTTGGTTTATATCCTGCATCTTTAGCATACAACTGTGCTATGCATGGAAAATCAAATAATATTCTCTTAGCGCCTAGGGAAGATAGAGATTTGTTAGGTGCTTTCTCAAATGATGTTCTTTCTGATATGGATAATGAGATTATTGAAAAGATTAAGAGAATGGGACATTATTCTTCAGAGGGGAAAAGAAAGTCTTTTGATCTAAAAGATCTTCTCTTGGAATGTGAGATAGTTATTCTTGCTTCAAACAGTAATCACATAAAAGACGATGTTAAACATGCTTTAGAACTAAGAAAAACTTTAAAAAGAGAAAATGTGGTTCTTGGCTGTCTCGTTGGTTCTTTTTGCGTTGACAATAAAAGTAAAAACCCTTTTATTCTCTGTAATAAATATCCAAATTTAGCTTTTTTTACAGGATTTCATCGGCACGGAGCTTTACGAAATCCTAATGATAGTTTTACTGCAAATTTCTGCCATCCTGATGCCTTAACTGCTTTAATAGGAGCTCGCATTTTAAATCAATTGTCCCCAAAAATACAAGTTTCCCCCGGAGTTCATAATATTGAATGTCAATATATAAAATCAATAAAAAATATCTCATCGATATTTGCAGGTTTTGTAAATAACTTTCATTCCGATAAGCCAGGAATGCTACCTAGCATTAATACGATTTTGTTAACTCAATGTTTAGATCAGGCCGCATCAGTATCATTACAAGTTAGAAAAGAAAACAAATTAGAAAATAAATATCTTTCATTAAAAGAACTTGGTTATGGTGAAGAAATAATTACTGCAAAGGAAATAATTAATGATAAATTTTGTGAAAAAGGAGATTATACTTTTTCACAATTAAATGCTGTTAAGGCTGATGTTTTAGGGAGTATGACTCTACCAACGGAAGGAAAACCAACACGGAATTTTCAAGCAGGACAAGTTTTATCAGATATGCTTTTGCAACTCAATAGATGTCCAAAAGATGTCTCAGAATTTGTAAATTGGTGTAATAAATACTCTCTTAGTCAAGGAGGTTTGGAAGGTCTAAAATCTTTAAAATTTTGGCCAGAAATTTATGAAGAATTCAAAATCAAAAATAATAATTGTTCAATGATTAATCTTATTTATTTATGCTTTAATGCTAATTCAGAAGAAAAAAAGGAAATTTATAAGGTTTTAATTAGTTCAGAAGAGATCACTAATTTTTGCCAAGAATCTGTGAAATCTGAATTATCTTTAGAACTAAATGAAAAGTTAAGAGGAGATTATCTTTTTAATGATATTGAAAATCTTTACAAGAAATTGTTTATTAACAAAGAGGAAAATGATATTAAAAAAAATGAATATAGTAATCAAATTTCTAAAAAATATCCAAGCTATATCAATGTATTGAAAATAATCAATAATTATTTTAATAATTGATTATTTATTTAATTTACTAAAAGCTAAGTTCTTCATTTATTTACTAATCTTGATTGCGGGGTTAGAATTATTATGGTTTTAAAAGGTTTTTTTGAAAAAGGAATTATCACATCGTTCTCATGAACTGAAAGCTCTTGGTTGGAATCAAGAAGATTTAACAAGATACGAAGATTTATGGGACTACAGTCAAAGATGGGGATTAATAAATTTAGAAAGAGAAGATAGACAGTTTTTAAAGAAAGCAGAAAAGTTACTCCCAAAAATCCAAAATAAAAAGATATCAGTTAAAAAAACTATTGAAGAAAAATCATATTATTTATGGTTAAATTTTTACCTAGATGAAATTAATATTTTTAGTAATTCTAATCTTCCAAAAAATAAACATAGTGTTTGGACACTCTTAATTGAAGAGGAAATAAAACTTCTTAAGAAATTACAACCAGTTATGGGTCTTCCAGATACTTTAAAAGCCAAAAATCTATTTGAAAATAGAAAGGAGCTCATAAATAAAGCTTTTAACGAACTTGACGCTAAAAACAACGATAAGTTTTTCAATTTTGATGATGTTCTAAACAACTCTGAAAAAAATGTTGGTAAGAATTGGAAATCAATTACTGAAAAAGATCCTGAAGCTAATAAAACTTTTCCAATAATAGATTCTGCAAATATTGAGAAACTCAGATCTGCGATAAAAGAGGATTTGAGTTTATATATGAAAGATAATTACCCTTCATTAAAAAAGGATTTATAAATATTTATCTATTTTTTGTTTTTTTTTGGGACTTTTTTAAGTTAAATAGATAATAGGATTATTTAAAAATTTTGAGCAACCAAAAGTTCGAGACACTTCAGTTACATGCAGGCTATGTCCCTGATCCAACTACAAATTCTAGAGCAGTACCCATTTATCAAACTAGTTCCTATGTCTTTGATAATGCAGAGCATGGAGCGAATCTTTTTGGATTAAAAGAATTTGGAAATATTTATACTCGACTTATGAACCCCACCACAGATGTCTTTGAAAAAAGAATGGCAGCTTTGGAGGGAGGAATGGCAGCACTTGCAACATCCTCAGGACAAGCTGCTCAATTCTTGGCAATCGTGAACTGCATGACAGCAGGGGATAATTTTGTCTCTACATCTTTTCTATATGGTGGGACCTACAATCAATTTAAAGTACAATTTCCAAGATTAGGAATAGAAGTTAAATTTGCAGATGGTGATAGTATCGATAGTTTTAGAAATAAAATTGATGATAAAACCAAAGCAATATATGTCGAATCAATGGGAAATCCTAGGTTCAACATTCCAGATTTTGATGGACTTTCTGCTTTGGCGAAGGAAAATGGAATTCCTTTAATAGTTGATAATACCCTTGGTGCTGGTGGTGCTTTAATAAGACCAATTGATTTTGGAGCAGATGTTGTTGTAGAAAGTGCAACGAAATGGATCGGTGGACATGGAACAAGTATCGGAGGGGTTATTGTTGATGCCGGAACCTTTGATTGGGGAAATGGTAAATTTCCACTTATGAGTGAGCCAAGCGCTGCTTATCATGGGCTCGTTCATTGGGACGCTTTTGGTTTCGGTAGTGATATCTGCAAATCTTTGGGAGTACCTGATAATAGAAATATAGCTTTTGCGTTAAGAGCAAGACTTGAATGCCTTAGAGATTGGGGATCAGCTCAAAGTCCTTTTAACTCGTTTTTATTATTGCAGGGTCTGGAAACTCTAAGTATAAGAATAGAAAGACAAACTTCTAATGCTCTTGAATTAGCAAAATGGTTGGATTCTAATTCTTATGTAAGTAGTGTTAATTATCCAGGCCTAGAATCTGATCCATATTACCCAAGTGCCAAAAAATATACTACTGGAAGGGGAATGGGTTGCATGCTTATGTTCTCTCTTAATGGGGGGTATGAAAATGCAGTAAAATTTATTGATTCCTTAAAATTAGCCAGCCACCTTGCTAACGTGGGGGATTCAAAAACATTAGTAATTCATCCGGCTTCAACAACTCATCAGCAATTATCTGAAGAAGAACAATTATCTGCAGGTGTTACTCCCACGATGGTAAGAGTTTCTGTAGGAATTGAGCATATTGATGATATAAAAGCAGATTTCGAACAAGCACTTTCACAAATCACATAGGAAAGGATATTTATTGGCTTTAATAATTCCTAGTAACTATCACAAGATTAGAGATGTTGAGAAAAATCATATATCTTGGATCGAACCAGAATTGGCAAAAAGACAGGATATACGTCCTCTTAGGATTGGTATTTTAAATATCATGCCTCTTGGAAAGCAGTATGAATTTAACTTACTACATCCACTTGGTTTATCTCCTCTTCAAATTGAGCCAGTTTGGATAAAGCTTGAAACTCACTCTTATAAAACATGGGATCTTAATCATCTAAATAATCTATACATAACTTGGGAAGAAGCAAATAAACCAGAACCGTTAGATGGAATCATTATTACTGGAGCACCTATTGAGCACCTAGCCTTTGAGGAGGTTAAGTATTGGGATGAATTTGTGAAAATTGTAAATGAAGCCAGAAATTCTTGTGCAAGTACTCTCGGATTATGTTGGGCGGGCTTTGCTCTGGCTTATTTGGCTGGGGTTGATAAGCAAATTTTTGATAAGAAATTATTTGGGGTATTCCCTTTAAAAAGTCTTGTTCCTGGCCACCCTTTGATGGGTACACAAGATGATGAATTTATATGTCCTCAAAGTAGATTTGCGGGATTACCAGATTTGGAAATGGAGAAGGCCCAAAAAGAAGGGAAATTGAATTTGTTGGCTTATGGAGAAAACGTCGGATATACAATATTTGAATCTAATGATCAAAAACAACTTATGCATTTAGGTCATCCTGAATATACGGTGCATAGAATTATTAGTGAAATTGAAAGAGACAAAGAAAAGGGAGATGTTCCTCCTCCTAAAAATTTTGATCTAAATAGTTCAAAAACCGCTTGGAGATCTCATAGGAATTTGCTTTTTCAGCAATGGCTTTGGTTTTGTTATCAACAAGTTAGTCTTAATTAACTTTTTTAATGAGCGCTTTCCATACCACCTAGTCTTTCAAATAAGTTAAGACTTTCTTTATTTAATCCTACAATTTCAACTTTAGAACCACCATTCTGGAATTTTCTAATAATTTGCTCAAGAGCAACAACGCCACTTTGATCCCAAATATGAGCTAAAGACATATCAATTACAATTTTTTCAGGATGTTCATGAATATCAAATCCTTGTAAAAAATAAATTTTACTTACAAAAAATAATTGTCCTTTTACTTGGTAGGTAATCAAATTATTTTCTTTAGATCTTGAGACAGTTATAACTTTTGCGACTTTTCTGCTGAAAAGAATTGCAGCTAATGCAACACCTGCAATAACTCCAAGTGCAAGATTATGAGGTTTTGTAAGCATTGTGACTGCAAATGTCATAAGCATTACTGCAGTATCGCTTTTAGGTATCTTTCTAATATTTTTTAATCCATTTATATCTGCTGTACTTATTGCGATCGTTATCATGATTGCTACCAAAGCAGCCATTGGTATTGCTCCAATCCAAGACTTCAAGAGGATAATCATAATTAGTAAAGATATACCTGAGGAGAGGGTTGATAATCTAGATTTGCCACCATTTTCAGTATTCATAACAGATTGCCCAACTAATGCACATCCTGCCATTCCCCCAAATAAGGATGCCACAATATTTGCGATTCCCTGTCCTCTTGCTTCTTTATTTTTATTAGAACTTGTATCAGTCACATCGTCTAAAATGTCTTGAGTTAAAAAGGTTTCCATTAACCCCACGAGAGATATTGCAAGTGAAGTCGGTAAAATTATCCCTAATGTCTCAAGACTAAAAGGTACTTTTCCATTTTCTATTGATCCAAAAGGGAGAGAAATACTTGGTAATCCATCAGGTAATTTACCCAAATCGCTAACTGTTGGGACATCTAGATTAAAGAATATGCTTATAAGAGTAATTACTACTATTGCGATAAGTTGAGATGGGACTACTTTTGTGATTTTTGGAAGCCCATAGATAATTACTAATCCTAGGATTACAAGAATCCAAACTACTGGAATCTGAGAGTTAACTGGATATTGACTTATAGTTTGTTCAACTAATCCTTTTGATTCTTTAATACCTATTCCTAACTGAGGTAGTTGTGCTTGAAATATTAAAAGTGCTAGTGCATTTACAAATCCACTTAATACTCCTGTTGGCACGAATCGCATTTGGTAGGCAAGTCTTAAATATCCCCAAAGAATTTGGAATATTCCAGTTAATATTCCAGCTGCAATAAGATATGGTACTCCTAATCCAGTAGCTTGTGATTCTCCATAAGAAACAAGTCCAGTCATTAAAAGAGCTGTTGAACCTGTGGCTGAAGTGATCATCCCCCTTCTTCCTCCAACAATCGCAATTGTTATAGATAAGCAAAATGCACCAAAAAGGCCAACTTTAGGATCTACACCAGCTATACCCGAAAAAGCAATTGCTTCTGGGATCATTGCAAAAGCAACAACTAAGCCAGAGAGAATATTTGACTTTGGATCATCTAACCAATTTTTAGATAAATATCTTGAGAAATTTAACATTTTAAGTTCTTTTATAATTAAGAAGTTACCTCATAAAGGAGGTAAAATACCTTGTGGGTCAAAAATATTCTTTAAAGTTTTTAATTCATTCATTCTATTTCCAAAGGCTAGTGTAATTTCTTCTTCATGAGAATTCAAATGATTATGCAATTGGGCTAAGTGAATATTTGGATTAAACCTTTTTAGCTTGCTCCATGATTTATAAATCCATTCCAGAGCGACTTTTTTTTCTTTAAGATCATTTTTTTTCCATGATGCATATATCCATGGTTTCCAAGTACTTTTTCTATGAACAAAAAAGCTTGCGCCATGATTTAACTTTTTAGTTTTGCCACCTAATTGTTGAGAAGCAACATAACAGGAATTATTGGGTTTATTATCCATTATTTCACTCAAACATTTTATGAAAATTGGGATATCATTTTTTAAATCTTCTCCAAGAAGACTAATTACCTCAGAATGGTTATTTGCATTCAGCTCATATAAATTCAATTCCTTTGGAAAAAAATTAATTTTGTTAAAATTCTCATAAAATTGTTTTTCTAGGGCGGGAAATTTGTCTAGAAGCATTAAGTATTCTTCTGTTCTTTTATCCTCTAAATTATTGAGTTCAGCAAAAATATATATATAGATTTTTTGAGCATAAATCCATTGAAGACTAATATTTTCTGGAAATTCCTCTGATAATTTTATTATCTCTGAAAGTTCATTTAGATTTACAAATCCTTCAATAACCTTTATTGGATTAGATTGGATAGTCTTAAGTTCTATTTCGGTAATAATTGAAAAGAAGGGTGCTGCTCCTTTAATTGCTTCCCAAATCAAATGTTCTTCTGGATTTATTTGATTTTTTTTTAAAGATATAAAAGTGCCATTTCCCAAGAAACCTTTTATTGATTCAATATTATCAATGGCTAATCCGTAGGCTCTACTGAGCGGGCTTACTCCACCAGTAAGTATATAGCCTGCTCCAGGAAGTTTAGAAAGTCCGATTGGAAAACTTCGATTATATTTTTGTAAATGATTTATCAGATCCCCCATTATTACTCCACCTCCAATTGTTACTAAATTGGTTTTTCTATCTAGGTGAATTTTGCTGTAATTTTTTCTTAGATCAAGAGTTGTAAAACCATTTTTTGCACAGCTAGAGGTTGTACCTCCACTACATACGCAAAGGTGTTCGAATTCTTCATTAGAATAGTTATCCCCATAAAACAAGGAGTCTTCGACTTCATAAATTAATTTCTTTAATTTTGCATCCTTTGAGTTGATATTTGGAACTGCAAGCAAACTATTATTTTTCACTACATGATATGGTTCTTTACTATTATGGTATAAGTAATAGCTTGATTTTGGATAATTTAGATTCGAAGTTAAATAATCAAGTCGCGATACTTATCTGTGGACACGGGAGTAGAAATAAACTAGCCATTACTGAATTTCAAGAATTAACTAAGTTCATCCAAAAGAGATATCCAAATTTTTTGGTTGAATATGGTTTCTTGGAATTCGCTAAACCTTCACTTGTTGATGCTCTAGACAAGTTAAGAAATCTGTCTATAAAAAAAGTAATTGCAATACCCGCAATGCTTTTCGCTGCTGGCCATGTGAAAAATGATATACCTAGCTTGCTTATGAATTATTCAAGTAAAACAGGTATTGAAATAATTTATGGAAGAGAATTAGGTATTAATAATTTAATGATTAGTGCAGCTTGTGAAAGAGTTAAAGATGTATTTAAACAAAATAATACTCTCAAACCTGATGAATCATTATTAGTTGTTGTTGGTAGAGGCTCTTCTGACCCAGATGCGAATTCCAATGTTTCAAAAATTACGAGAATGATCGTTGAGGGTATTGGTTTAGGGTGGGGGGAAACAGTTTTTTCGGGAGTAACTTTCCCTCTTGTTGAACCTGGCTTGAAAAATGTTGTGAGACTTGGTTATAAAAATATAATTATTTTTCCTTATTTCCTTTTCTCAGGCGTCCTTGTCACAAGAATAAAAAGGCAAAGTGATTTAGTTGCGATTAATAATCCAAATATTTCATTTATACATGCAAAATATCTTTCGTCACAGTCTTATGTGGTCGACACTTTCGTAGAAAGGATTGAAGAGATTCTTAATAACGAAGGTAATAATTTTATGAATTGCTCAACTTGTAAATATAGATCAAATTTATTTGGCTTTGAAAAAGAAGTTGGAATGGTACAAGAAAGTCATCATGACCATGTAGAGGGCTTGGGTATCAGTTGTGATTTATGTGATCCTGAATGTAATGGTGCTTGTGAAATACAAAATCAAATACCAACTCATAACCAAGAAAAATCAAACTCAGGAGGAGGAGATTACTTAGAACATGAACATGTAGAGGCTCATCAACATGAACATAATCACCATCGCCATCACCAAAGTATTTATCCAAACTCAAAACACCCTTTAGGACCTGTCACGCTTCGCTTGCCTAATAAAGACTAAATCTTAAGAAAATCCGTTGAAAATCAATGAATCACCTGTCTCTTTCTCGACTTAGTCTTAATAGACTCAGTATATATAAGTATTCTTAATATAAAATCTTGAAAGTATTTTGAGCTAGATTTTCCACAATTTACAGGTTGTTTTCCACGTCCAAATCCACATTGGATTAGAACTGCCAGTATTTTTCAAAAAAAACAGGACTTCAACATTATTGTTGACTTTTCTTTGAGATCTATTCAATTTCCTTATTTGAAAAGGAAGTTTTTAAAAAACAGACTTATAACATGAGTCTCATTTGATAATTTGAAAAGTTTTCTATCAGATATTTTTTGATTTTTTTAGAAAAAAATATCATTATGGTTATGCAGAAAATTATAAATTTATGGATCAAACCAACCAATCAAATTTAACTGATAAGAAACTTGTCGAGTGCTCTTCAAATAAAGTCTCTTTAGAAACAGAGCTTTCAGAAACTCTTTATAACACAATGAAAGATTTCGTATTAAGTAATCCAACGTGGGACCAATATAAGCTTATAAATTCAGCATTAGCTACTTTTCTCGTTCAAAACGGATGTACTGATAATTCTGTCTCAGAAATTTATTTAAATCAATTATTTACACCTTCTAAGTCTTTTTAATATTTAAACAGGCTCTTCTACTCAAAGCCATCATCGTAAGTGTGGGGCTTTGCCAAGAGGATGTGGGCCAGCATGCTCCATCTAGTACAAGTACATTCTTGCATCTCCATAATCTATTAAATTTATCAACTACGCTATTTTCTTCATTAATCCCCATTGGTGCCCCCCCTACTTCATGAATGTAATATCCAGGAGGAGGAGGACTATCTGAAAATGCGATCAATTTTTTTGTAAATACACTCCCTAATGGGATATTCATTAGTTCATTAATATTTTTTATTTCTCCATTTGCAGCTGTGATTGATTTTCGTATTGTGTTTTTCATATGTTTAGCCATGTTTAACTCATTTTCGCTCCATTCGAATTCAATGTAGGGAATTGGGATACCCCATTCATCTGTTTTTCCTGAGAGAGAAACTGAGTTTTTCTCTCTAGGAAGGACTTCGCCATGGGCGATAAGAAAGCCAATGGATTTGTTTGTGTCTTTTTGCAAAAATTTAGGTATCCCTAATCGATCAATTGCCCCCCAGATTCCATAACCTCTATGGAAATTTATGTCGTCAATTTTTGGTAAATTTGAACCGAATGGAATAAAGAAGCTGCCTGCTCCAGAAAGATCGGGAGTATTATCTGATGGTTTCCCTGAGTTTTTTATTTTTGGGACTGAAAAAAATCTACAGATAGATATATGGTCCATAAGGTATTTACCTAATTTCCCAGAATTATCTTTAAAACCCGAGGAATTTGATTTATATTCTGAGTTCAGTAGTATTCTGAGTGTTGAAATTGTTGATGCGCAAAGAAGAATTAAATCACAATTCAATACTTCTTTGCGTCCATTTTCTAAGTTTACGATCGTTAGTTTTGATGCAAGCTCTGTTATCTTGTTAATCTCAAAAGATTCTACTAGGTGATTTGAAATTATTTGAACATTCCCAGTATCTAAGGCTTTTTTAAAAGTGGTTCCTATACTAGAGGATTTAGGCCATTTTTTATCTTTTACTGATGAATTACAGTCAAATCCTCTTGATTGCATAAATGGATAGTTTAATTTTGATTTAACTTTGCTGCCAAAAACATTTTCGTTTTCTGTAAGAGGTATTTCACCAATATATTTACCGTTTGGGACTTCTTTAATATCATCTTTTCTTCCATAGATGCCACAGAAATTTTCAATGAAATCATAGTGAGGGGATAGTTCATCGTATGAAATAGGCCAGTTTGGCCCGAATCCATCTTTTTTAGCCGGATGAAAGTCTTCTGAGGAAAGTCTTAATGTTATGCCTCCCCAAGTTAATGATCTCCCGCCAAATTGTTTACCTTGTGTCCAAAGAAATGGCTTTTTTTGGGGGAAGTCATAAGGATGCTTCAATTCATTTGAATATAAGTCAGGATTATTTTTCCAATAACCAGGATGTTGGCATTGATATGCTTGTTTTTTTGTTAAAACTCCTGATAATCTTTTTAATGTACTTTTAGGCTCATGATTACTAGCTTCATGCCTTTTAACTTGAGGACCTGCTTCTATTACTAAAACTTTTATCCCCTGCTCTGCCAATGTAAGGGCTGCTATTCCTCCAGTAGCTCCAGAACCAACAACAATTGCATCATAAGGACTTATATCCAAAACCTAGTTCGTGATTTGTTATCTCAATAAATATAGCATTCAGTAAATAATAGATTTTTAGATTTCAGCTTAAGAAGTTAGAATTTATTGAAATACTACTCAAAAAATGAGATTTATAATTTTAACTGTTTTAATGATTGTTTTAACTCTCCCTTCTAAAAGCTTCGCTGCGTTGGATTATGGTAAACAATCCTTAATAGGAGCTGATTTTTCTGGATCTGACTTAAAAGGGGCAACTTTCTATTTGACTGATTTACAAGATGCAAATTTATCAGATTGTGAGCTCCAAAATGCTACTCTTTATGGAGCAAAATTGAAAGATACTAATTTAAGTAACTCCAATTTAAGAGAAGTAACTTTAGACTCGGCTATTTTAGATGGAACAGATTTATCAAATACTAACTTAGAGGATTCATTTGCTTATAGTACACAGTTTGAAAATGTAAAAATACAAGGTGCTGACTTCACAAATGTTTTCTTGCCAAAAGATATTATTAGGAAATTTTGTGAAAGTGCTACTGGAACTAATCCAATTACCAATAGAGAAACCAGAGAAACTTTAGAGTGCGATTACATTTAAATTTATGCACATACAAGTTCTTTTTTAATCTTTCTTTGTTTATAAAGTGATCTTCCAATAGGCCAACCTAAAGTAGATAAATGTTTCATTAAAGAACCTGAGTATTTGAAATAAAAATTGTCTGAATATTTGATACCAAGTTCATTTAGAGTGGTTACTAATAAGCATAGATCTTTCTTTTTGCCTTTTTTCATATCCAATAATATCAATGCTTCACTTGATAATTTTTTTTCTAGTACCTTATCATTTTCAGCAAAACCAACTTTAAGTGAATTTAATGTATCAGAATAAAGAGTATAAATTATTCCATCTTTAGATTTATCTACAGAAGTATCTACATTAAATCTTGATGATATTAATGTTTTGTATCCTTTAATGATTTTTCTGTTATTCATAATTATTTGATTTCATCCTGAGCTAATTCGTATTTCTCCAATAGATTGTTTACCTCTGCTAGTGCAATCCTCTTTTGACAGGCTGAGTCATATCTATTTACTGCTATTGAAGGTATTGAACCTTTGCTTTTCATTTCCCTTATACCAGTTTCTAAACATTGAAAAGCAACACTTGATAGATCTCTTCCTTCTGCTGCTGCCCAAACTTTCAAAAGATAAGTAAGATTTGATGGTACTGAGATCTGTACTTTGTTTGAATTTGAAGTATTTAATGCAATATCATCGAGACTAATTTCTTTAGAGGAAATAGTTTCTTTAACCTTTTTCTTCAAAAATTTTACTTGGCTTATAGCGTCCTCTTTTTTCTTTATTTTTTGTTCTATTTCAAATAACTCTTCTTCAGTATTAATTAAAGCTTCTAATGCCCATTTAGCATCATCTTTCGCAACCGCGGTTCTATCAAGCCATTCATCTCTGATTTTTGACCAATTACTAGGCATAAGCTTTATAAGTTAATTCTATGATATATAAATCTATATAGATTGTCTACACATTCTAAATAGAATTAAGATAGATTGCTGTAAGTTTTAATTTTATTTTTAATAATTCCTCGAATTAGAAATAATCTTTTACAATAATTGAAAGTGCAGAATCTATCCAATGTGATCTTAGAGGTATTTTTTCGATAATTGAAAACGATATATTTGATAATTCAATCTTTTTAAATTTAAGTTATTTGTTTATTTCATTAAAAACTTCTAAGCTTTTAATCTCTTTCAATAAGTTCAATTTTATAACCATCAGGATCCTCAACAAAAGCCAAGACAGTAGTACTGTTTTTCATTGTTTTAGGTTTGGTTGTTATTTTACAACCATTTTTTTCTAATCCTTGGCAAATTAGATGAATATCTTTTACTCCAATAGCTATATGACCATATTTATCTCCAAGCTCATAGTCTTCAGACTTTTTGTCCCAGTTATAAGTTAATTCAATTACTGAGTTTTCTTTTTCTGAGCCATAACCAACAAATGCCAAAGTGAATTTTCCATGAGGGTATTCCTTTTTTCGCAATAAATTCATTCCTAATCTA
>QCIX01000022.1 GCA_003216355.1 Prochlorococcus sp. AG-402-N23 | reverse complement strand
ATAAGGTTTTCATGAAGAGATTTGAATTGTCTGAAGATTTTCAAGCAAAAATGACAGTAGAACAATTAAAGACACAGTTAAGTCAATTTGGGATTACTCCTGATCAAATGTTCGATCAAATGAATAAAACCTTAATAAGAATGAAGGATGAACTTGATAAAACTTCTTAAAGTTAACGGTTAAAGCTTCATGACAGATAATTTAAAATTGCCATCATGGCTGTCAAGAGGAATAGAAGAATATTTTCCAATTAAGGGAACAGATCAGACCTTTTCGGAGATAATTGATCATGCGAAAAAAAATAATAAAAAATTAAGAGTTAAACTCGGCATCGATCCAACTGGAAACTATATTCATCTTGGGCACAGCATATTGTTTAAAAAACTTAGGGCATTCCAAGATAATGGACATATTGCAGTTTTAATTATTGGGGATTTTACTGCTCAAATTGGAGATCCAACCGGAAAAAACAAAACAAGAGTTCAGTTATCGGAAAAACAAGTTAAGGATAATGCAAAAACATACTTAACCCAACTAGGGATGGGAAAGCCAGCCAATGAATCTATTTTAGATTTTGATTCAAAAGATAGAATAGAAATTAGATATAACAGCGAATGGTTAAAAGGATTAAATCTTAATTCGATAATTGAATTGATGGGGAGTACAACAGTTAGTCAAATGTTAGCTAAGGAGGAGTTTAATAAAAGGTACACTTCGCAAGTCCCAATTGCTTTGCATGAATTCTTATATCCACTATTACAAGGTTACGATTCGGTAGTTGTTCAATCAGATATTGAGCTTGGAGGCACAGATCAGAAATTTAATATTGCGATAGGAAGAGACCTTCAAAGGCATTTTAAACAAGACCCTCAATTTGGTGTTCTGCTGCCAATTTTGACAGGTTTAGATGGAATTAAAAAGATGAGTAAATCTGAATTTAACACCGTCGGTTTAACTGAAGATCCTCTGTCAATGTATTCAAAATTAGAAAAAGTACCCGATAATATAATACCCACCTATTTTGAATTACTTACTGAATTAGATTTAAGTTTTCTGGAAAACTCAAATCCTCGTGAATTACAGAGAAGAATGGCTTTAGAAGTTACTACTTTATTCCATGGAGCCGAAGAAGCATTAAAGGCGCAATCAAACTGCGAAAAATTATTCCTTGGACACAAAGAAAAAGTTGGAGAAATTCCAGAGATTTCTTTAAAAGAAGTAGTTTTTCCAGTAAAGTTTTTCTACTTATTGAGTGCTCTAAAACTTTTCAAATCTAGCAGCGAATCAAAAAGATCTATTAAAGGTGGGGGTGTAAAAATTGATAGTCAAAAAGTAATAAATCCTGATTTAGTTTTTAATTCAAAAAATGATTTGGAAGGAAAAATTTTGCAAATTGGAAAAAAAATAATTAAGAGGTTTGAAAACTGAAAATTGATGAATAATAGATTTAATTCAGAAGATAAAATAATATTGGCAATTGATGGATTAGATGTAAGTCAAGCAAAATTACTTTTGGAAAAATGTCCTAATATTAAGTGGGTTAAAGTTGGTTTAGAACTTTTTGTTAGGGAAGGTCCAAGGGTTATTGAAATATTAAAAGGTTTAAATAAAAAAATTTTTTTAGACTTAAAATTTCATGATATTCCAAATACCATGCGTGCAGCATGTTTCCAAGTTTCAAAATTAGGGGTTGATATAATTTCTATTCATGCTTCAGCAGGTTTAAAAGCTCTTAAGGATTCGAAAAAAGCATCTTTAGAAGGAGCTACCTCAGTCAGTGTAAAACCTCCATTGGTTGTAGGAATAACTGTTTTAACAAGCTTTTCTCTTAAAGATTTTCAAACTGATCTTGATAGAAATAATTCAATTGAAGAAAATGTATTGAGACTTGCAAAGTTGTCTTTTGATGCCGGATTAGATGGATGTGTTTGTTCCCCTTGGGAGGTAAAAATGTTGAGATCTATTTATAAGGATAATTTTGAACTTATTACACCAGGTATCAGATTAAATATTGACAATAAAGATGATCAAAATAGAATTATGACTCCCTATGAAGCTATAGATAATGGTGCTTCTAAGTTAGTCATTGGCAGATCAATTTCAAACGCTATAGATCCTAATAAAGCTCTAATAGAAATATTTAAATCTATTGATTCTGATTAATTTTGGATTCTTCTCCCTTAAGCAATCTTGTTATGTTTGTTCTATGTTTCCAGATTACTAATAATGCAACAATTAAACTTATAAAAAAGTATGAGTGCATAAATTTACCTAGATAAAAAAACATAAAAATAGGAAGTAAGATTGCAGCTGAAATACTTGATAAAGAAACAAATTTAGTTTTTGTTAGGACTATTAAAAAAATGCCGAGAGATGCGAGTCCAACTTTCCAAGAAAGAGCTAAAAACATACCTAATCCAGTTGCAACAGCTTTCCCTCCTTTACCTCTAAGCCATATTGGCCAAATATGTCCTGAGATAGCGGATATCCCTGCTATAACTTCTATTAATCCTTGATCTGTGTAATATTGAGCAATTTTTACTGCAATAAGGCCTTTCCCAACGTCAATGATAAATACAAAAAGTGCTGGCCATTTCCCAACATTTCTTAAGACATTTGTGGCACCTGTAGATCCAGAACCTATAGTTCTCAGATCTATATTTTTGAGATATTTCCCAATTAAAAAACCTGTCGGAAGTGATCCTAAAAGATAACTTGCAAAAATTATTAAGATATTCATAAAGCTTAGTTTAGTTCAAGATCATCGTAAATTTCATTATCTGAACCAGCGAATGCAACCCATAATGGGAATTGAAGTATTGGGATCTCAACAGAGGTTTCTGCTGCATCAATGATAATAAATGGCAATTCTTCATTCGCTTCTAATCTATCAGCTCTCTCGATGACACCTTCAGGCCTTTCAAAAAGAACAATTCCACTATTAGGTCCAAAGTCATCCCTTGTTAGACCAAGTGAATCTTGAAGAATTCTTCTCCATTCACCTAATCGTTCAGGCTGCGAAGCTAAAATAAGAGTCTGAAATTGATCTCCATATAATTCGCCAAGAATAGATATTAAGCCAGCTGATAACAAGGCATTTTTTTGTCGAGATCCTCTACTTTCAAGAGAACCTCTTCCTCCCATGTTAAAGAACCAATCATCCATAATTTCTATATCTGAGGAATCAAGACTCCTTCTTAATTTCCAAGGTTCTGCATAAAAGTCGGGTTGTTCTGTGAAACTTGAAAAGCAACTTTTTATAATCTCTTCATCTGGCTTAAATGTCTCGGAAAGAGCAGGAACATTAACTACATTATTTGTGCTATTGTCTTGCTTTTTCTCATCAAGGGGAGAAGGCTTTACGATTATTGGTTGAGAAACTAATTCAAGTTTCTCAACGTTTTGTGAAAGATTCTGCAAAGCTCCAGTTAAGTACTCTTGAAAGCCTTTAACTCTTTTAGCAATATTATCTGACTGTCCTTTAAAATTAGACTCAATATCTTTTTCTATTTCATTTTTTTTTGTTTCTAACTCTTTTATTTCTTTAACTAGATATTCTTTTTTTGAAACGAGATCTCTAAAAATTTCATTAGAAATTTCATCAAAAGATTTAGTTGATTTGTCGTTTTTTGGTGTAATTTTTTTATTTTGCGTTGTATTTTTCTTACTAATTTGTTTGGTTTTATCATCTGAAATTGACTTATCTATTATTAATCCCTTTTCAGGATTATTGTCGGAAATTTCTGTATTGGTCATTTAAATAATTTTGATGAATAGGCAAAGTCTGAATTTTAAGAATTTTTAATTTCCAGGGAGTCAACTTTTTTTATGAGCTCATCTTTTAATTGCTTTGGATTAAATAAAATTGGTAATAAATGAGGACTGGACTTTTCTCTAAAATAAAAAATACCTGGGATTATAGGGAAAAAGAATTTCCATGATATCCAGTTCTTGAATGGAAAAGTTCTTATCTCTTTCCCTAATTGTAAAACGATAAAATCATCATTTGTTATTTTTATTCTTAAGGTGAATGACTGAAGTAATAAAAAAAAGCTAAAAGAAGCAAAAACTATTGTTGGTAAAGAACCAATATTCAAAAACAAAAGCATAAAACTTAAAACTATTAGAATAATTGGCAACTGAAATGATGGAGATATTATTATTGGTTCCTCTTTTTTTGATTTAGTGTTAAACATAGGTTCATCCAAATAAAATTTGTGTTAGAAATACATCCATTAAAGATACAGTAACGAGAGTCATTACAACTGCGCCTGTTGTACTTGTTCCAACTTCTTTTGGACCACCTTTAGTTGTGAGTCCATATCCACAAGCAATGATTGAAATAAGTAATCCGAATACTACAGATTTTATTAACATTGAAGTTAAGTCTGTACTGGTTAAACTCACATTACCTGATCTTACAGATGTCCAAAAAACAATTGGAGGAACTTTATAAAAAATTGTGCTCCAAATTTGCCCGCTCCATAAAGCTACAGATAAAAACAAAAGACACTGTATTGGTGACATTATTACCATCGATAGTAACCTAGGGACTACCAAATATTGGACTGGTTCGGTCCTTAACATGGTTATTGCCTCGATTTGTTCTGTGACTTTCATAGTTCCCAGTTGAGCAGCATATGCAGTTGCAACCTTTCCAGTCATTAAAGTAGCAGTTAGAAGAGGAGCCATTTCTCTCGCCATTCCTACTGCTAATAAACCTCCAATTTCACTTGAAACCCCCATGCTTGTAAGTTGTGATGCAACTTGAATATTAAAAACTGTACCTGCGGCAATTCCTGTAATTAATACAATTAACAAACTGCCAGGACCTGACTCCATAAGTTGGTCAAAGAGATCATTTTTGGAAATTTTACCCCTAAAGATAAAATTAATTGCTTGCCCGCCAATGATTAAACTGCTTAGAAGTCTTTTGAAAAAATTAAGGTAATACATATCTTTATATTAGTTTGTAATTAATTTTCGATCCCATTTTCTCATGATTAAAAGACCAATTATTACCAGTATTGAGGGTATAAAACCAATACATAATCTAATAGTTAATTGTGCTGAGTAGCATTGTTCAATAATATTTAGACCATCTCTATCAACAAAGCATGATTGATAGCCTGATAAATACAATAAAAATCCTAATAATTGAACACTAAACGCGATACCAATCTTCTGAATAAGTACCATCCAAGCAGTATATAATCCTGCTGGTTTCTCTGGGTCTTCGTCTATTGCATCGGGAAGGAGTGACCAAGGGATAAGAAAAGCTGTTGAAGCTCCAATTCCAATAAGACAGATTATTAAAATTAAAAGAATGAAGAGAAATATGTTTCCGGCATTTAGGAATAAACTATCTCCAACTCCTGAAATTTTTGATAATGAAGGTAAAAATAAAGCTGCAGTACATGAAATAATCCACATAATTGCTCCATAGTTTAAAGCTGAAATCCTGTTCAATTTATTTGATACTCTGGTCCATATTTGTAAACCCACTAAAGCACTAATTTGGAAAGGTATCGGGATCCACTTAGCAATATATGTTGGTACATTAAGTACATCCTCAACATAGATTAAAGCTACTGTTTGCATCAATTGTAAGGCGCACCAAAGAAGAATATAAAGCGTAATAACTTTTAGAAATTTTTTATTTCTGAAGATCCTTTTGAATTGAAGTGTTATAGCTTCAACTTTTCCTGAAGGCCTTCTTGCTTTTTTGGCGAATGGAGCCAATCCCCAGCAAGAAATTAATGTTGCAGCAACTGCAATACATCCGCTTATTTTACCCATTAAAAAATATTCATTATTTGCTGATCCTTCAGAACCCAATACAACTCCAGCAATTATTAAACCAGTTAGTCCCGCAATTATTGAGCCAGTAAATCTAGATGCGTTTAGTCTTGTTCTTATTGCTGTTTTTTCAGAAATTTCAGTAGATAGAGCTGCAAAAGGAAGATTAATACTTGTATAAGCAGTCATTACGACTATAGAAATTATGGCATAGTAAATAGTCTTGGTTAGAACGGAACCTGTAGGTGTCCACCATATCGCAGCTAAAGAGAAACCAAGTGGAACAGATGCTGCTACCATCCAAGGGATTCTAGGCCCCCATCTTGATTTGGTTCGATCACTTAACCATCCAATTAACGGATCATTTACTGCATCCCATATCTTTATTAACATTAATAATGAACCTGCAATTATTACTGGTAAACCAGCAGAAATAAAGAATTTGAACAGAAAAAAACCAAATTGCGTCGCGACTAAACCTGTGCCTGCATCTCCTAGCCCATAAGAGAACATTAATCTTGTTGTTGATCTAGTAATATTTTTTTTCGAGTGTGAATTTTCCAATCTTTTTGCTTTGTTGATTGTTTGATAATGTATTATTGCAATGGTAATTCTATTGCTTAATGCGGGCGTGGTTTAGTGGTAAAACCTCAGCCTTCCAAGCTGAAGATGCGGGTTCGATTCCCGCCGCCCGCTTTAGAATAAATTATTTTTTGCCCCAAATACTTCTTCTGAAATGATTAATAAAGAGCTTCTACTCTTTATTGAAACAAATTTTTCATTGATAGTTAAGGGTTCAAAAATCTCAGACATGCTAGTGTCAATCACTTTTAACCAATTATATTTACATTTCGGCAAGGGGAAATCGATACTTTTTGAATATGCATTTAAACCTATCCAGACCAACGGATTAGTAATGCCCTTGTTAATGCTAAAAGCAACTGTGTGAGACCAACTACTCCAATCGGGATTATCTAATTTTGTTCCATGCCAATGATATGTTGGAATATTTTCATTAGTTTTATTATTAGGGAAGAATGATGGATTAAAAATGTTTATTAGTTTTTTTCTGATTTTTATAACGTATTTAAAATATTCTAATAATTCCAAATCTTGTTGAACATGTTCCCAATTCATCCAGCCCAATAAATTATTTTGACACCAAGAATTATTGTTACCGCCTTGTGATCTGCCTATCTCATCACCCATAAGTATCATTGGAACACCTTTAGAGATAAGTAAACTAAGAATAAGGTTTTTTTGTTGTCTTTTTCTTAAATCATTAATTAATAAGTTTGTAGTTGGTCCCTCCATACCATGATTCCAAGAATTGTTATGGTTATCACCATCTCTGTTTTGCTCTCTGTTGGCAAAATTATGCTTTCTATTGAAAGTTACTAAATCTTTTAGAGTGAATCCATCATGTGAAGTAATAAAGTTTATTGATTTTGGGAAAATATTATCTTCTTTATAAATCGATGGAGAACCTTTGATTTTATCGCTCAAATTCCAAGCTGTATCTTTATCCCCCTTCCAAAATCTTCGCAAATCATCTCTAAAATGACCATTCCAAGTGAAAGTATTCTTAGATGGGAAATCCCCTAATTTATATAAACCACCACAATCCCATGGCTCACTTATAAACTTTATATCAACAAGTTCTGGTTCACATTCTATATCTTCAAAAATTGGAGGATTATCAAGCGGTGAAAGATTTTCTCCTCTTGAAAGGGCAATTCCTAAATCAAATCTAAAACCATCTACTCCTAATTCACTCGCCCAACATTTTAATGATTCAATTATTAGTTTTCTAACTAACCCTCTGTTTGCTGCAATAGTATTACCGCATCCGGAGACGTCCTGATAATTTTTATCTTTTCCAATAAAGTAATAAAGATTTTCATCTATACCTTTCCAAGATATTGCTGGCCCTTTTGAATCACCCTCGGAAGTGTGATTGTACACAACATCTAAGATGACTTCAATGTCTGCTTTATGACATTCCTCTACAAATCTTCTAAATTCCTCTCTATTCTCCTCGGCGGATTCATTCGAAAGATATTCAAAATGCGGAGTAAACCAATTAATTGGACTATAACCCCAAAAATTTTTTAGACCATTTGGGGCATCAGTAGGATCAAAACAAAAAATCGGAAGTAATTCAATTGTTGTAATACCCAGTTCTTTGAGATACGGAATTTTTTTTAAAAATTTCTTAAAACAACTTTCATCTTTATCAGTTGATTCAGTGAAAGCTTTGATATGGAGTTCATAAATAATTGTTTCTTCCCAAGAATGTTTCGGTCTTGGATAATCCTTAAAATTAAATAATTTTCTATCGCAAACAACGCTTTTAAGACAAGAATTAGTATTTTCTTGCGTTTTTAATGCATTTTCTCTTTTATAACTTCCCCATCCGGTAATACCCCTTGAGCATGGATCAAGTAATACTTTTTTTTCATAGTTATTATTAATTTCATTATTTTTTTGTTTCACTCTAAAAGCATAAGTGCAACCTTCATCTAGATTTTTTATTTCCGCATGCCAGTAAGGACCTTTATTATGAGTCTGATCTAATTTGAAGATGCTTTTTGGGGAAATAGAGTCTTCTTTCTCGAACAATAAGATTTCTACATATTCTGCATTTGTGGCTATTAAGGAAAAATTAACCCCTTGTGAAGTTAGAGAGCTCCCTAAAGGAAATGGTTTACCTTTATTGAGATGAATCACTTTTTCTTTATCATTGATTAGTTAAGTATTGAGATAATTTATTTAAATTACTGATATTTGAATAATAGATGCAAAATTTAAAAAAAAAACTCAAATTTAAGGCTTCACTAATCAACTTTATAAGATCTTGCAGAGTATTAATTTTTTCATCTATAGCAATTTATCCATCCATCTACTCAGTGAATCAAACGATTTATAGAAAAAGTCTGATAATGATAAAACTAGATTTTTCTTGATTTCAAAATACAAATTGTGTTTTTTCATGTGATGAGAAGGAAATATATCTGAAAATTAATAAAACATAATAAATATCTCAAATTCTTAAATTCACCCCCCTTTAACATTTCCCCCTATTGCAAAATGTAGTTAGATTTTTAATACTAAATCCAGTGCTACCAATGCTTTTTGCTGTTCTCTAAATGAAGAGGCTATTTTTTATAAATAAAAAAACGCGGCTACAAAAAATAAATAATGTTGCTAAAAATGTCCCTAAAATTTGTATAAAGCTTTGCGCCGCCGGCATTTTCGGTTGCCGTATTTGTATTTGCTCCATATGATGTGAAAGTTCGAGGTTTAAAACTCGATTTAAATCTTTTTTTTAACCCTTAGCTTTAATTTAAATTTCAATGAACAAAGCTGATTTAGTAAACCTTGTGGCAGCTCGTACAGAGCTCACAAAAACGGATGTTTCTTTAGTTGTTGATGCAGCTATTGAAACTATTGTTGATTCAGTAGTGGAAGGCAAAAAAGTCTCTTTACTAGGATTTGGTTCTTTTGAACCAAGAGATCGTTCTGCAAGACAGGGATTAAACCCTAAGACAGGCGAAAAAATAGCAATACCCGCTAAAAGAGTTCCAACATTCTCTGCAGGTAAACTTTTTAAGGATAGAGTTCAAGGGTAATCTTTTTAATCTATTTCTTCCTTTAATAACAAGGTGCTCTTTTAGGGCATCTTTTTTTATTGCAATAAGATGCAATTAGATCAATGACCAAAACTTCTGCCAAAGTATCCAAAATTTTGAAATCTTAAAAAGTAATGAAATTTTTAACTATTTTATTCTTAAAATTTTTATTTTTATCAAATTTCCTTATGGCAGAAACAATACCAAAAAAGTCTAAGATTTTAAAACTATCTAGTGATTGTTTTAAAGATTCTCGAACCCAGTTATGTAAAGAATTAGTTTCTGAAATAGAAAAATTTCAATTAGTAGTATTTGACCAAAATAGATTCAAATGTCAATCAAGTTTATTGGGGCTGCAAACGGAAATTATTGAAGCTAATTTTTTTAATAATTTCTCAAATGAGAGAATTTCATTAATGATCCCATATGTGATTAAAAATTGTTAATTATTAAAATAATTAATTTTTTTGGAATATTATAAATTGGTTATTTAATTTGTAATGTTAAAAGGTTTTTCTGATAATGAAGTTAAGAATAATACTCAAAATACTCAAACAAAAGAAAAAAAAGGCTTAGCGGGTTTTCTTAAAGGCAAGAAATTTACTTACACTTTGCCAGGTAAAAAACAAATAAATATTTTTGGATCAATAGTAATAGGCTTAAATATGATTTTAGTATTGCTAGTCATCCTGTATTTAAAGAATCAAGAATTCCATGACTTTGTATTTAATGTTGGTCGGTAGCTATATTTTTAGATCGAAAAATTTTATTAGATGATATATTTAAATTTTAGAATATCTTATGAAGGTAGTTAATTTAGTTTCTCAAGTATTTTTTTTGTTAACAACTGTTCTATTTTTGATATATTTTCTAACAGGTTATGACTCTGCTTTTGAGGCAGACCAAAATTGTCATTCATATCTTTCAAGTTACGAGAACCCATCTGGAAATTATGGTTGTGATCATGATACTGAGACACATCAGTGGATACTTTACGAGTCCAATGAAAGTAAAGAACCAGCAAAAATTATTAAGAAATTCAGGTACAAGTTTTTATAAATCAATTTTCTTATAAAAAAACTTTGCAGATATAATTGAAATTATCGCTGTAACTGTGAAAGTAAGATATTGATATATGCTTCCTTCTAAATAAATTTTATTTTTATATAGAGGAAAATCGACTAAAGATCCTATTGTGCCCCAAATAATTACCCATACAGATATGTATAAGAATAATTTTATTGGATTAGATTTTTTTTCTTCCATTTTTAATTAATACCAAAAATTGAAGAAGTTACAGGTCTGCCGCTAAAAACTAACTCGGTTAATATGAGCATTAAAAATCCGATCATTGCTGCTCTACCATTTACAAGTTCAGCACTGCTATTAAATCCAAAAACATTCTTTACTTCATCGCCCTGATTGTCTACCCATTTTGAGTACTCATTATCAGTTGATGATGTATTAGTAAAATCATCTTCTTGATTTTCTATTGAAGAACCATTTTCTTGCATAGAGTTTTTTTTAATTATTCTAGTAATTTTAAAACTAATTTATTATTAAATTAAAGTCGAAATTATAAAAAAAATTAAGACAAAAAATATTATCCATAAAAATTGTAATCTCAAAATTAATTGACAAATATATTTAATGTTCTCTCCAGTGCAATTATCTCCATTCGCATTGATTATTGGCTTTTCAATAATCTCATTTTTATATTTACTTTTTCCACCCAATTTTATACCAGAAATATAAGCAAATATAGCTTCTGAAATCCCAGCATTAGGCGAATCATATTTTTTACCATCAAGATAACTTTTTTTTATGATTGATTCATACTCAATAATTTTGGGACTTACTAAAGGTAATGTGATTAAAACTAATCTTGAAGGAACAAACGTAAAAATATCTTCGATTTTTGCACTGAAAAAACCTAAATATCTAAAATAATCATATTTGTAACCTATCATTGAATCTAAAGTACTTATGGCTTTATAAGAAAAACCAAGTGATAAAGGCCCTGGCAGAAAAATTGAAAATTTCATCAAAAAAATTCCAATAAAAATCCAAAATAATGGCCCAAATATTCCATCAACAGAATTTTCGGTAAGACTCTCTGTACTTGATCTCAAAAGATGTTCTAAAGAAGATGAACTTACATCTCTACTTACTATCCTTTGTACCTTCTCTTTGATTATACTCTTATTTTCCTCATAAATTTTTTCGCTTTCTATTAGCGCTGCAATTTCTTTAACACTTGAAATAAGTCCCTTAGTCGCAATACAACTTGAAAGTCCAAAAAAAATTAACAATCCTCCAAAAAAATGATTTCTTGATTGCACATAACTGAGTTCTATTAATTTTCCTAAACCAAAACTCATTCCAATAGTAGATATAGCTACGATGAAACCTCCCCAAAACAATATGTTTTTATTTTCTCCAAAATTATTTATGAGGTAATCAGATATTTTTTTTATGTAAAAGCCAATTACTTCAACAGGGTGGATTAAGAATCTTGGATCGCCGATCAATAAATCAAAACCAATCGATCCAAGAAATATTAAAAATAAATTTATTTCAGCCAACTGAACATCGAGCGTAGACCTTTACCTACTTTCTCAATTTCATGTTTTGAGTTCTCTTCTCTTAATTTTGTCATTAAGGGTTTGTTTTTATCGCATTCTTCAACAAAATTCTTAGCGAAAGTTCCATCTTGAATATCCCTTAGAATTTTCTGCATTTCTTTCTTTGTATCACTATTGATCAGTCTTTTACCACTTACATAATCTCCATATTCTGCAGTATTTGAAATGGAATCTCTCATTTGAGATAAGCCTCCCTTCACCATTAAATCAACAATAAGTTTAACTTCATGTAAGCATTCGAAGTATGCAAGTTCGGGCTGATATCCTGCCTCTACAAGAGTTTCGAAGCCTGATTTGACGAGTTCTGATAATCCTCCGCACAAAACAGCTTGTTCGCCAAATAAATCAGTTTCTGTTTCTTCTTTGAAATTTGTTTCAAGAATCCCAGCTCTCGTGCCGCCAATCCCTTTAGCGTAAGCCATCGCCAATGATCTTGCACTTCCGGAAGAATCTTGCTCTACTGCAAACAATGCTGGAACTCCTTGACCATTCTGATATTCCCAACGAACAGTGTGTCCAGGTCCTTTTGGGGCAATCATTACAACATCCACAAAACTAGGAGGTTTGATAAGTCCGAATCTTATATTGAAGCCATGAGCAAAACTTAATATCTTTCCTTCTTTTAAGTTTGGTTCTATTTCTTTAAGGTAAACATCTTTCTGAAACTCATCTGGGAGGAGAATCATAATCCAGTCTGCTTTTTCGCAAGCTTCAGAAACACTAAATACTTGTAGACCATCGCTAATAGCTTTGCTTTCAGACTTACTTCCTTTATATAATCCAACAATTACATCCATACCGCTATCTTTAAGGTTTAGGGCATGTGCATGACCTTGTGAACCATATCCAATAATCGCTATTGTTTTATTATTTAAAAGACTTAGATCTGCATCTGTGTCGTAAAAGAGTTTGGTCATTAGTTGTGTCTTCTTTGCATTTGATAATTATTATTTTAGACATTAAGGTGTAAATAACCAAAAAAATTATTAATTTAAAAATTAAAATTAAAATAATAATTTAGAAAATTTAAGACTGATTTGCTTCGCTTGGATGTGTAATTACTCTATCGATTAAGCCATAATTTTTTGCTTCTTCCGCACTTAGAAAATAATCTCTATCAGTATCCTTTTCAATTTTCTCAAAAGATTGGCCTGTCATATCTGCCATAGACATATTTAGCATATCTTTAATTCTTAAAATTTCCTTAGCTTCTATTTCAATATCACTTGCTTGACGTTGAGATGTACCTCCTAAGGGTTGATGAATCATTATTCTGCTATGAGGCAAAGCAACTCTTTTGCCTTTTGTGCCAGCGGCCAATAGGAATGCTCCCATGGAGGCTGCGAGGCCTACGCATATTGTGACTACATCACTTTTTACGTATTTAATAGTGTCATATATAGCTAAGCCAGCAGTTACTGATCCTCCTGGGCTATTTATATACAGATAGATAGGTTTGGAATTATCATCAGAATCTAAATAAAGCATTTGTGCAACAAGGCTATTTGCAATACTATCATTCACTTCTTGTCCAAGAAAAAGAATTCTTTCTACACCTAGTCTTGTATATATGTCAACCCACCTTTCATATTGACTTCCTGGAAGTCTATAAGGCACGCTTGGAGTTCCTATTGGCATGATTTTAAATAGTTTTGTGAGTGTTAAATTTTAGTTGGTAGATCTTTTTGACTTGTAAGTATTCTATCGATAACTCCATAATCTAGTGCTTCTTGGGGGTTGAGATAACTCATCCTGTCAGAGTCTTTTGAGAGTTCTTCGATGGTCTTTCCAGTATTACGAGATAAAATCTCCAGCATTGATTTTTTATTTTTCAAAACTTCCTCAGCTCTTATTTGGATATCGGTTGCTTGGCCTCTTGCTCCGCTTATAGGTTGATGCAAAACAATAGAAGCATGTGGAAGAGCGGCCCTTTGACCCTTAGTTCCAGATGAAAGTATAACTGCAGCGGTCCCCATTGCTTGTCCAATACATATTGTGTGTACTGGAGGCTTGATGTAGCTTATTGTATCGCAGATAGCGAAAGCTTCTGTCTCAAAACCAACTGCATCACCAGTGTACCAACTTGTCCCAGTTGAATTGATGTAGAAAAAGATTGGTTTTTCTGGATCCTCAAACTCTAGATAAAGAAGTTGAGCAATAATTAGCTCAGTAACATCCATTCCAAGTTGTCTTTTCGCATCATCATCTGAAAATAATGGTAAACCAAGATAAACAATTCGCTCTTTCAATAAAAGAGAGGGTAGATCAGGTGGCGGGGTCCTCATAACGGTGTTTTCGCCGTAATAAGGAGCAGATACAGTCATTTGTATCACAAAATTAAGATTGAACTGATTCTAGCTAGAATTAGCCCTGTGTCGCTGGTGATTTAAAAGATTTGTTTGACTCAGGATTATTTATTAGTTTTCCAAAGACCATTCTTCCAGTGGGAGTTTGTAATGCTCCTGTAATAACAATATCTAATCTGCTTCCAACAAAATTCTTTGCCTCATCAATAACAACCATTGTGCCGTCATCTAAATATCCAATACCTTGCATTTTTTCTTTGCCTTCTCTCACGATTTTTATATTAAGTGATTCTCCTGGTTGTACTTCTGGCCTTAATGCAATAACCAAATCACTCAAATTCATAACTTTTAATTCTTTAACTTCAGCAATCTGAGAAAGATTATAATCAGCCGTAATTAAAGTTCCTGTCATATCCTCAGTAATTTTCAAGAGTTTTTCATCTACCCCATTACCTTCATATTTTGTAGGGTTTATTACAAGTCTTCTCCCATATAAATCTCTCAATTCTTTTAATAACTTGAGACCTCTTCTGCCTTTCGATCTTTTTTCATTACTGCTTGAGTCAGCTAAAGTTTGTAATTCATCAATTACACTTTGAGCAACAATTAATTGCCCTTCCAATAAGCCACAACTTAATAGGCCATTGATTCTTCCATCAATAATTACGCTAGTATCAAGAATTTTTGGACTTGCAGCAGGAAGGATTCCTTCATTGACTAGATATGCATCAGTATTGTTAGGATTGAATAATCTCAATAATGTCCTTCCATGGGTATCTGCCAACTTATAACCAAGCACACCAAAGAAAATGTTGCTTAATATGGCTGCTAAAGGTTTTGCGAAAAAAACCTCTCTAGGGAAGGGAATTAATAGTATTGGAGCAAGAAGGAGATTCGCAACAAGTAATCCTAAAATTAATCCAACGGACCTACTTATTAGTAAGTCCGTTGGCATTGTTCTTATTTGATCAAGAAACGTCTTTCTAAGTTGAAGAAATACAAAACCAGCTGCTAATCCTATAAAAAAACCAATTATTGCTAAAACAATTCTAAAACCTTCTACATTGGATACCTGTTTGAGTATGTCTACTGGCAATAAATCAACACCAAGCCATCCTGAAGCAGCCCCAGACAATACAAATAAAATTAATACTAAGATATCTGTCATATATATAATCTACTAGGATTTATTAATTGAGTAAATAAGGATTTTATTTTTTTCGATCCTTAATACTTTTTTGGAGCTTAAAAATGAATTTAGATTATGAATAAGTTCCCAAGAAGTGCATATGTGCACATTCCTTTTTGCCACAGAAGGTGTTTTTATTGTGATTTTGCAGTTATTCCATTAGGAAATAAAGTTGAAACTATAAAAGGTTATGGAAGCAAAACTGTTCAAGAGTATTTGCAATTTTTATTTAAGGAAATATTGTCAATTAAGCATAAATCACCTCTATCGACAATTTATATAGGAGGTGGTACACCATCAATTTTAGATCCAACCCAAATCAAAGAATTAATAGATCTTTTTAGAGAAAATTATGGAATTGACTATGGTGCTGAAATCACTATGGAGGTTGATCCAGCTAGTTTTACTCAAGATGATCTTTTTGGATTCATAAATGCTGGGATAAATAGATTTAGTCTCGGAGTTCAAAGTTTTAATAATCAGATACTTCAAAAGTCGGGAAGGCGTCATTTGAAAGAAGATGCAGAAAAATCTTGTTTATGGTTGAAGAGAGAATATGATTCTGGGTTAATAAAAAGCTGGAGTTTAGATTTAATTCAAAACTTGCCACTTAGTGGATTTAAAGAATGGCAAGATGACTTAAAAAAAGCAATAACATTTTCACCACCGCATCTATCTATTTACGATTTAAATATTGAAAATGGCACTGTTTTTAAAAAATTGGTTAATTTAGGAAAATTAAAACTCCCAAGTGATGAAGAAGCTTTTAGAAATAGTGAATCAACCCATTTAATTTTAAAATACTCAGGGTATTCAAGATATGAAATCTCAAACTATTGCCTTCCAGGACATCAATCGAGACATAATAGAGTTTATTGGAGTGGTTTAGGCTGGTGGAGTTTTGGTCAAGGTTCCACTAGTTCACCTTGGGGGGAAAAGTTAACTAGACCAAGAGTTAGTAAAGAATATAAAGAATGGGTAATTAGTCAATACGAATTTAATTTAGATTCATCCCTAACTAATAAGGAGTTTGTCTACAAGGAACTTGATGAGAAAATAATGTTGGGATTAAGACTCAAAGAAGGTTTAGATATCAAAGAAGTGTTTAAAGAACAAAACTGGGAAAACAAGAAATTTGAAAGAAACTTCAGTAAATTGCTTGAAGAATGGGAAAGATTTCTTGAAAGTGGACTATTAGTAAGAAAGGGGAATAGATTCTTTTTAAGAGAGCCCAATGGAATGGAACTAAGCAATCAAGTTCTTGTTTCTATGTTTAAGTGGTGGGATGAGATTAATTAAGTCTTTCAGAGTCTACCCACTTTTTTAATTTATCCTTAAATAATTTCTTTCCTTGGATAATTGGTTGGCAAAATGGTGGTTGATCATCATTGAGGCCTAACAAATCTGCAGTAACTCTTACTTGCCCATCGCAATAATTACCTGCACCGATTCCTATTATGGGAATTGTTAAAGAATTTTGTATTTCTTTAGCAAGCAAATCAGGAATATGTTCAAGAACTATTGAAAAACATCCTAATTCTTCAAGAATTGAAGCCTCTTTCTTGATTTTTTCTTGGCTTGCTAAGCTTTCTCCTTGTTTTTTAAATCCAATATTTAGATAGCTTTGTGGTGTAAGACCTATATGACCCATAACAGGGATTCCCATTCTTATTAATCTAGAAATAACTTTTTGTATTTCTGGTTCAGCTCCTTCTACTTTTACAGCTTTTGCATAAGTATTCTGAATGATTTTCCCTGCATACTCAACAGCTTTATCCTCACCACATTGGTAAGTCAGAAAAGGCATATCTGAAACGATTAAAGGTTGTTCCTCAATTTTCTTCTTAAATCCTCTTGAAACTGCATTAGTATGATAAATTATGTTTTCTAAAGTTAATGGCAATGTCGATTTGTATCCTAAGCAGACCATTGCTAATGAATCTCCCACTAGTACGAGATCAACATTTGCTTGTTCTGCAATAGACCCTGATATGGAGTCCCATGCTGTTAGTGCAATGATTTTGCGAGATTTTTTTTTATAATTAACTAAGTCTGAAGGTAACATAATAAATTTATCTATCTTTTTTAATCAAGAATTGCTAGTATGTTTTTGACTCGGCCTTTCGCGGTTTTAACGCCTAAACCTGGTCAGGACCGGAAGGTAGCAGCCACAAGGGATGCTTGAGGCAGGCGAGATAACCGAGTCACTCTATTTTACCTTTTAGCCTATATCTTTTTTATTTTGCCTTAATCTTAAAAATTCAGGAATACTAGCTCCTGACTCTTTGTTGTCGGATAAATTGTATAAGGGTTGATTAGATAATCTGTTTTTTATTCTTTGCTGGTTTAATGGTTGGGTTGTTTCAAATCCTGTAGCAATTACAGTGACTTGTATCTCTCCTTCCATTGCCTCATCGACCACTGCACCTACAATAATATTTGCTTCTTGGTCAACAACATCATAAATAATTTCAGATGCGGAGGTCATGTCTTCTAAAGTCATGTCTTTGCCACCAGTAATATTTATAACGCAGCCTTTAGCTCCATCAATTCTAGCTGCTTCTAATAAAGGACTATTCATTGCTGCCTGTGCAGCCTCTATAGCTCTCGATCTTCCTGAACCTATGCCTATTCCTAGAAGAGCAGTGCCAGCTTCCGTCATAACTGATCTTACGTCTGCAAAATCAACATTAACTAATCCTGGGCAAGTAATTATGTCACTAATGCCTTTGACGCCCATCCTTAGAACATCATCAGCATTCCTAAATGCTTCTTGAAGGGGAGCTCCTGCTATAACGTCTTTTAATCGGTCATTTGGAATAACTATAAGAGTATCAACATTTTCAGCTAGTCTTGCGATCCCCTCTTCTGCTTGACGCATTCTTCTTTTACCTTCAAAAG
>QCIX01000021.1 GCA_003216355.1 Prochlorococcus sp. AG-402-N23 | reverse complement strand
ATTACAAAGAAAGGGCCTTTCAGAAAAAAAGGGATATCAATAGATTGGTAATTGTTTAACTTAGCAATCATACAAATTCTAGTATTTATTTAGGTTTTTTAAGCTTTTCCCGAACTTTCAGAAGGAAAAGTTTTTAAATTTTAGGTAAATATCTTTTTAGTTAGTAAAGCTTATAAAGCTAAAAATTTATAAATTTAATCAAAATTCTATATTTTCAAGTGATTTTTGAGATTTTTACGCTATATCCTTATTTATTTCTTTAAGAGCTTTTCTACCTTCTTTAAGGGTTTTTAACACCAGCCAAGATAGTGAGGAAATTATAAGAATGATGAGTGTAATTAGAGAAATAAGAGTCGTATCAAAATTGTTAGTCAATTTACAGAAAATTTTTTTGAGTTTGTAGTTTAAAATTCAAAAAATTTCAAACATTAGATCTTGAATAGGCAGGAATAAGCATCCCGCCATCTTGGTCGTCGTTATTATCATCATCAAACCCACCCCCTAGAAGTAATTCAATGATTACAAGAACAGCTATGGGATAAAGGCACCATAATATTGCTGTAAAAGGACTTACTGAGGAAGAAACTGAGTACAATTCTGTCATGAATTGATACTAATCTAAAGAAACAATAATTGTGGATCCTCTGGGTAGTGTTATTCAATATTTCTATAAATGTTTTAAAAAACTTTTCTCTTTCGCACGAATAGATCTTTGGTATGTATTGATATTTTTATTCTTCAATATGAATTTGAATAATAATTTTATTGAACCTACTGAGAAACTGATAATGACATAATGAATCGCGCAATTGTTATTTTTTATACTTAACAATAATTGTACAATTTTGATTCAAAAACTATTATTTATCTTGATTTTATAAATTCTATGTTTTCTTTCACTTTTGATCCTTTGGCTGCGATATTTGGTATATCAGGAATTGTAGGCTTCTTTTTCTTTGTTTCCGCTGCTAAGGGAACTTCCAGTATCAATACAAAACCAAAAAAGGAATTAGATTAGAACTGATTCTTTCAGAAAACTAAATTGAAATTTTAAATTTCTTATTTTAAAAGACTTGTTAATTATTACTTATTCCATTGTTTAGAAATAAACTCAAGAAAATCTTTTAGATCATCTTCAGGACAGTCTGTTTCTTTTTGTAAATCAATGCAAATTTGCTTAATATTTTCAAAGGCCTTTTTTACTATTTCGTTTTTTTCGATAACCTCAAAATATTCTTGATCAGTAAAAGGCATGATATTATGTTCCTTTTGAAAATTATTTATTAACCATATTTTATATGCATTGACTTAACAGTAAAGAAAGAAAAAATCTTTTTTCTTAAATTTAGCTACCCAATCGATAATGTTTTTTAATACTTTTGGTTACTTCCCATTCGCAGTAAAGTCCAGCAGGAAACTCAACTAGATCTCCAGCATTAATCACGTATATGTCTCCGTTTTGGGTACTTATTTTCGCTTGACCTTCAATAATTAAGCAAATTTCCTTTTCATCGTAATTCCATTGAAATTTGCTTGGCTCACATTCCCAAATAGGCCAACTTTTTATTCCATACTGAATTATTACGCTTGCACTACAGGGGGAAGATATTAGAACTTTCACGAAATAGTTCGGATGTGTTTTTTTATTTTACAAATAAAAGAAATTTTTATTTTCGAGAATGTGTATTTCTTTACTGTCTTTTATTTTTTTTCGTTTATCATGAAAAAAATTTTTAATTTATGGATGAGCTTTCTGTATTGTCAATTTCGCTATCTATAGCTTCTCTAGGGATATTTTTTTTATTTTTTGCTTCAAATGATGATGATGACCAAGATGGAGGTAAGTTGATTAAATCATTAGAAAGAATTAATTAATTCCAAGTAAATAAAACATTTAATAGAGATTTATAACCTATGAAGCCTGCATAAATGCAGCTAAAAAAAATAACATAAACTTCCAATGTTCCGATTCTTTTTTTCTTTAAAATTTTCATTGTTTTGAGTGTTTATATGATAATTTTATTTAATTTGATTTCTATTAACATGAGTATTTTTTACATTAACTCAGAGATTAAAGAATTATTAATGTTAAGCCAAAAAATAAAAAACAAGTAAAAAATATTATTTTTTTGGTAATTTCTCTTTCCTCATTCTTAGCAAAAAATAGGGAAATTACTGGAGATGTGCTTAATAAAGCCCATCCTAATCCTATGGGAAGGGTTTTAAAAACAACTTGTTGTAGCAATATTCCTATATTTGTTCCAAGAAGTATTGAGAGCAAAAATTTTTTTTGTTGTTTTTTTTCTATGTTTTTGAAGAAAAAATTAATCTTAAATCCTTTTAGACTAATCAAAAAAATTATTGCACCTAATAATCTTATTTCAGTGGTAAGGAAAGGAGATAAATTGCTTTGAAGGAAAACCATCCTTGAAAAAAGACCTCCAAGAACAGCACATAAAACTGATAAAAAAGGAAAAGCAAAAATCTTAAAGTTATTTTTTTCTGAGAAAGGGGAGTTTCCCCATTTAAAAACGCTACCTTTTTTGAGAATTATAAATAGCGAAATCGATACTATGATTATTCCAACCCATGATTTAGTTGTTAAATTTTCATTAATAAAAATTTCCCCTGACAAAGCAGCCATTAACGGAGAAAGAGTTTCTATAGATAAAGTTTTTCTTGTGCCAATTGTTTGTAATGACTTTAGGTAGAAAGTATCACCTAAACCAATACCTATTATTCCACTAATTAGAAGGATAAATATGTTTTTTAATTCAGTTGTAGAACTTAGACTTAGATTGATAAAAGCAGGTATAAAAATTAAAAAAGCTATTATATTTTTTATTAAATTAATATCTATTGATTTATATTTTTGAGTTTGCGAACGCCAAATAAAGCACGCATATGTCCATGATGTAGCAGCTCCAAAAGCAGAAAGGATTCCAATCAAAACGAATAATTTTTAAAAATTTTATTTTATAAATTGAGTAAATGCTAAAAAGAATACATAAAAAAGAATCAAAATCCCAGGTAAGTATTGAATTAATGATTTGAAATTAATTTTTTTCATATTTACTTAGAAACAATTTATTTTAAACAGTTTTTTTTATTACTAGGGTACAAACTCTCTAACTTCTTTCTTCTTTTAATTTTCGCGTTAATTCTTTCTTCTTTTTCTTTTTTCTTGATCTCATCATTTATCTTATTTTGTCTATATCCAAACCAAAGTAGAACCCAAATAACAGAAGTTATTAAAAGAAGAGCCGTATATTGACCAGTCATAGGAAAACTGGCCTCAGAATATTTAACGTAAGAAAATATTAGGCTCATACAATAAACTTAAAGCATAAAAATAACGACTGCGTTGATTTTTTTTTAGAAATTTAAAAATTAGTGAATTGCAGCTATTTATTATATAATTTTAAAGTTTTTTATTTCTTTCTTTTATGGTTTTTGGAATAATTTTTCTTTATAACTCCCTGCTATTATCAGATTGAAGCATATTAAATAATAATTTTTTGGAACCTTTTGATTTAGCAGTTGTAGGAGGCGGTGCAGCAGGTTTTATGACAGCAATAACTGCTGCTGAAAATGGAGTAAAAAGAATAATAATTCTTGAAGGCACTTCAAAACTTATGGAGAAAGTAAGGATTAGTGGAGGGGGAAGATGTAACGTCACTAATGCAACATGGATACCGAATGAACTAATTGAGAATTACCCCAGAGGTGGAATTCAGCTCTTGGAATCATTTAATCGTTTTGCTGCTGGAGATGTATATGATTGGTTTGAGAAAAAAGGGTTAAAATTAAAAATTGAGGAAGATCTAAGAGTATTCCCAGTGTCTAATTCTTCTTCAGATGTTATTGACTGTTTGAGAAAAAGTGCTTTATCAAAAAACATAGAGATATTAACAAAATTTTTTGTAAAAGAAATTTCAAAAACTCCAGATAATATATTCAATATTTTTAGTCTTAAAAAAGCAAAGGTAACTTCAAAAAATATTATTCTTTCAACTGGAGGTAATCCAAGTGGATATAAATTAGCTCAAAATCTTGGACATAACATTGTTAAACCTGTACCATCGCTTTTTACTTTTTCTACAAAAGAACCAAATTTGGATGAATGTAGTGGGGTATCGATAAAGGGCATAGATATAGAAATTAAATTAAACAATAAGAATTTTCAAAATAGAGGCGATTTACTAATAACTCATTGGGGTTTTAGTGGACCAGCAGTATTAAAACTTTCATCGATTGCAGCAAGGGAACTTTATAGCCAAAAATATAAATTTAATCTAATCATTAAATGGTCTGCTTTAAGTTACCAGGATTTAAAAGAAAAAGTTAACTATTTAAGATTAAATAAAGGCAAGGTGAATCTAATTAACAGTAGACCTGTTCCACTATTAACAAAAAGATTATGGATTTTTTTATTAAATAAAATGGGTATTGATAAAGAGAAAAAGTGGGCTGATTTACTGGCGGATGAAAGAGAGAAAATGATAAATATTCTAATGAAGGACAAATATATAATTTCGGGCAAAGGACCATTTGGAGAGGAATTTGTTACTTCTGGAGGCGTAAAAATTAATGAAGTCAATTTTAAAAGTATGGAGAGCTTAATTTGTCCAGGATTATTTTTTTCTGGAGAAGTTTTAGATGTTGATGGGATCACAGGTGGATTTAATTTTCAACATTGTTGGACAAGTGGATGGATCGCTGGGATGGCAGTCTCAAAGTTAAAACATTAATTAATAAATTAATAAGTAACAAATCAATAAGTTTATCTTTTTTTTATTAAGTATTAGACGGAAAAAGTTTTTTGAAGAAAATTTAATTTTAAAGTTTTAATTATTGGTGAAGATTAATGCAGAATCTTGTATCAAAAAAAGAAGAAGAGGAAAGAAGATTAAAAGCTTTAGCAGAATATAGGATTTTGGGAACCAAGCCAGAATCATGTTATGACGATATTACAAAAATTGCTGCTACAACCTGTAATGTGCCTATTTCTTTAATGACTTTGGTAGACAAAGATAAACAATGGTTTAAATCCAAAATAGGACTTCAAATATCAGAAACTAAAAGAGATTGGTCGTTTTGTACACATGCAATAAAAGAAAATAGTCCATTAATTATTCATGATGCTTTCCAAGATGAAAGATTTATAAATAATCCATTGGTAACTGGAGATCCAAAGATTCGTTTTTATGCAGGTTTTCCCCTTAGAAATAGTGATGGTAATAAGCTTGGAACTCTTTGTGTAATAGATAGAAAGCCAGGCAATCTAACTACACAACAATTTAATATTATGGAATTATTATCCAAGCAAATAGTTTCATTTTTAGAGCTTAGAAAAAAGTCATTAAATTTGCTAGATGCATTATCTAATTTGCATAAACAGGAAGGGATTTTATCTGTATGTTCATATTGCAGAGAAGTGAAAAATAAGGAGGGCGATTGGATGCATTTAGAAAAATATCTTTCGAAAATTAGTGATATTAGATTCAGTCATGGGGTTTGTGATAATTGTATGGAAAAACATTTCCCAGATGTAATCGAAGTATGGAATAAAAAGGATTTTTTTGAAGATGGTCAAAAAAGGTTTTTAGAGTCCTAGATTCAATACCTTGCTTTTTATTGTTTGATCTATTTTCTAAACAAATTCTTTATTTGGTGGTTAGTATTGTATAAATTTTGACTAGAAAATGTTATTCGGAACGTTATTTACAGGTGAAATTGCTAAAAGTGCATTAGTAGCATATGTTCATTATTTGGGAATTATTTTATGTTTTGGTTCTCTTTTGTTTGAAAGATTGACTCTCAAAGTTGATCTTAATAGAAATGAGACGATCTCAATGATAATTGCGGATGTGGTTTATGGTTTGGCAGGAGTTGCAATATTAGTTACTGGGATTTTGCGTGTTAAGTATTTTGGTCAAGGAGGTGATTTCTATACAGGTAATCCTGTGTTTTGGATAAAGGTTTCTCTTTACATTCTGGTAGGATTACTCTCTTTATACCCAACAACAACCTATATCTTATGGGCCATTCCATTAAGTAAGAATAAATTACCTGAAATATCTGAGAATCTAGTTAAGAGGTTCAGACTCATCATTACTACTGAATTAGTGGGCTTCGCAACAATACCTTTGTTTGCCACTCTTATGGCTAGAGGTGTAGGTTTAGGTTGAAAAATTTATTTCTAGAAAGAAATTGTTTAATAAGTGCTAACAAACTATATAGATGGAGTTTAAGTTATAAGATTTCTAAATCTACAAAGGAAATTATTTTTATTGGTTTAAATCCCTCATTATCGGATGAAGTTTTCTTAGATAATACAACAAAAAAGATTATCAAAATTTCGAAAAACAATAATTATGGCAAAGTAAAATTAATCAATCTATTTGCTCTTATTTCAAGCAAACCAGAAAAACTTTTAAATCACAAAAATCCTGTGGGTTATCTAAACAATAATCATATTTATAAAAACTTAAAACACTGGTCTGAAAATAAAAATTGTGATTTATGGTTGGGTTGGGGTAATAAAGGCAAATTTCATAATAGAAATAAAAAAATAGAAAAAAAAATAATGCAATACAATTTAATTAGGAAAAATAATTTTGATAAACCTCTTGGACCGCTTTTTATAAAAAAAACAATTAAAGATAATCCAAAACATCCTTTATACTGTCCTGATAATTCCATCCTTCAATCTTATTTTTAGGTTTTAAGGCTCAAATGCAAACCAGTATTTTTAGCTATTTCATTAAATATGTGTTAATTTCTATTTGGTAATTTAAACTTATATGAAAATTTCAAAGCAATTAAATAAACTAAAAAACTTAAATGTTGAGGCTGAAAAATGTTCTACAAGAGAAGAAGCAAAAAGAATAATTAATAAAGCAAATAAAGCACAAAGTAAAATTAACAAATAAATAAAAAGTAATTCATTTTATTCATTATTTACAATTTTCAAACGTATAAAATTTAAACAAATTCAGTATATTTACTTCTAATAATTTATGTCTTTCAAAATAATTAAAATAAGGAAATCGCTCGAAAGATTTAGATCAAATAGAGAATGGCTAAATTCTATGCATTCATTTTCTTTTGCAGAGCATAGAGATCCAAAATGGGATAATTTTGGGAAAATAAGAGTTATAAACGAAGATATTATTTCTCCTAATGCAGGATTTAATACACATTCTCATGCAAATATGGAAATAATTACTGTCGTAACAAAAGGAGCAATAACTCATAGAGACTCGTTAAACAACCTTGGAAAAATTTACAAAGATGAAGTACAAGTTATGTCTGCAGGTACTGGAATCTCTCATAGCGAGAAGAATGAAGAAAATGAGACCTGCAAGTTGTTCCAGATTTGGATATACCCTCAAAAAGAAAATATCAATCCTCGATATGATCAAATTTCATTAAATGAAAAGTTGTTGGACAATCTTATTTTTAATTACAAAAACGGTCAAAATAATAAGCTTTTTCTAAATCAAAATATCTCTTTATGGCGTTGTAAATATAAACCTATTAAAGAAAAAAAATTGCCATTAAAAATCGATAAATATAATTGGATACAAATAATAGAAGGTAATCTTTTATTAAAAAGTAAAGACTCCCGTTCAAATATATGCCTCGAACCTGGAGATGGCTTGGGTTTTGAAGTTAATTATTATGATGATGTCTCTATAGATACTGAAAAAGACCTAGATTTTCTCTTATTTTCGATGCCTTCCTTATAATTTATCTGTTACTTTTACTCATCAACCTCTTTATTGAAGGCATTTAAGGCTTGCAAAGCCATATTAAGGTGAACTTCCATAGCACCAAGAGCAATTAAAGAATTTGGTGATTTATCTTTTAGTAAATTCTCTTTTCTTTTTGATAATTCATTAACCACTTTCTTAGTTGAAGCTTCCCAATTATTTATTAACTCTTCAAATTCTCTTTTTTCGGGGCTTTCTATTTCTGCTAATTCATCAGAAAAATGAGAATCTTTTTGTGCCTTAAGCATCAAGTAACTTAATTTTTTATGACTTATTGCTTGAGGTAAATTGTTAGATTCACTCATTGCTAGTAGTTAATTTATAGTCAAAATCTAACTAATTAAGTGAATTTTTGCTAGAGGGTAAACGGTTGTGATGACCGACCTGAAAATTACGAAATTATACTTGAACAAAAAATGGATTTACTAACCTTTAATTTTTCATTTATTAGTTTCTTGAAATAATCTCCACGCTCTTCATAATTTTTAAATTGATCAAAACTAGAGCATGAAGGTGAGAATAATAATGTTCCAACCCTATTATTTTGTAAATAATGAAAAACAAAATTTAAAAGCTCTTTTAGTTCTGAAAATTCAAAAATATTTTTTTTAAATCCTTCATTAATAAGCGCCATTTTTAGGACTTTTGAGCTTTCTCCAAAAAGGAAAACACATTTAACTTTTTTCTTTAAAACTTTTATCCAATCACTATATTCATTGCCTTTTAATCTCCCCCCAGCAATGATTATTATTTGACCTTCAATTGAACTTATTCCTGCAATAGATGAGTCAAAATTTGTAGCTTTACTATCATTAATGATTTCCAGATCATTATTTTTATAAATTGTTTCCATCCTATGGGGTAATTGTTTGTAATTAGATAAAGAATCTTTAATCTTCTTTCCAGATAATCCAACTCTTCTTGCTGCTGCAATTACCAATAAAAGATTTTGAAGATTATGCATTCCTTTTAAAGAAAAATGTTCAAGTTTGAATAATTTCTTCCCTCTCTCAACAATGTATGCTTGATCATCTATCCAATAATCGCATTGAATAAAATTTGATTTATCGAAACTAGTTGTTATCCAAACCCCTCTTGATAGCGAACTGTAGTGCTTTCTTAGGTTTTTATCGTCATAATTATAAATTCTAAAATCAGATTTTTCTAATAAGCTTTTTTTTATGTTGAAATAGTTTTCAAGTGTTTTATGTCTTTCAAGATGATCTTCTGTGAAGGTTGTCCATATTCCAATATTAGGTTTTACTTCTGGAGATATTTCTATTTGATAACTGCTTAATTCAGCTACAACCCAATCAATTTTTTCATGTTTTTTGGAGTGAGCATATTTACATAAAGGTGTACCAATATTTCCAGCAAAAGGAGCATATAATCCAGTATCGCAGAGTATATGGCTCAGTAGATGAGTAACAGTAGTCTTGCCATTAGTGCCGGTAATACCTATCCAATTTGTGTCTTTTAAAATTTCCCATGCAACATTAATTTCTCCAATTACTTTAATTCCCTTTTTTTTTAATTCAATAATAGTTATATGGTCATAAGGTATTGATGGACTTATAACAACAGATTCGATCTCTTTCACAAAAGGTTGAATTTCTTCAAATAAAAATTCTTTATTCAGAGAAACTAGTATATTAAGCTCTTCTAATTCTGTTTTTCTTTCTAAGAATTCTATCCCATCTTTACTTTCCCAAACAATTACTCTCTTATTGATGCTTCTCAAATACTTGGCAGCCCAAAATCCAGATTTACCTAATCCAATTACAAGATTAATATTTCTTTTACTTGAATGATTATCTAACATTAAATTTATAATTGCATTTATATTAATTGTGTTTAAGGGGTAATTCAATCATGAGATCTTTCTTCAGTATTTATAGTATTAGCCAAATAAAAGTTAATTAATGGAAGATAATACTGCAAAATATTGGTTCTCTTGGTTTTATGAAAACTGGGAGAAAAATGCTCCAGGTGAGTTAATTGAACAGGGTTTAACTCCGTCTCAGATTGCTGAGCGCTTTGTTAATGAAAACCATGATAGTTTTATTCAATTATCAAAAAAAATTGATGAAAAAAATTATGATGCTTTAACAGAATTTATGAAACTCTCAGAGAGTGAATTACATATCTTAAAGTATTTTCTAAAGTTAGTAAAAATGAAAAATTTATAAGAAGTTACTAAGTATTTCAAGGCTTTTTTCCCATAAATTTTTTCTTTCTTTTTTGTTCGTGGCGAAAGGAGAAGTAGGGGATAGTTTTGGATGACCTCTGAAATTAAATTTAGGACCATAATGGTCACCACCTCTTGCGTCTGGAGAAGTGGCTGCAAAAAGTTGAGGTAAAGCACCCATCTCAGCAGTTTGAAAAATAGGGCTAAATAATTCCAAGGAGAATGTCTCTATTGGACTAGGGTTAGGTTTTTGAGCAGTAAAGAGATTCGTTTTTGCAATTCCTGGGTGAGCAGCTAAAGAAAGTATATTTTTGTGCTTTAAGTTCTCATTTAGTTCCAAAGCGAACATTACATTTGCTAATTTGCTATTGGAGTAAGATTCCCATTTGTTGTAATAGTTCTCGGCTTTCAGATTTTTCCAACCAACTTTGCCAAAAAATTGTGCTCCAGAAGTAACCGTCACTATTCTAGATTCTTCTTTTTTTTCAATAATAGGAAGTAGCTTTAGGGTCAAAAGCATATGAGCTAGATGATTAACTGCAAATTGTATTTCATATCCCTGGGCACTAAGAGTTCTAGGCGGATGCATAATGCCTGCATTATTGATTAGTAAATCCAAATTTTCAAAATTATCAAAAATTTTGGACTGAACTTCTACAATATTTTTTAAATCTGACAAATCTAATTCTAAAGGTGTAAATATTCCTTCAGGATTAATACCTTTAAGTTTTTTGATAGTTTGATTAGCTTTTTCAAGTGATCTACAAGCTATAACTACATGAGCATTTTTTTCGGCTAAGGCCTTTGCGGTGAAGTATCCAAGACCACTATTCGCACCAGTAATTAGAGCTGTTTTGCCTGTAAGGTTTGGAATATTAGATGTTTCCCAGTTAGAGATTTTAGGTCTTGAGATAGAGGCAGTCATTTTGTAATCCTGCAAATTGCTTTGGAATTTAATCAAAATTTAATTACTTTCCCACTGTAAATACTTGAAGTAAGTATCGTGAGCTCTTTTTGACGGTACTATTTAATATTATTTTTCAATTGCATATTGCCATTCGTTATTTTGAGATAAACTTTTCTCTCTAAGTAACTGTAATTTCCTACTATTTATTTTAACAACTATCCCGTTAGTTGGATATTTCGCAAATATTTTTCTCTCTAACCAATTTTTTTTATATATTTGGATTTCGCTTGTATGATTTGTGAAGTAACTGTCAGGGGTGCTGAAGCCACATTTTTTAAGATAGTTAAGGGTTTCGTATTGATTAAGTCTTCCATTAAGTATTTGGAAACAGCAAAAGCTGAGACTTTCTCCAATCCCTTTCTTATCATTGAGGTATTTTCTTGTAATTCTTTGGGAAATGCCGGCAACTTGGTTTGTAGCGTATAGTTCACCTCTAATTTGAAAATCTCGTTTGATAGGAATACAATCGGGGACATTTTTAATTTGTTTAATTTTGCTTGAGACATCAAATCCTTTTTTTGTAATAGCTTTATTAAAATTGCCATCTATATATCTAATAGCAATAGCACAGCCATCAATTTTTGGTTGAATGCTTAATCTTGTTTTTGTTAATAAACTTTCCAAAAATTCTTTATAGTTTTCTTTAGATAATTTTGGCAAAAGTTTATTATTTTTTTGATTAAAGTAGTCAGGTTCTGGATCAACAGGAATAAAGAGCTTTTCAAGTTGCTTAAATGCATCATCCGAAATTATGCCTTCACCTATTCTGTATTGTTCATCTAGATACTTAACATCTCTCACTAATAAATTATTCATAAATAATTTTGATAAATATTTAAAAACCTTTTAGAGAAAATCATTTAAATAAAGATTTGAAAATTAAAATTAGATTTAAAAAGTAATTGACCACTAAATATCCTCCTACGCAGAGAGCGATTTAAGAGTATAAAATGTACGAATTAGGAGTTTAAATTAACTACTTCAATCAAACATATTTACTTAAAAGTGAAATAGAAAATTTTAAGTACTAATTTGCAGGCAAATTTTTTAAATTTCTATCAATACAAAAAAAATTTTTAAAGTTATGAGAAAATGTCATTTTTATTAAAAGCTCAAAATACCTGGGAAAAATTTGCGAAATATAAAATTAATGATTATGCAAAATTAAGAAATTTTGATTTTGGGCCAAATAACGAAAGTTCAGTTTCAAAATTATCGCCTTTCATTACTCATAGAATTTTATCGGAATATGATCTGATTCATGATATTAAAAGTAAGTACAAAATCAAAAAATCAACTAAATTTGTTGAAGAAATATTTTGGAGAGTTTACTGGAAAGGGTGGTTGGAAAATAGACCTAAAGTTTGGAGAAATTTTATTTCAGAAAACGATCTCGATTTTGAATATGAGCTATATGAAAGTGCAATTAATGGCAATACAGAATTAGATTTTTTTAATTCTTGGGTCCATGAATTAAAGCAGTACAACTATTTGCATAACCATACAAGAATGTGGTTTGCGAGTACTTGGATATTTAATTTAGGCCTTCCATGGCAATTGGGAGCAAAGTTTTTCTTTAAATATCTTTTTGATGGTGATGCTGCATCTAATCTCCTTAGCTGGAGATGGGTCGGAGGATTGCAAACGAAGGGAAAACAATATATTTTTTCATCATCAAACCTCAGAAAATTTTCAAATAATAGATTTAATGCAGAAAAAATAAGTTATCAACAAATTTTTCTTGAAGAATCTAATCAAATACCATTAGAAGATGAGATTTATAAAAATGATATGGATCCTAAATCAGATAATCTGATTATGTTTGAAAATGATTTGCACCTTGCAACCCTTAAAAATTTACTTACAAGCTATAAAAAAGTATTTATTATCCTTTTAAAAAATGAACAAAGACAAATTAAATTGTCTGAATCTGTTTTGAAATTTAAACAAGATTTGGTCTCTGAATTTGTAGAGCATTTTGATAATGTTGAACAGATTGATCCTTATTCACTGGAAAATACTTTTAAAAATACCAACGAAATAGACATTATTTATCCTGGAGTGGGAGAAAATTATGATTTTATAACTGAGTTTAAAAATTTACACCACAAAAAAATTTTTAATCTTGTAAGGGATGAAGATTTATTTGCTTGGAAATTTGCTAAAAAAGGGTTTTTCAAATTTAAAGAAAATATTCCAAAAATAAATCAGAGAATATTAGAAACTTATTCAAAAAATAATTTTTAACTTAGTTGAATTTCTAATCAGAAAATAATCCTTTTGGTAAGTAAGTATAAATACTTATTTAGGCGCGACTTTTGCTCTTTAATCCACGATGAATACTGTGACTAGTTATTTTTACTTAAGGATAATTTTTTTATAGTGCTTTCAACAATTCTTACCAAATCGTTTAGCAAAGATACTGCTTTATTAATTCTTAGAGTTATAACTGGAACTGTTCTTATTCATCACGGTTATGAGAAATTAGCAAATATAGAAAATTTCGCTGATGCTTTTGTCAGACCATTACATCTCCCATTCCCAATATTTTTATCATACATAGCGGCATTCTCAGAAATAGGTGGAAGTTGGTTACTAATTATCGGCTTAGCTACAAGATTCGGAGCTTTGGCAATTGTTGGAACAATTTCTGTGGCTATATATCATGCACTTGTTACTTCAGGTTTTAATATTTTCTTATTAGAGCTTTTACTTTTGTATTTCGCTTCAGCAACTTCAATTGCATTAACAGGGCCTGGTAATTTCTCCTTAGATGAAGTCATTATCAGAATTTTGAAATCAGAAGATGCAGAGCAAATTATACCTCCAACAAAAGTAAAATCTTCCAAGCAAGTTGAAGTTAAAGAAGAAACAAGCAAAGGTGGTTTATTTCAATTTCTGCAAGCGAACATACTTTCTGATACTTCAAGCTAACTTTTTAGGATAGAGACTATTTATTAGTTCTAACCTTTTTCGATAACTGTTTCTCTTCTCAAGTTTTATCTTAATCGTTGCTTCAGAAAGACTTATAAACAGCCCTATAGCAGTCACCCAAGATAAAAATATAAAAGGGTTTTCAGGAATTTCTGAGAAATTCATATAAATAATACTTCTTTTTTAAAACTGACTGATCACTATATGTTTTTCAACCTAAATATACAATTTAGAAATATTTAAGGATTAATTTCAACTTTTTCCCATTTCTTAATCTTTTCCCAAAGATATCTTTTATGAACAGGCTTTTCTAATTTAAGAAGATCTACTGAATCGATTTCAAAATTTAGAACCACAAAATTTTCTGACTTGGGTAGATTGGATAATATTTCATGAGTAGATTGGACTTTTGGGTTTATTTTCTCTCCAGGAGATTCCCAAAACCAAGAAGTTTTTGATTTTTCTGATAATAAATCCCAATAATTTTTGTTATCACTTAATTCACGTATTTTCCCTTTGAATCTATATTGTGATTTGGTTTTCAAAAAGAACCATAATATTTCAGCATTAGGGTTAGATTTTAAATGCCCAATTTTTTCACTTCTTCTATCTGTAAAAATAATCATTGAACTATCTTTATTCCACCCTCTGAAAACAACTGTTCTTAATCTTGGCTCATTTTCTTCGCTGACTGTTGCAAGCTGTATCCATCTACCAGAGGGTGATTTGCCCTCTTTTTTTCTAGAAAATTTTAAATCTTGCCTCCAACTGGGTAAGTTGTTATCAGGCATTTAATTTAGGAAATATAAAACCACTTTGCTTTTTGTATTCTTCGAATGAATCATATTTTGAGAGCGATTTATCTTTTTTTATCATTCTTGGCAGAAAAACTATAGAGAAAAATATTGCAAGAATTACTAATGGAATGAAACTCATTGAAAGTATGGCGAATGAAAGATAAATTAGTATTTCTCCTAGATAATTTGTATTCCTTATATTTTTGAAAAATCCTTCTTTAATTAGATCTTTTTTTAATTTAAGAGAAAAATATTTTTGGGCATCACTAGCAAAGTGTAGAAACACACCAATTATATTTATAGATATAGATGCAGCTATTACGATATTTGGAACAGATTTCTGAGATGAGATAAGAATGTATGGAGCCACCCAGTAACTTCCAAGGAAAATAAAACCAGTAACTGAAGTTAAAAAATTGATTTTTTCTTTAAAATAAGGATCTGGGAATATCTTTTCTTTAAGAAGCCAAAGTAATCCATAAGTACCATGCAGAGCTAAATAAACGTAGGGAGCGATCGTAAAATTATCAAAAAAAATCATAAGACCTATCACTACAAATGCAGTGAGGCCCTTATGTAGATTAATTATTTGATTAAGTTTCATCTTTTTTTAATAATCTAAAAAATGAAATTATTTTCTGTGGATATAACCTAGGTCTTCAAAAGTTTTAATGGGCGATACTGGATTCGAACCAGTGGCCACTACCGTGTCGAGGTAGTGCTCTACCACTGAGCTAATCGCCCAAATTGAAGAATTTTTAATCCCCCTTATAAGAAAATAGCAGGTTGCGTTTCATTTTCTAAGTAATTGAACTTTCCATCGTTCTCTTTTGGTCATTTCTAAATTGAGAATTTCAATAAATCCTTTATTTTCAAGTTCTAGTTTGTCGCCAATTTTTAGATTAATAGTTGGCTTATTAATTTTGCTTCCATTTAATCTGAGCATTCCATTTTCTATCCTTTCAATGATTTTGGTTCGTGATACCCTAAAGCCCGCTGAAGCTATAGCATCTAATCTTGTTGAAGCTTCTACTGTATTGACAAGTTTTTTTGATCTTCCAGAAGGTATTTGTAATTCATCTATATCTACTACATTAACTTTTACTTTTACGTTTCTCAAATAAAAAATCTTTTCATCTAGATGCTTAATATCTGAATTATCAATTATCCCTTGTGCTCCCCTATCGCCAATAGTCCAGATATCTCCAACTTTTATTTGATTAACCCCATTTTCAATTAAGAGGGATCTAAAGTCGTCTTGTGTAGCATTATCAAATAAAAAATTTCCATTAATTTTTATTCCTTGAGCTGGAAAATTACTTTTTAGCGCATCCTCTTCAGGAATATTATCTCCTCTAAAGCAAGCTATCCTTGATCTTTGAGAAGAGGAGAATCCTCCATAAATAAAAAATTTGAAATCATTTAAATTTTCAAAATCTTTTATAATCTCTTCGCAAACATAAGTTGAATTAAACCCAGTCCAATAAGTTTCCCAGTGTTTATAAGCTAAGTTAGCAATATTTATTAATTCCTCAGTTTCTTTTTTGTAATTTGAATTTATTAAGATTTCTTTTAAGTCAATCATTTAGCCTTCTAAAAAAATTATATCTTTTGCTTCTGATTGTTTTATCAAAGCCCATGGTAATTCAGTTCCAATTTGATTTTCAAGTAGAACAAGCCATTTACCCTCTTTATTAAAATTAATGATTGTTCTTAACTCTTTATTTCTATTAATGTTGATACTTGCAGAAGAAACAATGCTCCCTAAATATCCTGAACACATTCCTAAAAGACCCCCAATTAACGATTCCCCGATGTTATTTAAACCAAGAAAGCTGAAGGTAGATAAATTTGTCATATTAGAAAAAGCTACTCCAGCTATAAAACCAAATGGCATTAGCCATCTAGTCATATCTTTTTGTCTGATCTTTCTATCAAGTTTAGGATTTAAGATTCTTATATCTTCAAAATTTTGAGATTTGAATAAGATATTTGCTTTCGCATCTAGCAATTCTGTTTCGTCTGATGATATTTTCTCACTTATTGGCGGGATCAAAATAGCTTCAGAGAGCATTACTGATTTTTCTTTGAAAACATCAAATAGCTGGATACATTTATCAATGTCTTCAAATATCACAATACTTTTAGTCAAATTTCAACCCTCAAATGTTTGTGTGTTATTCAAATTAATAAAATAAGATACATACACTATAGATTAAGTTAAAGTAAAAGATTAAAGAACCAATCTTAAATGACAAAAGTTCTCATTACAGATCCAATTGATCAAACAGGAATCGATATTCTTTCACAAGTTGCTCAGGTTGATCAGAAGATAGGAATCTCAGACTCTGAGTTAGCTTCCATTATTAAAGATTATGATGCTTTAATGATTCGTTCTGGTACTCAAGTGACTGAAGAGATTATTAACTCTTCAAGTAAACTGAGAATTATTGGAAGAGCAGGAGTGGGAGTCGATAATGTAGATGTTAAAGCTGCTACACAAAAAGGAGTTCTTGTTGTTAATTCTCCAGGGGGTAATACAATAGCTGCTGCTGAACATACTATAGCTATGATGTTGGCTTTATCTAGACATATTCCAATTGCTAATAGTAGTACTTTGTCAGGTAAATGGGAAAGAAAGAAATTTGTTGGTAATGAGCTTTATAAGAAAAAATTAGGTGTAGTAGGTTTAGGGAAAATTGGTGCTCATGTAGCGAAAGTTGCTAATGCATTAGGAATGGAAGTTTACGGATATGATCCCTTTGTTTCAACTGAAAGAGCTCAACAAATACAAGTTAAACTATCTGAACTAGAGGATTTATTCAAACAATCCGATTATGTAACTTTGCATTTGCCTCGCACACCAGAGACAGAGAATTTAGTCAATATAGATGTCCTTAAGAGTATGAAAAGTAGCGCAAAATTAATTAATTGTGCTCGAGGAGGCTTAATTGACGAAGAGGCATTAGCAGAAGCTTTAAATAAATCATTGATTGCAGGTGCTGCAATAGATGTCTTTTCAAAAGAACCTTTGGAATCTAATTCACCACTTTTGAAGGTTGAAAAGAATCTTATACTTACCCCACATTTAGGAGCATCTACTCGGGAAGCACAAGAAAATGTAGCTGTTGATGTTGCAGAACAAATAAGAGATGTCTTGCTTGGTTTATCTGCTAGAACTGCAGTAAATATTCCAGGTTTGAGCCCTGATATTATGGATAGTCTAAAACCTCATCTGCAGTTGGCTGAAACAATGGGTTTGCTTATAAGCCAGCTTTCAGGTGGACAGATACAGAAACTAGAAGTAAAGCTTCAAGGTGAATTTGTTCAACATCCTTCTCAGCCATTAATAATAGCTAGTCTAAAAGGCCTTCTAAGTAAAGCTTTGGGAGATAGGATTAATTATGTTAATGCTTCGCTAGAAGCAGATTCAAGAGGTATTTCAGTAGTCGAGAATAAAGATGAGGCGAGACCTGAATTTGCCAGTGGTTCGCTTCAGTTAACCACTTATGGAGATAATGGCGACCATAGCGTAGCAGGAAGCATTTTTGCTGATGGGGAATTAAGAATTATTAGTATTGATCAATACCCAGTTAATGTATCGCCAAGCAGATATATGTTGGTTACTAGGCATAGAGATATGCCAGGCATTATTGGCAAGCTGGGGTCTTTATTAGGTAGCAACAATGTAAATATTGCCTCAATGCAAGTTGGGCGTAAAATTGTTAGAGGAGAAGCTGTTATGGTTCTAAGTATTGATGATCCAATACCTAATAAGCTGCTTGACACCATTATTGAAGTAGATGGGATTACCAACGCTAATCCAGTTACTTTATGAAGAGGCTTGTCCTAATTAATGGAAACTAAAGATTGGTATAAACTAACTTTTCTAATAGAAAGTGATTCTGAAGAAATTATTATTTGGAAATTAAATGATCTGGGAATATTAAGTTTTTCATTTGAATATTCAATTAAAAATGAAAATAAAAAAGAAGTGAATATATGGCTTCCAATTGATGATTGGGGCGAGAGTTCTAGAAGTGGTTTTGAAAAAATAATTAGCAAACTTCTAAACATTAATCCCACTAAGAATCAATTTTTTGATTGGAGTATTATTAAACAGGAGGATTGGTTAACAAGCTGGAAGAAATATTGGGCTCCTGAATTAGTAGGAAATCATTTTTTAATATTGCCTTGTTGGATAAATCTAAATGAAAAATTTAAAGATAAACAAATTATAAAAATTGATCCTGGAGCAGCCTTTGGTACAGGAAGTCATCCTTCGACTTATCTTTGCTTGGAAAAAATGGAGAATATTTTATTTTCTGATAAAAAGGTATTAGATATTGGGAGTGGTAGCGGGATTTTGAGTGTCGCCGCAAAATTACTTGGCGCTAAGGAGGTTTGTGCAGTGGATAATGATTATTTAGCTATAAATTCAACTAACTCTAATTTTCAACTAAATTTCGGTAATTTAAAAAACTTAAATACATATTTGGGACCTTTTAATGAAGTAATTTTAAAAAATCAACTTAAACAATTTGATTTTGTTTTATGCAATATTCTTGCTGAAGTAATAAAAGAAATGATTCCAAATATTTATAAGTGTTTGAAAAACAATGGAGAAGTAATTTTCAGTGGAATTTTGAATTCACAAAAGGATGAAATTATAAAAATATTAATTCAGAATGACTTGAAATTATTGGATGTATCAACTAGAAAAGATTGGGCATGCATTTCTGCGCAAAAAACCAGCGATCCAGCCTAAGTATAAGTTTTTCTTATAGATACTCTTTCATACATTTTATTGTGTCATTTTTTACTTCAAAATCTCACATATCGTCCCAATCGATGTTAAAAATGTAGTTGATAGGTATTAACTACCAACAATTTTTTTTTTAAATGGCTTCTTACAAAGTTACACTCATCAACGAAGGTGAAGGTCTTAATTCAACTATCGAAGTACCTGACGACCAGTACATCCTTGATGCTGCTGAAGAACAAGGTATAGATCTTCCTTATTCCTGCAGAGCTGGAGCATGTTCAACATGCGCTGGAAAAGTTACTTCAGGTAGTGTTGATCAATCAGATCAAAGTTTCTTGGATGATGACCAACTAGAAGCTGGTTTTGTACTTACATGTGTTGCTTATCCAACATCTGACGTAACAATTACAACTCATGCTGAGGAAGAATTGTATTAATTATAAAAAATTAACTTTTCTAAGTTGATTATTCATTATTTCTCTGCCACCCTCTATAAAGGTGGCTTTTTTTATGGATGAATAAATTTGAATTTTTCAAGACTGGTAGTGTTCAATCAAGTTATGGAGGTCAGTACAGTTATAGGGTAATTGGACCATGTTGCAGACTATATGATAGGGAAGAGTTACCCTGGCCCTGTTCAAGACTTGCTTGGAGAAGTAAGGAGCCTAGTTGGAGAAGAATAGGCTCTAGGTTCGTTGCTGATATGGCTTCACGAAAATGCCCATCTTACTCAGTTCAGATTTTGGAGCCTGGATCAAAACCTGTTGCAACAGTTATAACTTTTTTTTCGAAGAAATTTTCTTCTAATATACAAGAATGGTGGTATAGCAAAAAACCAGACTCAAAAGAGCCTGGTAATATCTTCCCATCTGAAGTTAGTTAGTTAAATCTTATGCTTTTGGCTTTGGTGGCATGTAACCTTTTAAGCCAGT
>QCIX01000020.1 GCA_003216355.1 Prochlorococcus sp. AG-402-N23 | reverse complement strand
AAATAAACTCTAAAAGATTACTATCATTTATAATATATTTAACTTTATATATTTTATTACTATATATTTCTATCGATACAAAAAGAGTAATAAGTATTTCTAGTGAATAATCTGGAAAATAAACCAAAGCAATATTTTTTTTATGATTAATCCACTTAACGAATATTATTTTATAAAAAGCTTTTTTTTCGTTCTTAAAAAATAATGTTAAATACTTAAATTTATCATTTTTAAATATATTATTATTCTCTGATTGTCTATTCTTTGAATAATCAATAATATTAGAGACTGAGTCTTTACTTAGAATATCGTAATTATTAATTTTATTATACACTTGCCTTTGTATAATTAAATCAAGATATCTTCTTAATGGTGATGTACATTGTACATACATTTTAAGGCCTAATGATTCATGGATTCCTGGCTTAGTAGCTATGTAACTTCTTCCCATATATTGTTTTAATATTATATATTTAATATCACTATCATTGTATCTATTAAGTATTTCAGATGGATTGCAGTTTAATTTTTGAATCCTAAATGCAGCCGCTAAATTATATTTATCTATAAATAAACTTGTTACATAACCCATTAATATCATAGATTCTGCAACTATAATTTGTGAGATTGTTTTCTCTAATTTAGTTATTATAATCTTATTCTCATATAATTTAATTTTACTATTAGGACTTTCAAAAATAACTGCCCCTTGTTTCTTTCTGAATTCAATACTTTTTTCTAATAAATTTTTAATCTCAATTAATTCTATTTCTTCTTTAGGTTCTATTTCTAATATTTCATTTGCATCTTCATATGTTAATTGATATTTTGGTTTTATTATTGCTTCAGTTATTTCATATTTATTTATTGATCCGTCTTCATTGAATTCTATTGCTGCACTAATAGTTTCTGAAACTTTATTTTGAGCTAGATTTGCCTTTTCAAGAATATCTTTAGGTAGCATTGGGACATATTGATCAATTAAATATAAACTGCTATTTCTCTTTCTTGCATTTAAATCAACATTAGATTCATGCAAAAAGAGTTTGCATGGATTACTAATATGTATCCATAAATTTTTTTTATTTCCTTCTTTTATTTCTAATGAAACTGCGTCATCAACCTCATGTGGATCATCAGAGTCAATAATATATGTTTTTAAATTAGTTAAATCTTTCAAATATTTGAGATATTAATTATAGTGCCAACTATATTCAATATGAAATTATCCTTCAGGATTTACGAAGGGTAAAAGAGCTACAATTCTGGCTCTCTTTACAGCTAATGTAAGATCTCTTTGTTGCTTAGAGGTTAAACCTGTCATCCTTCTTGGTAGGATTTTGCCCCTCTCAGTTATGAATTTTTTTAGTAGTTCTACATCCTTATAGTCAATAGGATCTCCAGGTTTAATAGGTGATAATTGTTTTTTAAAAATTGAATTAGGCATGATTTAATTTGATTTGGTTACTTAATTTCTTTGTGAATTGTCATTCTGTTTAAATGAGGATTAAACTTTTTTAGTTCTAATCTTTCAGTTGTATTTCTACGATTCTTTTCAGTAGTATATCTTGAGACACCATTTGATCTCTTAGGATCTGTGCTTGTTCTAGCTTCAGTACATTCGAGGGTCACTACAACTCTTGTCCCTTTTTTGGCCATTTTAATTAATACTTTATTGTATAATTTTCTATTGTACATCTTCAACAATCTTTTTTGAAGATATACTCATTTCTTTTATCATCATTGATTAAAAAATATATATGAAAGTTTCTCAAAATTGGTTGAATAATTTAGTAGAAATTACTACTACTCCTGAAGATCTCTCTGAGAAATTGTCTATTGGTGGATTTGAGGTTGAATCATTAGAAGATTGTTCAGAAAATGTAAATGGTGTTGTTTTAGGTAAGGTATTATCTGTTTTAAAACACGAAGGATCTGACAAACTTTCAATTTGCCAAGTCGATATTGGTAATTCAAAGAATTTACAAATTATCTGTGGTGCGCGCAATATTAAACCAAATATTTATGTTTATGTTGCTACTGTCGGCGCGAAATTAAATGCTGTTGATTTAACTATTAAAAGAAGTGAAATTAGAGGTTTTATGAGTGAAGGGATGATATGTTCACTTCAGGAACTGGGTTTAGAGGACTCTAGCGAAGGGATAGAGATCATTGATGAAGATTTAGCCATTAAACATGAATTAGGCACTCCAGGGTCTGAATTACTTCGATTAAATGATTTTATATATGATTTAGCCATTACAGCTAATAGACCTGACGGAATGTCTGTTATAGGTATAGCACGTGAAATTTCTGCCCTTTTAGAATCCACCTTAAATTTTCCAGAAATAAACCATAAATACAATATTCATTTATTTAAGGGATTTAAACTTTGTCCAGAGGCTATAGAATCTAATTGCATTTATACAATAAGCTGCATTGATGGTGTAAATGGAGAGAAATTATCGCCAAATTGGCTTAAAGACCGTATAGAAAAATCAGGTATAAAATCTATTAATCTCCTAGTTGATTTGACAAATTATATTCTTTTAGAACAAGGTCAACCTTTGCATGCGTTTGATAAAGATAAACTGTCAAACTTAATTGGTAAGGAAGTTTCTCCAGAAGATTTTACTGTAAGAAAAGGCAAGGATAACGAAAGCCTTATTTGCTTAGATGGTAAAGAATATGACTTAAATGACAATATCACAGTTATTACTTGTTGTGATAAACCAGTTGCTATTGCAGGGGTAATAGGCGGTTTAGAGACTTCTGTAACTAATACTACCTCATCTATTTACCTTGAAGGCGCTGTTTTTAATCCAGTTACTATAAGAAAATCTTCAAAGGCCGTTGGCATAAGAACAGAATCTAGCAGCAGGTATGAAAAAGGGATTTCATCAAAAAATACAATAAGTTCAGTAACAAGGGCAATTAATCTTTTAGAAGAATATTTTTCTATTAATTCACCAATCATCAATACTTCCAATTTAAAAAGTAATGAGGATATATTTATTAAACTCCGGAGAAATCGAATACATAAAATTCTTGGTCCATTAATAATTAACGATCAATTTGAAAAAAGAAATTTATCTGATAATGAAATAGTTGATAAATTAAAACTCATAGGTTGTACTTTAAAGAATAAAGAATATGGCTGGGATGTAGCAGTAATTCCTAATAGATCACATGATTTAATAAGAGAAATAGATTTAATTGAAGAAATAGCGAGATTAATAGGGTATGACAGATTCGACTTAAATCTTCCTCATCCAATTAGGCCTGGAAAATTGTCATCAGAACAGTTGGCATTGAGAAAAGTAAAAAATGGTTTTATAGAAAACGGTTTTAACGAGGTATTAAGCTATTCTCTTGTTCCTGAAGATAATGAAAAACTTATAAAGATTTCTAATCCTTTGTTATTAGAAACAAGCTGTCTTAGAGATAATATCTGGAAAGAACATTTGGAGATAGTGAACCGTAATATAAAAGCTGGACAAGCAAGTTGTTATATATTTGAAATTGGAAATGTTTTTCATAAGAATACTGAGTTCATTCAAGAAGAATTTCTGAATGGTGCGATTTATGGTAATAAAAAATTTGGAAATTGGATAAATTCGGGTAAGGATAACGATCTTAATTATTACCAGGCCAGAGGAAAGTTAAAGGAGGCTTTATCATCTTTGAACATAAATATTGAGGATAAACCTACTGATTCAATTGATTTTCTTCATCCAGGAAGAACAGCTAAATTAGTTATTGAAGGGAATGATGCAGGTTATTTTGGTGAAATACATCCCAAACTAATATTAGAAAAGAAGTCATTAAAAAAAGTTTATTTATTTAACATAAATGCCTCTAACCTCTTGGAAGCTAGTACAAGAAAAAATAAATGGATTCCAATATATAACCAATACCCAATTGTACCGAAAATGGAAAGGGATATAAACTTTGTTTTCAGTAAGAAATTTTTAATTAGCGAAATAAAATCACAGATAAGAAAAACAGGAAAAAATCTCTTAGAGGAAGTAAATTTACTTGATGTTTTTGAAGATACTAAATTTGGAGATGATCATATAAGTTATACATTTAGATTATCTTATAGAGATAAAGATAAAACATTAGTGGACTCGGATATTACATCAATACATTCAAATATCATTTCTAATGTTGAAAAATGTTTTAATACTAAATTGAGGGATTAATTGTATTGCTAATCTTATATAAGACTATAAACTAGTCTATGAATGATTCTTATATAAGATAAATAATAATCCTATAAAACTAATTATTGTTGTATGATTGAGTTCTATGATTAATTTGCTTTCTCTACTTCTATCTTCAGTGCTGTGGGTACAAGTACCTCAGTGGTCAGATGATTGGTCAAAATGTGCTGTTGACGTACCAGATGCTTCATGTCATTGGTATATAACTGCACCAGATAACACTTTTGGGGAAGGGTTCAATTGGGCTAGCGCCCCTTGGTTTGATGCTAACGGATTAAGTGATGTTCCTAGTATTGATAAACAAACTGCAATAGAAAAGCTCCAATCTAAGTAGTACTGTCTTTAAGACAGTACGTGCAGGCATAAAAGTCTTTCATAGTAATACTTTTTAGATTTACCTATTTTCTTGGACAATGAAAGGACATAATTTGTTGATTTTTGATCAAAGTTTAATTTTTCTACCATTAAAAACTTTTAGGAAATTTAAATAAAATTGACTTATTGATTTATCTTAATAATCTACTATAAGACTTGCTAATAGACTAATAATAAGTCTCACATAAGAAATTCTATACAAATAAACTTCTTATATTTTTAAGGAGTAAATTCTGTTTTAATTTACTTTTATTCAAAATAAGTGAATCAATTAATTTTGAATATAAATAAATTGAAGATTATTAGCAAATTTATCAATCTTAATTGTTTTATATAAGACTACTTAATAGACTTATTTTTAGTCTAATATGAGAATAATTATACTAATTTCTATATAGATTTTTTAACAATTGATAAGCTTCATTTAATTTTCTCATTTGATCTGTTGAACCTCCAGCATCTGGATGCATCTCTAAAGCTATTGATTTATATGCCTCCCTAATTTTTCGTAATGTATGAGCTGATCCTGCGGATGTTGATAAATTCAACAATTTAAGTGCTCTTTGTACCGTCATTGTAGAGTCCAAAGTTTCAAATGAATTTGATCTGTTATTTCGCTTAAATCTACTTATGAACCTCCTCATTAGTGTAGGTATCCTATTTATTAAATCTGATGTAGCAAAAGGGTCTTCTAAAACGCCAATCATTAATAAAACAATTTCAAGGGATGGATTTTGCTTTATCCAAAATGGACATAATTCTGACATAAATTTATTGGCTGCACTCCACGTAAAGGGTAGATTTTCTGTCCCTTCAAGATTTGGCCATATATCCCTTCCAAACCAATCCATCGCAGCTTCTACTACATGATCGTTAGGTACTGTTCCATATAAGGTTTTCCAATGACTAATTAACGCTATTCGACATTTTATTAATTCAGTTTCTCTAATTGTATTAATTTGAATATCATTAATATTCTCTTTTAATTTTTCACTATTAATACTTCTTCTTAGATTCTTTACTTTTTTTTCTACAAAATTTGGAAGGCTTATGTTTAAGTTGGCTTTTTCTTTATATTGATTATTATTTATAACTTTTTTATTTAAAGATATTTCATTAACTTCTTTTTTAATGTCTGATTTAATTAATACTAATGCAGTATTATCATCAATATTTAAATTGTCATTGTCATTATTATTCTTTTTCTCGTTAAAGTCTATTTCTTGCTGTTGGTTCTTAGGTAGTAAATCATCTTCTTGAAGAAGTTCTTTAAGTATCTTCTCAATTACAGGTCCTCTTGCTCGAAATCCCCACTCTTTTCGTAATTGATCAAACCTGGAAATTAGTTCCTCAGGTAAATCAATTGAAATTCTTTTTGTATTTGAATTTTCAGGAATATTCAATAATATTTTTCTTGAATAGTAGGGAATTTATTTAATTTTATTCAAAAAAAAATTGAAAGTCCACATGGAATATTGTTTTTAAATTAAAACCAACTTATTTTTATGTCACAGGTGAGTTAAGTATCTTTTTATAATAAATTAAAAATGTTTAATTGTTATTCCAAGTCATCTAAAGAAAAAAAGAGTTTTTATCAACATAAGAAATTAGAAATGCTCAATTATATTAAAGATTCTCTTGAACGTAAAATTGCCTCCGTAACAGCTTCTATAGAAGTTTTAGAAAGCCAAATAAGTAGGGACAATGAAGTCGAAGTAACTAACTAGCTTTTAAACAAAACTTTCTAGAAGTTTTTCAGGTCCAAATTTCTTTAAAAAATTTATATTCGATTTTTCAGTTACTAATAGATAACCTGCAAACCCTAAGCCGTTAATACTGAAACCATGAATATGATCATTTTTTCTCTTTATAATAGCGATCCATTTATTAGTTATTAAAATATTGTAAGGTTGTATCGGTTTCTTATCACTAATAGGGTCCCCAAGTCCTAATTTCTTGCATAATCCTAGATAAAATTCATACAGAAATGATGAATTTTCTAAAAAATTAAATTTGGATACAATAATATTTTTTTTAAGCTTACTATTTATATCTTGATATGAGTTCATCTCTAAAAACCACTTTTCTCTTGGGCATGATATCTCATCTCTAGATCTACGCAGAAGTTGAAAATGCCTGTGTGGTTGACTTGCTCCCGCAATTGGAGAACTATTAAAAAACCATAATCCACTAGTGTCATTATTAACTTGTTGTAACGCTTTCCAATCATAAATATCTAACCATCCATTTTGAGGTTTCCATTTATTTGTAATCAGTAAAATATGTCCTTTTTGTACAGGATACTTGTTTAATATTAATTGATGATTATCACCAATTTTATCAATTTCTAGTATCTTTTCCCATGGACAAAATGGATTCTGCTTAGGACCATAAATTTTTTTTTTAATAAATTTTGAAGTATCAAGTTTCCTAATTATGAAGTCGTCTTTTTCATATAAATCACTTGTAATAATATTAGTTTTGAGAGGATATAATGATTCATTATCAATTGATAGTCGAGTTTGCTCTAGTGCTTTCTTCCAATATATTTCTAAACTCATTTAAAAAAAATTATCATAATCATTCTAAAAAAAAAAATAAATTTGTAATTACTTTTTATTAAATTGATATTCTTTCAATTTTTCTAAAGATACTGATTCTAAGACAACAATATTTGTTGATTCTAATATGATTTTTGGTGCAAGACCGTCAAATAATGCTTGCTTCCACCTATCAAGACAAATACACCAATGATCACCATCCTTTAATCCTGGGAAGGAATAAATAGGCATAGGAGTTATTAAATCATTACCTTGTGATTTACTATATTTGAGGAAATTATCATCCATTACACAACATATAGAATGATTACCTCCATCTTTTTTGTCATAGTTGCAAAATCCATCTCTGAACCAGCCTGTCATAGGTTTGCAACTACAAACCTCAATTTTTTCTCCTAGAACATTCAATTGATCTTGATTATTTATGGTCATAGATTTTTTAATAATAAAAAAACACCAACATTTTCTTAAAAAAGGTTGACGAGTATGGGGGGTAAGGAGGTAATAATTCTAATAAGGTTTTTTTCATTATGGATTGGGACTTTACTGAAAACATAGCATTTAAAACTCTTTATGATGCTTTTAAGGATAGTGATGAAACTTCCGCATTAGAATTTTTATCTAGTGATGGTGCCTCATATTATCTTGAGTTAACACAGGACGCAGCGGGTGAGGGAATTGATCTTGGTGATAATGAAACGATGGAAGAACTACAGAATGAAATTATTGAATATTTAGAAAACAACTAAAGATTTAGCTTAAGCGCTGAAATATTTAGCTTTTGAGTGTAGTGAAATGATAGCCGTAGTACTTTGTTCTGGATGAAGTTGTTCAGATTCGTCCATGATCAAGTTTATTCTTTTTGCATCCAACAATGATAATTGTATGTTTGAATCAGATACTTTTGGACATGCAGGATATCCAAAAGAATATCTAGCTCCTCTATATTTTTGAGCTAGTATTTCTCTATTTTTGTCTGGTTCTTCAGTCCTAAAACCACATTCAATACGAATTAATGCATGGACATACTCAGCTAGAGCTTCTGCTAATTGCACTGTAAGACCATGGAATAATAAATAATCGCTATATTTATCTTCTTTAAATAATTTTTGAGAATATTCACTAGCAATATCGCCCATGGTTACTGCCTGCATAGGAAATATATCTATTGGTTTATCATCTTTTAAATCACAATAGAAATCAGCTATGCATAGATTATTCCCAGATTTTTGTCTTGGAAAATTAAATTGGGAAATTTTATTTAGTGATTTATCATCAAATATGAAAATACTATTATCTTTTCTCCCGCATCTGAAATATCCATAAACTGCTTTGGGTGAAATAAGTTTTTTTTCTATAATTGTCTCTAACCATTTATCTAACAATGGTTTAGCGTATGAATCTAAATAGTTATTGTATTCATCTACGCTTTGGTTTTTCCCTTTTTTTATTTGCCATTGTCCGCTAAATAGAGCTTTAGTATCTAAATAAAAAATTAACTTTTTTAAATCTATATCAACGTCGTTCAAGACTTTCGTTCCTAAGAAAGGAGCTTGAATTGGTTCTTCTTCATTTATAAATTTAGATCTTATAAAATTTTCTTTTAAATTTATTTTTGAAGTCTCGGTATGTATGGAGATTGATTTTTTTACAGCTTGAGAGTTGGATTTTGATGAGGCTAAATTAATGTTTATGCCCTCATTGTTAATAAACCCCTCAGTATTTGACCAATTACCCTTTTTTTTATTATCCATATATTCATTCATGAATTTAAGATCAGTGAAAGCATCTTTTCCGTACAATATTTTCCCTTTATATATTTTGCTGCAGTCTTCATTTACAAATTTTGGGGTTAAGGCTGCGCCTCCTAATATTACTGGTACACTAATATCTTCATTGTTAAAAGCCTCTAAATTATCTTTCATAAAAGCAGTTGATTTAACAAGTAATCCGCTCATAGCGATGCAATCGGCATTGTGCTTTTTTTGTGCATCTATAATTGCTGAAACATCTTGCTTTATTCCAAGATTTATTACGTCATAACCATTATTTGTAAGTATTATGTCAACTAAATTTTTTCCAATATCATGAACATCGCCTTTGACAGTTGCAATTAAGAGTTTTCCATTTGATATGTTTTCATCTACAGTTTCCATATGTGGTTCTAAAATTGAAACGGCATATTTCATTGTTTCAGCGGATTGGAGTACAAATGGCAATTGCATTTGACCTGAGCCAAATAAATCTCCCACAACTTTCATCCCATCTAATAAAAAGGTATTAATTATTTCAAGAGGTTTATATTTTTTTAACGCTTTATTTAATTGATCCTCTAAACCTATTTTTTCTCCATCAATAATATGATTTTTTAGACTTTCTTCCAGAGTTAGGTTTTTATGTTCTGAAGATGCTTTTTTGAAATCTAGAATAGATAAATCTTGAAAAGCCTTTGTTAATTCTACTAAAGGATCATAAATACAAATATCATCTTCAAATTCTCTTTTGTCATATATAAGATCTAAGCAAAGCTTTTTAGTTTTTTCAGAAATTTTGGATAATGGCAAAATTTTATTTGGTGCGATGATAGCAGAATCCAATCCTGCTTTAATGCATTCATCTAAAAATATAGAATTTAGATTAATTCTGGATAATGGTGAAAGACCAAAACTAATGTTTGATATCCCCAGTATGATGTGGATCTCTGGGTAATTTTCACGAATTTTTGATATAGCAGTAATTGTTTCTTTAGCGTTTAATCTATCTTCTTCTATCCCAGTTGATATTGGCAGAGCTAATGGATCAAAAAAGAGCTCATAATCAGACAAACCACATTCTCTGGTTCTATTAATCGCTCGTTTAGCAATGTCGTATTTTTTATCGGCATTCCTTGCCATTCCATCTTCATCAATAGTTCCTACAACAAGACCTGAACCATACCCCAAGGCTAAATTTAGAACTTGATCAAACCTTTCATTACCGTCTTCGTAATTGGTTGAATTTATAATACATTTACCACCAGCTGACTTTAATCCACTTTCCATTTTGTCAGCATCTGTAGAGTCAATCATTAATGGCAAATTTATATTGGTAACTAGTCTTGAAGTTATTTCTTTCATATCTTTCACCCCGTCTCTCCCCACATAATCAACATTCACATCAAGAACGTGTGCATTTTCTTTTTGTTGTTGCTTGGCAATTGAAACTAGTCCATCCCAATCGTCGTTATTTAACAACTCCCTTACCTTTTTAGATCCACTAGCATTTAATCTTTCTCCTACAATCAAGATAGAATTGTCTTGTTTGTACGGTACAGAATTATATATTGATGACGCTGAAGGAATATAACTACATAAATTGTTCTTAGTATTTTTGTTAGGCCTTTCGCCATCAATAATTTCATCGATTATTGAAGAAAGAAATTTAATATGCTCAGGTGTTGTCCCACAACATCCGCCAATTAATTGAACATTATAGTCATAGATGAAATTCATTAACTGGACCTTTAATTCTATTGGCTTTAATCTGTAGTGAGCTACACCACCAATATTTTCAGGAAGTCCTGCGTTGGGAATACAGCTTATAGCGAAGGGAGAATTTTCAGACAAATATTTAATATGTTCTTTCATTTGTTCTGGACCAGTTGCACAATTTAGTCCAAGGATATCTATATTAAATGGCTCTAATATTGTTAATGCAGAGGCGATGTCAGATCCAACAAGCATAGTACCTGTTGTTTCCATTGTTATAGATACCATTATAGGTATATCTATATTTTTACTATCAATAACTTCTTTAGATGCTAATAAGGCAGATTTAATTTGCAATACATCTTGACAAGTTTCAATTAAAAGAAGATCAACTCCTCCATCTATAAGACCATATATTTGTTCTTTATATGATTGCTTTAATTCATCAAAATCTATATGTCCTAATGTGGGTAATTTAGTGGTTGGTCCAATTGAACCAGCTACAAACCTTGGTTTATCAACTGATGCATAATTAGCAGCTGCGTTTTTTGCTATTAATGCAGCTTTATTATTTATCTCATATGCCTTATCTGCAATATCATATTCATCAAGAACTATTGATGAGGCTCCAAAAGTATTGGTTTCTATAACATGACAACCTGCTTCTAAGAACGAATTATGAACCTTTTCAACTACCTTTGGTGAGGATAAAACAAGGTTTTCATTACAACCCTCTAATTCTTTACCTCCAAAGTCGTCTGCAGTAAGATTTAAGTTCTGAAAAGATGTTCCAGTACCCCCGTCAAAAATTATTAATGGCTTTTCATTTCTATTTAGATAGGTTCTGAATGATTCCATTTTTAGTTAAAATTAAATTTATTTTAGAGAAATTCTTGTTACCCAATTATCATAGTCTTGAGAACGACCTTCTGTTATTTCTATAAGCTTACTTTTTAATTTATTCATTATTGGTCTTTCAACATTTAATTCAGTTGATTCAATTTTTTTAACTGGTGTAATTTTTGCTGCTGTACCAGTTAGAAAAACTTCTTCTGCTATTAATAATTCTGTTTTATCAACTGGCCTTTCAATTACATTTATTCCAAATGATTTTGCTAATTCAATTACACTAGCTCTAGTAATCCCCTCAAGGATATCTTGATCAACACCTGGAGTTATTAAGTCTCCATTTCTTACAATAAATAAATTCATACCACTAGCTTCGCTTACCTTACCACTTGAATTTAGTAGCAAGGCTTCGTCAAAACCTGATAAACTAGCTTCTGTCTTAGCTAATGAACTAGTAATATAAGCTCCACTTATTTTTCCTCTCAATGGAAGAGATCTATCTTCCTGCCTAGTCCAACTACTCATCCTACATGAAACACCATCTGGGGATAGATAATCTCCTAGTTCAATACAATAAATAAAAAAATCTGTTTCAATATTGTGTAACCTCGGAGCTATACCTAAATCGCTTGTGTATACAAATGGTCTTATATAAATAGGTTTTTCTGGCTTGTTTCTTTTTATTAATTCCTCTAAGGCTTTAAAAATATATTCTTCAGAAATATCAGTTAAGAGTAATTTAGCACTTTGACATAATCTTTTTATGTGTTTATCTGTTCTAAATAAAAGGAATTCTTCTTTATTTGTAGGGTTAGGTATCGCTCGCATTCCTCCAAATGCAGCAGTACCATAATGTAGTGCATGAGTTGCTATTGATATTTTTGCTTCTTTAAATGGAATACATTTACCTTCGAACCAGGCGTATGGAAGAAATTCATGCATATTCAATTTATTTAATTAAGGTAAACTTGTTTTATCCTACTTACGTATTCTAAACCTTATTTATATATAAAAATGCACAGGATATTAAATATAGCAGGAAATGAAAAGAATAAGGATGATTTAATAGAGCAACCAGTTGCAGATTTTATTTTTATAACAAGTGTAAAAGCTGATTTAAATCTCTTATCAAACTTATTGTTAGAAAAAGATTTTGCTTCATTAAAATTTAATATTAGAGCTTTAGAAATTTCTAATTTAAATTCCTCAGCTCAAGTAGATAATTATCTATTAAAAACAATTAATTATGCAAAAGTTGTCGTACTAAGATTATTCGGAGATAAAGGTACATGGAATTACGGAATTGAACAACTTTTAAATTGGCAAGCAGTTGATAAAAAAAGGAAACTAGTAATCTTATCAGGTACTCTTGACCAGGAAATTTCCTTATGTGAAATAAGTAGTATAGATAAAGATATAGCATTAAATATATCTAGACTACTAAGATCTGGAGGACTGGATAATTATAGAAAATTTCTTAATTGTTTAAATTATTTGAAGATTGATGAAACATCAATTCCTGATGAGTTTTTGAAGATTTCTTTTTATGCAGATCCTTATTTGTATGATTGGAAAATTGAAAAAGGCGAAAAGATTGGGATAATATCCTATAAATCGCTTTTTTTGGCTAATGAAATTGAAGTAAACGAAAAACTTAACTTGCAGTTAAGAAAATGCGGACTATCTCCTAAAACATTTTTTGTTTCAACTCTTAAAGATCCTATTATTCAAAAGACATTAATAAAAATTTTTAAAAAAGAAGATATTAAAATTATAATTACCACAACATCATTTTCTTCATCTCAAATCAAAAATAATGATTTAATTGAAAATTCTTCAAATATTTTCACTTCTCTTAAAATCCCAATTTTACAACTTCTTTCATCTAATATATCAAGAAAAAATTGGTTAAATTCTTCCATTGGAATGAATTCATCTGATTTATTAATGCAAATAATTATTCCCGAATTTGATGGAAGAATTACTACCTGTCCTTCTGCATTTAAAGAAATAATTTCAAAAAAAAATACACTTTACAGTGAAATAACTAGTTACAAAGCAGATCAAGTAGGTATTGAATGGATTTCAAAATTTGCAAATAATTATGTAAAACTTCAAAAACTTAATAATTTTGACAAAAGAATTTGTTTAGTAATAAGTAATTATCCAGTAAAAAATGGAAGAATTGGTAATGGTGTTGGTCTTAATACACCCTCTTCTATAATAAATATCCTTAACTGGTTAAAAGATGAAGGTTATGACCTTGGATCTTGTAATTATCCTCAAGATTCTACCGAATTAATGTCAATTCTTATAAAAACTAGAACTAATGATATTGAATCTCAAAATAATAAACCATTAGATTACTTACCACTTAGTGAATATTTAAAATATTGGAATTATTTAGAACTTGATCCAAAAAAAATTATTGTTAATCGTTGGGGCAAACCATCTGATGCGATCGATCTTGATAATGAAGGCTTCTCAATAAATGGTCTTAGATTTGGAAAAATAACATTATTGATTCAACCTCAACGTGGTTATGACGCTTACACTGATAGAGATATTCATTCGCCTGATCTTCCACCTCCCCATAGATATTTAGCACAATATTTTTGGATTGAAAAAGTTTTTAATGCAAATGCTATATGCCATATTGGTAAACATGGAACTCTTGAATGGTTACCTGGTAAATCTATAGGTCTCAGCAATAAATGTTTCCCGAATATTATTTGTCCAACTATACCTAACATATATCCCTTTATCGTAAATGATCCTGGCGAAGGATCCCAAGCTAAAAGAAGAATTGCTGCCACAATTATTGATCATTTAACCCCTCCTTTGGATAGGTCAGAATTATACGGAAAATATTCAATATTAGAAAATTATTTAGATGAATATTATGAAGCAAAATTATTAAATTCTAATCGTATTGAAATAATAGAAAAATCGATTTTTGAATTAATTAAAAAAGATTTTAGTGAAATTACTTTAAAGAATAAAAATAATCAAATAGAAGAAATTGATTCCTTTCTTTGCAAAATTAAGGAATCTCAAATTAGAACAGGTTTGCATGTTTTTGGCAATAGACAGAATGATATTAATGAAATAAATTTATTCCTTTGTATTGCTAGAGTACCAAATGTTAACCGAATTGGAGTTGTTCAATATATAGCGAAAAATTTAAAACTAGATTTGAATCCTTGGACAAATAAATATGATCAAAAGTTAACTGAAAAGGATATAAAAATATTATTGGGGTATTCAAATAAAAAAATTTTAAACTTTAGAATGGCTGTAGAGTTTTTGGAACAGCAAGCAAAATATTTAATATATTTATTTTTTTACAAAAAGAAAACCACTATAAAATATTTAGAAAAATATAAAAATCAGAAAATAATAGACTATTTCCTTAATGATAATAAACATAATAATTATTTTTTATTATTAAAAAATGAGATCCTAAATCCAATCATTAAATCTTCATATAATGAAAAATTATCATTTATTAATTCATTAAATGGCAAATATGTAAAAAGTGGACCATCTGGAGCACCAACGAGAGGTAAAACTGAAGCATTGCCCACTGGTAAAAATTTCTTTTCAGTTGATGCGAGAGGACTTCCAACTGAATCAGCATGGAGTGTTGGTTGTAAATCTGCGTCTCAAATAATTGATTTATACAATCAAGAAAATGGAGAAGATTTAAAAAATATAGCAATATCTGTATGGGCAACATCCACCATGCGAAATGGTGGAGAAGACATTTGTCAAATATTATATTTATTAGGCGTACAACCTATTTGGGATGGACCCTCAAGAAGAGTAGTTGACTTAGAAATCATCCCTTTATCTGTTCTCGATAGACCAAGAGTAGACGTTACAATAAGGATTTCGGGAATGTTTAGAGATGCATTTCCTCAGTTAATTAAATTAACTTCTAAAGCAATAAATCTAATTTCTAATCTTGATGAGAATGATAAATTTAACCCTCTTGCTGGAGCATTAAAGGATGGTGATCCAATTAATCGTATATTTGGGTCTGCGCCAGGTTCATATGGAGCTGGTCTACAAGAACTAATTTCCAATTCTAATTGGGAAAATATAGATGATTTTGGAGAATCTTTTCTTAATTGGAGTAAGTGGATTTACAATGATAATCTTGAACCTATAGATAACAAAAAATCATTAGAAAATGCTCTTAAAAATGTGCAGTTAGTTGTTCATAACCAAGATAATAAGGAACATGATATTTTAGATTCTGATGACTATTATCAGTTTCAGGGTGGTTTATCTTCAGCAGTAAAAAAATTGAGCGGTAAATTACCTGAAATGTATCATGGTGATTTATCAAAATTTGGATTATCTAAAATTTCAAAATTACAAGATGAAATTAATAAAGTTGTTATATCAAGAATTCTTAACCCTAAATGGATAAATGGAATGAAGGATAATGGATATAAAGGAGCGTTTGAATTTTCAGCGACACTAGATTACTTATATGCCTTTGATGCTTCTACTGAAGTAGTATCAGATTGGTGTTATGAGGAAGTTTATAAATCGTGGTTATGTGATCGGGATCTTAATAATTTCTTTCTAGAAAATAATCCATGGGCTTTAAGAGATATTGCACAAAGATTTCTTGAAATTGCCAATAGAAAAATGTGGAATAATTGTTCTTCTGAAGTCGTTGAAAATTTAAAGAACATAATTATTAATACTGATTCAATAATTGAAAAAAACGAATTCTGAATTATCTGCCTAATAGTGAAAGTCCATGACTATCTGTTCCGCATGTTTTTAGCAATGAATATTTATCTGCTAATTTATCTATTTCTGAACAGACAAATAAACTTGGATTCCATACTTCATTAAGTTCATAATCGTACCAAACCTCTATTCCATCAATACCTTGTATTTTGGCCTCTGGAATTAATTTATAAAAGGGAATTCTGTACCTCGCTGGATGTGCCAGAAATGATAAACCACCAGCTAAATTTATTGCTTTAATAACTGATTTAATATTTAAATCATTTCCTATTGGGGATTCTCCAAGGATGTAGGGATTAAGGTATCTACTTTTTATATCTATTCCCAATCCAATTACATGTACTAAACATCCTAGAATCAAACAATTAATTTCTATTCCTGAAATTAATGTAAAAGAATCTTTAGGATAATTTTTGAGTATATTATTTTTTTTTATATATTCATGAGCTTTAATTGTATGATGATCGGTTATTGATAAAAATTTCAAGTTATTTTTATAAGCTTGTTCTAAAAGTTCATACGGTTCTAGACTTCCATCACTAAATTTTGTATGACAGTGAAAATTTATATTTTTAGGACAACTATATTTATTAATATTGGAAATTAATTTTATTAAGTCTTCCCTATTCATTACTTAATGAATTCTCATTTTTCCTTCTAATCTTTGCATATAATTGTATTGAAGCCAACATGAAAATAATTAGTCCAACTACACTCCATGTAGCAACACTAGTTGGAAAATTATTTTTAAAAATAACTAAAAGTACAATTATAAATAATAGTAAAGTAGGCAATTCATTTAATAATCTTAGGTTTTTGGCTGAAATGGTTGAGGTACCATTTTGTAATGTATACATTATTTTGTAACAATAAGAATGATAAATTACTAATCCCAAAACAAAAGAAATTTTAATTTGCAACCACTTCTCATTTAACCAACTTGGTTGCATAATAACCATACATATAGCCATACTTAAAGCTAATATCATCCCAGGAGTTGTGATTATATTCGCTAGCCTTTTTTCCATCAAGGTGTATTGTTTGTTAAAGGCAATTTTTAATTCATTATCCATATTTTTAGATTCTTCATGATATATAAAAAGTCTTACTAAATAAAAAAGTCCCGAAAACCAAACGATTACACCAATAATATGAAGTGATTTAAACCAGAGATATGCTTCAGCTGCCAAATTACTAGATTAATTTATAAATATATATTTTAATATAGTTATATTTATCAATATCAAGAAATCTATTTTTCAAAAATTAATTAATATTTATATCTTGTGAAAATATTCATATATATCATTTACTGAATTTTTTCCAAGTCCTTTAACTTTTGATAAATCATCTTTACTAGCTATTCTTATAGCATCTATTGATTTAAAATGCTCAAGCAATTCTCTTATTCTTGATGGGCCTAATCCACTGATTTGGGACAATTGTGATCTATTCATTCTCTTAGATCTTTTGTCTCTATGAAAAGATAATGCAAATCTATGTGCTTCATCTCTTACCCTTCTTAATAGAAGAACTCCTTTTTGATTTTCATCAGTATCAAGAGACTTAGTAAAGCCTGGAATAAATATTTCTTCATTTTTTTTTGCCAATGAACATATAGTAACTTCTTCCTCAAGATTTAATTCCTTTAATGCTTTAATAGCTGCATTTAACTGCCCTTTACCTCCGTCGATCATTATTAAATCAGGCCAATCAGATAGAAGTTCATTGTCTAATTTACTATTCGTTTTATCATTTAATATTGAAAAATCCCCTCCGCTTTTTTTAAATATTGACCATTTTTTAAACCTTCTATGTATTACTTCATATATCGAAGCAAAATCATCACTATGTCCTACAAAAACGTTTGGGTCTTTAATTTTATATTTCCTATAATGCTGTTTAGAAGGAATTCCATCAATAAATACGACTTGTGATGCAACAGGGTCTGTACCTTGAATATGGCTTATATCATAACCTTCAATTCTTTTAGGTTGTTCGCTTAATTCTAGTATTTGGGCAAGATCCTCAATTGATGATTCATTATCTTGTATCCCATTTAATATTCTATCTAATTCTAATTTCGCATTTTTTAAAACCATCTCTACGGTTTCATGTTTTTTATTTCTTTTTGGGATTAATATTTTTACTTTCTTTTTACTTAGTTCCGTCAACCAATCCTCTATGGTTGGTTGTTTTGGAAGGTTATATTGAATAAGAATTTCTGATGGTATTTCTACACCTTCAACATTCATATAATGCTCTTCTAATACCCTTTGTAGAATAAGATTATCATCTTCATTATTTAATTTTTGACTATATCCAATTCTCCCAATGAGCTTACCAGATCTCATTTGAAAAATTTGTATACTTGCTACATTTTTTTCTGAAACCATTCCAAAGATATCTCTATTAATTGATGAATCTGGTATTGATATTTTTTGTGATTCAGTTAATAATTTTAAACCTGAAATTTGGTCTCTTATTTTTGCAGCATTCTCATAATCTAAATTATTTGAAAATTGCAGCATTTTTTTTTGTAAAAATATTTCTAAGTCATCATTTCTTCCCTGAAAAATCATAGATACTTGTTTCATTATTTTTTTATAATCGTCAGATGATATTATTTCTTGACATACACCTGGACATCTTCCTATTGAATAATTCAAACAAGTTCTATCTTTATAGACTGGCCTTGGTCTTTGTCTAAGTGGAAATATTTTTTTTATCGTAAATAATGTTCTCCTTAATAATCCGACATCAACATAAGGTCCATAATATCTATCTAAATTATTTCTATTTCTTCTTCTTCTTGTAATAAATATTCGAGGATATTTTTCACTCCAAGTTATGCAAAGATATGGATATTTCTTATCATCCTTTAAAAGAATATTAAAGTATGGTTTGTTTGTTTTAATTAAATTTGACTCTAAATTTAATGCTTCATATTCGCTATCTGTGACTATAATTTCTATCTCAGTTATTTGACGGACCATCAAACTTAATCGCGGAGTTAAATCTGAATAATTATTGAAATAACTACTCACTCTACTGCGTAGTTTTTTAGATTTACCAATATAAAGTAAATTATTATCTATATCTTTAAAAAGATAACAACCAGATGTTTTTGGAATTTCGGATAATCTTGATTTTAATAACTCCTTATTATTAATTAATTTATATTCAATTTTAAAATTATATTTGTTATCTATTGTTTTGATAGAGGAATTACTCATTTATAATGATTAACCTCCATAATTCCAGCCAGTTGAAGATAAATTTAGAGAGTCGACATCATTATTCAAATAAGCAGTTTGAACCTCTCCTACAAAAACGGTATGGTCTCCATGAATAACACTTCCAACAACATTACATTCAACTCCACCCACACTATCAACTAAAATAGGCAATCCAAGCTCACCTAAATTAAATTCAATAGATTCAAATCTACCTCCTAATGCTTTCTGGGGCTTAAAGAAAACAGCTGCTAGATCCTTTTGATCACTTTTGAGCACATTTAATGAGAATTTATTGGTGGACATTATTATTTCATGACTAGAACCCTCTGCTCTAACTGCCATTACAACTAATGGGGGGGTGAAAGAACCTTGAGTTACCCAACTTGCAGTAAATCCATTCACTTCATTTTTATCCTCGTTTCTAACGCCACAAATAAATAATCCGTGAGGTATTTTTCTTAATAAGATTTTTTTTGCTTCTAGATTTAATGTCATAATTGATTTATCTAATAAACTTATTTTAACTAAATTTCTTATTCGATCATATTAAATTAATGAAAATTCTTTATCCAGGTACATTTGATCCTTTAACAAACGGTCATCTTGATTTAATAGAAAGGGCTGAAAAAATATTTGGAAATATAGTAGTTGCTGTTTTAGAAAATACTTCTAAAACACCAACATTTAATCTTCAAAGAAGAATAATACAAATTAAAAATTCTCTTTCGCATTTACCTAATATTGAAGTTATTTCTTATTCCGGACTCACTGTTGATTGTGCAAATGATCTAAAAGCTAATCTGATTCTAAGAGGCTTAAGAGCAATGAGTGATTTTGAGTATGAACTACAGATTGCTCATACAAATAAATCTCTTAATAATGATATTGAAACTATATTTTTATCGACAAATACAAATTATAGTTTTCTTAGTAGTTCTTTAGTAAAAGAAGTTGCAAAATTTGGTGG
>QCIX01000019.1 GCA_003216355.1 Prochlorococcus sp. AG-402-N23 | reverse complement strand
AGATTGCAGCTACTGCTTTTGATGATTCTTCTAGTAATTCCTATGCAGGCATAAGTGATAAAACATCTCTAAGTTTTACCACTGCTGATGAAACATATCCAACAATTACAGGGCCATCAAATAATCAAACATCAGGTACAAGTGCGGGGATATCTGGATCAACAATTACCATTAATGAAAATTCAACCACAGTTTATACCTTTAGCGCAAACGAAACTGTTACCTGGGACTTTGATGATTCTGCTCTATATGGAAGTGGAGGTAGAGATGTATCTAAATTCTCTATCAATTCCTCTACAGGTGCTCTAATTTTTTCAAGTGCTCCAGATTATGAGATACCAACTGATTACGACTCAAATAATGATTATGTAGTTGTTGTAAGAGCAACAGATAGTGCCGGAAATGAATCTCTTCAACCTGTTACAGTTACCGTTGCAGATTTAGATGAAATAAATCCATCTTTAAGTTCTTCTACACCCGCAGATAATGCAACTAATGTTGCGACCACAAGCGATATTGTTCTTAACTTCTCTGAAACTGTTGATGTAGAAAGTGGAAGTATTGTTATCTATGACTCATCTAGCAACTCTAATGGATTACCAAATTTATTTGAACAAATAGATATTACCAGCTCACAAGTTACAGGAACTGGCACGAATAAAATAACGATTAACCCTGGCAGTAATTTTTTAGAGAACACTTCTTATTATGTGCAGATTGCAGCAACTGCTTTTGATGATTCCTCCAGCAATTCCTATGCAGGAATAAGTGATAAAACAACTCTAAGTTTTGCAACTGCGGATGAAACTGCTCCAAGTGCCCCATCATTTACAACAACTTCTACCACAACAAACGATACAACTCCAACTATTACCGGTAGTGCAGAAGCTGGTAGCACAGTAAAACTTTATAGCGGAACAACTCTTTTAGGCTCTGCCACTGCAGATAGTGATGGAGCTTACTCTATCACTTCATCAACAATATCTGAGGGGAGTTATTCCTTAACAGCTACTGCAACAGATGCTGCAGGTAATACTTCTTCTGCTTCTTCTGCATTATCAATCACTGTTGATACAACAGCGCCAACAATCTCTTCATTCTCTCCTGCAGATAACGCAACTGCTGTAGCGACAACAAGTAATATCGTTCTTAACTTCTCAGAAGCTGTTGATGTAGAGACCGGTAATATCGTCATCTATAAGGCATCAGATGACTCTGTTGTAGAGACTATTGATGTAACTAGTGGCCAAGTTACAGGTACAGGTTCTACTCAGATCACTATTAATCCCAGCAGTGATTTAGCAGAACAGACCCAATATTATGTGCAGATTGCAGCTACTGCTTTTGATGATTCTTCCAGTAATTCTTATGCAGGAATAAGCGATAAAACATCTCTAAGTTTTACCACTGCTGATGAAACAGCTCCAACTATTTCTGGTCCTAGTGGAAGTGCAGGTGAAACAAAGAGTAGCAAATCAATTAATGAGAACGTTACAACAATATATTCCTTTACGGCAGATGAAACAGTCACATGGTCACTAAATGGTGGGGCAGATGCTTCATTATTTTCTATTAATTCTTCTAGTGGTGCTTTAAGTTTCTCGAGTTCTCCAGATTATGAATCTCCCGAAGATAGTGATAGTGGAAATGACTATGTTGTAGTTGTTAGAGCTACCGATGCTGTAGGTAACACTTCTGATCAGACTGTTACAGTATCTGTGGCAGACGTAAATGAAGTAAGTCAAGAGCCTAATTACAGAATTTTTACTTCTATAAATGTTCCTCAAGAAAATTATTTATTAACTACTACAGCACAAACAAGCAATGTCTCGGCTGGAACAAAACTATATTGGTCTATAAGTGGGACAAATGTTAATCTCGCAGACTTTGCAGCGGGATCAATGAATGGAGAAGGGATTATAGGAAGTGATGGTTCTTTTAGTTTCGGACATCTACTGGCTAATGATGGAGCCATAGAGGGCTATGAAACTTTTGACATTAAATTATTTTCTGATAACTCTTTAAGTACACAAGTTGGATTAACCAAATCAATTTTGATAAGAGATTCAGCATTAACAGAACAGATTGCAGAAATTAATAGTCAGCTCAATACAATTACTGAACTTTTAACCATAGGTAAGCAATATGAACTGAAAAATATCAGAGATTATGATGGAAATTTACATGCAAATACGGGAACAGTCTCTGAAGAGGTTAAAACTTCTTATAAATATCAAGGATTATTAGATGTAAATAAGGATGGAACAAAAGAAGCTATCTATACAAATAATAAATCAGGACGTTGGGTTACTGCATCTGTTAATTCAACAACAGGCTTAACTGACTATTCTGATTATGGGAAAGATGGGACTACTAGAGTTGTTGGAATCTATATTGATCCATTAGTACAAGAGGGAATAGTTGAACAATTTGGGCCACACGATAGTCAGCGCAGATTCCAGAATGATTTAAAAATTGATAATCTGATAGCAAAAACTTCTGGTGATTATGACGGTGATGGTTTCCAGGAAGTGTACTGGAAGACAAATGATGGGACTGCTTATTTAAGATCTTTAATGCATGCTGATGGAAATATACAATATGCAAACTATCAAAATGAAGAACAGATGAGTGATTATTTAACTAGCAAAGGATATTCTCAAGTTATTAGCGATATTGTTTAAAAAATAGAGCCATAAATAGATCTACTTTTATCTAAGAATTATGAGAAATAACACTAGTATATTTTCTCTTTTATTAAATAAAATTATTTAATTTAATTATTTCAAATATTTTTAAAAACCACTTAAGGAGTAATCTTATCTATTTGTAATTGATCTTGATAATCCTTAACTTGTATTGACAGAGCAAGCTCCATTTTGAAATGAGGTATCTTGAAAAGTTGTATTAATAACAAATTTTCCACTATCAGGTACAGAAAGAATATTTTGTGTTTGAGGATTATCAGTTTGTACAGTAGCAGCTGCGGTCTTGTTTTTCCAATGAATAACCTCGCCAATAGAATATCCGTGGCTTGCAATTTCAACTAACATTTGGTTTGGACCAAGACTAACACCGCTTACTGTTTGACCACTACTGCCAGCAAGTGTATAAGTGCCTGTTTTAGTTGTTGCATAATTAACTTTCTTAATTACTACTCCCACACTGGTACATACATATCCAGCTATCAAAGATCTCAAATGTAAATCATTTCCAAATCCATTTATATCTGGAATATCTATCACATAATTATAAGGATGAGACCCAACATTATAAATAATACTTTTCATTTCTAGATTATTTCTTTCAAGGACTTCTGACAATCTATCTAGATCACATCTACGAAATACATAACATTGAGGATGATCATGCGTTTTTTCATTAGAAGTTAAATTCAATTCTGTAGTATGAACTGCTATACCACCTTTATTTAATTTACTTGCGCTTGCTATTAGAAAACTAACTATTTTATCAAGTCCGCCTAAGTGCTCAATGACACAAGAACTCCATTGAAAATCATATCCGGCAGGTATCTCTTGATGCATGTTCATATCAAGAGTTTTAAAAGAACAAAGCCTATTAAATTCTTTATTATTAATAATATTTTCATGTTGTAAAGAACTAATATCACTCGAATGTTGACCTGTTTCTAGCCATTCTGAATTATTTTCTGCCGGAGCATCAGTTGCTAGAACTTCACATCCTAAATTCGCAAAAATAGCTGCCAAAGGTTCAGTCCCAACTCCAAAACCCAAACCTTTTTTATTAGGTTCTAAAACCTTACTTTCTAATAATCTGAAATATATATAAATCCATTCCCATTGTTTTCTTTGATAGTTAACAGGAAGTTTAAAAACATCATTGCAAATAGCCCTATATTCAGGGGCATGCATATCCTCAAACCTACATAGATCAGAGCCAAATGGAGGATTTACATATCCATACTCTAAAGGGATCTCCAATAAATCAATTGGGACTGGAGGAAGTTCTGGAGGATTTGCATTTCTTTTAAAAACCCTAAAGTAACTTTTAAAAATTTTCAAATATTTAGGCAAATAAAATATACGTCCACCAACAAAATACTTAGTTAACCGATTCCAAATGGTTTTTCTTAATAACCGAGGAACTAACCTTCTATAAAAACTTTTCAAAGGAAAAACAGAGCTGATTTTTAACAAAAATCTCGAAAATAACTTTCTTCAATAATTTTAAAAATTAATGTAAAGTTTGTAAATATCTATTTTAAAAATCACTTTTTAAACAGCTTATTATATCTTTAAATTTTTATAAATTTAAACGTCTTTATTTATAGTTTTCAACTAATAAAATATTGCAGATTTTTTTTTTATAAAGTTTGTTTATTTTTTTAAAATCATTTATATTGTTTAAATTATTAATTTTTTTCATCTATATGTATGGGTACCATTAATGATCCATATACTTATATGCGTCATTATTGGCAAGGTTCTATTGATGATGACATATTAATTTATTCTGGTGGAGATGACTTTATAAATGGAAGAGAAGGTTTTGATAAATTAATAATAAGTTCTTCTATAGATAATTTCTTAATTTATACCAACTATGAAAAGATTACATATTTAATAGATTTAAACGCTGTCAATCGTTCTTATAGTACCTTTATCACCACTTTAGATATTGAAGAAATAGTTTTTACAGATAATTCAGTTACTTTAAATTCATGGCCTAATAATAATAATTACAGATGGATTTATACAGATGATTATCAATACACTTCTCACTCTAGAAGTGGTTCAAGTGTAAATGATATTTTTGATTACATAGGTGGCTCTGATTCTGTAGATGGAGGTGATGGTTCTGATGCGATATCACTTCATTCTTTTAGTCAAGAAGCTACTATTAGAAAAAGTTCAGATGTCATTTTTATAAATTTTAATAACCACGAAGTTTACGGTAATGGTTCTTTAGTTTTAAATAATATTGAAAAAATATTCTTTAGAGATGGTGAAGTTTCTACTGATAATTTAACTTATAAATCTGTTGACTCAATCAATCCATCTTTAAGTTCTTCTACACCCGCAGATAATGCAACTGATGTAGGGACAACCAGCAATATAGTTCTTAATTTCTCTGAGTCTGTAGATGTAGAAACTGGCAATATTGTTATTTATAAAGCATCAGATGATTCTGTTTTAGAAACTATTGATGTAACCAGTAATCAGGTTACAGGATCTGGATCTACTCAGATAACTGTTAATCCTAGTAATGATTTGGTAGATCAGACTCAATATTATGTACAGATTGCAGCTACTGCTTTTGATGATATTTATGCAAATTCATATGCCGGGATAAGTGATAAAACAACTTTCAGTTTCACAACTGCGGATGAAACAAGTCCTTCTTTAAGTTCTTCTTCTCCTGCAGATAATACAACAGATTTTGCGACTAATAGTAATATTGTGCTCAATTTCTCAGAAGCAGTAAATGTAGAAACTGGCCATATCGTAATTTATAAAGCGTCTGATGATTCCGTCGTAGAGACTATTGATGTTACAAGTAGCCAGGTTACAGGATCTGGATCTACTCAGATAACTGTTAATCCTAGTAATGATTTGGCAGTACAGACAGAGTTTTATGTGCAAATTGATGCAACTACCTTTGATGACACAGCGGGAAATTCTTATGCAGGAATAAGTGACAAAACGAGTCTAAGTTTTACAACTGAATCAGCAAAAAAAGAATTAGGGAAATTAAATAAAGGCATCATTTATTCTTATGACAATGAAATAACTGGGTCAAACCAACTAAAATACACATTCAGCGTAGATGGCAACTTATACACTTATTTTACTTTGTCGGGAATGTCTTCAGATTTAGATTTAGATATTTATGAGGTAAATACAACAGTTAGTGGTCAACGTAACTCAACGCTAATTAAAAGCTCACAAAATGCTGGGATTGAATCTGAATTCTTTTTTAAAGCTTTAGATACTGGTGATTATGAAGTTTTAATCACTCCATACGAAAACAATTCTAATGAAACAATCAACTATAATTTAGAAATTGATAATAAATCCTTCGAACAAAATACAAACCTACCAAATGATCCTTTATTTAAAGATCAGTGGTATTTATTTAATACAGGTCAAGCAGATGCTATTGATAATTATGATATTTTTGCTCCTGAGGCATGGAAAGATACAAGCTCTAGCCCAAAAATTACAGTAGCTGTTATTGATACGGGTATTGATTACAACCATTTTGATTTAGATGATAATATCTGGATTAATACAGGAGAAATAAAGAATAATAATATTGATGATGATGGGAATGGTTATATAGATGATTATCAAGGGTGGGATTTTTATTACCAAGATAATGATCCAATGGATTTTGACAACCATGGAACACATGTTGCAGGAATAATAGGCGCAGAGGGAAATAATTCAATTGGGATTGCTGGTATAAGTTGGGATGTTCAATTAATGAATCTCAAAGTATTTAGCGATTATGCAACTGAAAGAGGAGCTAAAAACGTATATGAAGCTATTTATTATGCTGCAGATAATGGAGCTGATGTAATTAATTTATCATTGGGTACGAATTTAGGATTGTTAACTGACTATATATATCCATCAATTACCTTTGAAGACTTTAAACAAAATGCTCCAGATTGGTATAAAGGCTATTATGACTCTCTGAAATATGCGAGTGATAAAGACATAACAATTATCGCTGCACTAGGAAATGAGAGTGATAATACCGAGATATATTCTTCTATACCTGCTGATTTTAGTTTGGAAATACCTGGGATGATTTCAGTTGCAGCTTTTGATAATAAAGGAGATATTACATCGTATTCTAATTATGGAAATATTGCATCAATTGGCGCCCCAGGAGGGGTTACATATGTAGAAGATGACCCTAATGGAATCTTAAGTACAGTTATAAATAACGAATATAAATATTTAGCAGGAACATCAATGGCCGCTCCAGTAGTTGCAGGAGCGGCAGCATTAATTACTGAAAAAGATCCAACTTTAACCCCAGAAGAAGTAAAGGAGAAAATCATATTGGGGGGATCAACGCTAAAAGACTTAAAAAATATAGTCGCTAATGGACGTTTCTTAGATCTTGATGGAAGTCTTCAGCTTGTTTCTTCAACTCAAGATATTAGTAATCACTCTATAGGTAATTTTTATAACCTTAAAGGTATAAAAGACTTTGATGGTTATCATCATGCTAATTCAGGAAAAGTTTCTGATGCCATTAAGAATGCATATGAATATCAAGGATTATTAGATGTAAATGCAGATGGAACAAAAGAAGCTATCTACACTAATAAAGAATCAGGACGTTGGGTTACTGCTTCTATAAATTCTTCTGGAGAAATTGATTACTCAAAATATGGTCAAGGAGGAACAACTAGAGTTGTAGGAATTTATATTGATCCATTAGTACAAGAGGGAATAGTTGAACAATTTGGGCCACATGATAGTCAGCGTAGATTCCAGAATGATCTTTATATAGATAATCTGATAGCAAAAACTTCTGGTGATTATGACGGTGATGGTTTCCAGGAAGTTTACTGGAAGACAAATGATGGGACCGCTTATTTAAGAGCTTTAATGCATGCTGATGGAAATATCCAATATGCAAATTATCAAAATGAAGAACAGATGAGTAATTATTTATCAAGCAATGGATATGAAGATATTATTAGCTATATTATTTAAAAATTTATCTTATTCTAATAAGATATTTCTTTAAAATTTAAGGATGAAAATTATTATAAATATCTTAAAGATTATTGTATTAATTCCTCTATTAAGAATTTCAAATCTTATAAATTATTTAAAAAATATTTGATGCAAAATTTTAAAACAAATAATAATAATTTTTTTTTATCTATGAAAAAACATCAAAAAAATAAAAGTTAATCTTTTAATAATTATGTTCAAGGTAAAGAGGGATTATGGGAATTTTATTCTATGACATAAAAGAAATAAGAATGACCTTTTCTATAAAATAATCTAAAATTAAATTAAAGCATTTTTATTAAACCTATTGAAAAATATAAACATAAAATTTAATTCTATCTTTTTATATATTGCTTTATTCATTAAGATATTATTATTGCACCCAAGTTCTTCTTTTTCAAAAACATTTTCTGAAGATGAATCTAACACTACTGATTTAAATAGTGAAATATTATTGAGCAAAACAAATAATTTATTAATAGAAAAAAAGAATGATTCTTTTGGAAAAAATCAATTATTTAAATTAGCTAATTATTTCCAAACTTTCATAACATATCTACCCAACAATTTAAATAAAATAAATATTGAGTCAGATTTTCAATCTCAAGAAATTAATGAATTTAAGGCAGAAGGGAATGTAAGTATAGATTTAGATGGAAAGCAATTAAGGGCTGATAAATTTATTTATAATAAAGTGAATGGGGAATTAACTTTAATTGGAAATATCCTCTTTAATAAAGGAAATCAATATTTTGAAGCCACAAAAATCTATTATAATTTAAATGATGATACTGGATATATTGAAAATATATATGGACAAATAGATACTAAAACTTTTAATTTAGATCTCGGTTTTGAAATTAATTCAAATGAAGAAAATTTCTTAGAAAAAGAAATTAATAATATAAAAACAGTAAATAATGATTCTTTTGGAATAGTAAACGATAATAGTTCTTTTAAGAACTTCAATCTAAGCATTCCTGAAATAAATAAATGGCGTTTTAAAAGTAAAAAAGTAATAATAAAACCTAATCTTTTAAAATCAAAGCGAATATTTTTCACAAATGATGTTTATAATGAGCCCCAGTTTTTTGTAGAAAGTTACAATTTCTTAGGTAAGTATAATGATGAAAAGATTAAATTTACCAGTAAAAATACTTGGATTAATTTTGATAATAAAATAAAATTTCCTATAGGTAGAAGTTCATTTATAGATGGTAAGGATTTTATTTCGCGTTGGGGTTTTGGATATGATATGGATGAGAAAGATGGCTTTTTTATAAGAAGAGGTTTTGATACAAAAAAAATATTTGGTAAATATACTCTTGATATTAATTCTTATTTTTTATTACAAAGAAGTATAAAAGGTGATACAAAAACTTTTAATCACCAAGGTAAAGAAATTTCTGGAAATGAAATTACATATCAAAATGATTTAGCCGATCTTTTTGGAATAGATACTAAATTAAAAGGTAAAATTAGAAATTGGGTAATAGATTTTAAATCTAGTAATAATTCAATTGATCCAAATAAACTAAGAGAATCATCAAGATTAAAGCTTAATATAAAAAAATCTATTGACTTAAAGCAAAATAATAAAAAAATCAATCTAAATAAAGATTTTTATAAAAGTAGTTTCATAAATTTGATTTTCTCAAGTTCTTATCGTGAAAAAATTTCAAAAGGTTTTTCTGGCGAAGAGGAAATTTATTGGGGTAATTCTTTTAGAATAGAAAACAAAAATCTTAAGCTATTTAAAAATAGTAATTTGAATTATTCATTGCTTTATGAATTGGGTAACTTTAATGCTAAGTCTAGTGATAACCAAGAATTAAATAATTTATCTAGAAATTTACTTCTTGGAGAATTATCGCATGACGTATATCTATGGAGAAAAAAAGGGTTAAAGAAAAGTATAAGTAAAGATTTTAAATATAGTCCAAAAGTGATTTCAGAAGGTTTAATATGGAAAAATATATTAAAGTCTGGTGTATTTTTTTATAGTAATGATAAATCACAAAAAATAATTTCATTAAGTGCAGGTCCTGAACTTACTACAGGAAGTTTAAGAAACAAATTCTTTGATTTTACTAAATTCAGTTCTATAGCAACATACACTTTAAAAGAAGGTAAAAGCCCATTCGCATTTGATGATGTAAATGATAGTTTTAGAGTTAAATTTAATTTAGAGCAACAACTTTATGGACCCATAGTTTTAAACTTAGAATCTTACTTGAATTTAAATAATAAGGATAAAGATTATGGATCATTTAAAGAATCAGTTTTCGGCCTAGATTTGAAGAGAAGAGCATATAATGTTGGATTTTTCTATAAACCAACATCTAAAAGTATTGGGATAAAATTCAACATTTTTAATTTTGATTATTCTGGATTTGCTCCAAGATTTATAAAAAAATAAAAAATATATTTTAATTTGTAGATAATTTATTGATTAAAGTAGTTAATTTCAATTTAAAATTATCCTCTAAAATCTTCCTATAATATTTATATCTTAAAAGTCTTTTTTCTATAGATTTTGTCTTATTAATATCTTTAAAATATTCATAATTATAAAAAATATCAGACCAATTTGTTAAGGCATTTGGAGGATAAATATTCAGAAATTTTTTAAAATCAAAAAGATTTTGGATTTCTCTGTGAGAACTACAATCACTCGCAAAACAATTTAATCCAAGGCAGCAAGCATCTAATACAGGGATGCCAAAACCTTCTATAATCGAGGGGCTTAACAAGCCAATTGAATTTAAATAGAGAGCACTTTTTTGTGACTCATTAACAAAACCAGTTGAATGGATTCCATAATTATTTTTAATCAAATCTTTTATCTTAATACTATATGCATCATTCTTAAGTTTGCCTGTTATGACTAAATTAATTCCACTTCTTTGAGCGTCAGAATTAATATAAGATTCGATTAAAAGATGAACATTTTTCCTTTCATCTATAGATGAATTAAACAAAAAATAATTAAATGGTTTTAAAGTATTCATTAATTTTGTTTTTTTATTTTTTTTAATTCTTTTATTTATCTTTTTATTTTCAAGAGCAATTGTATTCAAAATATTTGCATTATTATCTACAGATAAAGATTTCTCAAAAATTAATGATGGTGGTTGTATCAAAACATTTTCATTATCAATTTTATTACTAAATTTGTTTTTTAATAAATAATTAAATTTATTTTTTGTAGTTTCTGAAATAAATAATTTATTTGATTTATTACAAATCTTAATTTTGTTATAAAAAGATTTTACATTTAAAATTTCTGGAGAAAATTCTAGCGGAATTAAATCGTGAATAGTTTGAAGAATAGAAGTTTTATTTTTACTTATAATATTCAAGGGTTCAGAAGTTATAAAAAAATCGAATCCATATATGTCTATTTTAATTTTATTTAGAATAGGTAAAATAGAAATTAATTTCAAATTTGATCCTATGTTAGGCGCAGAAATAAAACCTGAAATATTTTCCATAAATTTTAATTTTTCTAATTTTAAATATGGATTATCATTTTTATAATAGAAATTTATTTGAGATGTATTTCTTTGATTATAAGTAAATCCTTGTTTCAAAAGCTTAATAATATTAAGAAAAAAAATTATAAATTTATCTCTACCTTTAAAAAATCCTAATAATTTTCTTGATAATAAATTACCATTATTATAATCTAAATTATTATCATTTCCAAGATAAAATGATTGAAGGATCTCAGAAGTATAAATATAATCCATAGAACTTTTATTAAATTTATCAATTATTAAGTTTTTCGTATTAAGGCTAGTAACAAGCCATACTTCTGCTCCAGATTTAAATAATCCATTAATTAATGATTTTGTATAGACTGCAATACCTCTATGTTCCTTTTTTTCTAATTCAGGAGCAAATAATAAAACTTTTTTATTAATTAAATTATTCATTTTTTTCTTTTTATATTATTTATGTATTTACAATATTAATAACAATATCATCATTTATATTTCTTTTATTGACTTTGCTTTATCCGTAAATAAGTTAAATATTATTTGCAAATAGCTTAATCTTCTTAATTTTATATTTGCAGTAATAGTCATTCCAGGTTTTAAGGGTAAGTTTTTTCCTGAAACAGAATTTAAGTACTGATTTTCTAAGGATATTTTAGCTTTGAAAAATAAATTATTATTATTCGAAGAAATAGTTGAAGAATTTTGACTTATAAAAGTTAATGTTCCATTTAAAACTCCAAAGTCTGATGATGGATAAGAATCTATACCAATTTCAGCTATTCTACCTAAATCCACAAAACCTATGTCACTACTATTTATATTAACTATAGCCTCAAGATCATTATCGGGAACAATTCTCATAATTTCTGTATTAGGGTTTAATACAAAACCTTTATCTTTTGCTTTTAAATCAAAAATATACCCATTTATTGGGCTATTAACATAGGAATACTTTAATTTTTCATTTACATTTTCAAGTTCATTTTTTAAATTAATAATATCATTTTCAATAAGTTTTATTTGTTGTTTAAGTTGATTTTCCCTAACATTTTTAAATGCTTTTTTGCTAATTAATTTTGATTTTAAATCTATTATTTTTATTTTTTGTTCATCATAATCATACTTAGATAATGCTCCTTCCCTAAGAAGCAATTCAAATCTTTGCAAACTACTTTCTTCAATATCAATAACATTTTTTAAATTTGTAATTTCATTAATAATAATTTTAATCGCATCTTTAAATTCGATATTCTTAAATTTTAATTCATTATTTTTTAGTTTTATTTTTTTTATAATATTTTGATTTGTCTCTTTAGATAAATTATCATCTAATTTCAAGAGCCTTTGTTTTTTACTAACATAATCACCATCTTGAACAAATATCTCTTCAACAACACCAGATATTGGAATTTTTATCTCCCTTACCCTGCTGATAGGCTGTAATTCTCCCTGAACTATAATAATTTGATCAGTTTTTGCAAAAATTAAAAGTAATAGACCTAAACCACTAGATGCTGTGATTACTAATACTATTTTATTAGCTATATATTTACTTTGTTCTAAAGTAGAAAAGCTATTAAATTTTTCATTTTTTTCAAAAAATTTAAATAAATATTTTTTATATAATTCTTTTGTTTTTTGAATTATTTTCATTATTTCAGTTATATTTCATTTGACATTGCAAAGTAAAGGCCCCTTTTCTCAATTAATTCAGAATGAGTTCCTTTTTCTATTAATTGTCCTTCTTTAAAAAGTAAAATTTGATCAACATTTTTTAAATTTTGAAATCTATGAGTTACAAATAAAATTGTTGTTTTATTTGTAATTTTCTTAATATTTTCTAATACTTTTTTTTCAGTAATATAATCTAGGGCACTTGTTGCTTCATCCATTATAAGAATTCTTGGATTACTAAGTAATGCTCTAGCAATAGCTATTCTTTGTTTCTGCCCTCCTGATAATGAATTACCTTTCTCTTCAATTTTAGTATTATAACCGTCTTTAAGATTCATAATGAATTCATGGGCACATGCATTCTTGGATACTCTTATAACATCTTCTTTAGAAGCTTCTGGATCGGATATTGATATATTTTCAATAATAGTTCCATTTACTAAATATGGATCCTGAGCAACAAAACCAATTTGTTTTCTAAAAGAATATAGCTCTACTTTTTGTATATCATAGTCATCGATTATTATCTTTCCATTTGAAGGTTTATAAAGTCTTGCTAATAATTTTACTAAAGTACTCTTTCCACTACCACTTTTGCCAACAATTCCTGTAAAAGTATTAGCATATAATTTAAAGTTGATATTTTCAAGAATTTTATTATTATTTTCTTCATAATAAAAATCTAAATTCTTTATTTCAATATTACCTTTTATTTTTGGAATATTTATATTTTCATAATTATTAATTCCTGACTCAGTATTTCTATTTAAAACATCTCCTAATCTTTCAAAAGAAACTTTTAATTCCTGAAATCTTTGCGATAAAGTTGAAAGTCTTAAAATAGGCTGAGTAACATAGCCTGAAATAATTCTAAAAGCAATTAATTGTCCTAAACTTAATTTCCCATTTAATACGAGAGAAGCTCCTATCCATAAAACCATTATTTGGGATATTTTTTGAAGAAGATTTGAAGACTCTGATAATACAGTTTCTGTAATTGTCTTATTAAATATTTTTTGTATGAAATTAAAATAATTTTTATTCCATTTTTTAAAAGTGAGATTTTCTATATTCTGTGTTTTAATTGTTTGTATAGCATTAATTGACTCAATTAAGTGATTTTGGGTCTTTGCATTTGATTCCGCTACTTTTCTATATTGGTTTTTAAATAGCGGCACTCCAAGAAATGTAAGTACGATTTGTATAGGTAAAACTGATAGTGAAATTAAAGTAAGTAACCAACTATAAATTGCCATTATTAAAATATAAATTATTGAAAAAACAGCATCAATAATGGTAGTTAAAGTTTGACCAGTAAAAAATTCTCTTATTTTTTCTAGTTCCGATATTTTTGTACTAAGTTCTCCTGTTCTCCTTTTTGAAAAATAATCCAAAGGCAATTTGAATAGATGTATTATTACTTCACTGCCCAATTCCAAATCAATTCTATTTGTTGTATCAACAAGCAAAAAAGTTCTCAATGACCTCAACAATGATTCAAAAATAGTAACAATAAAAAGAGCAGCGCCTATTATTTGTAGAGTATTTAAACTTCTTTGAGTTATTACCTTATCAATAATTACCTGTATTAACAAGGGATTAGCTAAAGTAAGTAACTGTACAACTATTGAGGCGAATAATAAATTAAGAAAAAGAGATTTGTATTTTTTAAAAAAAGGTATTAACCAATTTAGTCCAAGTTTGGGATATTCATTTCTGATACTTCTTTTCACTAAAGTAATATTAATTTCCTCATGAAATAAATTTAAAATATCTTCTGCAGACAAATAAACCTCACCAAAAAAAGGAGAAAGTAAAAATATCCCTTTATTATTAGCTTTTATTAAAAGCGATATATGATCTTTATAAAAAATTATGCTGTATTTAGGAGACCTCATTAAGTCTTCCCTTTTTATAATTGTATTAGCAATCGTGAATCCATAATTTAGTAAAATGTCTCCAAATTGATATAAATTTATTGTTTGATTAGATTTTATTTTTTTATCTAATAATCCTTTTAAATATTCCTTATTGAAGTCAACATTAAAAACCATGCACAACATTTTTAGAGAAGCTAAAGTTTCTTCAATTGGATTTTTACCTTCTACTAAGACTAAACTTTTATTTTCTTCATTTAAATCAAAAGAAGATGGATATGGAATATTGTTATCATTACTTTTGTAAAATTCATTTTTATCGATTAGCTTTTCGGATAATTCTTTATAAAAAATATCTTTTTCTACTTCAATGACTCTCAAATTTATGTATTTTTTATAAGCCGATTTAAATTCTGAAGGGTTTATTTCATCATAAATAATCTTATTTTTTAAGTTATTAGAACCTAATAAATAAATTTTTTGACTAGATTTTTTAGAATTATTAAAAATTTTTATTCCCTTTTTTATTTGATTTGCTTTTTCTAAAACATAACTAAATTGAATACTATGATTTTTATTTTTTTTATATATTAAATCTACTATTTCAATAAGTGTAATTTCTTGAAAATTTTTTAATTTTAAATTTTTCAATAGTAATAAAAAAATTTCTTCTGGGATAGAAAGAACTTTTAATTTACTAACTGCTAAAACATTTTCAATTGGGGAATTTCTTATAAAAGATATTAATCCTATCCAATTGTTTTTTTCAATTTTCTCAATAGTATTTTCTTCATTTTCAAATTTATAAATTAAACGAGCTTGTCCTTCAATAATGAAAAATATTTCAGATGGTATAAAATCGCTTTGACATAAAATATCACCTTCATTATAAATTTTTATACTACAAAATTTATTAATTTTTTCAAATAAATCACTTTCTAAATCTTTTATCCAATTAATTTTTGAAATTAGCTCAAGACTATTATCATCCATAATTTTTTATTAAAATAAAAAATAGTTAAATAAAATTATTTAAATAAAAATCCTTTGTAAGACAAATAATTCCCTTATGCTTTATTATAACTCAATATATAAATTGAGGCATTTTGGAAGAAAGTCGAATAATATTTAACGGTAGTTATTTTTCAGAGAAGCCTTCTGGAATTTCTGTAGTATCGCAAGAATTAGCTTCATCTTTCAAACAAGAAAAATTATCTTTATACGCTCCTTTTAAAGTTGGTCACTCAAAATTTTATAGTCTGCCAAAAAGTTTTTGTCCAGAATATGGACTTAAAGCCCATTTAAAAAGATTAAATTGGAATCAATTTAAACTTTCAAAAATAATAAAAAAAAACAAAGATTCAATTCTATTTTCACCTCTTCCAGAGGCCCCTATAAGCAAAGATATTAGATCTGTAGTATTAGTGCATGATCTTTTACCATTGAGATTAAAATGTAGTTTACCTTTATCTCTTTATCATAAATTTTATGTACCTTTAGTTGTAAAAAACGCTTCTAAAGTTATTTGCAACTCTTTAACAACAGCTAACGAAGTTTCAAAAAAACTTAAAGTCCCTTATAAAAAATTAGAAGTTATTAAGTTAGGTTTTAATAAATCTAAATTCTTAGCTCTTGATTTAAAAAGAGAACCATTTATGTTAGTAATCGCAAGGCATGTTCCTCATAAAAACTTACCAAGAATTTTAAAAGCTTTTTCTATTTTTAAAAGTTTAAATAAAAATCTTTCAGATTATAAATTAAAGATTGCAGGAAGTTTTGATAAAAGATATACACCCCACTATAAAAGAATATGTAGGGAGCTAAATTTGGATCGATACTGTAATTGGTTAGATTGGATTTCAGAGGAAGAAAAAATCTATTTACTTAATACATGCAAAGCTCTTATTGTACCAAGTCTTTGGGAGGGGTTTGGATTGCCTGCTTTAGAGGCTATGGCATGTGGTACAACTATTTTAGCTTCCAATAAAGGAGCAATTAGGGAAATATTAGGGGACCATGGATTATTTTTTGACCCATATAGTTCTCATTCTATTGCTGATGTAATGTATGAGGCTGCAAATAATAATTACTTAGAAAATAAATTTAGAGAATTTGGTCCAAGTCGAGCTGCTGAATATTCATGGAGTGATTCGGCTAAAAAAATTGAGAAAATAATATCTAAAATTTAAAGAAATTTATTTATCTAAAATTTTTTTTATAAAAGAAAAGGTATGAGATCTTTTATTTTTCTAAAATAAAATAAAGAAATTATTAATCCAATTATATTTAAAAAGAAAACATAAAGAAAATTTAAATAGTTTACTTCTGTACCAATTATAGAGTCTCTTAATTGGCTAATAATTAGGTAAACAGGGTTCAAATTTACAATCCAAATCAACTTTCCTAAGTTTTCTTTAACATAAAGTATTGGTGAAATAAGGAAAGTTAATTGTAGAAGTATTGGTATTAATTGATAAAGATCTCTATATCTAACTCCTAAAAGACAAATTAAAAAAGGGAACCAAAACATAAAAACAAAAAAATTAAATAATGGTAAAGATGAATTTATTAGAAAATTAATTAAAATTGCCTTATTAAAAAAAATTAAAGTAAGAAAAACTATTAAAAAGGATTGAAGAAAATTATGTAATTGGAAACACCATTCTTCAAGCGGATAAAAGAAGATATTTGTATTAGTATTTTTTATTTTTATTTCATTTTGAATAAGTATGTTTGGAGAAGATCCAATTGAGGAGCTTAATGAAGACCAAAGAACCAAACCTAAACCAATATAAACCACATAATTTTTAAAATTCTCTACTTTAAATACTGTCCCATATATTATTGATAATAAAGCAATTGAAAGTAAATTAGAAAGTCCAAGCCATGCGCTTCCTAAAGAAGTTCTAGCAAACCTTTCTTCAGTCCTTGACCATGCCGTAAATGTCCAAACTTTATAAATTTTGAGCGCTTCAATAAAATAGTTTAAAACTTCTTTCTTTTTAATTTTTTTATTCATAATTTTTTTTATAAAAATCTATAGCTTTTTTAATGTTGCCATCAAACACAATTGTTCCTTTTTTAAAAACAAGGGCTCTTTTACAAAATTTTGTAAGTAATTCATTAGAATGTGAGGCTAAAAAAAGAGTTCCTGATTTTGAAACAAATTCTGATAATCTGTCATATGCTTTCAATTGAAAATTTATATCTCCAGTAGCAAAACCTTCATCTAAAGCAAGGCACTCATGAGAGAAGGCAGTAAGTATTGAGAACTGTAATCTTGAAATCATTCCTTCGCTAAAAGTTTTAGTTGGTAAATAAATAAATTCCCCTAATCCAGAAAAATTAATTACATTTTGGCGAAAATCATCAAACCCATCTAGTGTATTCTTTGTAAGAAGATAATGTGCTTTTATGGCTTTAATTGCACTTAATTCCATACTAATTAAAAGGCTTTTATCAATCATGGGATAAATCTTCTTTTTAGTCATCAATTTCCCACTTGAAATATTATAAATTCCAGAAATTATTCTTAAAAAAGTTGTTTTACCTGATCCATTATGGCCAATTAATCCTATTCTCTCTCCTTCATAAACTCTCAAGTTTAGATTATTTATAGCTCTAATATAATTTTTCCCATTATTTATTCTAAAATTTCCTCCAGTAATTGAATTAATTAGTGATGATTTAATAGTACGAGGAACGCCCGTTAATAAGGGAATTTCTAAAGAAACTGATTCTAGAGAAAGTAACAACTTAGAATTTTTTGAATTCATTATTTTTTTCGTGACTCAAAACAATCATCGTAGAATTTCTTAATCTTTTTTTTTAGTTTACTAAAAAATTAAATATAAATATAATTTACTTTAGAGTTAATTTAAACCAGAAGGTTATTAATAAATATCAAAATGGAAGATATTAATTTTTTAAAAAAATTATCCAAATATGGTCTTCTGAAAGAATATTTAAAGTCAAAGATTCTTGAAGATAAAATCAAAAATATAAAACTTAATGAAGAAGAAATCTTAACTTCTAAAGAAAGTTATATGAAATTTTTCTCATTGAATGATGAAAAATCTCTTGAAAATCATAGAATTTTAAACCTAATGAGCAAAGAGAATCTTTTTTATAAGATTACTCTTTATGCAAAAGTACAAAAATATTGTGAAATCCATTATTCTGATTATATAAATAAAAATTTTTATAACCAAAAAGAAAAAATTGATAAAGTAAAATATAGCTTGATTAGGGTTAAAGAATATGGCCTTATTAAAGAACTTTACCATAGGATAAAAGATGATAAAGATGACTTTAATCTAATAGCCAAAAATTATTCTATTGGGATAGAAAAACAAACTTCTGGATTAATAGGTCCATTATCTTTGGATAAAGTTCATCCAACAGTAAAAGATAAACTTAAGAAATGTTATTTAAAATTCTTGCATAGGCCTTTAAAAGTTAATGATGATTGGATACTTATTAAATTAGAAGAATACTTTGACTCGAAATTAGATCAAAACTATATACAAAAACTTAAGAGTGAATTATTAGATAAAGATATTGAGAAAGAACTTTTTAGTTTCTATGGAGAGAAATTAAAATCTTTTTTGGTTAACACTATCACTAGAGACGCGAAAAACGATTAACAGATCAATAAGGTACAATTACTTAGATTTAATGTTTTCTTAATAATGCCATCTTCCTTTCAGACTTATGGAAGTATACAAACAGAAAAGGGGCTGTCTAATTTATCTGCAGCTTCAAAAAGCACATTAGCAAATTTTTATGATTGGGCCTCTTCTAAATATGGTTTATCTAATATAAGTAGTCTTGGGGCTCACGCGGAAGAAAATGGAATCTTTAATACTAGTAATGAATTAGACGACTTTAATCTGTTATTTGAACTTCAACTCAAATCACACGAAATAACAACATTTAAGCAATCTGATATTGATTTAACCAACAATACTATTTCTTTAGCAACTTTAGATTTTGGATCAAATTCAACTCTGCAAGTTGGTGATGTGATAAACATAACGTTCTCTTCGGGGAGTAATGGAGCTTTACCTAGTGGTTTAACATCTTCCACCAGATTGTTTATAAAAACAATTGATCAAGAATCTTCAAGTTATAAATTAACTTTATCTTCTTCTTATGGTGGAGAAACTTTTGATTTTACTGATAATGGTATAGCAAATTTTGCTAGTGATTCCTTTGCTGTTAAATATTCTAATTCGAGATATGTTTTTAACTTTAAATATGATCAAACTTCAAATGAATGGAACATTTCAAATTATTCAGGGAACATCAGTAGTTCCTTTAGTTTAGAAGATCTTGATTCAAATCCCAATTTAAGCGTAGATCAAATATATGGACCATTAAATCAAAAAAATGGTAGTGATGTTATGTATACCTATGATTATGGTTACGACATCGCTGTTACAGGAACGTCTTCTATAAACACCAATAATACCTTAAACCAAAATTTACAAACTCTAGGAATTGACTTAACTGAAAGCAGGTGGGGAACATATATATGGGACCAAATTACAACAACCAATAATGGATTGTTAAGCATTGTAAGAGATTCAAGCAAATACAAATTTGTTAAAGATTCTGATGGCTCAAATCCAGAAATAATTTATGAGTTAGATAGACCTACAGAAAGTGGCTCCTCAAAGCGCGTGATGCAACTTTTAGAAGCCAAAGATGGTTCTCTATACTTTATTTTAGAACATCAATATTATAAAGATTCCGTAGACTGGCAAACTGATAATTCAGTAGTAAAAATTTCAACTGACAAAAGTGTTCAAACAACAACCCTAACCTCAAAAACTTTTCCAAGAGATAATTCTACAGTTGGTGGTATTGGAAATTATGAATATCAGCTTGTGCCAGAATCTGATGGAGATGTTTGGCTTCTTAAAGAAGAGAGAGTAAATGGTGCTGATGGAACTACAGATGAGGCATTTAAATATACAGCGTGGAGATTCAATAATTCTAATTTTGACCTTAACGACCCTGATATTGTTCTTGACTCTTTACTTGATTTATCAAATCATTATTCTGCAGGGCAGTTCTTAGTTGATACTAGTGGTGAAGAATATAATTTTAATTTTTCTCACACTAATGATTCAAATACTCATACTTTATTTGTAGATCAGGCAGATGCCATTGATGAGGCAATAAATTATGCTGTCTCAATAAATGAAAATTTAACTGTTGAGGAAAATAATACAGCTGTAAAAACTTTTAATTCTAATAGTGATGTTAATTGGTCAATAAGTGGAGGAAATGATTCAGATTTATTTTCAATAAACTCTTCATCTGGTGAATTAACTTTTAAAGTTGCTCCAGATTATGAAAACCCGACTGATCATGACTCCAATAATTCTTATCATGTAATTGTTAGATCAACGGATACAGATAATGTAAAACGAGATGAAAGAGTATTTTTTAATG
>QCIX01000018.1 GCA_003216355.1 Prochlorococcus sp. AG-402-N23 | reverse complement strand
ATTCTTTGATTAAAACCTGTATTACTACTGCCAATGGAAGTGAAAGGATTAATCCTAATGGACCGAAAATGAATGTAAATCCAAATTGTGATATTAATGTCAAGCCAGGAAGTAAGTTTGCTTTTTTTTTCATTATAGATGGCATTATTATATAGCTTTCAATATTTTGAATTATTATATATGCTCCTAAAACAGCCAGTGGCTTCCAAAAATTATCAAGTAGTGCAATTGTGATTGGGAATACACCACTAATTACTGGACCTATATTTGGAATTATATTAAGAACCATTGCTATTAAAGCATTTGAGACAACATATTTGACATCTAATATAGACAAAACTATTAATGATAACAGACCTACTGATAATGAGCTTATAACCATGGAAAAGGTCCAATTTGCTAATGCAATATTGCATTTTTCCAGAATATTTCTAAATTTGTTGCGATAATTTTTTGGAATTAATAGAAGTATATTTTCTTTATATTGTTTTGGTTCAATAGAGATCATCAAACTCACTACTAATACGAATATCAATCTCAAAAGACCTGAACCCAGATTCCCTGCTATATTTATTAAATTCTTAAAGCTTTCTTGAATAGCTTTTGCAATAGTTGAGGCATCTGGAATGGTAACTACATTATTTATAAGACTGAATATGTCTATAACATTTTCTGATTGTTCGCCATAAAATAGTTTATTAAATTTGTTCAAATTTGTATTAATCAAAATATTAATTTTTGATAAACCATTTGGAATATCTACTAGTATTTCATTGAATTCTTTTATAAACGGAGGCAATACAAGAATAAAAATAGTAAATACTATTACTGATATAACAATTAAGACAAGAAACAAAGACAACAATCGGGGAATTTTCAAGCCCTTTTGTATTTGATTACATAAATTACATACAATATTTGAAATTACTAAAGAACAAATTATTAACAGGAGAAAATCTCTTAAAGTCCATAGTATTAAAGAAGTGATTAAAATTACTACTAACTTGAAATATGATGAACTACTCAATTTTCAAATCATTCTACTTCTTCTCAGAATATCCTAATCCATTTGATTTGGCATAACTATTTGCAAATCTCATAAATCTATCAAAGTCTGATGTGTTCTTCCAAATATAAACTGCTTCTAAAAATATGGGTTCTCCATCAACAAACTTTACTTTAACTTCCCTAGTAAGTATTTCACCTTCGGAATCAATCATACGCATACCTGTGATTTCACCGTCAGTAATTGAAGATAATGCCTGAGGTTTTTCGAACAAAAATAGTGCTTGGCCCGTGGTACCATCCTTACTCCTAGTCAGTCTTATTTCAGGCACTACTGGTTCATCAGTTCCTTCATAAAATTGTATTTTTGCGATTTTATTTGCTGTCATAAAATTCATTAATAATTTTTTATTTTAGGAAATATTTTTTACATTCGTTTGTATTTATTTTATAAAACATTATTTATTAACTTTAGAATACTTTCATCATATTTTTTGTCGGTTAAATCTAATATCTTTATATTTGTTTTACCAACCTTTTCAAATTCATAACACTTATCGTAATAATCTAGAACTGATCTGCAAACTAATGCCCATTTCTCATTATTAATTGATTCCAGAGCTATTTTTGTTCTTTGTGGTCCTAATCTTTTTTTTATCCTTAATACTGATTCTTGGAGTTCCTCTTTCTTAAAAACACTATAGGTTTCTATCAACTCATCTAACCTGTTAGATTCGCTTCTTAAAATTTCAATTCTCCTAGAATGTTTCATCTGATTGAAGAATTCATGAGGAATTTTACATTTACCTATATTTGCACTTTCAGCTTCTACAAAAATATTATTAGTAAATTTAAAGGAATTTAATTTTTCTGCAATTTGATTTTCAAAATGTTCATTTGAAGGTTGTTCTTTCATTCCTAAACCTCCAAATGTACTTCCTCTGTGACAAGCAAATCCTTCAAGATCAATAGTTTGATATTTATATTTCTCTAGTAATGATAATAATCTTGTCTTCCCTGTTCCTGTTTTTCCGCCAATAACAACTATATTCAACTTTTTTGAGAAATTATCTAATACCCATCTTCTATATATTTTGTATCCTCCCTTAAGGGTTATTGGATTTAATTTATATTTTTCTAGTAGCCAAGCAATGCTTTGTGAACGCATTCCTCCTCTAGAGCAATATATTCTGATAAATAATTCACTATTTTTATTAGGAATAGTTTTAAAGGACTCAATACTCATGAATAAATTATCAAGGAGTAATTCCATTTTTTTTTCAAAAAATTTTAATCCTTCTATTACTGCTTTTTTTCTTCCTTCTTTTTTATAAATCGTGCCAATTATAGATCTCTCATCATTATCAAATAATGGAATGTTAATAGAATTAGGTAGATGTCCTTTATAATATTCACTTGGGCTTCTAACATCTATAAGTGGTCCTTTAAAACTTCTAAATTTCTCTAGTTCTTTTCTTTTGAAATACATGGATAGTTTTTATTTTTTTAGATTGATTTTTTAAAATGAAGAACAAAGAACAAGATAACTATAATAATGCTACATTAGATCTGATAAAAAAATTTGTAGATTCCAATCAAAGAAAAAGAATAAATTCATTAACTAAAATAGAATCTGAAGTTGAAAATATTTTTAATCTTGGCCCTTCACTCTTTGATATCTTTGATAGTAATGGAGATGACTGGGCTGCTGGTTGGATATTGCAAGTTTTAAAAAAATTTAAGCCTGAATTCTTTGAAAACTCTAAATTCAATAATTGGTTTAATACATATTCAGATACTGATAATAATTATGAAGATTTGCAATTGATGTTGGTTGAGCAAAAATTCGAAGAGGCAGATAGATTAACAAGTTCCTATTTACGAAAATTAGCTGGAAAATTAGCTGAAAAACGTGGATATGTTTTTTATAGTGAAGTTAAGAATATGTCAGGAAAAGATCTAGAAACAATAGATAGATTATGGACTATTTATTCTACTGGTAGATTTGGATTCTCAGCTCAGGCAAAGATATTAAAATCAGTAGGGAAAAAATATGAATTAATGTGGCCGAAAATAGGTTGGAAAAAAGAGGGGTTATGGACTAGATATCCTGGATCTTTTTGCTGGTCATTGAATGCTCCTGATGGACATATGCCTTTAATAAATCAACTAAGAGGAGTAAGACTTATGGACTCCATCCTACGGCATCCTGCTATTGCAGAAAGACATAATAATATTCTTTAAATTGAGGTATTTAATAAGTTAAAATTAAGACAGTATCAAAATATTATTATGTCCTTATTTCGGGGCAAAAATATTTTAAATAAAATTATTAAAAGACCAAAGATTAACTGGTCAAACTACGAATTCGAATCATCATTACAGTTAAATGAATTTGTCGATCAATTATTAGAACCTATTAAAAATTCTCAGTCAAGTTATCTTATAAAACTTGGTTTACATGAAGCTCTTGTTAACGCAGTAAAACATGGAAATAAATTAGATCCTAAAAAAAATATTAGAGTAAGAAGAATAATTACTCCGAATTGGTGTGTTTGGCAAATTCAAGATCAAGGTAATGGTTTAGAAATAAAAAAAAGAGACTACAAATTACCAAATAAAATAAGTAGTGTAAATGGCCGTGGCCTATACATTATTAATGAATGTTTTGATGATATTAGATGGAGTAGTAAAGGTAATAGGCTTCAGTTGGCTTTAAAAAGGTGATTTTTACTAGGACAAGGTTGATCTACGTTAATTTCTTTTAACCATTTTATACTTTCTTCTATATACTCAATAGCTTCCTTCTCATTACAAGAAATAATTAAATGGCATAATCCTGCCGAAATTAGTTCTGCTGATCTTTTATATTTATTTCCTTTATCTTTATGCCATTTAGAATGATCAATTTTTAATTTGTCATTAAGACTTTGAACAAGCTTAATAGTATCTTTATCCCAATAGGTCATAGAAGTTTTTATTTACTTTACCGCAGACCATACTTTGGTCATAAAAAAGGAATTTGATTTTACATCTTTAAACCCTACATCCTCAATTATAGAATCTATATTCTCCTTTATGTAATCACAATAAAAAGGCTCATGAAATGATTTATAGAAGCTTTCCATTACGGATGTAAAGTCAGGTGAATCACTAATTTGAATTGAATCAGCTAAAACTAATATCCCACCTGGTTCAAGAACTCTAAAAAATTCATTTAATACTTTAGCTCTAATTGTTCTAGGTAATTCATGAAATAAGTAAACACAAGAAATGCATTGAAAACTATCATTTTCAAAAGGTAATTCCTCAGCATTACCTTTAATTAACTGAATTAAATCTCCATCTAAATCTGAAATATATCTACTTGCCTCTTTTAAGTATGAATCAGATAAATCAATTCCTGTAATTTTTTCTTTAGGAAATGCTGCTCTTAATTGTTTTAATGTTCTTCCTGATCCTGTAGCCACATCAAGTATTTTTATAGAACTTTTTTTTCTATCGCTAAACATTTCAAGTCCTTCTTTTATTGGTTTAATTATTCTTCTCCTCATAGAGTCAGCACTTCCATTGAAAAGTATTTCTACTTGTAAGTCGTAAATGCTAGCTGAAAAATCTGATAAATAACCATCTGTTTGATGATGAAAATTTCTCAAGTAATATTGAGGATAATTATCTTTATCAATTGATTTTGGAAGATCATCAAAGTTTTGTTTTCTGCGTCTATCCCATGTATTAGGCATATCGAGCCAAATTTTAGGGTATTGAGTTAGATATCTAAGCCATGGTTCGTCAAACAATAATTTTTTTGGATATAAATTTTTTTCTGCATCATTCCAATCTTCTTCTCTTAAAATATCCATTGAATTTTGGATTTGCATTAGAAGATCCTTATCTACATCAAAATTTTCAAGCTTTGAATCGGGAAGAATAAAATTCATTAATCTTGAACTGATCTGCTTGTGAGCGAAACCTGCAATGCTTTTACTTTGTTGTAGGGTTTTATATGCAATTTTTGAAATAGATTCTCTAGCCATTTTTCAATTTATATATATATATTCCAACAAAAAAAAAATCAATTTGAGAATATTTTGTGATATTTCTCAAATTGATTAATTTAAACTAATGTTTTTTAATTATGCATCGTAATACATGAAGAATTCATGGGGATGAGGTCTTTGTCTTAGTTGTTGTACCTCTTCGTATTTTATATCGATAAAGTTATCAATAAAATCTTCAGTAAATACTCCACCAGCTAATAAATAATCCTTATCTGTTTTTAGCGCATTAAGTGAGTCATTTAGAGATGAAGGTACTGTATCAATTTTTGCAAGTTCATCAGCTGGAAGTTCAAACAAATCTACATCTACTCCATCACCAGGATCAATTTGATTTTTAATTCCATCAATACCAGCAAGCATCATTACAGAGAATGCTAAGTAAGGATTTGCAAGTGCGTCACCTGATCTGAATTCTAATCTTTTAGCTTTAGGGCTTGGACCTGTTAAAGGTATTCTGACCGCAGCTGATCTATTACCCTCAGAATAAACTAGATTTACAGGTGCTTCGAATCCTGGAACCAATCGTTTATAACTATTTGTAGTTGGGTTAGTAAATGCTAGGAATGAAGGTGCATGTTTAAGTATGCCTCCGATGTACCATCTTGCTGTTTGAGATAAATTTGCATATGATCCTTCACCAAAGAATAGTGGCTGTCCACTCTTCCATAAACTTTGGTGAACATGCATTCCTGTTCCGTTGTCGTTAAAAACAGGCTTGGGCATAAAAGTTGCTGTTTTTCCATATTTTTTTGCAACATTTCTGACAACGTATTTATAAGTCATAACGTTATCAGCAGCATTTATTAACGAATCAAATTTCATTCCAAGCTCGTGTTGACCGGCACCAGCAACTTCATGGTGATGTTTTTCTGTGGGGATACCTAATTCACCCATAAGAAGAAGCATCTCAGATCTGATATCTTGCGCAGTATCATTTGGAGCTACAGGAAAATATCCTTCTTTATATTGTATTTTGTATCCTAAGTTTCCTCCTTCTTCAATTCTTCCTGTATTCCATGGCGCTTCAATAGTATCTACACTATAAAAACAACCTCCCTCTTTAGAGTCATATCTAACATCATCGAATAAAAAGAATTCTGGTTCTGGTCCAAAAAATGCAGTATCTGCTATACCAGTCGATTCTAAATATTTTAATGCCTTTTGAGCTAAAGCTCTTGGACACCTATCATAAGGTTCGCCGCTTCTTGGCTCTTGAATAGAGCAAATCATACTTAGAGTTTTATGTTTATAAAAGGGATCTATCCAAGCTGTACTTGCGTCGGGCACCATTGACATATCCGAGGCATTAATTGCTTTCCAACCTCTTATTGATGAGCCATCAAATGCCAAACCCTCTGTAAAAGAATCCTCCTCTATCATGTCTGAAGTAAGAGTTAAATGTTGCCATTTTCCATGAATATCAGTGAATTTTAAATCGATGAGTTCAATTCCTTCGTCTTTAATTTGACTTAAAACATCTTGAGGAGATTTAGACATAATTTTGTAATACCTTATATGAAATTAATAACTTGATGATTCTTGTTATGTATCAACGGTAACTTTTTTTAAGACTTGATGTCTTCTTTTAGTGTTTCAAGTCATAAGTTTAATAATTGTTTACCTAAATATTTAAATTGAATGAATTTCTTTAAATAAATATCGCTTATGTGGCGATATTAGTTTAATTTAAAAGTAATTGAATGTAATGCTTTGACAGAAGCAAAACTTATTTCGGCTTTAAATGAAGAGAATTTATCTCATTTCTCAAAGACTTATGTTCCCTCTAGACTTTTATTAGGTCCTGGCCCTTCAAACGCACATCCAGAAGTCTTAAGCGCTCTTTCTTTGAATCCTATTGGTCACTTAGATGAAGCATATATTTCATTGATGTCTGATGTTCAACAACTTCTAAGATATACCTGGCAATGTAATAATCGTCTTACTCTTCCAATGAGTGGTACTGGAAGTGCAGCTATGGAAGCTTCGATAGCTAATTTTATAGAGGAAGGAGAAAAAATTCTTATCGCTAAAAAGGGATATTTTGGAGACAGACTAGTTGATATGGCAACAAGATATAAAGCAGATGTATCTGTTATTGAAAAACCTTGGGGTGAATCCTTTTCTTATGAAGAAATCAAGTATGAAATAGAAACTAAAAAACCAGCAATTTTTGCTATTGTCCATGCTGAAACATCAAGTGGTGTTTTACAACCTCTTGATGGTATTGGAGATATATGTAGAAAAAATAACTGCTTATTTTTAGTTGATGCAGTTACTTCACTCGGCGCTTTAGAATTATTGATAGACGAATGGAAAATTGATCTAGCATACAGTTGTAGTCAAAAGGGATTAAGCTGTCCCCCAGGATTAAGCCCTTTTACAATGAATAAAAGAGCTGAAGAGAAACTAAGTTCAAGAAAAACAAAAGTACCTAACTGGTATTTAGATTTATCTTTATTAAATAAATATTGGGGGGCTGATCGTGTTTACCATCATACTGCACCAGTAAATATGAATTTTGCTATTCGTGAAGGTTTGCGGTTAATTGCGAATGAGGGTTTAGAAAATGTTTGGAATAGACATAATTCTAATGCAAAGAAACTATGGAATGGTTTAGAAAGACTTGGAATGGAATTACATGTACCAAAGGATTATAGATTGCCAACTTTAACCACAGTTAAAATACCTCCAGCAGTTGATGGGGATGGTTTTAGAAATCATCTCTTAAGAAACTTTGGAATAGAAATAGGAAATGGACTTGGAGAATTATCCGGTAAGGTGTGGCGTGTAGGGCTGATGGGCTTTAATTCATGTGAGGAGAATGTTGACAGATTATTAAACCTATTTGATACTGAGCTAAAGAAATTTTCTATTTTTGAGTCCTCAACTTTTTGAACCAAATCTGTAAAATTTGACTGCATTCTTCTTCTAGTATACCTCCAATTATTTCCATTTTATGATGAGCACTTTCATGTTTTGATAGGTCAATAGAGCCACCCAATCCACCTCTTTTCTTATCGTAAGCCCCGAAAATAACTTTACCCATACGCGCTTGAATAAGAGCTGAGGAACACATAGTACAAGGTTCTAAATTTGTGATAATAGTACATTCATTAAATCTCCAATCATTTTTAATTAGAGATGCCTGTCTGAGTGCCATTATCTCAGCATGACCTAATGGGTCTTTATTTATATTCCTCCTGTTCACCCCTCTGCCGATACATCTTCCTCTCTCGTCTAAAATTATTGAACAGATTGGTAGCTCAACTTTTCCAATATTTTTGGATCTTCTTAATATCAAATTCATCCACAAAGTGTAATTTGAATTATTTGTATTTTTTTGTTGATTTTTACTACTATTTCCATTTTCAAAAATATATTTCATTTATCAATATTGAGAATAGAATTATTAATAGATATCTTATCTGATGGCTGAAGATTTAATTAATAATAAAGATATATATTTCCCCTCATATTTAGGGACTAATGACAAATTGATTACTCTTCTGAATAGAGCAAGTCAAACTCTTTGTGAATGGTTCTCTAAAGCTGATAAAAATGGTCCTTTACCATTTGATGAGAGTTTCAAGTGCATTATGCCTACGGAAAATGGTAACTCTGAAGAAGAATTGTTTTCTGAGATTGAATCTCTTTTGAATAATTCATTTAATCCCGTTCATCCTGGCTCACTAGCTCACCTTGATCCCCCACCTTTAATTTTTTCTATTTTGGGAGATTTAATTGCTGCTGGTTTGAATAATAATCTTCTCGCCTACGAGTTATCACCAAGTGTGACTTTGCTTGAGGAATCCTTATGCAAATGGTTTGCAAAGAGAATAGGGTTTAATGATTTTTCAGGAGGTATAGCTGCTAGCGGAGGTACATTAAGTAATCTGAATGCACTTATAGCAGCTAGAAATAATGCTGGATTAGGCACAAATCCTAATTCTGTATTACTTGTTAGTGAAGATGCTCATTCTTCCTTCATTAAATGTATAAGAGTAATGGGTCTTGATAGTACGAATCTTGTCAAAATTAAAACTGATAATAAAGGTCGAATGGATATAAACGATCTCAGACAGTCTTTAGATCAATGTTCAATAGAAAATAAAAATATATTTGCTATCGTTGCAACCCTTGGGACAACTGTAAGAGGAGCCATTGATCCAATTAAAGAAATAAGTGAACTCTGTAAACAAAAAAAAATATGGTTACATATTGATGGTTCAATTGGAGGGATTTTTGCTATAACTTCTATTCCAATAGAAGGCCTAAATAATATTAATCAGGCTAATTCGATAACTATAAATCCACAAAAAATCATTGGCATTACAAAGACTTCATCTTTGTTATTGGTTTCAAATATGAGTACTTTAGAAAATACTTTTAATACAGGACTACCATATATTTCATCTAAAGAAAATATTATAAATAGAGGCGAAATAGGCATACAGGGTTCTAGACCTGCAGAGGTTATAAAGCTATGGCTTGGGTTACGTTTTTTAGGGCTAAAAGGAATAGAAAATGTATTAAAATCATCAATTAAAAGAAAAGACTTTTTTATAAAAAATATTAGTAAAAATAAATTTGATATATATTCAGGTCCTCTTCATATTGTTTCATTCTTACCTAAGAAACTTGAGCAGAAAGACTCTGATGCATGGACTCAAACTAAAGTTGATGAACTAATTAACAATAATTTTATGCTTTCTAGACCAAAATTTAAAGGTAAATATTTTTTACGGGTTGTCATGGGAAATTACAATACAAAAGAATCTCATATTGAAGAACTTTTGAGACTTTTAGATGATTAACTAATGAATTATGAGTAGACCAAAAATTATTGCAATAGTAACAGGGTTTATCTCTATAGCTATTTGTATTGCTTATTTACTCTTAATAACTATCTTTGATTTCAGAACTTATCTAAATGATCAATTATCTAATTTTAATTAGTAAATGGAGGCAAACTTTTATTTGATTTATAATATTTTTTCATTTCAATTTTTGATATAGCTTCTTTTACGAAGTTATTTAAAATGTCTTCTCTCTTACTTATTCTATAGATCTTATCTACTACTTCTTGAATTCCTCCATCTCCCCAATCTTGCCCATTTTTAAAATATTCAATCAAACTTAGTCCTACTATTCTTATTAACCAGCCTGCTGTAACTGATTGTATAGATTTAGATAATATTATTTTAGTCAAGCTTGTAGCTAAAGCAGGAGAAATAATGGCGAGTCCCCCTTTTAGTATTCCTTGTTTAGCCAATGCGCTTAGCAATGAAGTCCCCAAATCTTTTGCATCCGTTTTTGTTAGCTTTATTTCATATATTTTTGATAATTCCATTATCATTTGAAGGTTTACGGAGGTAGTAGTAAGGAAATCAACAGCGGGTAGTGGATTAACTAGTATTACTCCTCCTGTTATCCACATATATTTATTAATCACTTTATTTGACATTAAATATCTTTGTTCTTCTACGAAATTCTTACTTTTAATACCTAACCTATTTGAGCGAAAAAGAATATTATCCGCCAATAACTCTTCACCATTATTATCGAGCGTTTCAATTATTTCTCTAAATAAACTTCCTACCTCTGGAACTAAATTTAAAGTATCTGATTTTATATAGGGAGATTGTTTTGGGACTGCAATTGTTTGAACAACTGAAATTTTATTTTTTCTAGAAGACGTTATAGAAATTATATTTTCTTTGATGAGGTTATTTTCTTCTCTAGATCTCAAATCACATTTATTTAGAACTATTATTATTTTTTTCCTTAATTTTAATAATTCTTTAATTAAATAGTTTTCGTATTTATTTATGTCCTGATCTAACACAAAAAGAACTAAGTCAGAATTTGATGCTTGTATAATTGTTGCTTTTTCTCTTTCTTCTCCTAATTTAGATGGTTCGAATAAACCCGGTGTATCAACTATATTAATGTTTCTTTTTAAGATTGGGATACGAATTTTATAGCTATTAATTTGCTTTGTTGTACCTATTTTTGCAGATGTTTGTCCGACAATATTTTTCAATAAAGATCTTGCTATAGATGTTTTTCCTGAGGAACCTGTTCCAAAAAGAGTAACTTTATAATCGCCTGTTTTTAATTGGGACTCTAGTTTATTTTTTTGGTAATTTAACAATTCAACTTTTACTTTATCGTTAATTTTTTTATTAATTTTCTCGACTCCTTCCAAACTTATCTTGGCAGCTCCATATGTATTTTTGAATGAAAGTGTATTTTTTTTGTTTTTATATAAAACTTTATAAACTATTTTTTTAAATAATTTGTTATCAATATTATAAAAAGCATAAATAATTATTATTAAAAATAAAAGGGTATAAATATTTACTATTCTGACAAATATGGAAAATAAAATATACAAAAATAATATCAATACCACATACTTTATATACTTTAATTTCAAGTAATTCATTTTATCGATTATTTTTAAAAATGTTATAAAGTAAAAAAATGAATCCAATATTAATAGATATATCAGCAATATTAAATACTGGAAAATTTATAATATTTAAGTTAATAAAATCAACTACAAAACCTTTATATATCCTATCTATACCATTACCAATAGTTCCCCCCAGAATAAAGCTATAAGAATATAGATCGAATGAGTTTAAAGTATTCTTCCTGAATATCAAATAAATAAGAAATATTGAAAAAAAAATACTTATTAAAGATAAAAATATTCTACTACCACTAAATATGTTAAATGCTGCTCCGTAATTTTTTACAAAGTCTAATTTGAATAAAAGAAAATCTTTATTAATAAATATTTTTTTATTATAAAACATTAAATATTTCGTAAATTGATCTATTAGAACAATAAAAATACTTAAAGATAAAAAATATAATTTTGTTTTTATTTTATTAATCATTATTTGCTACGTTTTAAACGTTCTATAGGTTTAATAAGTAATAAAAGTGGAAAAAGCATTAAAAAATGATAGCCAATCTTACCTAATGAGTATTTCCCTAAATTATATAAAAATAAACTAAATTGACTGTAGAACACAACTTGTACGAAGTTGTAAAATATTCCAGTTAAATGCATAGCACCTATTGCTATAAATCCATTTTTTAAAAAGTTTCCAACGTTTATTTTATTTCTATTATTTAAATTATCAATTATTTTGATTAATGGATATAAACCTAATAAATAACCAAAATTTGGAGTGAGTAAATAACCTATTGAACCTCCTTGATGAAAAACAGGAAATATAAATAACCCCAAAATTATATATATAGAAAATGCTTTTAAAACAACTTTTTTATGAAATATAAGTGTTAATAAAATTATGGTTGGAATTTGCCATGTGATAGGCAACTCGAAGAAATTACTGGATTTATAGATAAAAGGTAGTGGAATATAAACAGGTAACATTGATGTTATTACTAGTGATTGAAGACTAACCAGTATCTCAATTAATTTATAAAAATTGAGCATTATTATAAATTCTGTCTATAAACTTCTCAATGCAACAATTGGATCTAATTTAGAAGCTCTTTTTGCAGGTAAAACGCCAAAGATTAAACCTATTGATCCTGAAATGATCATGGTGGAAAAAGTAGTTGTAATTCCTACTGATGCAGGAAGTGGTGTTATCAGAGATAAAAGAAAAACACCTGATAATCCAGTTGTTGTTCCAATTAATCCTCCAATTGTAGATAAAATCAATGCCTCAATCAAAAATTGAATTAATATATCTGATTGTTTAGCTCCTATTGCTTTTCTAAGACCAATCTCTTCAGTCCTTTCGCTTACAGAAACGAGCATAATATTCATTATTCCTATGCCGCCAACAACCAAGGATACTGCCCCAATACCAGCTAATAAAAACGTTAGTCCACTTGTTATGTTGGTTACTATATTCAATGCATCTTCTTGTGATCTAACGGCAAAGTCATCATCTCTGATTATTTTATGTCTTTGCCTTAATAAGTTAGTAATTTGGAATTTAGCGGCACTAGTTGCATTTTTATTTATCGCTTCAACACTAATGAAGCTTAAACTTACTCCATATGTCGGGTCCTTTCCTGTAATCCTATTGACCATAGTGGTTAATGGAATATAAGCATTTTTGTCTTGATTACTTCCAAATACAGCACCTTTTGGTTTTAATATTCCGATAATTTCATAAGTATGGTCTTTAATTCTGATTTTTTTTCCAAGTGATGAAGATTTATCTTTGAAAAATTCGTCTTTAAGATCAGGACCTATTACAACATAACTTCTTGCACTATTAACATCACTTTTTGATAAAAATCTTCCCTTATCTACTTCAAAGCTTCTTACTTCAAGAAATTCAGGAGTAACTCCGGCAATTGATATATTTAAACTTTTAGAATTTGATTGCACTATTTCGTTAGCAGAGATTTGAGGAGCTACTTTTTTAACTGTTGGTACTTGATTGCTTATTGCTACTGCATCTTCTAAAACTAGGTTTTTAGGAAATGAAATACCTCTTCTTCTTGTGTCATTATTTCCGGGAACAATGAATAAAACATTGGCACCTAAATTACTTAATTGGTTTTTTGCTAATGTTTGAGCACCTCTACCAAGTCCAACAAGTGTAATAACTGAAGCATTTCCTATAATAATTCCCAGCATTGTTAACGAACTTCTCAATTTGTTCGAAATTAAAGTTTTTGTTGCCATGCCTAAGGCTTCTTTTATTGAGATTTTCCTAGACATATTTATATTTATCTATTGCATCATCATCCTCAATTTGTCCCATGTATATAACACCTTCATTAAGCTGGAGTGTAATAAGGTCGCCATTACTGATTTGATGATTATCCATATTTTCTAAATTACAAATTGTGGAAATCTTTTTATTATTTTTGTTAAACAAAGCATAAACATCATTTACATTTTGGTCCGTAACAATACCGGCAATATTTTTACTCAGTGGAATATTTTTCATTAATTCCCTTGGAACAAATAATATTTCTCCTGGACAAATTAATGATAAATCAAGACTATTTCTAATTATTCTTGCTTTACCTGTAACACCGATTTCCCCTATTGAAATTCCTCTTGATACAATCTTTCTTACTAAACCGACTTTTATCAAATCTGTAGAGCCGCTAATTCCAGTTAATGTGCCTGCGGTTTGTACTACTAAATCTCCTTGATTTAGGATCCCCATCTCCTGAGCAATTTGCATAGCTAAACTAAAAGTTTTTGCTGTTCTTTCATCATTTTTAACTACTATTGGAGTAACTCCCCAAACAAGTTGTAATCTTCTCGCTACACTCCTCTCTGTAGTAGTTGCCAAGATAGGTGTTGGTGGTCTGAACTTACTTACATTTCGAGCGGTAGAACCTGATTTTGTTAAAGGGATTATAGCTCCTGCTTCAAGTTGTCTAGCTATATTACTTACTGCTGCACTTATAGCATTTGGGATCGTACTGGGTAAGTGGCTTTCAATAGCCTTAAGTGGATAATCCCTTTCAATTCTTCTTGCTATGGTTGCCATCGTTTCAACTGCTTCTACAGGATAATCGCCAACTGCAGTTTCGTTGGAAAGCATTACAGCATCTGTACCATCGAGAATTGCATTAGCAACATCACTAACTTCGGCCCTAGTTGGTCTTGGGTTAGAAGCCATAGAATCAAGCATTTGGGTCGCTGTAATTATTGGTATACCTAATGTATTGGCTTTTCTTATTAATTCTTTTTGTAAAAGAGGTACTTCTTCAGCAGGCATTTCTACTCCCAAATCGCCTCTTGCAACCATAACCCCATCACATAAGGGTAATACTGTATCGATCTGATCAATTGCTTCAAATTTTTCTATTTTTGCAACTACGGGAGTTGAATGCCCATATTTGTTTATTAAATCTTTTATCTCATTTATATCGGATGGATTTCTAACGAAACTTAGTGCTATCCAATCAACTCCTTCAGATAAACCGAATTTTAAATCCTCTTTATCTTTTTCTGTCAATGCTTTTACTGATAATTGAACATCTGGGAAATTAACACCTTTATTGTTTGAAAGAACCCCTCCTACAGTTACCATGCACTTCAAAAGATTAGCCTGTGTATCTACTTTATCTACAATCATTTCTATTTTTCCATCATCTAAAAGTATTCTTTTCCCTTCGCTAACTTCTTGAGAAAGTTTGTCGTAGGTTACATTTGCAATAGTATTTGTACATTCGACTTCATTTGATGTCAGTGTGAATTGATCGCCTTTTTTAACTTTTACTGGCCCATCTTTAAAGCGCCCTAATCGTATTTTAGGTCCTTGAAGATCTTGCAATATTCCAATATCTATATCTAATTTTTTTGATACTTCCCTTATGGTTTTTATTCTCTCAGAATGATCTTTATGATCTCCATGTGAGAAATTTAATCTGAATGTTGTTACTCCAGCTTTAATTAAATCTGTAATTATCTCTTCTGATTGAGTTGCAGGACCAATAGTTGCTACTATTTTTGTTCTTCTTTTTAAATCAATATTCGACATATATAGATAATATTGCTAGATATAAATAAATTTACCATACCCAAAGTTAGTTATTTAAGTCATGGATTTTAAAACTTATCAGATAAAAGCTAGAGAAACCGCACAATATCCAGATTTAGGCTCAAATAATATTTATCCAACTCTTGGTTTAGTTGGAGAGGCTGGTGAGGTGGCAGAAAAAGTTAAAAAGGTTATAAGAGATAAAAATGGAATATTTGATAACGAATCAAAATTAGGAATTAAAAAAGAGTTAGGAGATGTATTGTGGTACATTTCAAATCTTTGTACAGAATTAGATTTTAATTTAGAGGATGTTGCATTACAAAACCTTGAAAAATTAAAATTAAGAGCCTCTAAAGGGAATATAAGAGGTTCTGGAGATGATAGATAAATTCAGCTATAACTTAAGCTGGCATACTTGAGATTAGTAATTAAATTTTGAATAACATTTAAAAGTAAAAAAGCTAATAAAGATGAAATATCAAATCCACCTATTGGAGGGATAATACCCCTAAAAATGTTTAAATAAGGATCTGTTATAGAAGTTAATGCAGATAAAACACCGTTACTCCAATCAATACCTGGAAACCATGTAAGTAAAATTCTTATTATCAATATAAAAGAGTAGATTGATAAAGTTTGGCCTAGAACTGCAAAAATCTCAGATACAGATAACATTATCTTTTCGTTATTATATACATTCTAACATTTACTTATTATTGCTGCTTATTATTACTGCTTCCTATATTTGAAAGATATTCATTACTTACTGCAAAAGTTTGGAAAAACTTTTCTGATAATGATAACCAATATGATCTACCATCTTTTTGCTTCCGTTTGACAATAAGTTTCTTTTCTAATAATTCTTTAATATGATCATAAGCTCCTGAACCTCGAAGAAGTATAAGATCCGATTGCAGGATCTTTTTTTTGATTGCAATAGTTGCCAATGTCCTTAATTCTGATGTTTTTAAATCAGAGGGAAGTAAATCATCGACGAATTCATTAAGACTTGATTTTAATTCGAGAGAAAAACTGTTATTAACTCCATTTAATTCAATAGCTGATTTGGGATTAGAGTATTTATTTTTTAGATCTTTAATTGCATCATTTATTGAGTTAATATCAGAATTAGTAATTTCTGAAAGATCCTTTTTTGTTACGGGTCTGCCTTTCAAATATAGAACAGCTTCAACTTTAGTAACTAGATCTATTTCAGATATTGGTGTGGTATTAAGATCAGATTGATTGATTTTTATTACCGAAATCTTTCCTAATTTACCTTAAAATTAATCTGATGCACCAAGGAATAATTTATATGTATCGTTTTGAGTTTCATCCCAGAATTTATAGCCTAGAATTCTTACAAATTTATTCCACTCAAAAATTTCATTTCTATCTATTAAAACTCCAATAACAATTTTCCCTACATCAGCACCATAATTCCTGTAGTGAAATACGCTTATAGACCAATTAGATTTCATATTATTTAGGAAGTTTATTAATGCGCCAGGCCTTTCAGGAAATTCAAATCTGTATAAAAGTTCAACAAAGTTTCTATTATCCATTTCTTTAAAATTCTTTGGTAATCTCCCCCCTACCATATGTCTGAGATGATTTTTAGATAATTCATCATTACTTATGTCAATAAATGAGTACTCCGAATTACTAAATACATTTAAAAGGTTTTTTTTATCATTTAACCCATAGACTTGAACTCCTACAAAGATCTGGGCATTTTTAGAATTCGACATCCTATAGCTAAATTCAGTTAAATTTCTATTATCAAGTAACTTACAAAAATCAATTAAACTACCAGCACGTTCTGGAATTTCAACAGCCATCATTACTTCCTTACACTCTCCAAGTTCTGCTCTTTCTGCTACAAATCTAAGCCTCTCAAAATTCATATTTGCACCACATGCAATCGCAACCATTTTTCTATTTGAATGATTCGAATTTAAAATGTCTTTTTTCATTCCTGCAATTGATAATGCCCCTGCTGGCTCAAGTATTGATCTAGTATCCTCAAAAACATCTTTTATAGCAGCACATATTTCATCAGTATTAACCCTAATCATCTTATCTATATATTTTCTACCAATATCAAAAGTATTTTTACCAATTTTTTTAACCGCCACTCCATCTGCAAATTGACCAACAGAGGATAATTCCACAATTGTTTCTTTTTCCAAAGATTTTGTCATTGCGTCAGCATCTTCTGGTTCTACACCAATTATTTTTACTTCAGGCCATATTTTTTTTATGTATATGGATATTCCTGATATCAATCCACCTCCACCTACAGCAATATAAATTGCATAAGGTTTGTCATTAAGCTGCTGTTCAAGTTCAATAGCTATAGTTCCTTGTCCTGCAATTACATCTGGATCATCAAAGGGATGAATAAAGCATAAATTTCTTTCTTGGCTAATCCTTATTGCCTCTTTGTAAGTCTCATCATAGTTGTCGCCGTATAATATAACTTTTGCTTTTAAATTTTTAACTGCATTAACTTTTACTAGAGGGGTGGTAATGGGCATTAATATGGTTGCTTGGCAATTTAACTTGAGGGCACTAAGTGCAACCCCTTGAGCATGATTACCAGCACTTGAAGTAATTACTCCCTGAGCAAGCTGTGAATTAGTGAGCTTACTCATTTTGTTATATGCACCTCTTATTTTGAATGAAAATACATCTTGAAGATCTTCTCTTTTTAGAAAAACTTCATTATTAAGTGTATTACTTAAATTATGAGCTTTCTCTAGTGGTGTTTTTTTTGCAACTTCATAGACTTCAGCTTGAAGTATTTTTTCAAAATAATCATTCATATATATATTTTTAGCATTAATTATTAATCTAATAAAACATTACATGATCTATTTCAAAAAAAATACTCATTTTGCACCTCGGCGTTTTAGATTATATAGATACCAATTTTTGTTAAATGCTTTTAAGTGAGTTAAGTCATCCAAATCAACTTCATGGCTTAACAGTTTCACAATTAGAGGAAATTGCTTGTCAAATTAGAGAAAGACATCTTCAAGTAGTATCTACTAGTGGAGGACATCTTGGTCCTGGATTAGGTGTAGTTGAGTTGACATTGGCTTTATATCAAACTCTTGATCTTGATTTTGACAAAGTTGTTTGGGATGTAGGACATCAAGGTTACCCTCATAAATTAATTACAGGACGTTTCAGTAAATTTGATTCATTAAGACAACAAAATGGAGTCGCTGGATATCTAAAAAGAAGTGAAAGTAAATTTGATCATTTTGGTGCTGGACATGCAAGTACTTCTATTTCCGCTGCTTTAGGAATGGCAATAGCAAGAGATAGAAAAGGTGAAAATTATAAATGTGTCGCTGTTATTGGAGATGGAGCACTAACTGGAGGAATGGCATTAGAAGCTATAAATCATGCAGGTCACTTACCAAATACCCCTTTAGTTGTAGTATTGAACGATAATGATATGTCTATTTCACCTCCGGTTGGAGCCCTTTCATCTTACTTAAATAAGGTAAGAGTAAGTCCACCATTGCAATTTTTGTCCGATAGTGTTCAAGAAAGTGTTAAAAATATTCCCTTAATTGGTAAGGATATACCAGAAGAACTTAAAAATATTAAAGGAAGCGTTAGAAGATTATCTGTGCCTAAGGTAGGAGCTGTTTTTGAAGAACTTGGATTTACATATATGGGTCCAATTGAAGGTCATGATATTGATAACTTAGTTAAGACTTTTAACGCTGCCCATAAACTTAAAAGACCTGTACTTGTTCATGTTGTCACAACAAAAGGCAAGGGTTACCCATATGCAGAAGCTGATCAAGTCGGATATCATGCACAGTCTGCATTTGATCTTACAACTGGGAAATCTATTCCATCAAAGAAACCTAAGCCAGTTAGTTATAGTAAAATATTCGGTCAAACCTTATTGAAGATATGTGAACAAGATAGCAAAGTTGTTGGAATTACAGCAGCAATGGCCACAGGTACTGGTTTAGATTTATTGCAAAAAAATATTCCAGGTCAATATATCGATGTAGGAATAGCAGAACAACATGCAGTTACTCTTGCGGCAGGAATGTCTTGCGATGGTCTTAAACCTGTTGTAGCTATTTATAGTACTTTTCTCCAACGTGCATTCGATCAATTAATTCATGATGTTGGGATACAAAATTTACCTGTATCGTTTGTACTTGATAGAGCTGGGATAGTTGGGGCTGACGGTCCTACTCATCAAGGTCAGTACGATATCAGTTATATGAGATCTATACCTAATTTTGTATTGATGGCACCAAAAGATGAGTCTGAATTACAGAGAATGTTAATAACATCAATAAACCATAAGGGTCCTACAGCTCTAAGAATTCCAAGAGGTTCTGGATTAGGGGTGGCTGTAATGGATGAGGGTTGGGAACCTTTGAATATAGGTGAAGCTGAAATACTTGAAGAAGGAGAAGATATTTTAATTATTGCTTATGGATCAATGGTCGCATCAGCTATTGAAACAGCAAAGATTTTAGAAGATATGAACATTAACGCATGTATTGTTAATGCAAGATTTGTGAAACCTCTCGATAAAAGTCTTATTATGCCTTTGGCAAGTAGGATTAAAAAAGTTGTAACTATGGAAGAGGGAACATTAATAGGTGGATTTGGTTCCGCAATAGTTGAATTATTTAACGATAATGAACTAAACATTCCGGTATACAGAATAGGTATACCCGATGTTTTAGTTGATCATGCTTCACCTGATCAGAGTAAAGAAAAATTAGGACTTTTGCCTGATCAGATGGCAGATAAAATTGTCAAAAAATTTAAGTTAAATAATTAAAAATTTAATAAAATAAATTTTTATAAAACACCACGTGAGGCTAATCCTAAGATAGCTCCAATTCCGAAAATATGACCTAGGCAATTAGCACCTACAACTGATGCGTGACTTAAACCACCGTAAAATTTTGAATTAGGTATTTCAAAACCTTCATTAGGTTTTCTTATAGTTGCTCTTGCAATTGCATAAGCAAAAACATTACATGCAATCATAACAACGGCGCACTTTGGTGACCATTCGAATGTTGCTGGAGCAGAAGCAGCTGCAAATAATGTAGTAAACATAAAAAATCGTTATTTTTATATATTCTCTAATACTTTTACCTAAAAAACACAAAATTGTAAAAGGTCTTAAGAGTTGTTTACTTCTAACTTATTTAAAATTTTTATAAAGCCCAACAAAATAACAAAATCGCTTAGGGTTAAGAATGATTCTGCTAAACCATGGAAGAAGTCAACCTCGACAAGGGTTTTATTGTAGTAATTTAATGTGTAGATAGAAACTACTATTGTTATAAAAACAAATAAAACTGTTAAGGTATAACCTGTTTTTACTAAATTATTAACAGATTTAATTTTATATAAGTAAAACAAAAAGATTGCATATGGAAATATAGATGCTGCAAACAAAGCTGTATTGTCTATTGAAGCTAATTTTTCTATAAATTTTATAAATAAATCATTCATAAGTCTCTTTTTTTTTAAAAATAGTGAATGATGCTAAAGCTAATGTTGAATTTCCTATAAATGTAAATATCCCTTGAAGCGTTACTAATCCATACAATGAATCTTGATTATCATAGATATGCCAAGTTATAGCGCACATAGCACCTATTAAGTTTGGGACCATAGCTAAGCTTAACCAAAAAAATAAATTATATTTTTTATATGTAGAAATCTTGTATATGACAATGATGGTAAATATCCATTCAATTACTGAAGAGATATGAATTAACCAAGTTCCAAATGATAGCTCGTGCAAAATTTATATTTTTTTCTTTAGTACATTAAGTACTTCCTTGGCATGATTTATAGGTAAAACACTTATCCATCTATAAGAAATTTCCCCTTCTGGAGAAATCAAAAAAGTATTTCTATCTGAAAATGGAGGAATCCAAGAACCATATTTATCGCTAATAATTCCTTCAGGATCAGATAATAAAGTGTAGTTTATGGATTTTTCGCTGCAGAAACTTTCATGAGAACTTTTATTATCAGCACTTATCCCGACAATTTCGGCATTATATTTTGAAAAATCCTTTTTTAATTCAGAAAAACCTTTAGCTTCAAGAGTACAACCTGCTGTAAAGTCCTTGGGATAAAAATACATAACAAGCCAATTACCTTGAAAATCATTTAATTCCCATATTTTTTTTGATTTAATGTTTTTATTAAAACCTTCTAATTGAAAGTTAGGAGCCATATCTCCTACTTCTGGAGCAAAATCGAAAGCTATTGCTGAATTACAATTAATTAAAAGAATAAATGATATTAATATACTTACAACTAAATTTCTCATCAAATTTAGAAATTTTTTAAATCAACTCCATTTGATTTAGCAAATTTATCTAATCCCACTTTTTGTATAGATTTGATTGCTTTGGTACTAATTTTTATATTTACCCATTTTTTTCCTTCTTCCCACCAAAGTCTCCTTTTTTGGAGATTAACTTGTTGCAATTTTTTTGTACGAATATGTGAGTGACTTACTGAAATCTCATAATTAGCTTTTGCCCCAGTCAGTTCGCAAACTCTTGACATATTTTTTGAGTTAGATCTTTAAAAATTTTAACACATGACTCAATTTGTTGAATTAAGCAATTCTGAAATTAAATCGGCATTATTATTTTGTAAATTAATAATCTGTTCTTGATCTAATCCACCAACAGATAGTTTAGCCATATCGTAAACATGATTTGCAATTTTAGATGCCAATGGATTTTCTATAGGATCTTTTTTATCAATAATTATTTTATTACCTGTAATTTTATTAAGACCAACAATAAGAGGATGTTCCTTGTTAATTAAAAGCACATGATATTCAGGTAAGCCAGGCATCTTTTGTTCCATGTAAGCACCCATATCATTAATTCTTCTCATTTGCTCTGGAAGCAAAATCATCGCTGGTGGTGCACCTTTACTTGAAAGTGACTGAACTTTAACTGTTACTTTTTCGTTGTTAAGTGCTTTTACAATCGTATCTCTAAGATTTTCTGTATTTGATTTAGATTTACCATCATTATCTACAATTTCTTTAGATTCTTTATCTTCAAGTTCATTTATTTCTGAATCAACTCTTTGAAACTGATAATCTTCGTTTTTACTTTCTAACCAA
>QCIX01000017.1 GCA_003216355.1 Prochlorococcus sp. AG-402-N23 | reverse complement strand
ATAAACTATCTAAAATAGATAAAGAATTCTCACTTTTTATTAATAACTTAAATAAAGACAGGAGGTATCTAGTAAGTTGTGAAGGTGCTTTTTCATATTTAACAAATGATTATGGATTAGAGGAAGTTTATTTGTGGCCAGTTAATGCTGAGAGTCAAATTACTCCTAAAAGAATGGCAAGAACAATCTCACTAGTTAAAGAAAAAAATGTTCCATCTGTATTTTGTGAAAGTACTGTAAGTAACGAATCTCAAATGGTTGTTGCAAACGAAACTGGGGCTAATTTTGGAGGAAATCTTTTTGTTGATTCATTATCTGATGATAGTGGGCCTGCTAGTTCCTATATAAAAATGCTTGAGCATAATTTGGATTTGATAAAAAAAGGGCTTTTTTGAATTATGGAAACAATCAATTATCAAAACTTTAGGATTGAGGCAGAGAATATTTGCGTAGATTACAACGGTAAGGTGGCTTTGTATGATGCCAATTTAAGATTGAAACCTGGCCAGATTTGTGGGTTAGTAGGGATGAATGGGGCTGGTAAAACAACTTTTTTTAATGCTTTAACTGGCTTTGTAAATATTTCAAAGGGAAAAATTAGAATAAATGGAGAGTCAGTAAGATCTGCTCAAAAAGATCAGACAATTGCTTATGTTCCTCAAAATGAGGGAATTGATAGTCAATTTCCAATAAGTGTTTGGGATGTAGTGATGATGGGAAGATATGGTTCGATGAATATTTTTAGGTGTCCTAGAGAGTCTGATGTTCAGGCGGTTAAAGATGCTATTGAGAGAGTTGATCTTACTGATCATTTATCTACACCTATTGGAAACTTATCTGGAGGTCAGAGAAAGCGAACTTTTTTAGCTAGAGCAATTGCGCAAAGGGCATCAATATTACTTCTTGATGAGCCTTTTTCAGGTGTTGATATAAGAACTGAGAAACTTATCTCGGAATTATTTATTCAATTTAAAAATGAGGGGAAAACTATATTATTATCAACTCACGATATGATTCATGTCCGTGAATTTTGTGATTTGGTTCTTTTAATAAATAAAACTGTTGTGGCTTATGGCGAAACCTCTGAAGTGTTTACCCCTGAAAATATTACAACCACTTTTGGAGGGATCTCACCTGATTTCTTGTTTGGACCTGAATCCTAAATTTTAATTTATATGGAGCTCTGTTCTTTTTTAACTTTAGATTCATTTATCACAGATCCTTTAACTCATGACTTTATGAGAAAAGCACTTTTTATGAGTTCATTAGTTGCAGCTGTTTGTGGTTTTCTATCAAGTTATTTGACTCTTAAGGGATGGGCTTTAATGGGAGATGCAGTGTCACATTCGGTAATGCCTGGTGTTGTGGTTGCTTATGCATTAGGTCTTCCTTTCTCCTTAGGGGCATTTATTTTCGGAGTTGGTTCTGTAGCATTGATAGGGTTTATTAAGCAAAAATCTAGAGTTAAGGAAGATACTGTTATTGGGTTGGTATTTACTGGATTTTTTGCTCTTGGAATCGTATTGGTTTCTAAGATTAAAAGTAATATTGATCTGCACTCTATTCTTTTTGGTAGCCCATTAGGAATATCACTTTCAGATGTAAAACAAACTATATTCATTTCTTTATTGGTAGTAATCCTTTTATCAATTTTTAGAAAAGATTTAATGCTTTATTGTTTTGATCCTAGGCATGCAAAAACCGTTGGGATTAATGTATTTTTTCTTCATTACTTACTCCTCACATGCTTATCTTTGGCAGCTGTTGTGGGCTTGCAGTCTGTTGGAATTATTTTGGTAGTTGCAATGTTGATTACACCAGGGGCTACAGCATATTTACTTACCGATAAGTTTGATAATATGACAGTAATTTCAGTATTAAGTGCAATTATCTCAAGCCTTATAGGAATCTATGTTAGTTTTTGGTTTGATCTTGAAACAGGTGGATCAATTGTCTTGGCTCAAACTTTTATATTTTTATTTGCTTTTTTATTCGCTCCAAGATACGGAATATTTAAGTTAAAGAAATTATTTGCTGGGTATAAATGATAGTGGTGGATGAAACTTTAAATAAAAAGTGGAATTGGTGGCCATTATTCCCCTTATATCCTTATGGAAAAAAGAAAACAATTTTAAAAGAATTAATTCCTGATCAAATATGGTCCTTGGAACAAATACAGGGACTTTATTATGTTGCGGTTCCAATAAGAATGACGGTAATAAAGGTTGATAATGGATTGATGCTAATAAATCCACTGCCTCCGACAAAAGAATTAATAAATGAGTTAGAAAAATTAATTGCGATTCATGGCAAAGTAAAAACAATAATTCTACCGAGTGCCTCTGGACTAGAACATAAAATCGGACTGCCAGCTCTTTCAAGAATTTTTAAAGATGCAGAAATTTGGCTTTGTCCTGGACAATGGAGTTTCCCCATAAATCTACCACTAGATTTCTTAGGAATTCCATCAAAAAGATCAAGAATACTGTTTGAGGAAGGTACTCCACATACAAACTACTTTAAATGGTCTTCATTAGGCCCTCTGAATTTAGGGCTTGGAAGATATCAGGAGATAAGCTGTTTCCATTATCCTACGAAAACTCTTCATGTGACAGACGCAATAGTTGGAATAGACTCCACTCCACCTGAGATATTTAATTTTGATCCAACTCCACTTCTTTTTCATTCTAGAGAGAGAGGAGATGAACCTTTGATTGACTCCATCGAACGTAGAAAAAAAGGATGGAAAAGGTTAGTCTTATTTTCATCTTTTTTGAAACCAGGTAAATTAAATATTCCACCTTTAAAAAAAATATTTAAGTATTCATTCAAAAAAGATCTTAGAAATTGGAGATCTCATTTCGGTATTTATCCCTTTTTATGGGACGAAGATTGGGAATCATCTCTTGTTGAAATAATGGGTAAAGATACTCCTAAGATTCAAATTGCACCAGTTTTACAGAAATTAATTTTTCCGCGTTCAAAAGAAGTTTTACTTAAATGGTTAGAAAATATCAAGTCTTTTGAAGATATGGAATATTTAATTCCAGCTCATTTTACGGCCCCTATAAAATTTACAATAGAAGATTGTCAAAAATTAGTTAATGAAATTAATTCCCAAAAGTGGGACAAACTTCCTGAGGATAATAAATTCTTGATGGGTTTATATAAAAAGTTGTTTGAACTAGGAATAATTCCTGAAGAAGTAAATCTCTAAAAACTATTATTCTTCAATAGACATGTTCTCATCATTTTTAAGAGTTTGTTCCAGCTCTTTTCTTTGCTCCATTTGTCTTAAGAAATATCCTGTCATCATTGCAGAAGATAATAAATTAGCAATATTGTCTTTTGAAGATGTTATTTTTACATCAAATTGATCTGAAGGAAGCATTCCAAGAAGACCTTGAACATTATGTCTAATAATTTCTTGTATATCTTCACTAGCTGATTTTGCTACTCTTTGCAAAACTTCTGGAGATTGTTTTTGTAAATATTGGATTAAATCATTCTCATCGTTTGGATCATTATTTTCAGTAGCAAGAAATTCTGGATTAAACATTTCTACAACTTCAAGATATAAAAACACTACAACATCACGTACCCATTAATCTAAATTATTAAGGGCAGGGAACCGAATAGGTCCAATTTTATTAAAAGGCCAATATCTAAAAATAGCTTTACCAATAACCTTTTCATAGGGTAAAAATCCCCAAATATGTGAGTCCATACTGTTATTTCTATTATCTCCCATCACCCATAATGACTCTTCTGGGACAATAAAAGGCCCTGTAGAATAATTAATATTTTTGTCAAAAACGTAATTTTTTTGAGCGATATCATTTAAGTAAAGGTTACCGTCTCTTACTTCTACTTTGTCTCCAGGTATTCCAATTACTCTTTTTATAAGTGCAGTATCTGCTTCATAACCAGCATTAATTAATTGTTCTGGAACGTTAAAAACAACTATTTTATTTTTTAATTTTGAAAGATTTGATTTGGAAGTGATTTTGGGGGTTACCTTCTCGACAAGAATTTTATCTTGTATTTGGAGAGTTGGAAGCATTGAACCGGATGGGATCCATCTTGGCTCTATAACCTGCCATCGTATAATTAAAGCTATAGATATCCAGATTAAAAGATTTTTTAAATCCTTTAATATTGAATTTCTTTTTTCTTGAGTAGTAGACATGTTTTATTTAATTCATTTATAAGGAAAATCCCAAAGCATTTATATAAATTATGACATCATCTATTGAATGCAAAAATTTTCTTAGAAGTTTACAACTTTTAAATCTCCTTATAAAAATAGGAGTTCAAAATTTAATACTATGTCCTGGTAGTAGATCAGCACCTCTAGCGATAGCTGCTGGAGAATTAAATAAATTAGGACTGGTAAATATTTTTAATTCAATAGATGAGAGATCTGCGGGATTCTACTCTCTTGGGATTTCTGCTGCATCAGGTAACCTTTCTTTAGTTATTACCACTTCTGGGACTGCCGTAAGTAACTTATTGCCATCAGCAGTTGAGGCAGACCGATCTTGTAAAGGTATTATATTTCTTACTGCTGATAGACCCTTAAGATTAAAAGATTGTGGCGCTAATCAAACAGTAAATCAAGAAGATTTTTTGAGTTCAGTCTGCAGAAGGGTTTTAAGTACAAATCTAAATGGACTTCATGAAACAAAAGAAAATGAAATCTTGAATTTAGTTCAAATTACTGAGAAACAAATATCAACTTTCCCTGGTCCTATTCATTTAAATATTCCTATTGATAAGCCTTTAGATATTTCACTTTTAAATAAAAAAAATGTTTTAGAGGTTTTTGAAAGAATTTATTTAAAGAAAAAATATATATTTCAGGAAGTTGAAATAAAGTCTGACAAAAACAAATTCTTAGAAATTTCAAAATGTTTAAATTTAGATGAATCCGGCATTATTTTGGTAGGTCCCTATCAAGGTTCCATAAATGATTTAACTTCTTTCAATAAATCTTTAGAACGATTGCAAGAAATTACTGGTTGGCCAGTATTTGCTGATCCTGTTTCAGGAGTTTATTCTGATTTGAGGGGATTAGTTGTGAATTGGGAATTAGTCTTAAGAAAAAATAAAAATTCAATAAATTGTCATCAACTTGTGAGGCTTGGCCCCATGCCATCTTCAATTGATTTGGAGAAATTTTTAACAACTTTCGAAGGTATACAAATTCTTATAAAAGAAAAAAACTATAGAAAATTGGACCCTATAAAAAAATCATTTGAATATGATTTTGGGCTTTCAAATTTTACTACTCTATTGCTAGAAGAATTATCAATTAACGAAAAAAACAAAAAGTCTCTTACGCCGATGGCTTTAGATCTAATAGAGGAAGGCGAGCAGATTAAAGGGGTTTTAAAAGAGAATATTATTCAAGATAATCAAATTACTGAGTATATGCTTGCAAATCTTGTCCCAAAACTTTGGCCAGCTGAAAATCCTATAATGCTCTCCGCAAGTAGCCCGATTAGAGATTGGCTTACATTTTCAGAGAATGGTACTTTAACAAGAAATTGTTTCAGCTTTAGGGGCGCTTCTGGCATAGACGGTACTTTATCTCTTGCATTAGGTATTTCTAGAATTAAAAATCCTCTACTTCTTGTGACTGGAGATTTGGCTTTTATTCATGATATAAACGGTTGGCTGATTGAAAATTCAATCGACATGAATTTAACAATTCTTCTGATAAATAATAATGGCGGAAATATATTTAATCGTATTTATAAAGAAAATTTAAAAGAAGATGAATTAAAAAAACTTTTTCTTATGCCAAAAAAAATAAACTGGCCAAAACTCGCAGAGGGCTATCAAGTAAACTTTAGAAATGTTTCAAATTTTAAAAAATTACGAGAGGCTTTCGATTGGAGCATTTCTATCCAGAAATCTGTAATAATTAAAGTTGATATTGATCCAGAAAATGAAATTTGTGAAAAAAATGCCCTGCTAGAAAAAATAGTTGGCAGTTAAATTTATCATTTTCTATCTTTGAATAATTAGGTTTCATGAAAGTATTACCTGGTAAAACAATTTTAAATTGGTCAGAATGCAAATCTTATGAGGATATATTGTTTCACAAATCAGAGGAGGGAATTGCGAGAATCGCAATTAATAGGCCTGAAAAAAGAAATGCATTTAGGCCACAAACTGTAGATGAACTTATTAACGCATTTAATATCGTAAGAAATGATGAAACTATTGGCGTAGTTCTCTTTACAGGAGCGGGACCTGACAATAAAGGTATTTATTCTTTTTGCTCTGGAGGTGATCAGAGTGTAAGAGGTGAAAATGGATATAAAAATGATGAAGGAAAGCAGAGACTAAATGTACTTGAACTTCAAAGATTAATAAGAAGTTTGCCTAAAGTGGTTATTGCCTTAGTTCCTGGTTTTGCAATTGGAGGAGGCCAAGTACTTCATTTAATTTGTGATCTCAGTATCGCCTCTGAAAATGCAATATTTGGTCAAACAGGTCCCAGAGTTGGAAGTTTTGATGCGGGTTTTGGATCTAGTTATTTGGCAAGAGTTGTTGGTCAAAGAAAAGCAAAAGAAATTTGGTTTTTATGTAGAAAATATAATTCCAAGGAAGCTCTTAAGATGGGCTTGATAAATGCAATTACAAAGATTGAAGAATTAGAAGCTGAGGGTGTAATCTGGGCTAGAGAGATTTTACGAAATAGTCCAACTGCTATTCGTGTTCTTAAAGCTTCATTCAATGCGGAGAATGATGGGATTGCGGGTATTCAAGAATTATCTGGATACACAACTCAATTATTCTATTCGACTGAAGAAGCTCAAGAAGGTAGAGATGCCTTTCTTGAAAAGCGTCCACCAGACTTTTCTGACTATAAGTGGACACCCTAGTTTATTTTTCAAAAGAACTTTTTAAATAATTATCAATGAGAATTCTTCTTGCCGCTGCTGAATGTGCTCCAATGATCAAAGTTGGAGGTATGGGAGATGTGGTTGGTTCGTTACCTCCATCTTTGATAAAACTTGGTCACGACGTAAGGGTAATAATTCCAGGATATGGAAAATTGTGGAGTCTTTTAGACGTTTCGAATGAACCAGTCTTTAGAGCAAATACAATGGGCACTGATTTCGCCGTATATGAAGCAAAACATTCTATTCATAATTATGTGATTTACCTAGTGGGTCATCCAATATTTGACTCTGACCAAATATATGGGGGCGAAAATGAGGACTGGCGCTTTACATTTTTTGCTAGTGCCACCGCAGAATTTGCATGGAATTGTTGGAAACCTCAAGTGCTCCATTGCCATGACTGGCACACTGGAATGATTCCTGTGTGGATGCATCAAGACCCTGAAATTAGTACTGTCTTCACAATTCATAATTTAAAATACCAAGGCCCTTGGAGATGGAAACTTGAAAAAATGACCTGGTGTCCTTGGTATATGCATGGAGACCACACAATGGCTGCGGCAATGTTGTACGCAGATAGGGTCAATGCTGTTTCTCCGACTTATGCAGATGAAATTAAAACCCATGAATATGGGGAAAGCCTTGAAGGATTACTTAATTACATTTCAGGTAAATTAAGGGGGATTCTTAATGGCATAGATCTTGATGAATGGAATCCAGCCAAAGATCCAATTTTACCTGCAAAATTTAGTATTAAGAATTTAGAAAATAGACTAGAAAATAAAAAAATTCTGCAGAGAGAAATGGGTCTCGAAGTTAATCCTAAAAAATATCTTTTAGGTATGGTAAGTAGGTTAGTTGATCAGAAAGGGGTTGACTTACTTCTACAAGTTTCAAGAAGACTTTTAGCATATACAGATTCGCAAATTGTTGTTTTAGGGACTGGAGATAGATATTTAGAGTCTGGATTATGGCAACTTGCATTAGATTACCCAGGAAGATTTTCTGTATTTCTTACTTATGATGATTCTTTATCAAGACTTATATATGGTGGCTCTGATGCATTTTTAATGCCAAGTAGATTTGAACCTTGTGGCATTAGTCAACTACTTGCTATGAGATATGGTTCTATTCCAATAGTAAGGCGAGTAGGAGGTTTAGTTGACACAGTTTTACCTCATGATCCAGAAAATAATAGTGGCACTGGTTTTTGCTTCGATCGCTTTGAACCTATAGATTTCTATACATCTTTAGTAAGGTCTTGGGAGGCATTTAGGCATAAGGATAGTTGGGAATTATTGCAAAAAAGAGCAATGCGCCAAGAGTTTAGTTGGCAAAGATCCGCTCTCGAATACGAAATTATGTATAAAGATGTTTGTGGAATAAAAGAACCATCTCCAGATTTTGCTGAAGTTGAAAAATTCTCTTACGGACAATCGGCTGATCCATCTTTAAAAAAAAGTATGACTTAATTTTTTAATGGAATTCTCTTTATCAGAATTAAACAATGTTTTGGGGGATATTAAAAATCTGAGAGAGGGGAAAAGAGATTTTTTGAATTTTAAAAATATAAGTATTGATAGTAGAACTTTTTTAAAAAATGATCTTTTTATAGCTATAAAAGGTAAAAATTTTGACGGACATAGTTTTCTCCCAGATGTTTTAGATAAAGGAGTTAAATCAGTAGTAATAAAAAAAGGGATGCAGAGATTACTTCCTAGTGATTTTCCTTATTGGGTTGTAAATGACACATTAGAAGCATTTCAAAAATTAGCATTGCTAAAAAGAAAAAAATTAAATATCCCTATTGTCGCAATAACTGGTTCAGTGGGTAAAACAACAACAAAAGAAATGATTGGTGGAGTTTTAAATAAACTTGGAAGAATTAAATTATCTCTTGCAAATTTCAATAATGAGATTGGAGTTGGTCTTACTATATTTGCTACAGATATAGAGGATAAAGCTTTAGTTCTTGAGATGGGGATGAGAGGTCTTGGACAGATCGAGAATTTATCTAAATATAGTGAACCCGATATTGCAGTTATTACTAACATTGGCACAGCTCATATTGGATTATTAGGTTCAAAAAAAAATATTACTTATGCAAAGTGTGAAATTAGTAAGTTCTTAAATCCAAAAGGAGTTGTAATAATTCCAGCAAATGATCCATTCCTAGAGAAAACTTTAAAAGAATTTTGGAAAGGTAGAGTGACAAAAGTAAAACTTTTGAATATAGAAAATCAAAAGGAGAGTTTTAAGAAAGATGATAATTTGCAAGGATTTTATAATCCTTCGAAAAAAACAATTTTAATTGAAGAAAATACCTTTGAAATTTCATTTGAGGGATTTCACAATGCTTCGAATTTCTTATTTGCTTATGCAGTTGCTAAAGAGCTAGGCATTGATTTTGCAAGTTTTAATAAATTTGATTTTGTAAGTTTAGGTGGAAGGAATAAAATTCTTAAATCAGTAAAAACAACAATATATGATGAATCATATAATGCTTCGCCAGAGTCAGTAAAAGCATGTATTAAAAACCTTCTTGAAAAACCGAGAAATAAATTTTTCATATTTGGAAGTATGCAAGAATTGGGCAAAGAATCTGGAAAATATCACAAAGAAATATTCAACTTAATAAATAATTCAGATATAGGTAAGTGTTTATTTATTTGCGATAAAGAAAAGGAAAAAATCTACACCAATTATCTAAAAGATAAGAAAAAATTCTTAGTTTTAAATAATATTAAAGATGTACCTAAAGAGATAAACAAATTTACAAAAAAAGGTGATTCTATTCTCATAAAAGGGAGCAGATGTTGGCAACTTGAAAAAATTATTGAATTAATTAACTAAATCAAGATTTCTTTTTTTCCCAATTCTCTATATTTACTTGCTTAGTTCTTGAGATCGCTAATGAATTATCTTTAGAGTCTTTTGTGATCACTGAACCGGCACCTGTTGTTACTGATTCTCCTAGATTTATTGGCGCTACAAAAACTGTGTTTGCTCCAATACTGGAATTTTTACCAATTTTTGTTTGATGTTTTTTCTGTCCATCAAAATTTGCAGTAATAGTGCCTGCTCCAATATTTGTAGATCTTCCAATAATAGAATCTCCAATATAACTTAGATGGTTTACTTTAGATTCTTCCTCTAGTTGACTATTTTTGATCTCAACAAAATTACCTATTTTGCTATGGGAGGATATTTTGGAATCAGGTCTTATATGACTATAAGGGCCGATTTTTATATGATCCATTATCTGAGAATCATAAACAGTAGAGTTTGATATTTCACATTGTAATCCCACATTAGAATTCTCAATAAAAGTATTTGGACCGATAATGCAATGACTTTTTATTTTCGTATTTCCTCTTATATGTGTATTAGCCTCTATGATTACATCCTTACCAATTTCAGCTTCTTCACTAATTGAACAACTTGCTTTATTTATAAAAGTTGTCCCATTAAGCATATGCTTTTCTTTAATTGAATTCTGAATACTTTCCTCGCACTCTGATAGTTGAATTCTGTTATTAATTCCTTGAAGCTCTCCATTATCCTCTACCTCGAGGCTTAAGGAATTTTTTAGTAAAGATACTGTATCTGTTAAGTAAATCTCTTTTTGATTATTATTGCTTTGCAAGGTATTAATTATTTCTGACAAGTTACCCCATTTAAAACAGTAAACACCTGCATTTATTAATGGATTTTCTCTTTCTAGATCATTGCAATCTTTTTCTTCAACAATCCTCTCTATAAAATCCCCCTTCAAAAAAACTCTGCCATATCCCTGAGGATTTTTCTTCTTTGTGGTAATTAAAGAAACATCAGCATTTTTTGAATCGTGTAAATGTAAAAGTCTTTTTAAAGTACTAGGCCTAATGAGTGGTACATCGCCGTTAAGTACCAAAAGCTTTCCTTCATGTTTTTTTACTTCTCTACAAAGTACCTGGATAGCATGACCGGTTCCTGATTGAGGTTCTTGAATTAAAACATTGATTTTTTTATCATTTGGGATTGACTTTTGTACTTCTTTTGATTTGTGTCCTGTAATTACGAAAATTTGTTCAGGTTTTAATTCGACACATGAATCAATTACTCTCTGTAGAAGACTTTTCCCAGAAATTTTATGTAAAACTTTTGGCAATGAGCTTTGCATCCTAGTGCCCTTGCCTGCCGCTAATATCGCAACACTTAACATGTTTATTTGAAATCCTTATTTAAATCTAACTCTTAACGGATAACTTCGTCATTCCCCACTTCTCTCTCCATTTTTTTGTAGATAAAAGATTTGAGAAAATTTGTTCATCTAATCTTCTCTTGATTATATCGTCTTTACTTGAGTTTAAATCTTGATCTCTATATGGAATACTAGCTTTAGTTAAAAGATGTTCCTCTTCCATTAAAGATAACTTTTCAAAATTGAAATTTGGTTTCAATTTATTCTTATCAAGTTTTGATATTGCGACAGTTCCCTGACTCCAAAAAGTTCTGTTTTTAAAATTTGGCTTAATTGAAAAAATTTCTAATCCAAGATTTCTTAAAGTTTTTCTTAATGCCGCTGAAGAAGAATAAGTTATTAAATAACCCTGAGATTTAAGATTTTCTGTGACTTTAGATAAAAATTCAATTGTCCATAATTGTGGGCATTTTTGAGGAGAAAAACCATCTAAATAAATCAGATCGAATTTAATAGATGAAGGAATAATGTTGATTTTTTCTCTAGCATCACCCCACAAAACCCTGCACTTAAAAAATTGATCCTCAAAGTAATCTTTTCGATAAAGTGATTCAAATATTGTTTTGACTTTTGGATCCCATAATTTAAAAAAAGATTCATTTCTAAGCGAATATTCAAGAGGCTTTTTATCAATCTCCAACGCATACAAATTTAAATACGATTTTTGTTTGATTAATTCATTTAATAAAGAAGCGGAATTGTATCCTAAACCAAAACATATATCCAACACATTAAGAGATTTCCCCTTAAATCTTTGCAAATTAGAAGTAGCTGTAAACTTTGACTTTGTTTCCTCCAATGCGCCTAATAAACTATGGAAGTTTTCTTGAAAAAACAGGCTTCTTAAAGAGTAACTTCCATCTTTAGTTAAAACTTCAATTAATTCAGACAAAAACTTTTTAGGCTAGTTAGTTAGTTAGTTTGGCCAGCTCTTCCCAAAAAGTGGGATACGAGACGCTAGCTGCATCTGCCCTCATGATTTTTGAGGTACCTTTTGCAAGAAGTGAAGCAATAGCAAGACTCATTGCTACTCGATGATCTGTCTCACTGTCTACCTCCGCAGAATGAAATTTTGATTGACCATTAATAATTAACCCATCCTCTTTTTCTGTTATTTCAGCACCGAATTTTTGTAACTGTCGTGCCATGACTTTTAATCGATCTGTCTCCTTAACTCTTAATTCTTGTGCATCCTTAATTTCAGAAACTCCATTACAAAAACAGGCAGCCACAGTAAGGATAGGAATTTCATCTATAAGTTTTGGGAGAATATCTCCTTCAATAGTGAATGATCTTAAATTATTTGAAGTCTTTACTTTAATAGATCCAATAGGTTCACCTGCAATAGTCGATTTATCTAAAATCTCATAATCACACCCCATTGAATCCATTACATTTAAAATCCCTGTTCTAGTGGGATTTAATCCGACATTCTGAATTAAAACCTCTGAATTTGGAACAATAGATGCAGCAATCATCCAAAAAGAAGCAGAGCTTATGTCTCCAGGAATCAATATTCTCTGGCCAATTAAGTTACCCCCTGACTTGATAACTACATTCCTTCCTAATTCTCCTCTGATACTTATGTCTGCTCCAAATGCTTTTAACATTCTTTCAGTATGATCTCTTGAAGATGCTGGTTCAATAACTGAAGTGGTTCCAGAAGCTTTAAGGCCTGCCAATAAGACTGCAGATTTTACTTGAGCACTCGCCACAGGGGTTCCTATAACACACCCTTTTAATTTGTTCCCATCAATTGAGATTGGAGCTTTGTTTCCTTTTTCTCTACCAAAAATTTTGCCACCCATCAACGATAACGGTTTGCCCACTCTTCCCATTGGCCTTTCATTAAGAGAAATGTCACCTGTTAAAATGAAATTCTTACCTTCTTGACCAGCAAGTAACCCCATTAATAATCTCATGGTGGTTCCCGAATTCCCACAATTTAGAATCTCTTTGGGCTCTTTAAATCCATCAAGACCCAATCCTGAAATCGTAAAAGGCTCATTTTTTTTTATTTCTGGTATTTTTACACCTAACTTTCTTAAACAATCAGCAGTTGAAAGTGGATCTTCAGAATGTAAGAACCCTTCAATAGTCGTCTCACCCTTAGCAATACTTCCTATTATAAGAGCTCTATGAGAAATAGACTTATCTCCAGGTACTTTTACTTTTCCTTTTAAATTAACTCCACCTTTTATTGTGCGGATATTATTCATTTTCAAATTAATTACTTGATAAGATTTCTGTAAAAACAAATTAGTTTTATATTATCAATAAGTTTGTTTTTTAAAAAAAAATAATCAAATTAAGTAACTGTTTTCTATAATAAATTCAGAAAAAGGATTTGATTATTAATCTTACTTATTATCACGTTGCAAAGGATGTTCCTGAAAATAATCCAAATATTGCAGTGGTCATTGATGTTTTAAGAGCTACAACCACAATTTCTTGGGCTTTAAAAAATGGAGCTGATTCAATACAAGTTTTTGCAGATTTAGATTTATTAAAAGAATCTGCAATTAAATGGAAACCTGAAAAGAGACTAATGCTTGGAGAGAGAGGCGGAAAGAAGATTGAGGGCTTTGATTTAGGAAATTCTCCTTTATCAGTTACAAAAAAAGTTGTTAATGGTAAAAGACTATTTATGAGTACGACTAATGGGACTAGATCATTGCAAAAAGTTCAAAATGCTAAGCATTTATTTGCTATGGGTCTCCCAAATAGGAAAGCAGTTGCCGAAAAAATCATTTCACTAAAAAGTGAAAATGTTTTAATACTTGGTAGTGGTTGGGAAGGCTCTTATTCACTTGAGGATTCTTTAGCTGCAGGTGCTTTGGCCTCATACCTAAAACAGAACTGTGATTTCGAAATTAATATTCTGAATGACGAATTACAAGCTGCTTTGGCACTTTGGGATGTCTGGAAAAATGATATTTTGAAATGTTTAAAAACAGCAACCCATGGCAAAAGATTGACAAGTCTTGGAAATTATGAGGATGATTTTAAATGTTGCTCTGAACTTGATTGCTTAGATATTGTTCCAGCTCAAGTTGAAAGAGGTGTGATTCGTGCCTCATGATTTACGAATTAGTTCATTAGGAGTAAAGTCTTGACTGATTTTTTGGTAGCTGCATTGCAAATTACAAGTACTTCAAATGTTGAAGCAAATTTTACTGAAGCAGAAGAACAGATTGAATTAGCTGCTAGAAGAGGTGCTGAGTTAATAGGATTACCTGAGAATTTTGCTTTTTTAGGAGGAGATGATGAAAAACTTAGATTATCTTCTGAATTGTCAGAGAAGTGTGCAAATTTTCTAAAAACTATGTCACAAAGATATCAAGTATTTCTTTTGGGAGGAGGGTATCCTGTCCCTGCTGGTGATGATAGTCATACTTTTAACAGGTCAGCCTTATTTGGGAAAGATGGACAGATTTTGGCAAAATACGACAAGATTCATTTGTTTGATGTTGATTTGCCAGATGGAAATTTATACAAGGAATCATCCACTATTTTATCTGGAGCAGAGTATCCACCTGTTGTAGATGTTCCAGGTTTATGCAAAATAGGATTGTCAATTTGTTACGACGTTAGATTTCCTGAACTCTATAGATATTTGTCTTCCAATGGTGCAGAGCTAATTATGATTCCCGCAGCTTTTACAGCATTTACTGGAAAAGATCATTGGCAAATCCTATTACAAGCAAGAGCAATTGAGAATACAGCTTATGTAGTCGCTCCAGCTCAAACTGGGATCCATTATGGAAGAAGGCAAAGTCATGGCCATGCAATGGTAATTGACCCTTGGGGTACAGTTTTATCTGATGCTGGAAAAACTCAGGGAGCTGCAATAGCACCTGCTGATAAAGAAAGAGTTAAAAAAATTAGGGAGCAGATGCCAAGCCTTAAACATAGAAAAAACAAATTGTTTTCAAACTAATGATAAAGTTTTTAAATAGTAAACTTTTTCGTTATTTATCCGTTTTTTTATTTTTAAATTCTTCAATCCTTCCAGTTAAATCTTCAAGTGCTCTTGCGGCATGGGCTGTAAAAACTAATGGGGTTTTAGAATTAAGAACTAAATCAAATACAAATTTAAAAGCATACTTTCAGAAGGCTAATAAAATTTCGGGAGATAGATTCTGGGTAGATTTTCCAGGAGAATTAAAAAATCCTAGAACAATAAAAGGTAATGGCCCAATAAAAGAAATTAGATTAGGTAAACCAGCTAACGGTAAAACAAGACTAGTAATTGAATTTAAGGAAGAGACTTATTTGAACCCTTTGACTTGGCAAATGGTTGGCTTAGATCAAAATAGATGGAGAATTAAACTATTTAACCCAAAATATTCATTTAAAAAGATTGGTGAAGGTTTAGTTGAAAAGAAAAGAGGAAATATCAAAGCAAATCAAAATCTATTTTACAAGAAGAAAAACAATTATGGTTACTTGAAACTACCAGAGGTAAAACGAAACAAGTTTGAGGTTGTAATCGATCCAGGGCATGGAGGACCTGATCCAGGAGCAATAGGTATTGGTGGTATTAGAGAAACAGATGTTGTTCTAGAGGTTTCAAAAATAGTTAAAAATTTACTTTCTGAGAAAGGTGTCAAAGTAAGGTTGACTAGAACAAATGACGTTGATTTGGATTTACCTCCAAGAGTTTCCATTGCTAATAATGCGGATGCAGATATCTTTGTAAGTATTCATGCAAATGCCTCAAGAGGTAAAAGAAGAGACATAAATGGATTAGAAACCTTTTATTACAGAGGGGGGAGAGGAAGATTACTCGCGAAAAGAATTCAAAAACAAATTTTAAGAGTTTCTCCTGGGAGTCCTGATCGAGGAGTTAAACAAGGTCGATTTTATGTAATTAAAAATACTAGGATGCCTGCAGTCCTTGTAGAGATTGGATTTTTAACGGGAAGATTAGATGCAAGAAGATTAGAAAAAATAACCCATCGAAAAAGATTAGCCTATGCAATTGCAAAAGGCATCCTCGAATATCTAGATAAAGTAGGGTGAAACTTAAAATAGGTATATTTGATAGCGGAATAGGTGGTTTGACTATCCTTAATTCTTTACTAAAAACACGTAAAGATGTAGAAGTTTTTTATTTGGCGGATACAAAAAGAATACCTTTTGGAAACAAAAATTATAAAGAGATAAGATTAATTGCAAAGGAGATTTGTACTTTTTTTGTTGATAAGAATTTGGATGCACTTTTAGTTGCTTGCAACACTACAAATGCATGTGCGCTTGATATTCTAGAAGATAATTTAAAGGTCCCTTGTTTTGACCTTATAAACTCAGTATCGGAAATAGTTGATAAACAAATAATTGGTGTCCTAGCAACACAAACAACTGTTCGATCATCGTATTACAAGAAAGCTATAAATGCTAAAAAAGAGAATACGATAATATTTCAGCAAGAATGTCCAGAATTTGTATCAGAAATTGAAAAAGAAAAATTAAATCTTTATAAGTTAAATAGTCTTTCAGACTTATACTTAAGACCACTAATAAAAAAAAATATTGAAGAATTAATTCTTGGATGTAGTCATTATCCTTTAATTTATGACTTTTTAAGAAAAAAATTAGATTCAAATATTAAAATTATTGATCCATCGGTAGCATTAATAAAAAAATTTAATGAATCTTTTGATATTCCAAAAACTAACCGCTATGAGAGTATTTCTTTCGAAAATGTAGAATTTTTTGTCACTTCAGAAAGAGATGAGTTTTCCAATAAAGTAAACCTTTGGCTTGGAATTAATAAAGAAATTAGGTTGGTTAACCTCCGAAGGGATGTTTGATTCCTTAAGATATAGAAGAGGTCAAACATGAATACAGTAACAGAGCTACTACAACCAGTTGAAAATGATCTTGATGATCTTATTTTAGAACTGAAAAATCTAATAGGAGCTGGCCACCCAATTCTTCAAGCAGCAGCAGAACACCTTTTTAGCGCTGGGGGGAAAAGGTTGAGACCTGGCATAGTTTTATTGATATCAAAAGCTATATCTCCTGAATTTTGCTTGACAACCAAACATAAAAGGCTCGCTGAAATAACTGAGATGATTCATACAGCCTCATTAGTCCATGATGATGTTGTTGATGAGGCGTCTACAAGAAGAGGAGTAGATACAGTTCATAGTAGATTTAATACCAGAGTAGCTGTTTTGGCGGGTGACTTTTTATTTGCTCAAGCAAGTTGGCACCTGGCAAATCTTGACAATGTAAATGTAGTTAAATTACTTAGTAGAGTAATAATGGATTTAGCAGAGGGTGAAATCAAACAAAATTTAAATAGATTTGATTCGGCTCAATCTTTTTCCAAATACATCAACAAAAGTTATTGTAAAACAGCATCATTAATAGCCAATAGTTGCAAAGCAGCTGGAGTTTTGAGTCGGATTAGTGACGAAAATTTAACCTCTTTGTACGATTTCGGTAAAAATATTGGTTTAGCATTCCAAGTTGTAGATGACATTCTTGACTTTACTGGAAATGATAAACAACTTGGAAAACCTGCTGTAAGTGATCTTGCTAGTGGTTATCTTACCGCACCAGTTTTATATGCCTTAGAAGAAAATAAACAATTGTCAGTTCTTATAAACAGAGAACTTGCTGAAAAAGATGATTTAGATGATGCTCTTAATATCATCATGAACTCTAAAGCTATTCAAAGTTCCAGGAAACTAGCTGAGGATTTTGCAATGCTTTCTAAAGAAGCTATAGTCTGGCTTCCTGATTCAGAATATAAAAGAGCTTTAATGGCTCTTCCAGAATTTGTTCTAAGCCGTATTTATTAGATCTATTAGAAATAAATCTTTGAGCTAAATTAATATTAAAATTTTTGAAAACCTTAATTATTTCGACTAAATTTATTAAGCATAGATTTATTTAATGTCATTAGATAAAAAAAATTCAATCAATAACATACTTGAAGAAAAAAGAATTTTCCCTCCATCAAAAAAATTTGCAGAAAACTCAAATATTAGTACTCAAGAAGAATTACTAAGTCTAAAAAAACAAGCATCAGATAATCCTATTCAATTTTGGGAATCTTTTGCAAAATCTGAATTAGATTGGTTTGAGCCATTTCAAACTGTATTAGATAACGAAAATGCGCCCTTTTTTAAATGGTTCAAAGAAGGGAAACTCAATATTACATATAACTGCTTAGATAGGCACATTAAGAGAGGGCTTGGAGGAAAGACTGCACTTATATGGGAAGGCGAACCGGGAGATAGCAAAAAATATACTTACGATGAACTTCTAAAAGAGAGTTGTAAAGCAGCTAATGCTTTAAAAGCAATTGGTGTAAAAAAAGGAGATTTGGTATGTATTTATATGCCGATGATTCCTGAAGCGATGTTTGCGATGTTAGCTTGTGCAAGAATTGGCGCGCCTCATTCAGTTGTCTTCGGAGGATTTTCATCAGAAGCTTTAAAAGATAGGTTAATTGATGGAAACGCCAGATTTGTGATTACTGCTGATGGTGGCTTTAGAAAAGATAAGGTTATTGAACTTAAGAAAGCTGTTGATGCGGCCATTGAAAGTGGGGCAGATAAAGTTGTTGAAAAAGTAGTTGTTGTACAACGAACCAAAAAAGATATTTCGATGGTTGATGATAGGGATTTATGGTGGCACGAATTATTAAAAGATCAAAAAGATCAGTGTGAGCCAGAAATAATGAATAGCGAAGATAGACTTTTTATTCTTTATACTTCAGGCTCTACTGGGAAGCCCAAAGGTGTAGTTCACACTACAGGTGGTTACAATCTTTGGTCCCATTTGACATTTAAATGGATTTTTGATTTGAAAGATAACGATATTTACTGGTGTACTGCTGATGTTGGTTGGATTACAGGCCATAGTTACATAGTTTATGGGCCTTTATCTAATGGTGCTACAACCTTAATGTATGAAGGAGTGCCAAGACCTTCAAATTTAGGGGCTTTTTGGGAAATTGTTCAAAAATATAAGGTTTCTATTTTTTATACTGCACCAACTGCAATAAGATCATTTATGAAGTCTGGGCGTGAAATCCCTGATAAATATAATCTTGAGAGTCTTAGACTTTTGGGCACAGTTGGAGAACCAATTAATCCTGAGGCATGGATGTGGTACAAGGATGTTATTGGTAAAAATAAATGCCCTATTGTTGATACTTGGTGGCAAACTGAGACTGGTGGTGTGATGATAAGTCCCTTGCCTGGAGTCGTTGCTACAAAGCCAGGTTCAGCTACTTTCCCTCTGCCAGGAATCGAAGTTGAAATCATCGATAAGAATGGAGATAAGGTTAAGGAGAACGATGGTGGCTATTTAATTATTAAGAAACCATGGCCAGGAATGATGAGAACAATTCACGGAAATTCAGAGAGATATTTGGAGAGTTATTGGGAATATATTTCCTTTAAAGGAGAAAAAAATGTTTATTTTGCTGGAGATGGAGCACGCATTGATGAAGATGGATATATTTGGATTATGGGAAGAGTGGATGATGTCATAAGTGTTTCAGGACATAGGTTAGGAACAATGGAAATAGAATCTGCTTTGGTAAGTCATAAATCAGTTGCAGAGTCTGCAGTCGTTGGCAAAAAAGATAATTTAAAAGGTGAAGTTATAGTTGCTTTTGTATCTCTAGAGAAAGATGTGAACGGTTCTTCAGAATTAGTAGAGGATCTAAAGAAACATGTTGTTAATGAAATTGGAATTATCGCAAAGCCTGAAAAGATTATAATTTCTGACTCTCTTCCGAAAACACGTAGTGGAAAAATTATGAGGCGAATTTTAAGATCTTTGGCTTCTGGAGAAAAAATTAGCGGTGATATAAGCACTCTTGAAGATAGTTCTGTTTTGGAAAAGCTGAAAGAATTATCCTAATAAGATTCATCAATTAAATTGGAAATTTTTTTTATAGTATTTCTTTTGAATTCATCATCGGCCCAGTCTCCCAAAAAATTTTCTCTTAGTCCTGCGCTTGCAATTATAGTGTGTGTACCTTTTAACATTACCCCCTTTGAATTATCTTCTTTTCTTGCTTTCAGACAAGCAAATAATTTATCTGTTTGATCTAATTCGTCTGAATTGAATTTTATTAGATAGTTATTTTTTTGATTATATGTTTTTTCAATTAATCGCAAAGTTCTTTCAGGGCTTGGGCTGAATTCACTGTTGAATTCTAATTTTTGAGAAATTTGTTTCAATAATGGAATAGATTTGTTAGCACTGAAGTTATTAAAACTTATTGATACGAATTTTTCGCAATTTCTTCCACCATCAGGGGAAATTAGATGAAGTTTGCAGCCTAGACTATGACCAATTCTTATGGATGGAATTGATGTTCCTATTCTCTTTGATAAAGATATTCGGCAATTCTTGAAATCCCTCCATGCTTTAATAGCAAGTTGTTGGTGATCAAATTGTGGAGTGTATTTATATGCATGTACTGCATAGTTTTTATTAATTAAACTCTCGATGAATCTTCTATAAGTTAAATCTGGTTTAGAAGCTAGATAACTTCCACCAATAAATTCCACAATTTTTTTAGGATTTGAAGGCCAATAACAAAAATTATTAAATTGATATTTTGTAAAAGTCATCTTTCATAAACTAAAAATGTTTCAAAAATTATTTTCTAATCATGTTTCTTAATTTATATTAATTTAAGAGAAATTTTTATTAAATGCGTCAAGATAAATGAAAGTGTTTTCAGCTAATTGGAACTATCTAACAAAAAAGAATTAAATCAATTGGATATTCTTCAGGATCAAGTTATTAGTTATCCATCTGAAGATAGTGTTGCAAATCAGAATAAAAAAATTGAAAAAATTTTAATTCTTGATACTGAAACAACAGGTTTAGATGAAAATAAAGATGAAGTGATAGAAATAGGTTGTATTTTGTTTGATGTATCTTTTAAATGTGTACTTTCACAGGTCTCATTTTTATTCCCGGTTAATAATAATGAAGCAGAATTTGTTAATGGCATATCTGCAGAAGTAACTAATATCTCTCAACCATGGGAAGATGGATTGAATTTCTTTTTAAAACTTGTAGATTGTTCGGATTTCATTGTCGCGCATAATGTAGAGTTTGATAAGAAATGGTTTGGGAAAGGAAGATTACCTAAACTTAATAAAAAATGGATATGCAGTTTAGAAGATATTAATTGGTCTTTTCAAAAATCACTAAAAAATAGACCCTCAGTAACTGATCTAGCTTTATCTTTTTCAATTCCAGTTTGGAATTTACATAGAGCTTTATCTGATTGCTTTTACATATCTGAGGTCTTCAAAAAATGTGATAATTTAGAGGAACTTTTACTTAAAGCTACTGAACCGAGGTTTTTATACAAGGCACTGATTAGTTACGAAGATAGGTCTTTAGCTAAAAATGCTGGGTTCAGATGGAATAGTCCTGTGCAAGGAGCTTGGTCAAGAAAATTAACTACTGATGAGGCAAAAAATCTTGATTTTAGAGTAGAGATTTTGAATTAATATTTAATAAATTTTTGACTAAGAAAATATTTAGTGCATCTTACAAGGCATCCATTTTTTACCCATTTTATGTGCTCCAACACATCCGTATTTTGAGGCAGCTTCTTCAGCCTCTTGTTTAGTGTTAAATAGATTTGACATCATATTTTCCTTATTTGAATTTGAAATTTGTTTGGAATGATTATGATGATTGTTATGAGAATTAGGTGAATACTCCCATATTCCCATAGTAGTAACTCCGGCAGAGATGATTCCCATCCCAACTACTGATAAATTGACTATTCCCATTGCTACTGCACCAAAAGAAAATACGCCCATTGGTACTACCCCAATACTTATTACTCCCATTGGCACTATTCCTATTGACACTATACCAAGAGGTGCTATTCCAAAAGCAATTTTTTTTGGCTGTGTACCGCAATGCTGATTATCTTGACTTTTCTTAATTCCCAATAGTTTTTCTAAATGTTAAATTAAAATTGTCTCACATAATCACTAATCAAAGATTAATTTCTAGAGGAATTAAAATTTTGAATTATTTTTTAGAACTTTGAATAACTTAAAAAATCTAAGAGGAACAGTAGACTTATTGCCTGATCAATTAATAAAGTGGCAAAACGTTGAGAAAATTGTATTGGAACAGCTTTCAAGAGCATCCATCAAAGAAATAAGAACACCAATACTGGAAATGACCGAGTTATTTATAAGAGGAATTGGCGAAGGAACAGATGTTGTCAGTAAGGAAATGTATACATTTTTTGATAGGGGGGAGAGATCCTGTACTCTCAGACCCGAAGGAACGGCATCAGTCGCACGAGCGTTAATACAAAATGGAATATCGTCTAATCCTCTTCAAAAACTTTGGTACATGGGTCCTATGTTTCGATACGAAAGACCTCAAGCAGGCAGACAAAGACAGTTTCATCAGTTAGGGGTTGAGTTTATAGGGTATGATTCAGTTAGAAGTGATGTTGAAATTATTGCTTTAGCTTGGGATATCTTAGGAAAATTAGGAATAAAAGAACTCAATCTAGAAATAAATACTTTAGGTGATACAAATGACAGATCAAATTTTCAAAAATCCTTTTTAAAATGGCTAGAAATAAATAAAGATATTCTAGATTTAGATTCTCAGAACAGGATTACTAAAAACCCTTTGAGGATTTTGGACACAAAGAATATTCAAACAAAAAAAGCTCTTGAAAATGCACCAAGATTATTTGATTTTTTGTCTGAAAAAAGTCATAACAGATATTCAGACTTAAAAAAACAATTGGAGATTTTAAAAATACCTTACGTGGAAAATTTTAATTTAGTAAGAGGTTTAGATTATTACACCCATACTGCTTTTGAAATTACTAGCGGTTCTCTAGGCTCCCAAGCTACAGTTTGCGGAGGAGGAAGATACGACGATCTAATAAGTCAAATGGGAGGCCCAAATACCCCTGCAATTGGTTTTGCTATTGGTTTAGAAAGATT
>QCIX01000016.1 GCA_003216355.1 Prochlorococcus sp. AG-402-N23 | reverse complement strand
TATATCACAAGGATGTCTTAATGAAATTGATTCTAAAAAACCATCGTTTATTCCTCCACGCTGGGAGAAAGTTTATAAGGATTGGTTAGAGAATATTAATGATTGGTGTATCAGTCGGCAATTGTGGTGGGGTCACCAAATACCAGCATGGTATGTTTTAGATGAATCTCAAGACTCAATAGAACAAAATACTCCATATGTTGTTGCGAGAAATGAAGAGGATGCCTTAATCGAAGCTAATAAAAAATTTGGATTAAATATTAAATTGGTTCGTGATAAAGATGTTTTGGATACATGGTTTTCAAGTGGTTTATGGCCTTTCTCAACCCTTGGTTGGCCAAATACAAATGATCCGGATTTTAAAAAATGGTATCCAAATAGTGTTCTTGTTACTGGTTTCGATATTATTTTCTTTTGGGTGGCGAGAATGACAATGATGGGGAATACTTTTACTAATAATATTCCTTTTAAGGATGTTTATATTCATGGTCTAGTCCGAGATGAAAACAATAAAAAAATGAGTAAAAGTTCAGGTAATGGTATTGATCCAATACTATTAATTGATAAATATGGTTCTGATGCTCTACGATTTGCTTTAATTCGAGAAGTTGCAGGCGCTGGACAAGATATCCGGCTTGATTTTGATAGGAAAAAAGATACATCTTCAACTGTTGAAGCTTCAAGAAATTTTGCAAATAAATTATGGAATGCAACTAAATTTGTGTTAATTAATAAAACTTCTAATAATAATTATTCGCTTAATGAGAGTGATGAAACTTCTTTAGAGTTATGTGATAAGTGGATTTTATCGAAATTGAATCAGGTAAATATAAAGGTCGCTGCTTTGTTGAAAGAATATAAATTGGGAGAATCTGCGAAACTACTATATGAATTTACGTGGAATGATTTTTGTGACTGGTATGTAGAATTTGCTAAACAAAGGTTTAATAATAAAGAGACTAAAAATAGACAAATATCTGAAAAAGTTTTAATAAAAGTGCTTAATGATATCTTGGTAATGATTCATCCTTTTATGCCGCACATTACTGAGGAGCTATGGCATGTGCTGCAACTAAAACCAGATAATGCATTATTATCTCTTCAAAAATGGCCAATTCACGAAAATAAATTTGTTGATAATAAGCTTGATAATTCCTTTCAGCAACTCTTTGAAATTATTAGGTTGATTAGAAATTTGAGAGCTGAATTAGGTCTTAAGCCATCAGAAAAAGTTCCTGTATATTTAATTTCAGACAATGATGAATTGATTGATTTTTTAAAAACTTTAGTTGATGATATTCAAACCTTAACTAAATCTTCTGAAGTATTTATTTTTAAAACTAATGCTGTTGATAAAAAAGAGTTTGCTAAATCGTTTTCTGGGATAATTAGCGATTTAGAGGTTTACTTACCTTTTCAGGATTTTGTAAATATAGATGCATTAAAGGAAAGGTTAACCAAGGATTTTAAAAAGGTGACTATTGAATTAGAAAATTTAAATAAGAGATTATCTAATAAAAATTTCGTTGATAAGGCTCCAAAAGATATTGTTGATGAATGCAGATTTAAATTAAATGAAGGTTCGGCACAAAAGGAAAGAATTACTAAAAAACTCGAACTTTTGAATTGAGAATGAATATATTTCTTGAAAATATTTATAATTTGTCTTTTTTTTTTAATACTGGAATTGGCATTTTTGCGTTTGTTTGCATTTATATCTTAATTGTTTTATTAATACTTCCAGCTTCTTGGTTGTCTCTATTAGCAGGTTTTTTATATGGCTCATATTTAGGATCTATTATCGTTTTCATTTCCGCTTCCATAGGGGCATCAGTTGCATTTTTTGTATCAAAAAGTTTTTTTGCAAAAAAGCTAAAAAACCTTTTTAGCCGTTATCCAAAATTAAGTGTTATGGAGAAAGTAGTAGAAAAAGGTGGACTTAAATTAATTTTTTTAGCGAGATTATCGCCGATGTTTCCTTTTAGTATTCTTAATTATTTTTATGGTTTAAATAATGTTAAATTTAGTGATTTTGCTCTTGGTCTTCTTGGAATAATTCCAGGAACTTTTCTTTATTGCTCAATAGGTAGTTTGGCAAAAAGTCTCCAGGAGTTAGAAAATGTGCAATCTCCAAATAATTTATATATAACTACTATTGGAGTTGTTGCAACTTTTTTAGTGGTATATTTCTTGGCTAAGTACTCTAGAGAATTTTTTGAAAACTCTTAAGAATTTAGTCTTTAATATTCCAATCTCTAATAGATGCAATTAAGGTAAACCATAAAAGCCTAAATTTACCTAGTAAAGTTTTGTTCGCTTCTAATTCGATATATTTTGCTTGTCCACAGGGTGTTTTTATGTATTTGAAAACTTTTTTCTTTGTCATAAGTCTTACAAAAATTCTTGATAATTATTCTTATATTTTATATATAGGATTTTAAGTTTTTTTAATTAAAAAACACATTTCGCATTGACTACTTTGTTGAATATTATTTTTTAAAATTTAAACTTTTTCTCCAGCCTTAAATCCTCTAAAGCATTTGAATCTAGGAAACCTAAGACTAAAAGCCACCGCATCCCTGGATTTAGTTTTAGCATCAGCTCTGATTTCTACAAGTTGACCTATGAGATGATTGCGTTTTGACCAATATTCTTCACGTTGGAAATCACTAAAACCGCTTCCGCAACTAAGACTGTATTTATACCCATCATCTTCCCCTTCTACCAGTATTGCTCCCAATCTACCTTTATTACGACCTGTGCCTTCCTCAACCGATACAACTTTTAAAGTGACTTCAATAAAAGGTTTTGCCTTTAACCAACTGTGTGTTCTTTTACATTCATACATAGCATCAGGATCTTTAATCATTACTCCTTCATATCCACCCTCCACAGCAGATTTATTCAGTTCTACAAATCTTTTCTGTCCCTCAATGGTGTCGAGATCTACATTTTCCCATTCAAGTGTTTTTATGTGTTGTAGAAGTATATAATGTTTTGCTACCCATTCTTTTACTAATAAACTTCTTGTTGTTTGACTAGTTTCCCATCTTCCTTTTTGGAAGTTTTCAAGGGGACATAAGTCAAATAGGTGGAGTACTGCGTCTTTTGTTTGTTTGCCATCTTTTCTATGTACCTGTTTCATTAAATCCTGAAAGTTCGCACTCATTACTTCACCATCTAGGACTAAGTCATAAGGTGCTGGATCTTTTTTTAAGACTTCTTCTATTTCTGAGATAATATGACCAAAATTATGAAATTGTTTCCCATTACGAGAAAACATTTCTACTTTATTTTGCCTAATAATAGTTAAGACGCGCACTCCATCTAATTTGATTTCAATTTGCTTTTTTCCTATCATTTTTTTTTCATGATTTGCACTGTCATGAGCTAATGGACAAGAAAAAATAGGAATCGCATATTTGGGAAATTTCTTTGCTATCTTGTTGATTGTTTTTTCAGATACACCACATCTAAGATCTTTAATTAAAACTCGTCTATAAAATCCATTCCACTCTTCTTTTGTTGCAGATTCCATAGAATTAAGAATTGCATCGCGAGCAGCGTGACCAGTCAGTTCTCTTTGAATAAGCTTATTGGCTAATTCTTTAAAATCATTCCATAAAAAATTTTGACTTTTTTTATTCTCTTTCTCAGGAACAATTTTTACACCAAAAGTTACCAATGGATCAAGTGCCATACGGATTCCTTCAAAAAAATCATCCAGACCTTTTTCCATTGCTTCTGAGATTATTTTTTCTTTATCTAATCTACTTGGGTGTAATTCTAATTGATGTATTATTTCTTCTTTAAACAATTCTTTTTGCCTCATAAGAAATTATTAATTCACTTTTGCTATTCTGTCTATTTTCCAATCATTGTCAGTTTTTGCGAAAGTAAAATCTAATGGAAGCTCATCTTGTTTGTCTTCTGATTTTAAATTTAAAGTTATTATGATTTGATCTTCTTGGACTCTAGGTCTTCCAGATTTTAAATTTCTGTATTTATTGAGGTTTAAGCTTGCTAAGAATTTAAGAAAGTCTTGGCGCTTAACATGTGTTTTATAAGTTTTTGTAGTCAAACCATAAGCTGCATCAATTCTGCCAGCAGCTATTTGATCAAAAAACTTTCTTACTAATGGATTAATTCCTCTAGCGCTTATAACTAATTTGACTGCATTAAAAGTCCAAAAAGAAACTAGTACTGCTCCGCCAACTAATAATGCTTTAATTCCTATATCTTTAACTAGTGTTGCGTCCATGTTGATTTAAGTTTTTTATTACTTTAAGAAAAGAAATCGTTTTTGATGGCTTTTTTTGTCAAAATAATATTAATTTTAATCCATAGTGCCTTTAATTCCTCTTTTACCTTTATTTCATAGATTTAATAGCCAATATTTTGAAAATTCTTTAACGGTTAAAAATCAACCTCTAGTAAAAGTTAGATGGAGTGACAATAGATTAAAAACTACAGCTGGTTTTTATAAAAGAAAACGAATTAATGGTCATGTAGATTCTGAAATTATCTTATCGAAACCTATTTTGAGTAAATTATCTTTTAGTGAAATAAACAGTACTTTATGTCATGAAATGATTCATGCTTGGGTAGATAGGATATTAAAAAAACATGAGATTCATGGCCCAAATTTCTTAGAAAAGATGAATGAAATTAATAAAAAAGAGAAGAATTTTCAAATTTCTGTAAGGCACTCATTTCCTATTGAAAGGAGAGAATTAAAATATATAGGAACTTGTCGAAATTGTGGTGAGAAATTTTTCTATAGGAAAAGAATAAAGAATATTGCCTGTAAAAAATGTTGTGTAAATTTTTTTAATGGATCATGGAATAAAAACTGTTTAATTTTGTTTGATTAAAAATATAAGATGTGTTTTTGTTTCTATATTTGGAATTATTTATTTTTTTAATGTAATTTATATTTTAAAAAGCATAATACTTTATGGATTCAAGGAGAATTAGAAATCTTAGAAATAGTTTTGATAGAAATATTGTTGATAAACAAGTTGATAAAATATTTGAAACTGGAAGACAATTCGTTGATGGAGTATCTGGGGCTAGGCCAGGTAAAAGAAGGAACTCAGATTTTCAAGGAATAACAAGTAAGAGTGTTAAAAAAGTAGGGAGATGGGTATCTGAAAAAGTGGATTTATTTTTTGATGAAGATAATGATGATTGGAATGATGAGAATTTTATCGATGATAAAAGCGATATTAAGACATTCAGTAGAGAATCAAGTTCTTATGAATCTACTAAACCAAATTCAAAAAGACCTTTAGAAGCAATATCTTTAAGGCAACCAAAAAATTTACAAACAACTGAGCAAAAAAAATTACCTTATGGGAAAGATAGTAAAGACGAAGATTGGCCCGATGAAATGGATTTCAAAGTTGAAAGATGGCAAAGAGATTCAGAAAAAGAGAATAATTTATTAAGAGACCAATTAAACCCACAAGGCCAATCAAAATTAAGAAATCTTCCTAGATCAAGAAGAAGAAGAGTATAGATTTGCAAATTCTTTGATGCCAGAAGAACCCAGTAAACTTTCTAAATGTGGATTAAAAACTTCCCTAATAATTGTGAGGGGCTTTTTGTCACGAAAAAATCGATAATTTCTTGACCAGAATGGACCTTTAAAACAAAATTGATCTTCTAACCATTTTGAATTCACAAGTGAAATTCGATCAACTTCTCTAAACAATTCTGATCTGTCTTGCGTCAAATTTTTCCAAATTGGTTCTTCTTTGGCTTTTAAATTTTCACTCACTTGTTCTGCATTCCACCAACTCTCAGCCCAAGCTAAGTTTTTATTATTGTTTTTAATCCATACTTGTCTTCTAATTAATGGGCCATTTAATTGATTCAATTCTTTAGGACCCTCTTGACTGCATATAGGATCTAATTGCATTGAAATTAATTTAATTTTTGTTTCTTGATTAGTTAAAAGTTGTAGATGTCTAGTTGGACTTCCATCCCCAAGCAGCATTAATTTCCATGGACCAGATATTTTTGGGAGTGAATTTTTCACTAAAAAAGTAGATGCTTTTTCTTCCCATAATATTTTTGGGGATTTAAAAAGTTTATTATTCAGTGCTATGACAGATTGCTTTTACGATGATAACTTTTTTTCAGCAAAAATATTTGCCTTTTCTTTTTTTATCTCTTTTATTTTGAGCCAAACAAGTAATGCAGTTAAATCAGCTTTGCTAACCCCAGGAATTTTTGAAGCATCACCAAAATTTTTTGGCTTTATCTTATTCAAATTTTCTCTGGCTTCTAAAGATAATGTATCAATCTTTTCATAATTTATTTCTTGAGGCAGAGATTTACAGCTTTGACGATTTATTTGTTCAATGTTGTTTTTTTGTCTTTTAAGATAACCCTCGTATTTAATATCTATTTCAACACCTTCTTGTATTGAAGAACCTAGATTTTTTTCAGTCAAATTATATTTTATTAGATCTGAATAATGAAAGTTTGGTCTTTTTAAGAGTTCTTTCAAAGTTGTTGAGCCTTTGATCTTCGATCCAGTTTCTAATTCAATTTTTTTTGATATTTCATCGGTATTTTTTAAGCGGGTGTTATTTAATCGTAATTTCTCTTCCTCGAGGAGTTTCATTTTTTCTTGATAGGCCGACCATCTTTTCTCATCAATTAGCCCTATTTGATAACCTAATGGGGTTAATCTCCTATCTGAATTATCTCCTCTAAGAGTTAACCTATATTCACTCCTACTAGTGAGAACTCTGTATGGTTCTTTGAGATCTTTAGTAATTAAATCATTGATCATTGTTCCTATATAGCTACTTTCTCTAGTGAAGATTATTGGATCTTTTTTGTTTAGTTTTCTTGTCGCATTGACTCCCGCAACTAATCCTTGTGCTGCTGCTTCTTCATAACCAGTAGTTCCATTAATTTGTCCAGCGCTAAATAAATATTCAATTTCTTTCGTTTCGAGCGATGTTTGGAGCTGTGTTGCAGGAATATATTCATACTCGACAGCATATGCTGGTCGCAACATTTTACATTTACTTAATCCAGGTAAGGTTCTTAAAAGTTCTAATTGAATATTTTCTGGTAAACCTGTAGAGAATCCTTGCACATATATTTCAGGGGTATTAATTCCTTCTGGCTCTAAGAAAATTTGATGTGATTCTTTATCAGCAAATTTAACTATTTTATCTTCAATAGATGGACAATATCTTGGCCCTTTACTATCAATAAAACCGCCGTAAATGGGCGTTAAATGTAAATTATTTCGAATGAGTTGATGTGTTTTTGAAGTTGTCCTTGTGATATGACAACTCACTTGGGGCATATTATTTTTGATATCTGGATCAAACGAAAAATATTTATCAGCTGCAGTACTGGGTTGAATATCTAATTCATCAAAAATGATACTTTTTTTGTCAACTCTTGCTGGAGTTCCTGTTTTTAAACGTTCTGTTTTAATCCCAATTTCGTGCAGGTTTTGAGTTAGACCTTGTGCTGCTTGTTCGCCCGATCTACCGGCTGACATTGATTTATTTCCTATCCATATTTTGCCTTCTAAAAAAGTACCAGCTGTTATGATAACTGATTTCGCTGAATAATAACTTCCAAAGAATGTTTTTACACCCTTTATTCTTTTTTTTACGATTTTTCTTGAGTTCAATCCAATTTCTTCAGTTTTTGCAATATCCAGTTCAGTAATCATTGCTTCTTTTAAGGATAAATTATCTGTATTTTGTAGTATTTCGATCATTCTTTTTGAGTATTCTCTTTTATCTGTTTGAGCTCTTAATGCCCATACGGCTGGACCTCTACTCGCATTTAATATTCTTTTTTGTATAGCTGTCTCATCAGCTAATTTACCAATAATTCCACCTAATGCATCAACTTCATGAACCAACTGACTTTTTGCTGGACCGCCAACTGCAGGATTACAAGGTTGCCAGGCAATCCTATCTAAATTGATTGTAAATAAGGCTGTAGAAAACCCTAATTTTGCAGTTGTTATAGCTGCTTCGCATCCTGCATGTCCTCCTCCAATAACGATGATGTCAAAAGATTCATTTGTTGCTTGATGATTTTGCATTTTAGGATTGATTTAATTAGCTAAATTCCTAAATCTTGTGAATTGAGGTTCAAATAATAATTTAACAGTTCCTACGGGCCCATTTCTATGTTTAGTGACAATGATCTCTGTTATCCCTCTATCTTCAGTCTCTGGATTATAGTATTCATCTCTATAGATCATTAATACTAAATCTGCGTCTTGTTCAATAGAACCTGATTCTCTTAGATCGCTTAACATTGGTCTTTTATTTGTTCTAGACTCTACTCCTCTACTAAGTTGAGACAAGGCAACTACAGGTACTTTTAATTCTCTTGCCATGCTTTTAAGACCTCTTGTTATTCTTGAAAGTTCTTGCACCCTATTATCAGGAGTAGTCCCTTCCATCAATTGGAGGTAATCAATCACAATTAATCCAAGTTCTTTTTTTTGTTCAGCTATTAACCTTCTGCAAAGAGATCTCATCTCTAAAACACTTAAGTTAGGTTTGTCATCTATAAATATTGGTAATTGACCTAATGAATTGATACCTTCTCCAAGTAAAGGCCATTCATCTTGCTGTAATCTTCCTGTTCTAAGCCTGCCACTCTCGATTCCAACTTCCATGGAGAGTAATCTATACGTCAACTGTTCTTTACTCATTTCAAGGCTAAATACGCACACAGGTAAATCTTGAGATTGTGCAACATTCTTAGCCAGATTAAGAACCATTGAAGTTTTTCCCATTGAAGGTCTTCCAGCAACAATTATTAAATCACTTCTTTGAAAACCCTGAGTCATGGCATCAAGGTCGTAAAAATTTACAGGAATTCCAGCTACTGAAGTACCTAATGATCTCGACTCTATTTCATTGAAAGTACTCGTAAGGATTTCAGCTGCTTGAGTCAGCCCTTTTGAAGGTTTTTCTTGACTGATTTCAAATATTTTTTGCTCTGCTTTATCTAAAACTTCATTAGTATCTTGAGTCTGATCAAAACCTAACTGAACAACCTCATTTCCAGATCTGATAAGTTGCCTCCTCATGAATTTGTCGTTAATTAAATTAGCAACTTGTTCGATGGACGCTGTAGAAGATACATTTTCAACCAGTTCTACTAGTTTGTTGTTCCCTCCAATTTTTTCTAGTGATCCATTATCCGCTAACCATGCACTCATTGATGTTAGATCAGTTGGTTTACCTTGGGTATGCAACATTAATGCTGTTCTATAAATCTCTTGATGTGCATTTATATAAAAAGCTTCAGGTTTAATTAAGTCCGCAATTCTGCCAATTGCATCTGGATCAAGGAGTATACCACCAAGAACTGCTTCTTCTGCTTGAATGTTTTGAGGAGGGACTAATCCAGCATTTTCACTATTAAAATCTTTTTTAAAGTTTTTATTTTGCCCATTATTTGGAAAAGGTACGGAAACCATATCTTTAATTGCTTAGATATATACTCTGGCTACTTTTCAACATAATGCAACAAATTGATTAACTTGTTACTTCAATATTTACTTCTGCATGTACTTCTTGATGTAATTTTATTTTTGCAGTGAAGGAACCTAAATTGTGAATATCAGGAACTGTGATATTTCTTCTATCAATTTCTTTTTTGGTTGCTGCTTCTATTGCTTCGGCAACATCCCCATTGGTCACCGTTCCAAAAAGCACACCATCTTCTCCAACTTGTTTTTTAATAGTGAACCTACCTATTGTTGACAAGGCAGTTTGGAAATCTAAAGCTTCTTTCTTTAACTTATCTGCAGCAATTTTTTCTTTTTCTTTTTTCCGTTCAATTTGTTTAAGAACAGCTGGGGTTATATTCATTGCCTTTCCATAAGGTAATAGAAAATTTCTTGCATATCCAGGAGCTACTTCAACTAAATCTCCTTCTTTACCTAATGAGGCGATTGATTCTGTTAATGCGACTTGTACTCTTTTAGCCATGAAAATATTGAACAATATAATTAATAATAAGACCTAGAGGGTAACTTTACTTTTTTTGCAAGACCTAATTTCGCAAGAATCTTAATATGTTCCCATGTTATATCTATTTGACCTCTAAATAATCCTTGTCTTGCTGAATTAGGAAATGCATGATGGTTATTATGCCAACCCTCTCCAAATGTTAATGCAGCAACCCATGCATTGTTTTTAGATGAATCACCACTTTCAAATGGCGCTTTACCCCAACAATGTGTTGCTGAATTTACTAGCCAAGTTATGTGATAAACCACCACAAGCCTCAATGGAATTCCCCAAAGGACTAGAGCCCAACCTCCAACTCCTAGTTTTTGACCTATTGCGTACAAAGAAAGTCCAATAGGAATTTGTAAGAATAAAAAATATTTATTTAGAAATCTATAGTATGGATCTTTAATTAAATCTGCACTAAGTTTTGGAACAGTTTTCAGTGCTTCTACGTCTTTAAACATCCAACCCATATGACTCCACCAAAAACCCTTTTTACTATTATGATGATCTACTTCAGTATCTGAAAAAGAGTGGTGATGCCTATGTAAACCTACCCAATCTATTGGTCCATGCTGGCAACTTATGGCTCCGCAGGTAGCAAAAAATCTTTCTAGCCATCTTGGTACTATAAAAGATCTGTGAGATAATAATCTGTGATATCCAAGAGTGACGCCTAGACAAGCAGTAACCCAGTAAAAAAATAATAATGATAAGACTGCAGGGAGACTCCAAAATTTTGGTTGTATAGCTATAAGAGCAAGAATATGAATTGCTACCATGAAAACGATTGTTCCCCAAGTTTTATGTAATCTTGGAGGATATTTTTTTGAATGACTGGAAGGTTCCAGTAATTTTTCTGAAAGTTCTATAACTTTTTCAGCTGGAACAGGTTTTTTTAATTTTGCTGTTTCTTGGAAAATCACTGAATTCATGATATTGAAATACTATTTTCAAAATTACCGATATGTAATATTATCATACTATACTATTGATAAGTTTAATTATCTGTGAGTCTCGGATATCGCGATAAATTATCTAGAGGTCGAAGGGCTATGGCTCATTTGATACATCTTTGGCATGAGAGAAATGGATGGTCACATAGGGTTTTGCCATTACTTTCTGAAATTCTTGATTTAGGTAAAGTTCATAACTCGCAAATTTCGAATCTTAGGAATGGAAAGTTATCTTCGCCTGGGCCTGAAGTTTTTCTTGCTTTAGCCCAAGTTAATACGATTCTTGATCAAGGTATAGAAAAAATCAGGGATCGTTTAGAAAGTGATTACCCAGAGTTATGGAAATCTTTACAAGAGTCTGCCTTACCCTTAAAAAATGATTTTGGTAATCCATTGTCGGCCGGGGAGTTATTTGAGATATTTTCAGGATTAAAATCTCTCCCTTCATCTTTTGATTGGTATATAGAAGATGAAGAAGCTTCTGCTTTAAGTGATGCCCTTTCAGTGCATTTTTGTCAGAATAAGGCTTGGAGATCATGTAAAATTCAGGTAATGGAAGCCTATTCTGTTAATAAATCTAACCGTAGAGAACGTTTTGCTGAGGTAATAGCAGGAATTAGAGATTATACGGCAGAAGAATTAGATGGAGAACTGCTTGATTTGTATGAGGCTTCAAAAAAACTCTCTTATTTCCAGGGTAGGGGACCTAATGCTTTCCTAGCTGAATTAAGAAATTTAGCTTCTGAAAAATAATATGAGTTTTCATCACTAATGATACGAAACAATAACTTTAAACTGGCTGAAAACGCTGTTCTTTCTGTAGAAGAAAGTTTAAGTAAAGTTTTCCAAGCAAGATCCAATCAGGTTTTCCAGAAATTAGAAAATATTTTGACAATTTTTAAGGAAGAAAAAGTTTCTACTAGTCATTTCAATCAATCTACTGGTAGTGGTTATGGTGATATATCTAGAGAAAAAATTGATGCGGTTTTTGCAAGATTGTTTCTTGCTGAAAAGGCAGCTGTGAGGATGCAATTTGTAAGTGGAACGCATGCAATAAGTTCGGTCTTATTTGGAATTCTTAGACCTGGTGATGTGATGTTATCTCTTACGGGACAACCATATGACACATTAGAAGAAGTGATAGGAATAAGGGGAGGAGGTAAAGGCTCACTTAAAGATTTTGGGATTGAATATAAACAAATAAATATTTGCAATAATTTTGATTCTTTTGAAGAAAAAATTTTTCATTACTTTAAAGAAAATTCATGCAAATTAGTTTTCATACAAAAAAGTTGTGGGTATAGTTGGAGAAAATCTCTTACGAATCATCAGATAGAGAAAATTTGTAGTCTGATTCATTCTGTTGATCGTAACTGTATATGTTTTGTTGATAACTGTTATGGGGAGCTTGTTGAAGATTGTGAACCAATTTCTAAAGGGGCAAATATAATTGCTGGATCATTGATTAAAAATTTGGGAGGAACAATCGTTCCTACTGGTGGGTATGTAGCAGGAGATGCAGAGTTGGTTGAGATGGCATGTTCTAGATTAACTTCTCCAGGTATTGGTTCATCTGCAGGAATAAATTTTGGACTAGGAAGATTAATTTTGCAGGGTTTGTTTTTAGCACCACAAATTGTTCACGAATCACTAAAAGGTGCTGATATGGTTGCAGCAGTTTTTAAGAATTTGGGATTTAGGGTTTTGCCAGAACCTGCGACTTATAGATCTGATCTTATCCAGTCAGTAAGATTGAATAATCCTGATTTGGTAAAAAAAGTTTGTCAATCTTTTCAAACTTCTTCACCTGTAGATTCTTTTCTTAATGTTGTTCCATCATCAATGGATGGATATGATTCAAAATTATTAATGGCAGGAGGTACATTTATTGAAGGTAGTACAAGTGAATTTTCCGCTGATGCTCCTCTAAGAGATCCTTACAATATTTTTGTTCAAGGTGGTTCTCACATAGCTCACATCAAAATTGCATTAATTCAATTATTATTTGAACTATTAGAGGAAAAATTAATTTCAAAGGATTCTCTATTTTCTTTATCAATTTAATCATGTCTTACCAGTTTCCAGTCAACCTCAACTATGCTGATACCCATGAATATGTCTTGGAAGAAAACGGATTGTTAAAAATTGGAGTCAGCGAATTTGCTATAGATCAATTAGGAGATATTGTTTTTGTTGAATTAGCTGATCAAGGGATGACTTTAGAAAAAGGTGAGACTTTTGGAACAATAGAATCTGTTAAGGCCGTTGAGGAAGTTTACCTCCCTTTTTCGGGAGAAATAGTATCTGTAAATGAGAGTGTTATTAATAATCCAGAGATTTTACAGAATGATCCGATTGGAGAAGGATGGTTAATAGTTATTAAACCTGATTCCGAAGTATCATTTGATGATTTGATGACCTCAGATGCATATAAATCAAAGGTTATGCCAAATTAAAGCAAAATCTTTATCAATAGGCTAAGTTATAGAAAAAATTTGGACATGAAATCCACAATTAATTCAGATTTATTTATTAATAGACACCTTGGCTTGAGTGATGTTGATGAGCAGAAAATGCTCTCTAAACTTGGTTTTAATAATATTGATCAATTCATGAATCAAGTTATTCCTGAAGATATTCAGCTTGAAGATAAATCTTCAGGAATATTGCCCCAAGGTTGCTCAGAAATTCAGGCTTTAAATGAATTAGAAGAAATTGCGAAGAAAAATACCAAAATGAGATCACTAATAGGTCTTGGTTATTATGACAATCACATGCCTAAAGTAATCCAAAGACATGTTCTTGAAAATCCCAGGTGGTACACGTCTTATACTCCATACCAAGCAGAAATTGCACAAGGCAGGTTAGAAGCTCTATTTAACTTTCAAACTATTGTGTGTGAACTAACAGGATTTCCTGTTGCCAATGCATCTTTGTTAGACGAGGGTACTGCTGCAGCAGAAGCTATGGCAATGAGTTTTGCCGCAAGAAAAAATAAATCTTCAAAAGTATACTTAGTAGAATCAAATGTTTTCGATCATACTTTTAATGTTCTTCAAACCAGAGCAAAACCCTTGGGAATATCCTTAAAACGATTTACTCAAAGAAACCTTCCTAATCATGATGATGTATTTGGAATTTTGTTGCAATTACCCGGTAAAAATGGAGAATTATTTGATCCCACATTTTTAATATCTCAAGCACATAGATCAGAAATTATTGTAACGGCATGTATTGATCCACTGGCACAAGTTTTAATTAAACCAATTTCTGAATTTGGTGTTGATGTTGCAGTGGGTAGTATGCAAAGATTTGGAGTTCCAATGGGTTTTGGTGGGCCTCATGCCGCATATTTTGCATGTATCGAAAAATATAAAAGGCTGATACCTGGAAGAATTGTTGGGCAAACTCTCTCTAAAAATGGAGAAAAATCTTTAAGACTAGCATTGCAAACAAGAGAGCAACATATTAGAAGGGAAAAGGCCACAAGTAATATTTGTACGGCTCAATCTTTGTTAGCCATAATTTCTTCTTTTTATGCTATTTATCATGGACCTTCTGGATTAATGCAAATTGCTAAGAGATTAGTGGAGTTGAGAATAAATTTAGAATCATGTTTGGTTGAGTTAGGTTTTGATATCCCTGATGGGATTAGATTTGATAGTGTTGACGTTTATTCTGAACATTCCCAAAAGATCCATAATGAAGCTTTAAAACATGGTTATAACTTAAGAATTTTGCCGTTGGGATCAACTATTAAAGATTCAACTGGCTTTGGGATCTCTTTAGATGAGCTTAGTAATGAAAAAGAAATAAAAGATATTGTAACTTTTATAGCAAACCTTATAGAAAAAAAAGAAGATTTAGAGCATATAAAATTTGATAAAAAATTTCATCTTGAAAGTTTAGCTTTGAGATCTACTAAATGGATGCAGCAAGATATATTCACAAATTACCAAAGTGAAACTGAATTAATGAGATATATATTCCGACTTGCTGAAAAAGATTTTTCGTTGGTAGATGGGATGATGCCATTAGGAAGCTGCACAATGAAGTTAAATTCTGCAGCAGAGTTAAATCCAGTTTCTTGGGCTAATCTATCTTCCATTCATCCTTTTTCTCCACCAGATCAAACTAAAGGCTATTCAAAAATAATATCCGACCTTGAAAAATGGATAAGTGATATTGTTGGTTTAAAATCAGTTTCTTTTCAGCCAAATGCAGGCTCTCAAGGAGAGTTTGCAGGTTTATTGGCAATAAATTCTTATTTTGAATCAAAAGGCCAACTTTCAAGAAAAAAATGTTTAATTCCCAAAAGTGCTCATGGAACAAATCCGGCTAGTGCAGTTATGGCAGGTTTTGATGTTCTAACTGTTGAATGTGATGACGAGGGAAATATTGATTTTCAAGATTTGTCGCTCAAGGTCAAGAAATTTGATAACCAAATAGGTGCCCTTATGTTGACGTATCCCTCTACTCATGGAGTTTTTGAATTACAAATCAGAAAGATATGTGACTTAATTCACTCTGTTGGAGGATTTGTCTATTTAGATGGAGCAAATTTGAACGCTCAGGTTGGATTATGCAAACCCGGAAACTATGGTGTTGATGTTTGTCATTTGAATTTACATAAAACATTCTGCATTCCCCATGGAGGAGGTGGTCCAGGAGTAGGTCCAGTTGCTGCATCAGATACTTTAAGTCCATTTCTTCCTACTCATTCTTTAATGGATAATAATTTAACTAATATTTCTAATTACGTATCTTCTGCTAAGCATGGGAGTGCAAGTATTCTCCCAATAAGTTGGATGTACATAAAAATGGCTGGCTTTAGTGGTTTAAGGAAAGCAACTGCGCATGCAATTTTATCTGCTAATTATATTGCGCATTCTTTAAAGCATAAATTCAAGATTCTCTATAAAGGAAAAAATAATTTTGTCGCACATGAATGTATTTTAGATTTTAGAGATTTAAAATCCAAAACTGGTTTGAGTGTAAATGATTTAGCTAAACGATTAATAGATTATAGTTTTCATGCCCCAACTATAAGTTGGCCTGTTCCAGAGACAATCATGATAGAGCCTACTGAAAGTGAAAGTTTGGCAGAATTAGATAGATTTTGTGAGGCTATGCTATTGATAGGAGAAGAAATCAGCGAAATAGTCAATAATAATGAATTAAATAATAATAATGTAATAAGTAATGCTCCTCATACGCTAAAAGAGTTAATTGCTGATAATTGGAATTATCCTTATTCAAAAGAAAAAGCTTCTTTTCCTTATAAAACTCAAACAACTATTAAGTTTTGGTCTTCAGTTTCCAGAATTAATAATGCATATGGCGATCGCAATTTAATTTGCTCTTGCAATGTAAATCAAGGGGAGACTTTAGAGCAAAAAAAATGCGCTTAAAGGACTAGCGTTCTTCTACATAGTTAGTTATTATCAATTTGAATAAAAATTTAATATTTTCTTATAGAACTTTTTTAAATTTTTTTATTACAATATTCGGGCATCAAATTTTTTGGGGTATTTGAAGCTATGACCAAAGATTTTAAATCTGGTAAAGTTACTCACCTTCCAGTTAAAAACGTAGATTTACCAAAGTTTGTCAATAATTTTTCAGGAGATAACTCAAATATTTTTTCTATTGAGGGAACCAATGTTATAAGAGTACCTTTTGGTAAAAAATTCTCTAAGAAAAAAAGGCCTGAAAAGAATCAAAATATCGCTACTCTAATACTTCCTTTAACTTCGTATAGTAATCCTACACCTCCACACGTAGCATAATTAGATTAAATTTTATTCTATTTCTTTGAGAGTATCTGAATAATAATTTTGCAGTTGTAACGTTGCTTGATTCCAATCCCATTTTTCTGCTTCGTTTCGTGCTTCTTTCCTCATAACTTCTCTTTTATCTTCATTCTCTAGAATTTTTTTTGTAGCTTCAATTAAACTTTGTTCCCCATTATCTTTTTCATCAGGATCATATAAACAACCATTAATCCCGTCACTAATTATATCTGGAATTCCCCCCTTGTTGGCTCCGATAACTGGACATCCTGCTGCCATTGCTTCTAGTAAAACTAACCCAAGTGTTTCTGTACTGGAGGGAAATAAAAATATGTCTCCAGAGGCATAAGCGCTAGCAAGTTCATCGCCAGATAAATATCCTATGAAATTAGTCTTAGTATTTTCGAAGACTTTTTCAAGCTGGTTTCTGTATGGTCCGTCACCTACAAGCGCTAGGCAAGCACTAGGGATACTTTCTAAGACTGGTTTAATTCTCTCAATTTGTTTTTCTGCTGATAATCTTCCTACATAAATCAATAAGTAATTAACGTCTTTATATTTCCCAAATAATTTTTCTCTCATTTTCTTACTTCTCAGATCTGGTCGGAAACTGTATGTATCTACTCCTCTTTGCCATAGAGCAGTCCTTTGAATACCTTTATCTTTTAACTCATTGACCATAGCAGTGGAAGTACATAAATTTAGCAAGGCTTGATTATGAGCTGCTTTAAGTAATTCCCACAAAAGTGGCTCTAACATACCCATACCGTAATGTTCCAGATATTTTGGAAGATGAGTATGGTAGCTAGCAATAAGAGGAATATTATTAGTTTTAGCCAACCATATGCCACCTAAGCCAAGTACAGCAGGATTAACAACGTGTATCAAATCTGGGTTAAATTTTTCTAACTTTTCTGAGACTGCAGGACCTGGCAAACCAAGCTTCAACTCTGGGTATAAGGGTAATGGCATTGCAGCAACTCCAACTACAGTTGCACCCATATATGATTCTGGACACCCCTCTGGACAAAAAATTATAACTTCATCACCATTTTTTATTAAAAATTCAATAGTTTTAGTCAATCTTGTGACTATGCCGTCAACTTTAGGTAAAAAAGTTTCAGTAAACAATGCAATTTTCACTTTCTTTGGGTAATTATTTCAGAAATTTTAATTAGTCTGAATTGCCTCAGCTTGTTTTTTAGTCCAGGATGAAACACAAGGTATGCGCTTGAGATCACATCTATTGGAGTATTTTTTAGCAACTTCAACAACTTCTTCTAATAAACCATTATCAAGAGTCGTTGGGTTTAAACCTAATTCTATAAAGCATTTATTATCAACAATTAGATCATTTTCTACTGCTTCATTCCTTGGATTTGGTAAATAATTGATATCAGCACCTGTTAGAGACGCAACTTTTTTAGCTAATTCTCCAACTTGATGACTTTCAGTCATTTGATTGAAAATCTTAACTCTTTCTCCAGGTTTTGGAGGATTTTCAAGAGCAAGTTGTACACATTTTACAGAGTCTTTTATATGTATAAAGGCTCTTGTTTGCCCTCCGGTCCCATGAACACTTAATGGATATCCAATTGCAGCTTGCATAAGAAATCTGTTTAGAACAGTTCCATAATCTCCGTCATAGTCAAATCGGTTTGTTAATCTAGGATCTTTTAAAGTTGCTTCTGTATTTGTTCCCCAAACAATTCCTTGATGTAGATCAGTAATCCTTACTAGATCATTTTTGTTGTAATAAAGAAATAATAGTTGATCTAAAGTTTTAGTCATATGGTAAACACTACCTGGACTTGCAGGGTGTAATATTTCTTCTTCAAAGCGGCTTCCATCTGGTTGTGGAACTTCGACTTTTAGATAACCTTCTGGTATTGTTGCACCTCTGTGTGATCCATATCCGTAGACTCCCATTGTTCCTAAATGTACAACATGAATATCTAAATTACTCTCTACTATTGCAGCAAGAAGGTTGTGGGTACCATTAACATTATTATCTACTGTATATCTTTTGGTAAAACTTGATTTCATGGAGTAGGGCGCGGCTCTTTGTTCTGCAAAATGGATAACGGAATCTGGTTTTTCATCAATGAGCAAATTAAGTAATTTTTGATATTGTTTCGAGATATCCATGTTAAGAAATCTCATAGGTTTACCTCCAGTCTCTTCCCAGGCAGAAAGTCGTTCTGTTATCGAAGCAATTGGAGTTAAAGATTCTACCTCTAGATCAATATCAATTTTTCTACGACTTAAATTGTCGACAATAATTACATCATGATTTTGCTCTGCTAAATTCACCGCACAAGGCCAACCGCAAAAACCATCTCCACCTAGAACAATAACTTTCACTCAGAACTCCAGAATTAATAGATTCATAATATATTTATTAAATTACTACAGTGTGCTTCCAATTTGCGAAAAAACATTGAAAATAGTTTCAAATCTTCTTTCTGAATTACTATGAATAAAATAATAAGTTTTTATTCTTTTTTTTAACTTTGCTTTTTTTTTAAACTTTGCTCAATAAAGAGAATTAGATAGATATGTTATTTTCCGGTGAACTTGCTACTGCAAAGTCTTGTTTTTTAATTCTTCCCGCCAGAAAAGCTTGCCTACCAGCTTTCACACCATAATTTATCGCTTTAGCCATTAGAGCAGGATTTTCAGCTTGTGCTATTGCACTATTGATTAAGACACCATCAGCTCCAATTTCCATAGCTTGAGAAGCTTCACTAGGTACCCCAATTCCTGCGTCAATTATTACTGGCACTTTTGCATTCTCAATAATTATCATAATATTTGATAAATTTAATAAACCTTGTCCGGAGCCTATAGGCGAGCCCAATGGCATTACAGTTGCACAACCTATTTCCTCTAATCTTTTTGCAAGAATAGGATCTGCATTGATATAGGGAAGTACAGCAAAACCCTTTTTTATTAAAATTTCGGCTGCTTTAATGGTTTCTATTGGATCTGGTAACAAATACTTTTTGTCAGGAATAACTTCTAACTTCACAAAATTATTTTCTTCTTGACCAGATAATTTTGCAAGTTCTCTACCCAAAATTGCTATTCTCACTGCCTCATCGGAATTAACACAACCAGCTGTATTAGGCAGCATCCAGTATTTTTTCCAGTTGATCTTTTCGAGTAAATTTTCTCCGGTCTGATCATTTTTAATTCTTCTAACAGCGACGGTTATAATTTCCGTTTCAGAATTTGACAAACTTTCTACCATATCTTGAGTAGATTTGTATTTGCCAGTACCAACCATTAATCTACTGGAAAATTGTTTTCCACCAATTAGTAAGGAAGAATAATTTTCCATATTTAGAATCCTTTATCTTTAATACCTTTATAAGGTTTATAATTATTTCTTTTTTCTAACTCCTTACTTTTTTTAATTGCTGTTTTGTTTTTTGGATCTATCACCAAAACCTGTTGATAAGTTGCATATGCCAAGTCGTACTCAAGTAAACGCTGTTGTGCTGATGCGAGGTTATTTAGGGCTATAGGATATTCTGGGAGTGATTTTATTGCAGAGTTATAGTGTTTAATTGCTTTCTTAAATTCATTTTGAGCAGCATAAGAGAATCCTAAAGCATTGTTTATTATCGCTTTAGCTTCATCAGGTTCATTTTCATAATTTTCAATTGCTTTTAAAAAAGTTTTAGTTGCTTCAGAATATAATCTTTTTTTTATCTGAATAGACCCAAATTCATATAATTCTGTAGCTTGAGTGAGAGAATCTAAACCTTTCTGCTCGAATTTTACTAAATTTAATTCTTCACTTCTTGTTTTTAGAAATTGTCTGAATACAAAAATAGAAATTATTATTAATACAACAAAAAGAATTATTAAATAAGATTGAAAGGAAGATATTTCCATTATTTATAATAACTCTTCTAGATTATATTCTTTTTTTCTAATTACTAATGGAAGAAACAATTTTTTCAAAACACTTAGGATCGTTTAAAGCTAATTGAGCAAGCATTTTTCTATTAATAATAATTTCTGAATTTTTCATGCCATTTATCAACTTGCTATAGTTTGTTCCATTTATCCTGGCAGATGCGTTAATTCTAGAAATCCAAAGTCTTCTAAAATCTCTTTTTCTTCTTCTTCTATCCCTATAAGCATTACAAAGAGCTTTCATCACTCTTTGATTTGCTGTTCTGAAAAGATTTTTGTTTCCGCCTCTAAAACCTTTTGCAAGATTTAAGATTTTGTTTCTTCTTTTTCTGGCTATGTTGCCTCTTTTTACGCGTGCCATGAATATCTAATAAAAATTGGTTAAAGATTTATGCGTATGGAATCATTAATCTTACATTATCAGCATCTCTTTCATCAACTACGGCTTTTGTTGATAGATGCCTTTTTAATTTTGAGCTTTTATGATCAAGTAAATGATTATGGAAAGCTCTTCTTCTCATGAATTTACCCGTTGCAGTAGCTTTAAATCTTTTGGCAGCTGATTTACGAGTTTTTAGTTTAGACATTTAAGTCAAATGTGTTTAATTAGGATAATCTAAACCTTTATACGCATTGGTGCAAATTAAATTTTTTAATTGATAAAGAAAGTTCTAACTTATGAAACTTAAATTTGCCTTTTTAAACTTATTTTTAGGATCCATTTCTCTTTTATTAATAAACACTAAATTTACTTCAAATGTAAAAGGAGAAGAATTGCAAAAGGTTGAACTCAATAATGAAATTAAACAAGGAAAATTTTTAATTGGTTTAAAGCAATATTTAGGCGGGGGGAATAACAGTTTTTCAAAAAAAAAGAATATCAATTTTATCACTGATAAAGGTTTTTTAAATCTGATATCGTCCAACGGTATTAAACATAAATCAAAAGAAATTAATATTAGCTGGGTGGATATACCCATCAAAAATCCTAAAACAATCGAAAGAGTTGTTTTTGGTCCTTTTGCTAGCTATGAATCAGCAAAAAAACAAGCAGAGAAGCTCAAAGATAAAGGATTTGAGACGACTGTTGCTTACCCTAAAAATTGGGAAGTATGGATTCCATTTGAAGATGATCTGCCAGAGTTTGAATTAGAAAATAAGATTTCTAGAAAAATAAAAAATTTTCAAATTACTCCTGTTCTTAGAAGTGAGTATAGTCTTATGAAACTCGAGGGACCTATATATATTTATGCTCAAGAGGAAATAACAATAAATGGTGTCAATTTTGGCAAACATTTTTATTTATTAAAGGATTTATATGGAACTTGGACATTAGTTCAAAAAATTGAGTTTGATGATTATTTGGCAGGTGTTTTGCCATACGAAATTGGATCGAATTCTCCTTTAGAAGCACTCAAGGCACAAGCAGTCATTGCAAGAACTTGGGGAATTTTTAATTCTGATCGATTTAATATGGATAACTATCATTTATGTATCACTACTCAATGTCAAGTTTATAAGCCTCCTAAAACTATAAATAAAAAAGTGCAAAAAGCTATTGAAGCAACTTCAAATTTAATTCTCACTTACAGAAATCAACCAATAAATGCTTTTTACCATGGTTCTAATGGTGGTGTATCTGCTACTGCAGGAGAGTCTTGGCAAATTCAAGATTATTCTTATTTTAATTCAATCATTGATGGTTCTAAATTATTAAATAAAAATTTTAAACTTCCAATTATAAGTGAATCTGATGTAAATAATTTTTTAGATTTTGATAAAGAACAATTTTATGGGAGTAATCATTCTCTTTTTCGATGGAACAAGAAAATTTCTAGTCTTGAAATTAAAGAAAAGTTAATTAAAAACAAACTTATAAATATTAATGATGATGTTTTCGATTTAAATTCTATTGAACGTGGGTTTAGTGGCAGAGTCACAAAATTAGAAATACAAACGAATAAAGTTAATAAATCTATTGTTCTAGTTAAAGATGATATTCGACGGGTATTAAATTTTATACCTAGTAATTTGTTTACTATTAATAAATTAAGTGATGATTTATGGCTTTTGAAAGGAGGAGGCTTCGGTCATGGTGTAGGTTTATCTCAGTCAGGAGCAATTGAAATGGCTAAATTAGGATTCTCTTATGAACAAATATTGAATCATTATTATCGCGATGCAAAACTGAAAAAAATTGAGATATTGTCTCAATGAAAGTTAAGTAATTGAAAAGTTATTTTTATGAGTAAAGGTTTTTATAAAAATCGAAGATTAAAGTCGTTTATATTTCTTAGTACTTGTTTTTTAGTAGCTTTTATTCCTCATGCTTACAATATCGAAAATTTCATTTACATTATATTGCTTTTTACTTTTTTGATTGTTTTTTACGGTTTGATAGTTATTTCAAGAAATTTCAAGAGGAACAACGTTTCAAATATTGTAAGCAGCAGAATTAGCAATAAAGAGTTACCTGTGGTTGATATTTTAGTCGCAGCTAGAGATGAAGAGAATGTCATAGCAAGATTAGTTGAAAGATTATTTAATTTAGATTATCCAACAAATAAATTAAATATTTACATAATCGATGATGGCAGTTCTGATAAGACTCCCTTAATTTTAGATCGACTATCTAGACAATATGAAAAGCTAAAAGTCGTAAGTCGTTCTCCAAACGCAGGAGGAGGAAAGTCAGGAGCTTTAAATTATGCCTTGAAGTTTACTCATGGTGAATGGTTATTAGTTTTGGATGCTGATGCTGAATTAAAACAAGATTCTTTGATAAGGTTATTTAGTTTTGTAGAAGAGGGTGATTGGTCTGCAGTTCAACTAAGAAAATCAGTAACAAATGTAAGTAAGAATTTTTTAACTTCCTGTCAGTCAATGGAGATGGCTATGGACGCAATCTTTCAATATGGAAGATTATCAGTTGCTGGGGTTTCTGAATTAAGGGGAAATGGCCAATTAATTAAGAAAGATACCTTATTATCATGTGGTTCTTTTAATGAAGATACAGTTACAGATGATCTTGATTTAAGTTTAAGGTTATTATTATCAAAATCTCGAATTGGAATCTTGTGGGATCCTCCAGTCATGGAGGAAGCAGTTGAGAATTTAAATGCTTTATTAGCTCAAAGGCAAAGATGGGCAGAGGGAGGTTTGCAAAGATTCTTTGATTATGGAGATCAATTAATTACAAATAAAATTGATAATTTGCAAAAATTTGATTTAACTTACTTCTTCATTTTGCAATATGCACTACCAATCATTTCTATTTTTGATTTAGTTTTCAGTATTGCTTTATTAGATTCACCAATTTACTGGCCTATTTCATTTACAGCTTTTATGTTATCTGGAATTGCTTTTTGGTACGGCTCTTCTTGTAAAAGCGAAGTGCCAGTATTGCAAAAAAGCAATTTTTTGATGGTATTTGTGTCGGTTTTTTATTTATCACATTGGTTTTTAGTAATCCCTTGGGTAACAATAAAGATGTCTATTTTTCCCAAAAAGATACTTTGGCGAAAAACTATTCATACTGGAGTTTAATTTATTCATCAAGGTCTATAATTTCTCCATTAAAAAAATTTGCTAAGTTTTTTGAGCTATCATCATAAGTCTCCTCGTTAGATATTTTTGTTGATGAATTAGTTTTTGGTTCTATTTTTTTTAATGTTCGAAAATTATTTACTTCATTTTCCGTCATTTCTGGAGTATTTTTTGGGTTACTTTTATTTAAATTTTTGGTTGAGAAATTCAGTATTATTTGATCTCCAAATATCTTTTTTACAGTATTTTCAATTATAACTTTTCTGCTTTTAATCATATTTTCCCAGTTTGGAGATAATGCAATTGTTATTTTTTTCGAATCAAGACTTTCAAGTTCGGCTTGTTGTGAAAGTAACATTCTTGTTGATGGTAACTCTACTTTAGAAAGAATTAATTCCCATTTATCTTTTAAATTATTTGATCCAGGATTATTTTGGTTATTGTCAGAAATATTTTCAATACTTTCTTTTTCAAGAACTTCAAATTTCCCTAATTTTTCGTCTTCTTTTTCGATCAAATCATCGCGATTTATCTCTTTTTTGATACTTGGTTTTTGAAGTTCATTAGAAATATTTTCTTTATTAAAAATTGCAATGTTTTTTCTATTTTCATGATTCTCCTCAGTCTTATTATTTTTACTTTCTTGCTTGTTTTCAGAACTATTTATCTCTTGCTTACATAGAAGGCCAGTTAAATGTATTTCAAGCCAAAGCCTTGGATTATCACTTGATTTGATTTGATATTCAATATTTCTCAGATTATTATGCCAATTAATTATTGTTGATTTATTTATTGTTTGTGAGATTTTATCCAATTCATCTTGAAATTCATCAGATGTGTAATAAAGATCTGAATATTTATTATTTGTAGTGTGTAATAGTAGATCTCTTGTTATATTCAATAATCCGATAATTATTTGAAGAGGTTCGTTTCCGGCATCATATAATTTGTTACAGGTGATAATTAATGACTCTGGATTATTCTCAACCAATGATTTAATCAGATTTGTTAATTCACTTTCTGATACTTCTCCTAAGAGGTTTTGGATATTATTAATTGTTATCCCTTCTGGTAAAAGATTCAATTGTTCAAGGAGGCTTTGTGCATCTCTCATACCTCCATTAGATCTTTTTGCAATCATTTTTAAAGCCTGAACTTCGTACTCAATGGATTCTTTTTCTGCGATTTCTGATAAATGTTGAAAAATATCACTAGGGCTTATTCTTCTAAAATCAAACTTTTGGCATCTACTTTTTATTGTATTTAATACTCTCTCAGGATTTGTCGTCGCAAGGATAAATACAACTTTTGAGGGAGGTTCTTCAATGGTTTTTAGTAAAGCATTTGAAGCTGCCGTTGAAAGCATATGACATTCATCAATAACATATACTTTCCATCTCGCTTGAGTAGGTGCAAATCTCGCTCTTTCTATGATTTCTCTTATATTTTCTACTCCTGTATTTGATGCTGCATCAATCTCGATAATATCTAAAGCGCTCCCATCTGTAATTTGTCTACATAAGTCACATTTACAACAAGGAGTTATCGTAGGTTGGTCGAATGCCTGGCAATTTAGAGATTTTGCAAATATTCTTGCACTTGATGTTTTTCCAGTACCTCTTGGACCATTAAAAAGATATGCAGGTGCAATTTTTTTTGTTAATAGTGCTTGCTTGAGTGTAATGGATATAAATTTTTGCCCAACCAGTTCGTCTAAGTTGTT
>QCIX01000015.1 GCA_003216355.1 Prochlorococcus sp. AG-402-N23 | reverse complement strand
TAAGTTTTGTGTAATGTCAAGATCTAAGCCAGACTTTGCAAAGGTAATTCCTAATGCATGCGAGTCATCTTTAAGTAAACCAACAGAATGAATCTCGATTTTTATTTCTTTTTTTTCATTAGGAATTTTTATTAGTTCATAATTCTTAAATGGTAACCCTACTAGTTTATTTAATGCTGACCTAGCAGCTCCAGCAACCCACAAAGGTAAAGAAAATCCTTTTTTCAAATCAAGTAATTGAAAAATATACAATGAGAACTAATCTAAGAATGACCTATTTAATAAAAAGTGGCCATACAACAAAAATTATCATTGATGATTCCTGGACCCACACCAGTTCCAGAAAAAGTTTTACAAGCATTAAGTAAGCATCCAATAGGCCATCGCAGTAAAGAATTTCAAGATCTCGTAGAGAGTACAACTAAAAATTTGCAGTGGCTTCATCAAACTCAAAATGATGTTCTAACAATCACGGGTAGTGGGACTGCCGCAATGGAGGCTGGAATAATAAATACTTTAAGTAGAGGAGATAAAGTAATTTGTGGAGAAAATGGAAAATTTGGCGAAAGATGGGTAAAAGTTGCTAAAGAATTTGGTCTGGAAGTAATTAAAATTTATTCCGAATGGGGGACTCCACTTGATCCAGAAGCATTCAAAAAGGTATTAGAGGAAGATAAACAAAAAGAAATAAAGGCGGTTATTTTGACTCATTCTGAAACCTCAACAGGTGTAATTAATGATTTAGAAACTATTAGTTCATATATTCGTGCACACAACACAGCTTTATCAATTGTTGACTGCGTTACAAGTCTTGGAGCTTGCAATGTACCAGTAGATGAATGGGAATTAGATATCGTTGCTTCAGGATCACAAAAGGGATATATGATACCTCCAGGGCTTAGCTTTATAGCAATGAGCCAAAAAGCATGGGAAGCTGCAGAAAAATCTAATTTACCAAAATTTTATTTAAATTTGCAATCCTACAGAAAAAGTCTTTTAAGTAACAGTAATCCATACACCCCAGCAGTTAATTTGGTTTTTGCTTTAGATGAAGCTTTAAAAATGATGAGAGAAGAAGGCTTAGATAACATTTTCCTAAGACACAATAATCATAAATTAGCGATGAGCAATGCAGTAAAGGCTTTAAATCTAAAATTATTTGCTGATGAACAATATTTAAGTCCTTCTATTACTGCAATAAAAACCGAAGGAATTGATGCTGAAGAATTTAGAAAAAAAATAAAGAATAATTTCGATATTCTACTTGCTGGTGGTCAAGATCATCTGAAGGGGAAAATATTTCGAGTAGGACATTTAGGTTATGTTAATGACAGAGATATTATTACGGTAGTTTCTGCTATAAGTAATACGCTTCTTGACCTCGGTAAAATTACATCCCAACAAGCTGGTGAAGCATTAGTGGTGGTATCAAGGTATCTTGAGGGAAATTAAGTTAAGTGCCTGGCTCTTCAACATTTCCGCCTAATTCAACAATCTTTTTTCTAAGAACAATTGATTTTTCTTGATCACCTTTGGTTTGAGCTATTGCAAGGGCGAACTCTAATTTTTCAAGCTGGTGATCACCCTCAAAAAAAGATAATTTTTTCTTTATGCGGTTTTTATTATCTTTATATGTAATTTGTGAAGACATAAAAATTCATACTTTTATTAATATTATGCCAACAAAAGGGGACATTATGAGAGGAACTAAAAATATTTTTTGAATATAAACTTAAACAAAAAAAATTTTTCCTAATATTATGTTCAAACATCCTTAAAATTTATGCCTAACATAAATTTAATCTACTATCTTTTTGCAGGTTGTATTTTTGGAGCTTTAGCTCTAAAAACAGGTATTCCTGCAGCTCCTCTAGCAGGTGCTTTAATAGGCGCAAGCATACTTAGCATAAGTGGCAAAGTCGAAATCGCAGAGTGGCCAATCGGCACAAGAACAATTTTAGAAATCGGAATTGGAACAGTCATTGGTACATCATTAACAAAAGACTCATTAGTTGATATTCAAAACTTATGGAGGCCAGCCATATTAATAACTTTTACTTTAGTTATTACTGGATTAGCAATTGGATTATGGACAAGCAGATTACTTAATATAGATATCATTACAACAATTCTAGGAGCTGCACCAGGAGGAATTAGCGGAATGAGTCTTGTAGGGTCTGAATATGGAGTGGGACCAGCGGTGGCAACTTTACACGCTGTAAGATTAATTACTGTACTTTTAATTCTCCCTTTAATTGTGAAATGCTTGAATATATTTGGAGTGATTAAATCTTAAATTTCTATAGACATATTCACAATAAAAGATATTTTTAAATAGAAGATAAAAGCCTAATGCAAAGATTGAATCAGAAAAAACTAATATTAATAGCGTTGGGAATTTTCGCTCCTCTAACTCTTCCTGCTCCAATTGTAAATGCAAGTACATTTGGAGCAGAAATTTTTTGTGCTATGAGAGATGGCGGAAATGACCATGAAAGTAGTTGGGATGCAGCTTATACGTATATAAAAAAACAAAAGGGAGGATTATTCAAAGTTTCACCTAAAAATGCAGCAGCGCAAATTACTGAAACAGTTATAAGAGAAAGAGAAAAATTTAATTATTGCATTGAATATTTAAATAATCTTCATCCAGATAGAAAACTAATACGAGATTTAGAAAAAGAAGAAAAAAGGAAAGAAAAAGAAGCAAAAGATAGAGAAAACAAAAGGAAACAATTAGAAAAAGAATTAGAAGAAGCTAATGAAGAATTTTCTGAGGAAACTCTTGATAGATATAGTTATTAACTAATTTTTCCAAAAGATAAAAATTTTTACTAAATTTAATAAATACGATTTTGTATCTAAACACACTAAATCATATTTTTACTTGCAAATTTAGGCTAAAAAGCATAAATAAATGTTGACTTTTAATATATTCAAGCCATTATTTATTTAACTAAATATTCTGAATGCATATTAATGATGCGGTGTTTTTAGAGGATTTATGTCCTAAGTTCAGATTAAGACAATGGCGAAAATCTATTCATAAGTTTACAGGAAAAAGTTGTATATATTGCGGAAAACCATCTGAATCTATTGACCATGTAATACCACGAAGCCAAGGAGGCTTAAGCACAACAGAAAACTGCGTCCCTGCATGTCTTTCATGTAATGGGGATAAATCAGATGAAAATGCTTTGTATTGGTATAGGAGGCAAAAATTTTATGATCCCCGAAGAGCAATGGCTATAAGAGCTTGGTTAGAAGGAGATTTAAGATTAGCTATTAGATTACTACAATGGGCTAATCCTAATTTTAAAGTAAAAAATAAAAATTACATAAAAGATGAATCAGAATATAAAGCAGCTTGACTACCAAACATTGCATATTTTTCTAGAGTTGTAACTCTCACAAATATTTTCCAAGTCTTTTGGCGATTCTGGGAATATTAAAATTGTCGAAAATGAAATAAGAAAGACAAATAACTTTTGGTAGAATTTAAAACTAAATGAACTTACTTCTTTCTCTACAAGAAGAGGGTGACTTTTGCTAATACAGAAAGTTTTTGATTTTAAATAGAGCTCAAAAGCTATCTTCATCATTAATTAATACATATGTACTACTTTAACCTAGCATGAAAAAACCTGCAAGTTTACTCGGAAATAAAAATAAATTTTTAATCTTGGGATGTGGTTTCAGCGGAAGTTTTTTTGCAAAAACTATTAGACAATTCGGTTGCACTGTTTTAACAAGCTCAAGATCTGCAAGCAAAGATCCAAATAGTTTTATTTTCAACAGTGAAAACGGTGTTGTTCCTGATGAAGAAATTTTTGATGGAGTCACGCATATTCTTAGTAGCATACCTCCTGACAAAAATGGTAATGATCCCGTACTAGAAAGCCTTCAAAGTAAACTAAAAGATTTACCCCTTGAATGGGTTGGATATTTATCTACCACAGGAGTATATGGAAACACTGAAGGTGGTTGGGTTTCTGAGATAGATCAGCCTAATCCTTTTCAAAAAAGAAGTCATAATAGATTAAATTGTGAAAAAAAATGGATTGAATCTAGTTTGCCTGTGCAAATTTTTAGATTACCTGGTATCTATGGACCTGGAAGATCCACGTTTGAATCAATCAAAAATCAAAAAATTCGAGTTATCTTAAAAAAAGCTCAAGTATTTTCAAGAGTTCATGTTGCTGATATTACACATGCGATTATTTATTTATTACAGAATAAAAATCGTTTAAAGTTTCACCAAATCATTAATATTGCAGATGATGAACCCTGTTCTCAAATTGAAGTTATTCAGTATTGCTACGATTTACTTGGTTTAAAAATGCCAAAGCCAATATTATTTGATGATGCAAAAGATGAACTATCACCAATGGCGCAATCTTTTTGGATGGAAAATAGAAGAATTTCGAACAAACTTTTATGCGAAACACTCGGATACAAACTGATTTATAAAAACTATAAAATAGGCTTAAAAAATTGCTATTTGAATAGTTAAAAAAATAAACTTAAAAACTTTTTATGAATTTCCAAAATACAAAAAAAATATCAAAGGTAGTATTAAGCATCGGAGATGAATCAGGTATTGGACCTGAAATAATCTTAAAAGCACTTTGTTCTAATCAGATACCAGAAAATATTGAGTTTATATTAGTTGGATCAAAAAAAAATCTACAAAATACATATAAATATCTTAGATCCTTAGGATTAGATAACCTTGCAAATCCTAAAAATTTAAAGATACATGATCTCGAAATTTCTTCATCAGAAAATGACCCTAAATCAAATTACGGTAATTCAAGTTTCCAATATTTAACAAAAGCAATAGAAATTGTAAAACAATCTCCCAATTCAGCACTTGTAACTGGACCAATTTGCAAGAAATCATGGTCTCTAGCAGGTCATTACTTCTCTGGTCAAACTGAAGTATTAGCAAAATTATGTGGAGTAAAAAACGTTGGCATGTTATTCACAGCTAAATCACCAATTACAGGATGGAGATTTAATACTTTATTAGCCACAACCCACATAGCCCTTTCTGAGGTTCCCAAAAAATTAACTACAGAATTAATCCACTCTAAATTGGATCTTTTCAAAAATTTTTGTAATACCTATACTGATAAACCTAGTTTAAAAGTAGCAGGATTAAACCCTCACGCCGGCGAACAAGGTATTTTAGGTAATGAAGAGAAAGATTGGCTCAATGATGCATTAATTACTTGGAATGAAAAGAATAGAGGTATTGAATTATTAGGCCCTTTATCACCAGATAGTTGCTGGAATTCTTCTGTAAAAGCTTGGAATGACAAACATGCTGAAAAGCACGATGGCATTCTTGCTATGTATCATGATCAAGGTTTAATACCGATGAAAGTGATAGCTCGTAATTACTCAGTTAATACCACAATCGGTTTACCTTTTATAAGAACATCTCCAGATCATGGAACGGGATTTGATATTGCTGGCAAAGGAATTGCTCAATCTCAGAGCATGATTGAGGCTATTAAGGCTGCCGTAGAAATGACTAACAATTCAAGACTGCTTAACGCGCATTAAAACTTGACCAAATTCAACTGGTGTTCCATTTTCTACGAGAATCTCTACTATTTCAGCATTAAATTCAGATTCAATTTCATTCATTAACTTCATTGCTTCCAAAATACATATAGTTTGGCCTACCTTAACGTTATTCCCAACTTCGACAAATGGCTCCTCACCAGGCGCTGCAGCCCTATAAAATGTCCCAACCATAGGAGATGTAATTTCAGTTAGATCCGAACGTCCTGGGGGCGCCACCTGAGGTGCTTCAGGCTCATTAACGACAGGGATATTATCACTAATAGTTTTTTGATTAGCAATTGTTTGCTTTTCAAATGAATTATTAGAAACTAAATTATTAATAACTTGATTCTGATCAAATACATTCCTTTTTATTTCGAGTTTAAAATCTTCTCCCTCTAGCGAGAACTCTTGAATATCACTTGTAGAGATTTTCTCTATTAAGCGATTTAAATCATCATGATCTAATTTCATAGCCATTAATTTTCACGTCCAAGATAACTGTCATTACGAGTATCGACTTTAATCATTTCTCCCACAGAAATAAATAAAGGAACCATAACTTGAGCACCTGTTTCTAGAATAGCTGGTTTCGTGCCCCCACTAGCAGTATCACCTTTAACTCCTGGATCAGTTTCTGTAACTTTCAAAGTAATAGATATTGGGAGTTCTACTTCTAAAACTTTACCATTATGAAATATTACATTAACCTCCATTCCCTCTTTCAAATACTTTGCACCTTTACCGATTTGTTCAGAGGTAAGTCTTGTCTCTTCGAAACTTGTCATGTCCATAAAAACATAATCACCAGACTCCACATAAGTATGCTGCAGGTTAGACTTCTCAAGGATAGCCTGCTGTACTGATTCTCCGGCTCGAAAAGTTTTTTCAACCACGTTGCCGCTTTGAACTGATTTTAATTTTGTTCGCACGAAAGCAGAACCCTTGCCAGGCTTGACATGTAGAAATTCTACAACACGCCAAACTTGTCCATCCAATTCGATGGTAGTACCTGTGCGAAAATCGTTACTGGAAATCATTCCTGTATTACATCCCCAAGGATCATAAACCTGCAAGAGTGCTATGCAAAAATTCTTATCAAATCAGAACAAACTTTTCTTAATTCTATCGATTGTAATTTTACAGATTTTTCTCTTAAAACCGATTCAAGTACTAGCTGATTTACCTACTGGAAACGCAGTAAAAGACCCTAGTGCAATACTCAGAAACGCACTCCCTATCAAGCAAGTTGAGTTACAAGAACTTCAACACAAATTGGAAGAAACTAGTGACCTTGTCAGAGGGGGAAGATGGCCCGCTCTTACAAAAACTGTTACAAATTGTCAATCTTTACTAAAAAAATACCAGAGTAAAATTATTCAAGAATTACCGAACGATAAAAAGAAAATTGCTGAAAAAACATTTTTAGAGCTCAAAGAAAATTTTGATAGTCTTCAAGATTACTCTAAATCAAAGGATAAATACTCATTTATAGCGACCCGAAGAGATGCTTTAGATAAAATAGGTGGATTAGAAGAATTTTTTCTACCAAATGAATTTCCATACTCTATTCCCAAGGAATTTGATAGTTTACCAAGATTATTGGGCAGAGCAAAAGTCAATATAAAAACCTCCAAAGGAGATATGCAAGCAATTGTGGATGGATTTAACGCCCCACTTACAGCAGGAGCATTTATAGATTTATCTTCAAAAAATTTCTACAAAGATTTACCTATCAACAGAGCAGAAGAATTTTTTGTACTGCAAACAGGTGATCCAATTGGTGAAGATATTGGTTACATAGATCCTGAAACAAACGAAGAACGTCACGTTCCCCTAGAAATAAGAATTCCTGATGAACAAGATACTTTTTACAATCAAACTTTTGAAGATTTAGGTCTTTACACAGAGACGCCAACATTACCTTTTGCAACACTTGGAACTCTAGGTTGGTCCCATTCAAATACTGCAGTTGATGATGGCTCATCGCAATTTTTCTTCTTTTTATATGAAGCAGAATTAAATCCAGCAGGTCGCAATTTAATTGACGGGAGGAATGCTGCCTTTGGCTACGTTGTGGATGGATTTGATTTATTAGAAGAGCTTACTAAAGATGACACAATAATTTCAATTGATGTTATAGAAGGGATTGAAAACCTTAAATTAAATGCATAAAGAAAAATTAGAAGATATAGGAGAAAAAGAATTAATAAAAAGGCTGGGAAAATTTATGCCTAAAAACCAAATTTCAGATGATTGCGCTTTAATCAAAACTAAAAATGATAATTTACTTGTTAATACCGATTCTTTGGTGGAAAATGTTCATTTCAATGACATTACTATTTGTCCTGGGGACCTCGGGTGGAAAGCAGTTGTTAGCAACATCTCTGACTTATTATCCAGTGGAAGCAAGAAAACTATAGGTATTACAATAAGCTTAGTTCTACCTGCTAGAACTGAGTGGATTTGGGTTGAAGAATTATACAAAGGAATAAATAAAGCATTGAAAGAATATGGCGGGGTGATTCTAGGGGGAGATTGCTCAAAGGGGGATGAAAAAATCATTTCAATTACAGCCTTTGGAATTCAAAGTGAACTTGAATTACGAAGAAACGCGTGTAAACCCGGAGATATAATCTTAACTACAGGAATTCATGGTCTTAGCAAACTAGGATTTTTGATACAAAATAAAATTAATTTCGATAATGAATTTTCTCTTAATAAAAGATTAATCAGTAAGTCCATTGAACATTTTTGTCGGCCTAGAGTTTACCCAAATTTTCTAAATAATCTCCTCAAAACTCGCTCGAATAAAAATATAAGGAAAATAGGATGTACCGATAGCAGTGATGGTCTATTTCAAGCCTTACAAGATTTAGCAATAGCTAGCAACTGCAAAGCTATCATAAACTATGAAAAAATACCTAAAGATAAGGATTGGCCTAAAGGAGATAAATGGGACGAATATTATTTTTTTGGGGGTGAAGATTATGAATTAGTTTTCTCATTGCCCAGAAAATGGGCAAAAAATTTATCTAGACTTGATAAAGATATTAACGAAATTGGTTTTTTTACTGATGGTGAACCATCAATAGAATTTAAAGATAATAAAAAAAACAAATTATTTAATAACACATCTTTCAAACACTTTTAATTACTCCCAATTTTTAGCAACAATCTCTGCTAAATCTACAACTCTCTGACTGTAACCCCACTCATTGTCGTACCATGCAAGCACCTTTACAAGGTTATCTCCGATACACATAGTAAGATCACTATCTACAATTGATGATTCATTGGTACCTGCATAATCGCTTGACACCAATGGTTCATCTCCATACTTAATAATGCCTTTCATTGAGCTTAGAGATGCTTCCTTGAGAGCATTATTGACTTCTTCAGCTGTAACAGATTTAGAAGATTCAAAAACAAAATCTACTGCTGAAACGTTAGGAGTTGGAACTCTCATTGCAATTCCTGTTAATTTGCCTTTCATTTCTGGGTATACCAGAGCTACTGCTTTTGCAGCTCCTGTAGAAGTAGGGACGATGTTTGTAGCAGCGGCTCTAGCCCTTCTTAGATCTCTATGACTATTATCTAAAATTCTTTGATCCCCTGTATAACTATGAATTGTAGTCATCAAACCTTTGTTAATCCCAAAAGTTTGGTCTAAAACTTTAACTACTGGAGCTAAACAGTTCGTTGTACAACTAGCATTACTCAAAATATCGTAATCTTTGTGTTTATATGTATCAGCATTAACTCCAACTACATAAGTACCAACGCCATCGCCTTTACCAGGAGCAGTTAAGATGACTTTTTTTGCTCCTACCTCTAAGTGCTTACTTGCACCTACATCTGTATTAAATACTCCAGTTGATTCAATAACCAAATCTACACCCCAGTCTTTCCAGGGGAGATTCATTGGGTTTCTATCAGAGAAACACTTAATTGTCTTGTTATTAATTACAAAAGTATCATCAGTATATTTAATATCAACACCATCGAGTTGACCAAGAACTGAGTCATACTTTAATAGATGAGCATTAGTCTTAGGATCTGAGGTAACATTAATTCCAACTACTTCAATATTGGTGTAAGCCCCTCTACTAAGCCAACAACGCATAAAGTTTCGACCAATTCTGCCAAAGCCGTTAATTGCAACACGCAAAGTCATAACTAATAATTTCTAAATGATTAACCTAAGTTGCTGATCATACTGAATTTTGTGCAATAACGTAAGGTTTTTTTGATTTATTAAGCAAATAAGTCTAGTTTTGTATTAATTCAAGAAAAAAAACATTTTTTTTTTAAGAAAAATAGCAAAATTTTGCCTAGAAGTTATTTTGATTTAAGTAAAAGATAAACATTGGATAAAAACTTACTGTTGAAAAGTCATTTTCATTTTATTGGGATCGGAGGTATTGGGATGTCAGCATTAGCAATAGGTTTACTTAAAAAAGGTTGTTCAGTTTCAGGATCTGATTTAGTTAAAAACGATGAAACTAATAAATTGGAGAAATTAGGTGCAGTAATCTTTACTTCTCAAATTCGACAAAATATTGAATTTGTTATTTCAAAATTTACCAACAGATTGATTAATTTTGTTGTAAGCTCCGCGATCAAGCCAGAAAATGAAGAATTTTCGTACTGCAGAGAAAAAAATTTATCAATAAAGCATCGTTCAGAGATACTTGCAATGCTTATGAGCACTTATAGTGCATTAGCGGTAGCCGGCAGCCACGGAAAAACATCAACCAGTACATTTCTTTCTACAATACTTGAGTTATGTACACGTAATTCTTCTTCAATAACTGGAGGAATAGTTCCTATTTACAACTCTAATTGTCATTTAGAAAATACAAAATACTTAGTAGCTGAAGTTGATGAATCTGATGGGACAATTAACAAATATAAGGCTGATATCGGAATAATTAATAACATTGATTTTGATCATTGCGATCACTTTTCAAATTTAAGTGAAGTCATATCTTCTTTTAAATGTTTCGGTAAAAACTCTAAAAAATTACTAGTTAATTTTGATTGTGAAACCTCAAGAAATAATTTTTATTCTAATTGGAAATGGTCAATCACTACGGCTAAAAACGTAGCTTATGCAATAATTCCGACTGAAATTAATTCAAGGTATACAATTGGAAAATATTATGAAAATGGAAATTTTATTAGTAGTTTAAATGTTCCAATTCCAGGATTACACAATCTATCTAATATCACCGCAGCAATAGCAGCTTCAAGAATGATAGGAGTAGATTTTACAGAAATTAAGAAAAATATAAAATATCTGAAACTGCCCAAAAAAAGATTTGAATTCAGAGGCCAAGTAGATGAAAGAAGTTTATATGATGATTATGCACATCACCCAAACGAAATAAAAGAGACGATTAAATTAGGAAGATTATTGATTCAGCAAAAACATGATAATGAATATCAAAACAGTAGATTAATAGCTATATTTCAACCTCATAGATACTCTCGAGTAAAGCAATTTACGAAAGAATTCGCTGAAGAATTATCAAAAGCAGATGTTATTTATGTAACCAGTATTTATGGAGCAGGAGAAAGAAACGAAGAAAAAATGACTTCGAAAATTATCACTGATCTGATTTATAAAAAAAATAAAAATGTTAGTTACATAAATAATTATTATGAATTTACAAAGAATTTTTACGCATTAACTCAAAAAGGGGATTTAATTTTGAATATGGGAGCTGGTGATTGTCATAATTTCTGGTCAATTTTAAATGAAAAAACAATTAACAATTAAATAGAAAACTAATTTATGAATAAAAAAAATTTTTCTGAAAACTGTAATTTAAGTAGTTATACAACTATAAAAGTGGGAGGAGTAGCTGAATATTTTGCTGAACCAAGAAGCATTGAAGAATTTTCATATCTAATAAAATGGGCTAATTTAAACAAACAAAGATGTCAAATAATTGGGGCAGGTTCAAATCTTTTAATAAATAATATTTTCATAAAAGGCTTAGTTGTTTGTACAAAAAAATTGAAATCATTAAAGATAGAGCCATATTCAGGAATTGTTGAAGCGGAAGCAGGTGTAATGCTCCCAACATTATCTAATTCTCTTGCTAAAAATGGATTACAAGGAGGGGAATGGGCTGTCGGAATTCCAGGAACATTGGGAGGAGCAATTTATATGAATGCTGGCACAGGTAATCTATCGCTAGCAAAAAATCTTATTTCAGTAAAAGTTATAAATAAAAAAACTCATGAAAAACTTGAAATTAAAAAAAAAGATATCAACTTTGAATATAGATTTAGCTCTTTTCAAAAAAATGATTTAACAATTATTAGTGCAAGACTACATTTTGAGCCTAATGGAAATCTAGAAAAATTAATTCAAACAACCAAAAATAACCTTAAATTAAAAACAGAAACACAACCATATCATCAACCAAGTTTTGGTAGTGTTTTTAAAAATCCTGAAAATAATTATGCTGCAAAATTAATTGATGAAATGGGTTTAAAAGGATTTAAAATTGGCGGTGCTGAAATTTCTACAATGCATTCAAATTTTATTATTAACACTTCTTCAGCAAGTTCAAAAGATATTTATGAATTAATAACAGTAATTCAACAAAAAGTACTACAAAACAAAGGAATTTTTTTGCAACCTGAAGTAAGAATGATTGGTTTTGACTATCCTAACTAAAGAAACTTTTTTTATAAAATGGCGGGTTTTGGACTTCCTAACTTTGGACAACTTACAGAAGCTTTTAAAAAAGCTAAACAAATTCAGCAAGATGCTCAAAAATTACAAGATGAACTTGAAAGTATGGAGATTGAAGGAAAAAGTGATGATGAAATGATAAAAGTCTGGATAAGTGGAAATCAACTTCCTTTAAAAGTAGAAGTACAAGAAAATTTTTTAAACGCAGATAAAGAAAAAATAGAGCAAAACATTTTACAAGCTATTAAAAAAGCTCATGAATTATCAACTACAACAATGAAAGAAAGGATGAATGATTTGACTGGTGGATTAAATCTTAATCTTCCTGGTTTTGATAATAGTGACTCTTAGAAGACTCAATCATTTCTTTATAAAAAGAATATCTTTCGAAAGATTTATTTAAATTACATCCCTCATCTTTTAAATGTAAGCAGTTACGATATTTACACTTAATTCCTTCATCGATTACCTGTTTATATATTTCTGAATAAAGATTTGGTAACAACCTAATATCAACCTCTAGAGGTTGCATATTAAAACCAGGAGTATCCACAATGTAACTTTCATTCGATATTGAAAATAACTCAACATTTCGAGTAGTGTTTTTACCTCTCTTAATTTTATTGGAAACTGGAGCAGTACTATTTTGAAGACCTGGAATTATCATATTAAGCAAAGTAGTTTTGCCAACACCTGATGGGCCCATGAAAATTGAACACTTTTTTTGCTTTAACTCAGCTAAAAAATTATTAAAGTAATCAGATCTCTCTAAATTTAAAGTTATTATTTGATAACCCCATTTCTCAAATTTATCAATTAATGAAAATCTTCTTGTATCTGAAATTAAATCACATTTTGTCAAAACTAATGACACTTCAACACCCATAGATTCTGCTGATATCAAAAACCTATTAACTTGAGATAAATTTAACTCTGGCTCTTCAACTGAAAAAGTGATGTATATGTTAGAAATATTTGCAACTGAGGGTCTAAGTAATAAATTTTTTCTTTTTTTAAGACTTGTTATTACTGCGCGTTTGCTTTTTAAATCAATATTTTCAATTATTACTTCGTCACCAACATAAATTAATTGATCCTTGAAATTTATAGACTTCCTCACCTTACATAAAAATTTATCACTATTTTCAGAGTTTTCTTGATTTTTTAAATCAACTAAAAAAAAGTCATTAAATTTTTTCGTAACTAAACCTAAATTTTTACTATTAATTTTCATTCAATATTTTTATTTTTACAAATTTTTCACTTTCTTTAATTTGCTTAAACAAACATCCCATCTCTTTTAAGTTATTTAATACCATTTCTTCTGGTTCACCTTTATCTAGTTCAACTATAAGGTGTTCATTTTTGGATAACTTCTCCAAAGCCAATTTTATTTTGACAACATTTAAAGGACATGGAACAGATTTAAGATCCAAATGCTTTAAAGAAGTCATGAGGATTCTTTACCAAATAATTTACTAAAAAGTCCACTACTGGAATTAATATTTTTGTCTGAATATTGAGAAGCTAAACCCTCCAAAAGTTTTCGTTCTTCTTCCGTTATACGAGTTGGCAATTTTACTTTTACTAAGACTTCATGATTTCCTCTAGCAACAGGATTACCAAGTCTAGGTACCCCTTTATTTTCGAGTGAAAGAGTAGTATTTGGCTGGGTACCACTTGGAATTTTTAAATTAACATTTCCATCAACTGTAGTAATTTCCACAGTATCGCCTAAAATAGCCTGTAAATAACTTACATCTATTTCTGAGTAAATAGTCACACCATCTCTTTTAAGTTTTGAATCATTCTTAACCTTGATAAAAACATAAAGATCTCCAGCTGGACCCCCTTTCAAGCCAACATTACCCTCTCCGGAAACTCTTAATTTAGTACCTGTATCAACTCCTGCAGGAATATTAATTCTTAATTTTTTTCTGACTTGCTTTACTCCATTACCTCCGCAACTTACACATGGATCTGCAATTATCTGACCAGTTCCATTGCATGAAGGACATTCTGCTACTTGTGTAAAATTACCAAAAGGTGTTCTCGTAGCTCTTCTAACTTGTCCACTTCCCCCACATGTTGAGCAAGTTTTTGGTCCGGTACCTGGTTTGGCTCCTGTTCCCCTACAGACTTCACATGTCTCAAGATGAGGTATTTTAATTTCTCTTTGTTGGCCAAATATTGCATCTTTAAAGTCAATATTCAGGTCATACCTTAGATCATCACCTTGTTGAGGGCCTCTTCTTTGAGTTCTTCCACCCTGGGGATTTTGTCCACCAAAGCCATTAAAAAAAGTTTCAAATAAATCTGCAAAGCCACCCATATCGCCCATATCAGGCATTCCAGCGGCACCTCCAAGACCAGCCTCTCCAAACTGATCATATCTAGCTCTTGTTTCAGGATCAGCTAATGCTTCATAAGCCTTGCCAATTTCTTTAAATTTATCTTCAGCACCAGGTTCTTTATTAACATCAGGATGATATTGTCTTGCTAATTTTCTATAAGCCCTTTTTAGGGTATCCGGATCAGCATCTCTTGAAACTCCAAGTATTTGGTAAAAATCAGCCATTAGATAATGCTTAAAAAAGAATTTGAGATTTATACATCTTCAGAAGTAGTTGCATCTGAATCAACATCCCCCTCAACTTTATCCTTTTCTACTTCCTGCTGTGAATTTTGTTTACCAGGTCCCATAGAAACCTTAACCAATGCATGTCTCAAAACCTTACCTTCTAGCTGATACCCTCGCTGCAATTCTTCAATAATAAAATCCTCTTCAAACTCTTCACTAGGCTCTCTTAATACAGCTTCATGCAAGTTTGGATCAAATTGTTGACCAACAACTCTCATGGGTGATACTCCCTGTTGTTTTAAAACTTCTACCAATTGTTTATACAATCCTTGATAACTTCTATGAAGAGCTTGAGCTTCTTCACTATCTGGTTTAAGTTGTTGTCTTGCTCTCTCAAAATTATCGACAATAGGAAGTATTGCAGTTAAAGTCTTTGAAACGAGTTGAATTTTTAAATCATCCTGATCCCTAGACTGCCTTTTTCTAAAATTATCAAAATCTGCCGAAATCCTTACATATTGATTTTTTAATGTTTCATGCTCTTTTTCTAATTGTTCTAATCTTGCATCATTATTTGAAATAGTATTTTTTAATTCTTCAGTATTTATTTCTTCTGTTTTTTGAGAAGATAATTCATCATTTTCGGTGTTTGAATTTTGCGTAGATGATATATCTTCAGGAACATTATCCTGGCTAGAAACAGCATTTTCTTTATTATCGATATTGTCTGATTGATTTTCAATCATTTTTCTAAAATTTAATAAAACTATTTTCCAATAAAGAGATGCAAAATACAAGTTGCGGAAGGCCGCACAAATATTTAATCAGGAACAAACTTTAATGCTAATCCATTGTTACAATATCTTTTACCAGTAGGAAGTGGCCCATCATTAAAGACATGTCCTTGATGACCTCCGCATCGAGAGCAATGATATTCGGTTCTTGGGACAATTAACTTGAAATCAACTTTTGTTTCTACTGATCCTTGAATTGAATCCCAAAAACTTGGCCATCCTGTACCACTATCATATTTTTTATCTGAGGAAAAAAGTGGCAAATCGCATCCCGCACAGTGAAAAATCCCTTTTCTTTTCTCATTATTTAATTGACTGCTGAAAGCTCTTTCAGTCCCTTCCTCCCTCAAAATATAATAAGATTCAGGACTAAGCCTAGCTTTCCATTCATCTTTTGAAAAATTCCACTCTTCTTTAGAAGCAAGCGAAGATGCTAATACTTGCATGGGCTTAAATATTATTTTTAAGAATGACATAGTAGGAATTAGAATAAAAGTTCTTCTTGATAGAAATTGATTCATATATTTAAATCACAAAAAAGTAATGAATTTCATTCAGCCTAATTCTATTAAAAATATTCATAAATTAAGTATTGCTCCAATGATGGATTGTACTGATAAGCACTTCAGAATGATAATGAGAAATATAAGTTCTGAAGCTCTACTGTATACGGAAATGATTGTGGCCCAGAGTTTAATTTATACGAATAAAAAAGAAAATTTTCTAGATTTTAATGATGAAGAACATCCGATATCGATTCAGTTTGGTGGGGACGATCCTAAAATCCTTAAAGAGGCAGCCAAAATGGCACAGGATTGGGGTTACGACGAAATAAACTTTAATGTTGGCTGTCCGAGTCCGAGGGTCAGTTCTGGAAATTTTGGCGCTTCACTTATGAAAGACCCAGAAAAAGTAGCAAAATGTATAGAATCCTTAAAAAATAATTGCAACTTACCTGTTACGATCAAACACAGAATCGGTGTAGACAATAATGATAGTTTCGTTAATTTGAATAATTTCGTGAGAAATATCGCAAATGCTGGTGCAGACAGATTCACAGTTCATGCAAGGAAAGCCATATTACAAGGTCTAAATCCAAAACAAAATAGGACTATACCGCCACTAAATTATGATGTAGTAAAGAAATTAAAAAAATTAAATCCAGAATTATTAATAGAAATCAATGGGGGTTTAACAAATATCGATGAATCATTAAAAGCCTTAAATGATTTTGATGGAGTCATGATTGGACGGTCAATTTATAAACATCCCTTGAGATGGTCTGAAATTGATCAAAGGATTTATGGGATTAATAAAAAACCCAAATCTGCTTCAAATATTATATTCTCCTTAATTCCATATATAGAAACTCATTTAAGTAATGGAGGAAAATCTTGGGATATTTGTAAACATCTTATAAATTTAGTTGAGGGAATACCAAAAGCTAAAATTTGGAGAAATCAAATTTCAAATAAATCTATAAAAAAAGAATTAAATATTGAATATCTATTTAAATTAACGACAGCGCTTGAAGAAATGGGTTACTAATTTGTCTCGTTTGAAGCATTGCTCTCATTGGACACTCCCCTCTTTCTTCTGCTCCTACCATTTTCATATTCAGAGTTATCAGAAGAATTTCCATAACTTCTGTCTTCCCAACCTTCTGCTCCAGAAGATTTATAAGCGTTAGAGCTATTAGATCCATTATTGCCACCACCGTAGCCACTGTTATTACCACCACCATAGCCACCACCTCCGTAGCCACTATTATTACCACCTCCATAGCCACCATTGTTGCCACCACCGTAGCCACTGTTATTACCACCACCGTAGCCGCCTCTTCCACCTCTACGAGATCCACCAGAACCTCTAGGCTCAGCTTTATTAATTCTTAATGGTCTACCCATAAGTTCGGTGCCTTGCAAACCATCAATAGCTTTTGACTCAATTGCTTCATCTGCCATTTCAATAAATGCGAATCCTCTTTTCCTTCCAGTATCCCTCTCCAAGGGAAGAGAACAATTTACAACCTCACCAAAAGGAGCAAACAACTGTATAACATCTTCACGCTCTGCGCGGAACGGCAAATTGCCAACAAAAATACTCACTTTAAACTCAACAAAAAATTTACCTTATAAAAAACTACAATTAGTAGCCTCATAATGTTGCTTTACTATTCTACTTCAAAGCATACCCTTGTTGTAGAAAAATAATTTAGATTCAGAGTAACAATCTTTTTTGCCAATTATCTACCTCTTTTTCTACCTGAACAAAACCTGTACCCCCTTCGCTATTTCTTGATTTAACGACATTAAGAGGTTTAAGATCGACAAAAACATCCTCATTAAATTTGGGATGAAATTTTTTAAATTCTTCAATTTTGAGATCTTTAAATAACATGTTTCTCTCCAGGCAATATTTAACCATTTGACCAACAATTTGATAGGCGGTCCTAAAAGGAACATCTTTACCAACTAAGTAATCTGCCAAATCAGTAGCATTAGAAAAATCGTTTTCTACAGAATCAGATAAATTTTTAATATTAAATTCAATGCCTTCATTAATTAGAATAGTCATTGCTTTAATACAAGAAGATATTGTTTCTGCGGTATCAAATATTGGCTCTTTATCCTCTTGAAAATCTTTATTGTAAGAAAGTGGTACCCCTTTGACCATCGTTAACAATGCCTGGAGATGTCCATAAACTCTCCCTGTCTTACCTCTTATCAATTCTGGAACGTCAGGATTTTTTTTCTGCGGCATTAAGCTACTTCCTGTGGCACATTTATCTGTTAATTTCGCAAAAGAAAATTCATCAGTTACCCATAAAATTATTTCCTCTGAAATTTTACTTAAATGAGACATCAACAAAGCAGATGCAGAAACAAACTCTATACAAAAATCTCTATCACTTACTGCATCAATACTGTTTTTATAAATTTTTTTAAAACCCAATTCTGCAGCGGTAAAGTGCCTATCTATTTTTATTTTTGTTCCAGCTAATGCTGCAGCTCCTAACGGAGAAATATTAACTCTTGAGCGTACTTCTTTATACCTTTCACGGTCTCTTTGGAGCATTTCTACATAAGCCAATAAATGATGAGCTAAAGATAATGGTTGCGCTCTTTGCATGTGCGTATATCCAGGAATTAAGGTATAAATATTGGATTTCGCAAGATTTAAGAAGGATTTTTGCAGATCGGTTATTAAAATTTCAATATTGTCAATCTCTTTTCTTAGCCACAATCTTATATCTGTACCAACTTGATCATTTCTACTTCTACCTGTGTGTAATTTTTTTCCAGTTTCACCAATTAAACTTATCAGCTTTTCTTCTATGCAATAGTGAATATCTTCAGAAGGTGGACTAGGAGAAAACTTACCCTCCAAATACTCAACTTTTATTAACTCTAAACCATTAATAATTTGCAAAGCTTCAGAAGAGGATAAAACTTTTGTTTTGCTAAGCATTTTCGCATGAGCAATCGAACAATCTAAATCTTCTAAAATAAGCTTTCTATCAAAACCAATTGAGGCATTAAACTTTTCAATAAAAGGGTCAAGCGCATTATCAAACCGTTTACTCCAAACTTTTGCCATATTAATTAGTAACTTTAAATATCTCTAATAAAGCATTTTTTTATAAAAGTGCCAAAAAATATCTATTTCAATTGAAAAATAACCATCGAGGCATCATCTTCAAGATGTCTATTTTGACCTGTAAAATCATCTAACTTTTTAAATATCTTATTTAAAATTTCTTGGGATGTATAAGATTGCTTGCATAATTTTGTAAGGGTTTTAATTAATCTTTCCTCATCAAATCTTTGTCCTAAAGAGTTAGAAGTATCAATTACTCCATCTGTGTAATAAAGAACTAAATCATTTTGATGAAGCTTGATTTCACCACAATGATATTCAGCATCTTTTTGTAGTCCAAGTACAAATCCTTTTGCATCTAATTTAATAATTTTCTGATCTGAACTTTTCCAAAGCAGGGGAGGATTATGTGCTGCATTAGCGAATCTCAATTTTTTAGTCCTAGGATCATAATCTGAATAAAATAATGTCACAAATCTATGGGATTGATCTAAATCATTTATTGCTAGTTGATTTAAATCATGCAAAATTCTATCTGGAGGCAGACCTGTAAGGACCTCTGCACGCAGCATTCCTCTCAACATAGTCATTAAAAGACCGGCTGGAATCCCTTTACCCATAACATCACCTATTACAAAGGCCCATCTTGATTTTTCTTTCCTCTTTTCAGAGATATTCGTCTTTAAACACATGAAATCATAGTAATCCCCACCTAGCTGAAGAGCTGGTCTACAATGAGCAGCCATGTCTATACCATGAATAATTGGACAATAATCCGGTAGCAATTGAGATTGAATCTCAGCACCAGTAGAAATTTCTCTATCTACATTTTCATGCTTTTTCTTTGTTTTTATTAAGTAGTGATTTTCTAATCCAACAGCTAGACAATTTTCAATAAAATTAAAATTACTATCTTCAGTAATTGACTGTCTAGAAATATCTTTACTAAAAATATAAATAAATCCTCTACATTTACCTCTAGATGTTATTTTTTTTGTTTCAATTTTATATTCTTTAAATTTATTTTTTAATGCATTTTCAAAAGTTAGAATTTCTTTTATTTTAAAATTTTTTGAAAAATGAAAACGATTCAAAAAACTATTAATTTCCTCTTGAATTGTTAAATATTCATTATTAACAGAAATTTTTATATTTTCATTCCATACCTCCCCCTCGTAATTTAAAGGAATAATTAAAATTATATTCTCAGAAAAAATATGTTTAAAAATTAAACATACATAATCCAGTAATTTATTTATGTTGGAAAATGATTTTAAATAATATGCTAAAGAAGCTGCAATTTCAGCAAATTTATATTTATTTTTTAGTTTTACTTTAGAATCATTTTCTAAAAAATTTTGGATAAATTTATTCGAAAATATTTTTTCTTTTTGATTATTTGTCAAAACAAATCTATTAGATAAATATGTTTTAACATTAAATTTAAGTTTTTAAAAAAAATTAATTAAATATTTATTTATCTGCAAGCATAGCCTCTACAAATTCATAACTATTAAATGGTCTCAAATCTTTTATACCTTCTCCAGCTCCAATAAACCTTATAGGCAAATTTACTTCTTCAGATATAGCTAAAGAGACTCCTCCTCTAGAAGTGCCATCTAATTTAGTAATAATTGCTCCACTTAAATCTGCTGATTTAGCAAAACTTTTTGCTTGCTTTAAGCCATTTTGCCCCTGACTTGCATCTAAAACTAATAATGATTCAACAATTGCATCTGGAACCTTTTTATCAATAATTTTTTTTATTTTTGCTAATTCATCCATCAAATTATTTTTTGTTTGCAATCTACCCGCAGTATCAACAAGTAATAAATCAACATTTCTTTTTTTTGCAGAATTAATTGCATCAAAAACTACTGCAGCTGGATCAGCATTTTTTGATTGATTAGATATGACATCAACATTACTTCTATCTCCCCAAACTTTAAGTTGTTCTACTGCAGCCGCTCTAAAAGTATCAGCAGCAGCAATTAAAGTTTTATAATTACTTTTTGATGACAAATATGCTAATTTTCCTAAAGTTGTAGTTTTACCAACTCCATTAACTCCTACTAATAACCAGACATTTAACTTACCCTTTTGGGGAACTAAAAGATCAGAGCCCGAATTTTTTATTGGTTTATCGATAATTAATTTTAATTCCTTCTTCAAGAATTTTATTCCTGCTTCTCCACCCACGACTTCCTCGTTTAATTTTGTTCTAAGAGCACTTATAACTTTATCGGTTGAATCAATCCCTACATCCGCTCTTATCAATAATGTCTCTAAATCATCAAGAGATTCAGGAGTAAGAGGATCATCTCCCAATTTATCCAATAATTCAGTAACAAATCCTTTTCGGGTTTCTTCTAATCCTCTCCTTAATTTAGTTAACCAATCAATTTCATCAATCGATATTTGATTTATTTTTTTTCCTTGAGCAGCTAATACCATTGCAGACCAAGTAAAATTATCATCAAATTCTCCTAATTCAGGTTCTGCAATATTTTCTTTATTAGGAATATCAATCAATTCTTGCTTTTGCTCTTCCTGTTTCTCTAATTCTTGCTTTTGCTCTTCCTGTTTCTCTAATTCTTGCTTTTGCTCTTCCTGTTTCTCTAATTCTTGCTTTTGCTCTTCCTGTCGTTTTTTTAAAAGTGCATAAGCTTGTTCAGCCCATTCACGAGAATTATCAGAATCAGTATTAGTCATTATTATCTATAATTCGTAATTAAAATTTTCTAAGCACTATTCATTTATATCAAATAATTATGACAATTATATTGTTTGTAATCTCCTTAAGACTCCGTTAATAAATTTTCTTCCTTGCAAATCACTATATTTATTAGCTAAATTAACCGCCTCATCACATGCAACAGCGACAGGTGTGTTCAAAAAATTGATATCCACGTAAGCTAGACGAAGAATATCCCTATCAATTCTTGGTAATCTTTTTAATCTCCAACCATCCATTACTTGATCAATATCAGAGTCAATACTTTTAAGATTATTTATTATATTGCAAATCCTTTGATTTACATCCTCTCTAATATCTATTTGACCGCTAGAAACAATTAATTTTGGAAAGTCTAAAATGACAGAGAGTGTATTCATTACAGTTTCAATTTTTGTCAGAGATTTTTTTAACTCATCTCGCACATTTGAATAAGAGGATTCAACACCTTCTTGCAATTCGCTATCTAATATTTTTTGTGAAGCATTTTCTAACTCTGACTCGCAATTATCTAATTCCTCCCTGCAATGGTTTATAAGAGAATCCAAAGCAGATTCAAAAATTTCTTCTATCTGAAATTTATTTAATTTAAAATCACCTTTATCTTTTATAAGACCAAGAGAAATTAAAGATAATTCTCTAGAAAGGGATCTATTATGCATCAATTAAGAAGAAGTATTAGTGGAAGCTCGTAATTGAGAAAACAATTTTGAAAATGTTGGATTTGTGGTGTTATTTTTCTCATCAGGATTAACTATCCCAGCAGAAATTATTGTTCTAAAAGCATCTTCAACAGAAATGTCCAAATCCTTAACAGAAGACTCAGGTACGAGTGTGTACCAGCCAGTTGTTGGGTTTGGTGCTGTAGGGATGAAAACACTAAGTAACTTTTCTTCCAATTCTGGCTGTAGAGAAGGTCCTACGTCTCCAGTTACAAAGCCTACACTATATAGTCCCTCACGAGGATATTCAACTAAAACAACTCGTCTAAATCTATTAGATTTATTACTTAAGAAAGTTTCTAGCAATTGTTTAAGAGTTTTATAAACGGCTCCAGCTACTGGAATTTTTGATAAAGTACCCTCTCCAAATTCTAATAACCATCTTCCTACAAAATTTCTCGCCATCAAACCTATAAGCAAAATAGCTAGTAAAGGAACAGTTAAACCTAAGGTCAGATTAATTAAATCTTGTAATAAAGGATTTAAAGTAATAAAAGGATTTAGTTGCTTTGGAACTGAAGTAACTAACGTTAAAACAAATTTACTAACTAATGATGACAGCCAGATTGTTGTTGCTAAGGGTATTACAACTAACAACCCAGCAATAAGATCATTTTTCAAATCTTGTTGAAGCCTAGATCCTAAATTAGAATCTTGATTTTGATTAGATTCAACCAAAATAACGTTTTAACTATATTAACTTTACTAATAATTTAACTGTTTTTGCTAAGTTAGGATATATTTTTCTTAAATATATCTATTTTATTTATAAGTTTATTATCAAAAAAAAACTTTTAAAAGAAATGCTATAAAGAAAAATAAATGATTGATACTATTCAGGACAAAAAAGAAATAAGTAAAAAATTAAAAGAAAGAGCTATTTTTGAGGGTTTTACAGTTGCTGGAATAGCTTCAATACGAGGTAGTTCGCGCATAAAATTAAGAACTAATGCATTAGAAAGATGGTTAGCAAATAATTATCATGCTGAAATGAAATGGATGGAAGCAGAAAAAAGAAAAAATATAGGCTCACTTTTTAAAGATGCAAAAAGTATTTTAAGCGTTGGATTTACTTACATTAATTCACAAAACACCAACAGCAATTTCCTCAAAGTAGCTAAATTTGGCCAAGGTGAGGATTATCATAAAGTGATTCACAAAAAATTAAAGAATATTGGTAAATGGATCAACCTAGAAATCCCTGATTGCAAATGGAAAATATGTGTTGATACCTCTCCGCTTCTTGAAAAAGCATGGGCAGAGGAAGCAGGGATTGGTTGGATAGGTAAAAATAGTAATTTAATCAGCAAAAAAAATGGTTCTTGGTTTACTTTAGGTTTTATAATTCTCACAAAAGATTTAATACCAGATAAACCTCATCAATCACTATGTGGAAAATGTGAAATTTGTATTGAACATTGTCCCACAAAGGCAATCGCAGAACCATTTGTAATACAATCAGATCTTTGCATTGCGTATCACACAATAGAAAGCAGAGATAAAAATATTCCAAAGAAAATAGAAAAAAATTTAGGTGGATGGGTTGCAGGATGTGATATTTGCCAAGATGTTTGTCCATGGAATAAATCAGTGCCATTCAACAATAATCATGAAACTACACCAAAAGAATGGATTAAAAATCTTAATATTGAGTCCCTCAATTGGGACGATAAAACGTGGCAAGAAAATCTTAAAGGAACTACTTTAAAGAGGATTAAACCATGGATGTGGAAAAGAAACATACAAGCAAATATAAAGAATAAAAAAATTAAATTATGAAAAAGTTTTTAAAAAAAACAATCTGGATCTCCTTAATCTGTTTTTACTTTTTTCAAATAGAAATAGTTCGAGCAATAGTTCCGTATTATTATTTACCAACAATAAAAAATTTACAAAAGCAAAGTTTATACATTGGAAAAAATGCATATCAACTACTTTATTTTGGTAAATATGAAGACAGTCTTAACTTAGCCAAATTAGCAGTAAAAATAAATGCAAAAGATGAAAAACTATGGTTGATTTTGGCTGAGGCACAAATAGCTAACAAAAAATACAAAAACGCATTAAATTCTCTAAATAAAGCAGAACAGATCAATTCAAATATTAGTGAAATATATTTTGCTAAGAGTAATATTTACTTAAAAATTTCCCAACAGACAAAAGCAAAGAGTGCTTTAGAAAAAGGAATAAAGATTGAGCCCAATAACCACAAAGCTATTTTTCAATTAGGAAATATTTTATTAATGGAAAAAAATTATTTGGAAGCTATCAAATTGTTTGATAAATCTATAAAAATTAAACCTGATTTCTGGCAAGCAATCAATAATCAAGGTTTAGCTTATTTCGAAAGAAACAATGTCAATCTTTCAATCAAACTTTTTGAAAGTGCAATCTCAATTGAGGAAAATGCTGAACCATTACTAGGCCTGGCCACATGTATAAATACAGATGATACTAAATTAGCAATTCAGCTAGCGAAAAAAGCTTTGGCTAAAGATCCCAAATATGTAAATTTTGATTATAGAAAAGAACAGTTATGGGGAGAAAAATTACAAGCCTCTACAGAAATTCTTTTACAAAATAAACAACTAAAAAAAGATGTAATACTGGCAAAATCTAAAATAAGTGAATCATCTTAATGTTCAATACTGGTAAATATTTTTTTACCTATTAGTCTTAATTTAGTTAGTTAATAATTATTAAATTTTGCACTCTAATGGATAAGAAAAAATTCACTTCCATCTCACTTCAAGAAGAAATGCAACGATCTTATTTGGAGTATGCAATGAGCGTAATAGTTGGACGTGCTTTACCTGATGCAAGAGACGGTCTTAAACCTGTACAAAGAAGAATCATATATGCGATGTACGAATTAGGTTTAACACCTGATAAACCATTTAGGAAGTGTGCAAGAGTTGTTGGAGATGTACTTGGAAAGTACCATCCTCACGGAGATCAAGCAGTATATGATGCATTAGTAAAGCTAGTACAAAATTTCTCAACTAAATATCCTACTCTTGACGGTCATGGAAATTTTGGATCTGTGGATAATGATCCGCCAGCAGCAATGAGATATACTGAGACCCGATTAGCTCCAATAGCTCATAAAGGATTTCTTGAAGAAATTGGATCAGAAACAGTAAACTTTTCAAATAACTTTGACGGTTCTCAAAAAGAACCAGATGTTCTTCCTGCCCAGCTTCCATTTTTATTATTGAACGGCTCATCAGGTATTGCTGTTGGCATGGCGACAAACATTCCACCTCATAACCTAGGCGAAATTGTAGATGGTCTAGTTGCTTTACTAAAAAATAAAGATATAAGTGATAAAAAACTTTCAAACATTATCAAAGGACCAGATTTTCCTACAGGCGGAGAATTAATTCATAGTCGAGCAATTGAAGAACTTTATGAAACTGGAAAAGGATCTATAACGATAAGAGGAGTTATAAATACAGAAGAGTTAAATTTAGGAAAAGGGAAACATAAAAAGAATGCACTAGTCATTACGGAACTTCCTTACCAAATTAATAAAGCAGGTTGGATTGAAAAACTCGCAGAACTTGTCAATTCAGGTAAGATTAATGGGATCTCTGATATTAGGGATGAGAGCGACAGAGATGGAATGAGAATTGTAATAGAACTAAAAAAAGATTCTAATTCTGAACTTGTTATTTCTAGTTTATATAAAAAAACAACTCTCCAAACAAACTTTGGCGCAATATTTTTAGCTTTAATTAAAGGCAAGCCTATACAACTAAACCTAAAAAAATATCTAAACTATTTTCTTGAGTTTAGAGAAGAAACAATTAGAAAAAGAACTTATTATTTTCTAAAAAATACTCTTGAAAAACTAGAAATATCAGAAGGTTTATCTAAAGCCACAAAAAACATAAAAAAAGTTATTGAAATTATTGAAGAATCAGAAAATTCTGTGGAAGCTAAATCAAAATTAATTGAAAATTTTTTTCTAAGTGATAAACAAGCAAATTCAGTTTTGGATATGCCACTAAGAAAATTAACAAATCTCGAAAAGAATCAAATTGATTATGAAATAAAAAATTTGGAAGAAAAAAAGAATTACTTTCAAAAATTATTGAACGAAAGAGAATTATTAATTGAATTACTTATTGAAGAATTTTTAATATTAAAGAAGAAATATAATGTTATAAGAAAAACAAAAATAATAAAAAATAT
>QCIX01000014.1 GCA_003216355.1 Prochlorococcus sp. AG-402-N23 | reverse complement strand
GAAAAGCTTAAGAAGATACAAGATCAACAGCAACAATAAGCTCTATAAAAAGAAGTAAAGAATTTATTTTTTATCAAAAAATCTATGCGAACCTCATTTGAACCTTTCATGTAAAACTTATCACTAAACCACATAAATTTCTTCAGCAAAAAAGCCAGCCTGTATCACTACTAGCTGGCTCAAAGAAAACATTCGTTGAAAAAAAATTAAATGATTCCGGGTACTATTTGACCAGTTGTTATGTATGCTCCAACAAGAGCAATTAGACCAACTAGAGCAAATTTTCCATTTAAATTCTCAGCTCTTATTTTTTGAGGATCAATATTTCTTGATTGATTTTTATTTTCCATTAATAAACACCAGGGATAAGTTGACCGGTTGTTAAATATGTTCCCACTAAGATCATGAAAGCCATCATTGCTGGTCTTCCTATGGCTCTGTTGAGAATATCTTTATTTGAGTCCATTAAGATTAAGAATTAGTATTAAAATATTACTAAATGTAAACATCTACCGAGCGATGGGTGTATCAAATGATTCAACCTATACAGAAATGTAGTAAAAATGTAGCAATTTATAGTTTCTTAAAACTTCATATCGAAGTTTTTCAATTTTTAAAAAGTAACTTTATTGCTTTTTAAAAATTGCATTTTGATTAGTCAACCAAAATAGTAGAAAAATAAAGAATGATAATAATGTTCCAGAAAGGATTGCAATAAAGAAGAATTCTGTTGTTAATTCTGAATCAAAAAAATATAAATACATTTATATTTCTCAGTGAATATGTTCTACTTCATTATGGTTGTGATGATTGTGACCATGCGCAATACCCAATTCGTGCATCCTTGCATGCTCTTTAATTGTGTCTCTTAACTTATATGATGACGGTCCAACTGTTGTATAAATCCCATATCCTATTGAGCCAAATAGTAAAATTCCAACACTACTCAAAAGTAGAAATAAAGTTGGATCTTTGATTGTTCCCACCATGTTCTATAAATTTAATTACTAACTAACCATAAATATTTTTAAAGATTAATTCAAGTTCAAAATTTATAAAATAAGGAAGAAAAAAGCATTCTTAAATATAAAGATTAAATGCGTAGATTGTAATTTTAATGAGGTATATCAAAATTAATTATCACAAATATAATCCTTTAAAAATGTCTTCAGTAGTAAAATAAATAACACTTTTAAGTTATTAAATATTTAAATAGATTGCTATTAAAGAATTATATATTTTGGATTTGAATGAACTAAATTTACCGTAAGTTGTATTATTTGATGTTGATTAAAATTAGACATCTAAACTAATTTGGATTTAATTAAATGGTATTAGCAAATGGAAGTTTTGCTTTTTGCACTTTTTTTTATTAGTGCACTGATTTTCTTTATTGCAGGCAAAGATGATTTTGGAAGAACCGAAAATAAATTAATCATTAAAGATATAGAAAAGGAAAAGGATGAAGAAGAGGAAAAAATTAAACCAGCTATAGGAGTCAAAAAACAAGCATAATAAAAAAACAAATTAACTAAAGCACTTATGATTTATGGTTTTGCCTATCTAGGGATGGTTCTTGCTATTAGTGCAGGATGGATTTTTCTTGCAGTCTTAAAAAAACCTGATTTTATTGAAAAGCCACTTAGTGAAATAAAAAATAAAATAAGACCTTTCCTAAATCCAAAAGAAGATCGGTGAAATTTGTTCTAATTTCATTTTTAATTGGATTAATCATCAAAATAAACCTTATAAATGCTCTGCCTATATTTGGAGAAATATATACTGAGACAAAAATAGCCAAAAATCATTTAGCCAAAAAATATTGTGATTCTTTAGAAAAAAATCTATTTAAAGGTCTTGATAAAGAATCAACCTTAAAATACGAATATTTCTTCTCATCTATTCCTGATAATTACATAAAAGAAGAGAATAAATTTTTAGAAATTTTCAAATCTGATGTTAAATCAATCTGTTCATATGATTTCTCGAAATCTAATGAAAAAGAATTTAAATCTTTTTTAAACAATTATTTTAAAACCAGAAGTAATACTCCAAAAACTAAAGTTGAAGCAATAAATCCTACCCCAATTAATCCTGCAATAATTCCAGTATTGAGATAAACCTTTACCGTAGCTAATTCTTTTCCTTCTTTTTTAGTCATAATTTTTTTACCTAAATAAGCACATCCAAGCTACCAATGAGAACATCAATAGAGCAAGGCTAAGAATACTTTTACTATTAGCTTTACCTTGTTTTTCAGTTGATTTAAAAGGGATTAGTGCCATAAGACTCAATAAAACAGAATTATTTCATGTTTTTTTGATTTATCAAGAAATTTTTATACGCAAATAAGTTATAAAAACAATTTTATTAAAAGAATTAATTACCCCATACCACCCATCACTTCCCTAAATAGATAATTTGATGGATAATTAACCTAGAATTGAACATTTATAGTATTCTGTTCACACACCGTTCACACATTGTAGTTTTCTTCTAAAGTACTGATATGACTGAACTTAATTACTGGCTAATGAAAAGTGAGCCTGATGCTTACAGCATAGATACTTTAAAAAATGACGGTGTAACTTTATGGGATGGAATAAGAAATTATCAGGCTCGAAATTTTATGAGAAAAATGAATAAAGGAGATAAAGTTTTTTTCTATCATTCGAATTGCAAACCACCAGGAATTGTGGGACTTATGGAGGTAATAGATCTAAATATTATTGATCCTACTCAATTTGATCAAGATTCAAAATATTTTGATCCAAAATCGAAACCTGATAATCCGAGATGGGATTGTGTAAAAGTAAAATATAAATCTAAGTCAGATAAGATTTTAAGTTTACCTGAATTAAAGATTTTATTTAATGAGGATGAGTTATTAGTCGTAAAAAAAGGAAATAGGTTGTCTATATTACCTGTCAGAAATGACATCGCAAAAATACTACTAGAAAAAATATAAAAAATTTTTAATCCTTAAAATTCATTGAAAACATATTGCCAATATAGAGTCTCGTTAAATCCCTATTTTGAAATCCTTTTTCCATCAAAAATCCTGCAATAGCGGCTTGTAGTATTCTGTATTGATCCCAGTTAGGATGTTCCTCAACGAAATCTTTCATTGCCTTTTGAAGATTTTCTTGAAGTTCACATTTAAAACTTATTACTTCATCTTTATGATTTAATACTTTTGAATTTGCGTCGTAATTTAACTCTTGCATATTGAAAAACTTTTTGGAATTTAAATCTACAAGATGTAGTTTTCTCCAAAATTACTAAATAGTCAACAAGCATTATTTAGAGACAGTCTCAATTTATAGAATAGTGAGAATTCAGTCACAAAAAGAAGAGTCATGGAAATTAATTTTGTAAAATTAAATCTTACTTAAATATAAAGATTTATATAAAATCAAAAGTTTTCCACATTCTTTAGATCATCAGATATTTTTTAGAAAAATAATGTGGAAAAGTTGTGAAAAATTTTTTTTTGGAGGGGGAAATATTTTCTAAAATTTCCAATTTTATTTATCTTTTAATCCATTGATTCCCACATGTTTTTTATTTCATAAAATAAATTTTGTGCTATTGGTATCGGCCAATACATTTCAAAGGATCTTGTTTGGTCTTGACTTTCAAAAACAAATCTTAAACTCCATTCATTCTTTTTCCCCTCTAACTGAATAAACCAAGGAAGGTTTTCTAATTCTAAATTAATAGATTCTTCATCCATTAGTTGATCCTTGATAACTAATAATTGTTCATCAATTCTTAAGAGTAGAAGGTAAAGTGAATAGAATTCACTTTTTTGTAACTCGATTGACCAATTATCAACTCCAATCAAAAAACAAAATTTGCCTTTTTTTAAATCTCTAAGCAATCTCCATCCTTTTTGGTCTTTTACCAAAATTAGCCTGGAAGTAAATCTGGTTGATCTTGTTCATCGCTTAGTTCAATAATTGACCTTTGAACGGGTTTAATAGTTGACTCTTCTAATAATCCATCAAAATCATCAAAACGTCTTTGTTTAGCTCTGAAAGCAATTTTCACTGTAGTTAGATATCTATTAGTTGATTTTCTTATCAAGCTCTCACCTCTCTTTGCAAGATCATTAGAATCAACTCCTGCTTTATTAGATATGTTCATTAAAAAAAAATTTTTACTATAAAATGTATTTTACAGTTTATTTCACCTTTTCAAAGCATAAATTACAAAAAGAACTTAATTGATTTGAATAATTTCGTATGGAAGAAAGTTTATCTGGAACACTTGCTATTGATTTAGGGAACACTAATACTGTTGTAGCTTTTCAAGATCAAAAAGATATCAATTCTGTTTTAATTGAAATACCGAATATTACATCATCTCCAGGAGTTATTCCTACAGTAGTTTGGTTCGAGGAACCTTCAAAAATTCCTAAAATTGGTATTAATGCTCTAAAAATGAGGGATAACTCAAATTCTGATTTATTTTTTCATTCGAACTTTAAAAGATTAATTGGAAATTCTATTGAAAGAATTAACCAAAAAAACATTTTAACCCCTAGTGAATGTGGCGAAAAATTTTTTCAAATTTTGTGGGCAAACATTCCGCACAAGTATGAAATCAAAAGACTTGTTTTAACTGCTCCTATAGATACATATAAGGGGTACAGAGAATGGTTAGTTAACCTTTGCGAGGAAATATCTGTAGATGAAATAGCCCTTGTTGATGAGCCTACTGCAGCAAGTTTAGGAATAAATGTACCATTTGGTTCAAAAATTATGACATTAGATATTGGAGGAAGTACAGTCGATATGAATATAGTCAAAATAGAAGGAGGAGAAGGAAAATCTGGTCCAATAGCTGAACTATTAAAATTTAAAGGTAAAGATGTAAGCTCAATTTCAAAACAAAAATTAAGGTGTGCTGAAATAATTGGAAAAACAGGCTCAAAAATTGGTGGGAAAGATATTGATAAATGGATAGTTGATTATTTTATTCCAGGTAACAACTATATTAATAATTTTTCAAAGGCAGAAAAAATAAAATGTAAACTCAGCTCATCTGTAATCAAATATGAAAATAAATATCCAATAAAATTATTTACTGAACAAAATAAAGAAAGTGATTTTTACCTAAGTAAAGAAATATTTGAGAAAATACTCATTGATAATAATCTTTTAAATCACCTTAACTCTTTACTAAAAGATTTATTAAATCAAGCAAGAGGTAAATTTTGCACAGTTGAAGACTTAAATGCAATTGTTTTGGTTGGTGGAGGAACTCAAATACCATTGATTAAAGAATGGATATCAAAAAAAATTCCAAAAATTCAAATAAAGTCGCCACCCCCTATTGAATCAATTGCATTGGGAGCTTTAGCAATGACCCCGGGGGTAAAAATTAAAGACATATTAAACAAAGGATTATCTATAAGATTATTTAATAAAAGAGAGCAAAATCACTTTTGGCATCCTATATTTTGCAAAGGTCAAACATGGCCTACAGAAACACCTTTTAAACTTATACTTCAAGCCAGTAAAAAGAATCAGAAAATATTCGAAATAATAATTGGAGAGACACAAAAAGAAAGAGCATATGATGTTATTTTTGAAAATGGATTACCAAAGTTATCAGAGATTCAAAATGATGAAGAAATTATAAATTGGGACAAAAAACCACTCAAAATAGTATTAAAAAATGAATCTAATATTGGGAAAGACACCTTAAAACTTTTTTTTAAAATTACGAAAAATGCTGATTTATTAGTTAAGTGTTTTGATATGAAAGGTGAATTTTTTGGAGAATACAATTTAGGAAATATCTTCTGAAAGATAGCTATTCAAGAAAAACTCCTTCTTCATTATCAACATTATTTAAACGTAAACTAATAGTTTCAATTTTACTCGTTGGCACTTTTTTACCACAAAAATCTGGTTGGATAGGTAATTCTCTATGACCTCTATCTACCATTACTAATAACATCACTCTTTGAGGTCTGCCCCATGAATATAAAGCATCCATTGCAGCTCTAATTGTTCTACCTGTGTAAATTACATCATCTATTAAAAGAATTTCTTGTTTCTCAATAGGAGTTGGAATATCAGCAGCTTGTATTAGGCGAGTTCCAACTCTATTTTGGTCATCTCTATAAAAAGTAGGATCAATTGTTCCTTTTCTAACTCTTAGACCTGTTCTAGAGAATAATTCCTTCTCTAGCACTTCGGTCAGCTCAATTCCTCTAGTAGGGATACCAACCAATAGAAGATTATCCAGTTTTTTTACTTTTTCGAGAATTTCGCAAGTTAAACGCGATATAGTTTTTCTAAGCTCAACTTCAGTAAGTATTACGATCTTTTTTCTCTTCTTAGACATGATTTATCAAGAAATAAAATTAAACTAATATTTTTATAAATTAGCAAAAGCTAACTATGTTAAATATAAATTGTTAAACAGTAACGTTTGAAGCTAAATTTAAGGTTGGATCAGTTAACAATGAATTTGATCTAAGATATGTCAAAGATTAGCAGCAAAAATATAAAAAGATTAAGTGTTCCTCAGAGCCCTGTAGTTCTTGCAATACTAGATGGATGGGGATATCGAAAAGAAAAATCAGATAATGCTATAAAAAGTGCAAGAACACCAATCATGGACTCATTGTGGCATGCTTACCCCCACACCCTCATAAGTGCTAGTGGATCTGATGTAGGCCTGCCAGATGGTCAAATGGGCAATTCAGAGGTAGGGCACCTTACCATTGGTTCGGGAAGAATAATACAACAAGAACTTGTAAGGATTTCAAATATTGTAAAAAATAATCAATTGGGCTTGGTAAATGAGTTAAAAGAGATGGCTGATTCATTAAAGAAAAATAATTCTACTTTGCATATCACAGGATTATGTTCCGATGGAGGAGTTCATAGTCATATCGATCATTTATTAGGTTTAATAAAATGGGCGTCTGATAATAAAATTAAAAAAGTCGCAATCCATATTATTACTGATGGAAGAGACACTCCTGCAAAAAGTGCCTTGAAATATCTAAATCAAATAGAAAAATGTATAAAAAAATTTAACGTAGGCGAAATAGCTTCCATATGCGGAAGATACTGGATAATGGATAGAAATCTTTTATGGGATAGAACAGAAAAAGCATATTCTAATTTGACTGATCCAGATATTCAAATAACAAATTTTTCTCCAAAGGATTACATAGAAAAAAGTTATGCCAAAAACATAACCGATGAATTTATAGAGCCCATACGAATATCTGAAAACTATCTTAAAAATGGTGATAGTCTGATTTGCTTTAACTTTCGTCCAGACAGAGCAAGACAAATAGTCAAATCGCTTTCGGTCAATGAGTTCTCAGACTTTGAAAGAAAAAATTATCCAAATCTAGATTTTGTTACTTTTACTCAATATGATCCGAACTTTCCCGTTAAAGTTGCATTTCCTCCTGAATCACTCAATAATTTTATAGGCCAAATAGTGTCAGAAAACGGACTTAAACAATACAGAACCGCGGAAACTGAAAAATATCCTCACGTAACGTACTTTTTCAATGGAGGAGTTGAAATACCTTTACCTGGAGAAGAGAGACATTTGATTCCATCTCCAAGAGTAGCAACTTATGATATGGAACCCGAAATGTCTGCGGAAGAATTAACTATTAGTTGCTCTAAAGCAATTAAAAGCGGGAATTATGCTTTTGTTGTAATCAATTTTGCCAATCCTGATATGGTTGGTCATACAGGCAACATGGATGCAACAATTAAAGCTATAGAAAAAGTTGATAAATGTATAGGTCAAATAGTTAATGCTACTGGAGAAATGGGCGGAAGCATTGTTATTACAGCCGATCATGGTAACGCAGAGGTTATGAAAGGATCTGAAGGAGAACCATGGACAGCACACACAATAAATAAAGTTCCATTAATTTTGATTGAAGGTGAAAACAGAAAAATACCAAATATGGGAAATGAAATTAATTTAAGAGAAAACGCGGGCTTAGCAGATATTGCTCCCACTTTATTGCAATTATTAAATCTACCAATACCAAGAGAAATGACAGGCAAATCGCTTATTCAAGAAATTGAATTAAAGGGTTATAATAAGGTCGTTCAACACGTTTAAAGTTAATAAAAGTTTTTTAAGCAATGATTCAAATTATTAGTTGGATTTGGGTATTTTCTGGGTTTCTTCTCATTCTCTTAGTTTTACTTCATAGCCCCAAAGGTGATGGAATGGGAGGAATAGCCGCCAGTGGAAGCTCTATGTTCAACAGCGCAAGTAGTGCAGAAGCCTCTCTAAACAAAATAACTTGGACTTTTTTAGTGATATTTTTGTCTCTCGCAATTATTCTTAGCGCTGGTTGGATTTCATAAAAGTTTAATAAAAAAAGGGACCATTTTGAATGATCCCTTTTATAAAATTTATTAAAAACTATTGTTTAGTTAGTAATCAAAGTCACCGCCCATACCCGGAGCGCCTGCAGGAGCAGCTGAATCTTTTTTCTCAGGTAAATCTGCAACTATGCATTCGGTGGTTAGAACCATTCCTGCTATTGAAGCTGCATTTTGTAATCCTGAACGTGTAACTTTTGCAGGATCAACTATACCCGCAGAAGACATATCTACATATTCTCCAGTAGCAGCATTGAATCCATCATTAAATGGTTTAGTTTTTACATTTTCAGCAATTACAGCTCCATTAGAACCTGCATTCTCAGCAATTCTCATAAGAGGAGCAGTAAGTGAAGCTTCAACAATGTTAGCTCCAATTAATTCCTCTCCTTCTAAATTTTTATCAGCCCATTCTCTTAGAATAGGAGATAAATGAGCGAGAGTAGTTCCTCCTCCAGGTACAATTCCTTCTTCAACAGCTGCTTTCGTTGCATTAATAGCATCCTCAAGACGAAGCTTTTTATCCTTCATCTCCGTTTCAGTAGCAGCCCCAACCTTAATCACTGCTACACCTCCAGCTAATTTAGCTAGACGTTCTTGAAGCTTTTCTTTATCATATGAGGAATCTGTTTCATCCATTTGCTTCTTAATTTGATCACATCTAGCTTTAACTGCTTGCTCATTACCTTCAGCTACAATAGTTGTAGTCTCCTTATTGATAGTTATTCTTCTACCAGTTCCTAGCATATCTAAGGTAGCATTCTCTAGTTTCAAGCCTGCATCTTCAGTAATAAGTTGTCCATTAGTTAAAACGGCCATATCTTCAAGCATGGCTTTTCTTCTATCGCCAAATCCAGGAGCTTTTACTGCAGCAACATTTAACACGCCTCGTAATCTATTAACAACAAGTGTTGCTAAAGCCTCTTTTTCAATATCTTCTGCAATAATGACCAGTGGTTTACCAGTTTTAGCTATTTGTTCCAAAACGGGAACTAAATCTTGCACCAAGGCAATTTTTTTATCAGTCAGAAGGATATATGGTTCATCTAAGACAGCCTCCATTCTCTCTGTGTCTGTTGCAAAGTAAGGTGAGATATAGCCTTTATCAAAGCGCATCCCCTCAGTAACTTCTAATTCAGTAGTCATTGATTTTCCTTCTTCTAAGGAGATAACACCTTCTTTACCAACTTTATCCATAGCATTGGCAATCATTTGACCAACTTCTTCATCGTTTCCAGCAGCAATAGTTCCACATTGAGCTATAGCATTACTATCACTAATAGGTTTGGAATTCTCTTGAATTTTACCAACTAGAAATTCAGTCGCTTTATCAATTCCTTTTTTCAAGGTAATTGCATTAGCTCCTGCAGCAACGTTTCTTAACCCTGCTTTAACCATTGCATGAGCTAAAACAGTGGCTGTTGTAGTACCATCCCCTGCCGCATCATTAGTTTTTGAAGCCGCTTGTCTGATTAAAGCAACTCCTGTGTTTTCAATGTGGTCCTCTAATTCGATTTCTTTAGCGATTGTTACACCATCATTGATAATTTGTGGAGCACCAAATTTTTTCTCTAGTACAACATTTCTTCCTTTTGGTCCAAGCGTTACAGCCACAGACTCAGCAAGGATATCAATTCCTCTCTCGAGCGCTCTACGAGCTTGCTCATTGTAAATAATTCTTTTAGCCATGTTTAGGCAGTGATTTAGTAATAAGTTTTAATAATTTTTGAAACAAATATTTTAGCTTACTACAGCTAAAATATCCTTTTCTGAGAGCAAGACATATTCATCTCCTCCCAATTTAATGTCTGTACCAGCATATTTGCTGTACAAAACTTTATCGCCAATACTCACTTCTGGAGTTTGTCGAGAACCATCGTCATTAAGTTTGCCAGGGCCCACCTGAGCAACTTCCCCAACCTGTGGTTTTTCTTTAGCTGAATCAGGCAAAAGAATGCCCCCAGCAGTTTTTTCCTCAGATGCGGAAACTTTAATAAATATTCTATCTCCCAGTGGTTTTACTGTAGAGACTGTAAGTGAAACAGCTGCCATAGATTAATGGAGGATCATGATTGAGACGCTTTGCGTCATAAAAATGGAAAGAGAAATTCTCCGTCCGTATCATCAACAACATAATCTGCAAAGCGGCAATTAAACCATACTTAAACTGTGCGGGTGGCCGAACCCATTTAACGAATCTACCCATTAGGTGGTAGTATTTTCGGATTATGAGCTGTGTAAATCAGCTATTCATCACCAATAAATAAAAAATGGTAGCAACTCCATCAACTTCTTCACAAACAAAAGGCGTAGTACGTCAGGTAATTGGTCCAGTGCTAGATGTGGAATTTCCAGCTGGGAAATTGCCCAAAATATTAAATGCCTTAAGAATTGAAGCTAAAAATCCAGCTGGACAAGACATAGCGCTCACTGCAGAAGTCCAACAGCTCCTAGGCGACCATAGAGTAAGAGCAGTGGCAATGAGTGGCACAGACGGCCTTGTGAGAGGCATGGAGGCAATCGACACAGGAGCACCAATATCAGTTCCTGTAGGAGAAGCAACTTTAGGAAGAATATTTAATGTTTTAGGAGAACCAGTAGATGAACAAGGTCCAGTAAATACTAAAGATACTTCTCCAATTCATAGAGCTGCACCAAAATTAACTGACCTAGAAACTAAGCCAAAAGTTTTTGAAACTGGTATTAAAGTTATCGACCTTTTGGCTCCTTACAGACAAGGAGGAAAAGTTGGATTATTCGGAGGCGCTGGTGTTGGGAAGACAGTTCTTATTCAGGAATTAATTAATAACATCGCGAAGGAGCATGGTGGAGTTTCTGTTTTTGGCGGTGTAGGAGAAAGAACTAGAGAAGGGAACGATTTATATGAAGAATTTAAAGAATCTGGAGTTATCAATGCAGATGATTTAACTCAATCAAAAGTGGCCTTGTGTTTTGGACAGATGAATGAGCCACCTGGTGCAAGAATGAGAGTAGGCTTATCAGCACTTACAATGGCCGAACATTTTAGAGATGTGAATAAACAAGACGTCCTCCTTTTTGTTGATAACATTTTTAGATTCGTTCAAGCTGGTTCTGAAGTATCTGCATTACTCGGAAGAATGCCTTCAGCTGTTGGATACCAACCGACTCTGGGAACTGATGTTGGTGAATTGCAAGAAAGAATTACATCTACATTAGAAGGGTCAATAACATCTATCCAGGCTGTTTACGTACCTGCTGATGACCTAACAGACCCTGCTCCAGCTACAACCTTTGCCCATTTAGATGCTACTACCGTGCTTGCTAGAGCTCTTGCAGCTAAGGGAATTTATCCCGCAGTTGATCCATTAGACTCAACGAGCACTATGCTACAACCATCAGTTGTTGGCGATGAGCATTACAAAACAGCCAGAGCTGTCCAATCAACTTTACAAAGATACAAAGAACTTCAAGATATCATTGCAATTCTTGGTTTAGATGAGCTTTCTGAAGAAGATAGATTAACAGTCGACAGGGCCAGAAAAATTGAAAAATTCCTCTCACAACCTTTCTTCGTAGCAGAAATATTTACAGGAATGTCTGGTAAATATGTAAAGTTAGAAGATACCATTGCTGGTTTCAATATGATTTTGTCAGGTGAATTGGATGATTTACCAGAGCAAGCATTTTACCTAGTTGGTAATATTGATGAAGTTAAAGCAAAGGCTGAAAAAATAAAATCAGAAAAATAAATATTTAAATATATTTTTAACCTTCAATAATCTTAAATTAATGGCAATTTCTCTAAAAGTTTTAGCTCCTAATAAAAATGTTTATCAAGGCGAAGCTGAAGAAGTAATCCTTCCTAGTACTACTGGTCAACTTGGTGTACTACCAGGACACATCTCTTTAGTTACTGCTATAGATATTGGCGTTTTAAGGCTAAGAATGAATTCCCAGTGGAAATCAATAGCTCTTATGGGAGGCTTCGCTGAAATTGAATCAGATGAAGTTATAGTTTTAGTAAATAATGCTGAAATTGGTTCTGAAATTAATGTTCAAAATGCTGAACAAGATCTCAAAGAAGCAAAATTAGCAATCAGCAAATTTTCTGAAAATGAAAAAAATCCAGAGAAAATTAAAGCCTTGAAAGAGGTTTCAAAGGCTGAGGCTAGGATTCAAGCTGCAAAGAACTAATATTTAGGCGGTTCCACAAAAAGTTACTTCAGGAAACTTTAATTTGGCTTCTTCTAATTTTTTTGTCTTACCTTCTTCTTGCCAATAATTTATCACTTCAGTAGCTTTATTCAATATCTCAACTCTTTCGTTATCTGTAATCCAACCTTTATTCTCAAGTTCACTTTTTAATTTCTCCCAAGCATCATCTCTTGGCCAAAAATAATAAGCAGTAAGAGGGCTTGGGCCTCCACCGACTATTTGATCCACTGCTAAAGCTACATTATCAGGTAGCCACAATACTTTAATTATGAACCTTCCTTCATCAGGTTTAGGGGTATAACCAGTAGGTACCCCATCTTCATCAATTATGGCAGCTGCCAATACAGCTGTGGCCCCCATCATTCCTGAATTAGGAGAAGAATTTTTAAAGTTTGGTGCATCACTCTTTTTTTCCTTTTTTTCTGTTGAATTTTGATTTAAGTTATCTGATGAGGTCATTCACTTATTTATATTTAATAAATAATTTATCAGTTTATGGTCACATTTTGATTGATTTATTCAAAATTTCTTGATTTTAGTAATTGATAACTTCTAAACAGGATTTTATCTATCATGAGATACTTCATAAAAATCATAAATAATGGCTTCCAATGAATCCCAAAGATCTTTGGGGATATCGTTTTCTTCTGCGAACATGCCAAGCTGACTAGCTAAGCCTCTTGCTTGAGAAAGTTTCGAATCATAAGAATCGGAGTTATGCATTTTTGAGCTTTAAACTTAATAAAAAATAAATCTATTAACTTGATAAGTCAAATTTCAAAATTCTAAATCAGAAATTTCTTTTAGTGCAGCAATACTTAAAACATCTGGGTTTGTATCTGTAACTAGGACATCATCTTCTATCCTTATCCCTATGCCTTTCCATTTCTCATCTATTTGGGGTTGTCCCTCAGGTACTGGGATCCTATCACTTATATAGATCCCAGGTTCTACCGTAAGAATCATTCCATTTTGTAATGGCACTTCATAGTCCCCCATTCTGTAAGCTCCAACATCATGAACATCTAAGCCGAGCCAATGTCCAGTTCTATGCATATAAAGATGTTTATAGGATTGATTTTCAATTATCTCCTCAGTACTGCCCGACAATAAACCAATCTCCTTTAATCCTTCTATAAGAATAGTTAAAGCAACATTATGAACAACACTAGAATTCGATCCTTTTACAGCACTTTTAATTGCATTTTTCTGCGCACTCAATACAATTTCATAGATAACTTTTTGCTCATTAGAAAATTTACCACCTATCGGAATAGTTCTTGTAATGTCTCCATTGTAATAATCAATTAATGAGCAGCCAGCATCAACCAATAATAAATCTTCCTTCTTCAAGGGTGAGTTATTTGAAGTGTAATGCAAAATACAGGCATTATCTCCTGATGCAACAATTGAGTTATAAGCTGGTCCTCTAGCCCCTTTTTCCAAAAAGAATCCCTCAAGAAGACCCTGAATTTGTCTTTCATTTTTCTTTGATGAGATAGATTCTCTAACTAGTTCATGAGCTTCGGCTGAAATTTGTATGGCCTCTCTCATTCTTTTAATCTCAAATTCACTTTTAATTAATCTCATCGCATTTAAATAAATTTCTGGAGATTTTATAGAATTTGCGCCAATCCCTGATCTTGAGCGATTTTCAAGTTGTTGTGAAAATATCTCAAGTACTAGTTTCTCTATTATTGGATGCTTGCCAATTGAAAAAACAAGTTCGTCAGAACCATTTATGTAATCTGGGAGTAAATCTCTTAATTCGTTTATTGAGTGAGCCTTATCAGCCTTAAACTCTTTTTCAGCGCCTTCTAAACCCCATCTAAAGCCATGCCAGACTTCGCTTATTACATCTTTAGGAGCGACAAACATAATAAATCTCTCTCCCTTAGGCTTATGTGATAAGAAAAGAGCGATTGCATCTGGCTCATCGAAACCTGTTAAATACCAAAAATTACTATCTTGCCTAAAAGGATATTCACAATCAGCATGATGCTTTACAAGCTTAGCCCCAGGGATAATAGCGGCTTTCCCACCTAATTTATTTAGGAATATTTCTCTTCTTTCTTCAAAAACTTTATGGTCAGGTTCAAACATAAATTGTGTATTGGCGTGTTTTAAAAAAAAATGGAAGAATGAATTAAAACAGATTTAGTACCTAATCTATTTTAATGGAACCAAGTGTTTACGGTTTATTTTTACTTATAGTAATCATTTTAATTGGATCAGCATGTTGTTCGGGAGTAGAAGCAGCTTTTTTAGCCGTAAATTCAATTAGAATTTTAGAAATTGCCTCTAGACAAAAGCCAAAAAGTTCTGCAAATCAACTTCTAAAACTTAGAAAACATCTTGGACGGACACTAACCGTAATTACTATTACTAATAATGGATTTAATATATTTGGCAGTCTTATTTTAGGAGTATACGGAGCATTGGTAATTAATAGCAGTTTTGGTTTAACCCTTTTTTCAATAGCTTTTTACATACTAGTTGTTTTAGTGGGAGAAGTACTTCCAAAAGCTCTTGGCACAAGATTTTCAGTTCAAATAGCACTATTATCTGTTCCTATCTTGCGAATATTAAATACCTTAATGAGGCCATTCTTAATATTAATTGAACAGATATTTCCGGTTATTACAGCAGAAAACGAAATTTCAACTGATGAAGAAGAAATTAGACAAATGGCAAAAATTGGAAGTCAAAAAGGTTTTATAGAGGCTGATGAGGCAGCAATGATATTTAAGGTTTTTCAATTAAATGATTTAAAAGCTAAAGACTTAATGACCCCTAGGGTATCTGCGCCTTGTCTTGATGGTTCTTCAAATCTTGATGAAATTTCAAAACTTATAATGTCTAACAGCTCTCCATGGTGGGTTATTTTGGGAGATAAAGTTGACAAAATACAAGGGGTAGTAAAGCGTGAAAAAATGTTGGTAGAGTTAATTAATGGGGAAAATAAAAAATTATTATCAGAAATTTGCGAACCTGTGGACTACATTCCCGAGATGATTAAGGCAGATCAATTATTAACTAAATTTGACAAGAATCATAAAGGAGTGAAAGTAGTAGTAGATGAATTCGGGGGATTCGTGGGAATTATTGGTGCAGAAGCTGTGTTATCTGTATTAGCCGGTTGGTGGAAGAATAAATCATGAAACAATTTAAAATTAAAGAAAACTATTTACTGTTAAAAAAATGGTGGGAGACTATTGATCTTACCAATTATGAAAAAAGTTTTCTTAATAGAGAAATAATTTCATTTAATCAACAACTTTTAAGACTCAAAGAAAAAAAAATAAGAATTGGCACATATGGTAAATCAGGTGTAGGAAAATCTTCTGTTTTAAATTCTTTATTAAAAAAAGACATATTCAAAACAGATATTATTAATGGGACCACAAAAGAAATACAAACGGAAACTTGGACTCTTAAAGGTCAAACACTCAATAGTTTAGAGTTGCTAGATTCTCCAGGATTTGATTGCTGCAATATTAAATTCCCAGATAAAGTTTACTCTTACATAAATCATTCAGATCTTATTCTTTTTATAGTGTCGGGAGATTTAAATAGAAATGAGTTAAATGAAATCAGCTCTTTTATAAAAGATGGAAAAAAAATTATTTTAATACTAAACAAAATCGATCTATTTAATAAAAATGAATTAAAAGAAATAATTGAAAATATAAAATTTAAGCTTCCAAAAGATTTAAATATTCCAATAATTATTAATAATGAAAACAATCTTAAAAATTACATAGGAAAATTAATCAATCAATATGGTGAGATACTATTAACACTAAATTCTATTCAATTAGCTGATAAATTGTTTCTGCGAATAAAAGAGCAAAGATTGAAAAGAAGGCAGAAATTAGCTCAATCAACTATTGGTAAATTTTCGACTATAAAGGCATCCGCAGTAGCTCTTAATCCTTTTATTTTATTTGATGTTGCTGGTAGTTTCGCACTAGATACTGCATTGATTAACGAATTAAGTAAGATTTACGGCTTAAAGTTGAAAGGTGAATCTACAAGAAAAATATTTAAAAATATATCCATTAATAATTTATGTTTGGGAGTCACTCAAGTCGGGGTCAATACCTCTTTCAACCTTATTAAAAAAGTAATTCTTTTAACAGCGCCTTTTACTAACGGGCTTTCATTATTACCCTATGGACCGATAGCAATTGTTCAAGCAGCAATCGCGGTGTATTCTACAAAAATTCTTGGAAAAATAGCAGCAAAAGAGATATTTATGAGAAGCAAAGCTTCTTTTATTGAACCTGCTATTATTATCCAAAATATGAATTTTAATGACCCAGAGATTTTTAACTACATAAATATTTATTTTTCAAATAGAAATTTAAATAATAATTTCGTTAGCCTTCTGCCTTAAAACTTTAATGGGAAAAAGCATTGCATTATTTGGTACCAGTGCAGATCCACCTACCATAGGACATAAAAAAATTCTTGAAGAATTATCCAAAATATATGCTTTTACAATTGGTTATGTTAGTAACAACCCCAACAAAAATCACAAAGAGGATATCTCAATTCGTAGCAATTTATTAAAAACACTTATTGAAGATTTAGATAATCCTAAAATTTTATTTAATCAAAGTGTTAGTAGCCAATGGGCAGTAGAGTCAATTAAAAAATGTAAAAGAATTTATGAATTAAATAATTTAGATTTTGTTATTGGGAGCGATTTAATTAAAGATATTTTCTACTGGAAAAATTTTGAAAAAATTACTGATGAGGTCAGTTTTTTAGTAATTTTAAGAGAGGGATATCCTCTTGAACCAAAAACTCTTAAAATGTTAGAAACTTATAAAGTGAAATTTAAGATTTCAACCATAAAAATCCCAAACATTTCAAGTTCTAAGCTCAGGTCAAATTTTAATTATTCTAATTTACCAACTTCATTAATAGATATTGTTAAAAAGAATAATTTATATGAATCCACTAAATTAGTTGAATGAAGTTTTTACTTGCTCAAATTAATCCAGTTGTTGGTGATTTAGAGGGTAATGCAAAAAAAATACTTTGTACTGCTTCGAAAGCTGGCTCAAATTCTGCTGATTTAGTTCTTACTCCAGAATTATCACTATGGGGATATCCAGCAAATGACCTACTTCTAAAAAAAAATTTAATCAAAAATCAATACCAAATTCTTGACCAATTAGCCTTGGATATTAATAAAAAATATGGAAGCTTAAGTATCACAGTAGGGATAGCTGAGATAATAAATGATTCTTTTTTTCCAAATCTTTATAATTCTATTGCATTGCTTGAGCGCGGCAAGTGGAAAATAATTGCTCGTAAAATTATTCTTCCCACCTATGAAGTATTTGATGAGAAAAGATACTTTAGATCAGAAGAAAAAGTTTCCGTATTAACAAAAGAAATAAATAATAAAACCTGGCGACTTGGCTTTACTATATGTGAGGATTTATGGGTCAACAAAAATATAGAGGGTAGAGGAATTCATAAAAAAAATCCTATTTTTGATTTAAAGAAAAAAAAAGTTGATATCTTAGTGAACTTATCGGCCTCCCCATATACCTTCAAGAAGTTAGAGCTAAGATCCAAAGTTTCGAGTTTTGCTGCTCAATATCTTCAAGTACCGCTGATATATGTAAACCAGATTGGAGCAAATGATAATTTAATTTTTGATGGAAATAGTTTTATTCTTGATAAGAATGGATCTAAAATTAAGCAATTAAAATCTTTTTCAGAAGACCTCTCCAGTTGGGACGTTGAGCAAATAAAACCTCAAAAAAATAAATTTGAATATTCTGAGATGTCATCAATTTTTGATGCATTAGTCCTTGGTGTTAAGGATTATGCTCGTAAATGCGGTTTTAAAACAGCTTTAATTGGACTAAGTGGTGGCATTGATTCAGCACTAGTTTCAGCAATTGCGACAGCTGCTCTTGGCAGTAATAATATTTATTGCGTCTCTATGCCCTCTAAGTGGAGTTCATCTCATTCAAAGAGTGATGCGAAAGATTTAGCGAGAAGATTAAAAATAAATTTCAATAGCATCCCAATTGAAAATTTGATGAGCTCTTTTGAAGAATCTTTTATAAATACCATATCTTTCGAGATGGCTGAAATAACAAATCAAAATATTCAATCAAGAATCAGAGGAACGCTTCTGATGGCTTTAGCAAATCAAGAAAAGCATTTATTACTTTCAACAGGAAATAAATCAGAGCTAGCTGTAGGATATTGCACACTTTATGGTGATATGAATGGGGGATTATCGGTAATTGGGGATTTATATAAAACTAATGTTTTTAAATTATGCAATTGGCTTGATAGTGAAGATTCAATTAATCATAGAAAATCATATATGTTAGATACTAATGTAGATATAATTGGAGAAAAAATACGTACGAAAGCTCCTAGTGCCGAATTAGGTCCTGATCAATTAGATACTGATTCTCTCCCACCTTATTCTATTTTAGATAATATTCTTAAAGGAATTATTGAAGAGAAAAAAGATTTACAACAACTAGAAGAAAATGGTTTTAAAAAAGATTTAATTTTAAAAATTATCTCACTCATAAAAAAAGCGGAATTTAAAAGAAAGCAGGCTCCTCCAATCTTAAAACTAAGCAGTCAATCATTGGGAAGTGACTGGAGAGTTCCCATAGCAATATCTTATTAATCACTATAAGAACACTGTTGGATTTTTTTTAAAGGCCGTTTAACTGAATCAAGGTTGATACCTCTTTTGATAGCAAGAATTATGCCTGCAGCTTCTAAATAATTACCCACTTCAAAAAGATTGGGATAATCATAAAACTCATTTGTAACTTTTAATGTATTTTGATTTTTAACAGAGATAATATTTAAACCTTTTTCAATCCCTGCTAGTACTGCTTCTCCACCTAATGCACCATTAGGAACAACAATAGATTCAATCTGATCAGGGTGCAGTGAGATTGATTCATTTTCAGCAGGCAATTCAACAATGTCAGGTGCATTGCTTAACCCAATCAGTACTGATGGTAAAAAGGTGTATCCTATTTCTTCTGCAGCTGCACGAGGATCTAAATTTTCATTCAATTCAATTGGATTTAAAGCAGGTGCGTGAGCACAGGGAACTTTTAAAAATTTGCTTATTAAATGACTTATAACTGCTTCGACTCCAGCAATAGGATCAACCCCTTTCCCCTCTCGATAGATATTTGTTTCTAAAGAATCTGGATCATCTGGAAATTTTGCCACAATTGCTATTGCGGTAACTCCTTTTTCTATTAAACATTTTCCAGCATCAATTAGAGCATCAGGATTTTCAATTATGCCACCACTAATTTTTGAAGAATCAGAATCAATAACTATGTTTAATGGCTTTTTTGTAATCACATAAGAATGAACATTAATCCCTAAAGTAGAAACACATCCTTCAGCAACTTGTAAATGTCTTACTAATATTTCTTTTTCAATGGCTGAATCAAAAATTATCCCAATTTTCTGTTGCTTTACCCTTTTTAAAGCGATTTCTCCTTTAGCAAGTCGATCTAAACTATAACCCTCAACATAAAAAATATTTTTATCTTTTTCAGAAAGAGTACCGCCATTCATAACATTTGGATGAGTAATTAAACATCCACTTGCCGATGCTAATAATTTAGCGGTAGGTAGTGCATCCCCTGCGAAACCTCCTAATTCACAACCAATACCGGTTGGAACAATGAATATTGTTGGTGAATTTTCCATTATTAAAAATATTTCAATTTATATTTTTTAATTAGCTATGACAGCTTTAATTTTAAGTTTTTTTGTTCCAAAAGAGTCAATAGAATTTTGAATATCAACAATTGACCATCGAATTAAATCACCTTTTTTTTCTAAATTAGCAATGATAAATTCCCTTAAATTTTTTAATTTTATTGAAACTGGCCAATCTAAATAATAATCAACTGAACTTAATTTCATTTTTGATATTTACCAAATTGATCATTATATAAATCATCTTCAACTTCTTTACCAATAACAATATTCAAATCTGACTTGGGATATGCCACACACAAAAGTGCAAAGCCCTTTTCCCTCAAATCATCATTTAATCCCATAGCATCTTCTTGATCTACAGTTCCTTCCAATATCATGGATGCACAATCTGTACAAACTCCTGAACAACAACTACTTGGTAAATCTATTCCATGCATTTTTGCCGCTGAAATAATATCTTGATCTTCAGAACATAAAAAACTAAAATTCTTTTGCTCAAATTGAACTTTGATATTGTATTCAGGCATATCCTAAATCTTGTTGCTAAACTGCTGAACCTCCTACGACTTCTAAAATTTCTTGAGTAATAGCTGCTTGTCTGGCTTTATTATAAGTTAGGTTCAAAGTACTTGCTAATTCTTTAGCATTATCACTCGCATTATTCATAGCAGTCATCCTACAAGCGAGTTCTGAAGCTGCCGACTCTTGAAGAGCTCTTAGTACCTGATTCTGTAAATATAATGGTAATAACGAATCTAATAATTGATCAGGACTTTGTTCAAAAACAATATCTGATGGCAACTTCTCTGAATCACTTTTTTCAATATTTGATTTTTCAACAAGTAACTTACTATCTTTTGTAGTCAACCTAAAAATTTCATCGTTTTCCTCAGCAATTCCTTGAGGGTCAAGTGGTAATAGAGTTTGTACTACAGGGGCGCAGCTAACTAGGGTGATGAATTTCGTATAGATAATTTCTACCCTATCAGAATTTTCTGAAAGAAATTCAGCTAAAATTTCATTCGTAACTCCTTCAGAGTCCTTGACTGTGGGTACTTGTTCTAGTTCTTTGAAAGTACTTTTAATTACATATCTATCCTTTCTATTTTGAAAATATCCAATAGCTTTCTTCCCTACCAAAATTAAATTTGGCTGATACCCTTGTTTGACTAATTCTGAATATCTTATTTCTACCTTTTTTATTATATTTGTGTTGTAACCACCGCATAAACCTCTATCCGCAGTTATGCAAACCAAAGTAATGCTCTTTACTTCTCTCTTGGATAATAGAGGAGAGTCGACAGCCTCAAATTGTACTCTAGATTGAATATTTTCTAAGACCCGTGCAAGTTTATCTGCAAAAGGTCTACTCTTAAGAACTTGATCTTGAGCTCTCCTAACTTTTGCAGCTGCAACAAGTCTCATAGCCTCCGTTATTTTTCTTGTATTTTTAACGGAAACAATTCGATCTCTAATCTCTTTAAGATTTGCCATGGTATCTCCTTAAATAAATTTAAACTGTGGCAAGCATTGATGATTTAACTTCATTTATCACCTCTTTTAGTGTCGCTTCTAATCCATCATTTAATTTCTTTTCTTTAAGAATCTCTTCTATAAATTCTGATTTATTTAACTTTAGGTATTCCCTAAGTTCAGTCGCAAATTTAGTAACATCTTCAACGGGAACCTCATCAATAAGACCTTTAACTCCTGCATAAACAACTGCAACTTGTTCTGCAAGGTTTAGAGGAGAGAATTGAGGTTGTTTTAATAACTCTCTTAGTCTTTTACCTCTTTCAAGCTGTTGCTGAGTTGCTTCATCAAGATCAGATGCAAATTGAGAAAAAGCAGCTAGTTCATCAAACTGTGCGAGCTCTAATTTTAAAGTTCCTGCAATTTTTTTAATTGCTTTTGTCTGAGCGGCTCCTCCTACACGGCTAACAGAAATACCTACATTAATAGCTGGTCTTAATCCTGAGTTAAATAAATCTGCACTCAAGAATATTTGTCCATCTGTAATTGAAATAACATTAGTTGGAATGTAAGCCGAAACATCCCCTGCCTGAGTTTCAATAATTGGGAGAGCTGTCATAGAACCCCCTCCCATTGCATCAGAAAGTTTTGCAGCTCTTTCTAGTAATCTACTGTGTAGGTAGAACACGTCTCCAGGATAAGCCTCTCTTCCTGGTGGTCTTTTTAAAAGAAGAGACATTTGTCTATAAGCCTGAGCTTGTTTTGTTAGATCATCATAAATAACAAGTGTTGCTTTACCCTGATACATAAAATGTTCAGCAATTGCTGCACCAGTATACGGTGCTAAGTACTGTAAAGCAGCTGGTTCTGAAGCTCCTGCACTAACTACAACTGTATAATCTAGGGCTCCTCTCTCTCTTAATACCTCTACGATGTTTGCTACTGATGCGGACTTCTGACCAATAGCTACGTAAACACAAACTACGTCTTGACCTTTTTGGTTAATTATCGTATCGATAGCAATTGCAGATTTTCCAGTTTGTCTATCACCAATAATTAATTCTCTTTGACCTCTTCCAACAGGAATCATTGCATCAATAGATGTGATACCTGTTTGCATTGGTTCATGCACTGATCTTCTCTTGATTATTCCAGGAGCCATTTCTTCAATCAATCTAGTATCACTTGTTGGAATTTCCCCTTTCCCATCTATTGGTTGTCCGAGAGGGTTAACAACTCTTCCCTGCATTGCTTCACCAACAGGAACAGATGCGATTTTACCTGTGGACTTGACGTTACTTCCTTCTTGGACACCAAGTGCCTCTCCCATTAAAACAGCTCCAACATTATCATCTTCAAGATTTAAAGCTATACCTTCGGTACCATCTTCAAATTCCAATAACTCACCTGCCATGACCTGATCTAAGCCATATATTCTTGCAATGCCATCACCGATTTGCAGAACAGTTCCTACATTGCTAACACTTACAGATTGGTCATAATCAGTTATTTGTTGTTTTAAGATTGAACTGATTTCATCAGGGCGTATAGATACCATGGATTTAAGAATTTAAGGTTGATTTAAAAGTTACTTGGAAAGGGATAAGCCAAGTTTTCTTATTTGTGAAGCAAGGGAAGCATCAATTACTTTTGATCCTACACTGGCGACGAAACCACCAATAAGAGATGGGTCGATTTTAGTTACAAGTTCTAATTTTTCTGTTCCAGCAATATTGATGATCTTTTTGGTAATTAAACCTTTCTGTTCATCAGTAAGCTCGACTGCAGAAGTAACAGTTGCCAAAGCAATATTACTATTTTCTCGGTAAATCTCTAAAAACCTATCAAGAATAGAATTAAGGATTCCAATTCTTTGCCTATCGGCCAATAATTTTAAGAAATTTAGTAAAGAAGAATTAACCTTATTTGAAAAAATTTCATTAATGATTTTCTTCTTAGCATCTGTCTCTAAAATGGGAGAGGATAGTGCCTTCTCCAATTCAGGGGAATCATTTATTAATTCCAAGAGTTGTTTAACCTCAGAAACCATCTCTTCAGTTTGCGAATTTTCATTCACAACTTGAAGTAATGCCTCTGCATATGGTGTAGTAACTGAATTTAAAAGTGGCATTAGTTCTCCTCAATATTGTTAATTGATTGAGTTACCAAATTTTCTTGTGTTGTTTTATCAAGTCGATTTGGGAAAGAATCTAAAGCTTTCTTAATTGCAAGTTCAACAGCTTCTTTTCGAAGTTGAGAAATTGCTCTGGATGCTTCAGAGCTCTCATCAGAGATTGCACTTTGTTTAATTCGTGCCATCTCCTCTATCGCTTTTTTCTCACTTTCCATTCTGATTGATTCAGATCTTTTAAGGGAATCTGCTTTTATTTGAGAAGCTTTTTCTTCTGCTAAAGATAAATCTTTCTTAGCCTTTTCTAAAGCTTGGGTTGCATTTAGGAGTCGATCTTCAGCATCTTTTAATTCAAGAAGGATTCCTTCTCTCCTTTTTTGAAGCATTTTACCTAGGAAACCAGGCAAAAATTTATAAAGACCGAAAACCACTACAGCCCAATTTAGGATATTAGTTTCGAATAAATTGAAGTTCAATCCAAAACCTTCTGTAGCCAAAAGAGTTAAATTCATTTTTCTAGAATCAATCTATTAACAATAAGTTCGCTTAGATCATCAGCCTGTTTAGAAAGTTGATCACGAGCAGCAGAAGCCTGACTTTCAATTTCTAGTCTTGCTTTTTCTTTTGAAGCATTTGCTTCATTATTAGCAAGTTCTAGTGCTTCTTTATAAAGCTTGTCAGACTCATTCTCAGCTTCGCTCACAATTCTCTGGGCTTCTGTACGAGCACTTTGAAGCTGAGTTAATAAATCAGCTTCTAATTTTTTAACCTCAGAAAGTTTATTTTTGGCCTCAATAATATTATTACTTACAAACTTTTCTCTTTTTTCTACAACATTGCCAACAGGCTTAAAAAAGAGAGAATTTAATATGTAAGTAAGCGCAACTACTTGTATCGCCATTAGTGGCAAAGTGGCATTTATGTCAAATAATCCACCTTCTGTAGCACCAAAAAAATTAAAGGCCAACATATGATTCAGTTGAAGTTAAAAAATTAAATTTAAATATTGCTAATAAGGATTAGAAGCAATATTAACTTTTAGGAAAAAGGATTCGCAAAAAGTAGTACCAAAGCCACAACTAATCCGTAAATTGTTAATGACTCCATGAAAGCGAAAGATAAAAGAAGAGTTCCTCTGATTTTACCTTCAGCTTCTGGTTGACGGGCAATACCCTCAACAGCACCTTGAGCTGCGTTACCTTGTCCAAGACCTGGGCCAATAGCACCTAGGCCAACTGCTAAACCAGCAGCTACAACTGATGCAGCGGAAGTAATCGAATCCATAATTTTGAAATAAAGAGCTTAATACTTTTGATAATCTTTGTTGTCATACACGCTTGGACATCCTTTCTTTTAAGAATGGGTCTGATATTTTCAGACCTACGCAATTAGATATTTTGCCAGATTACAGACTCTTTGTAAAAGCGTCTGAATGTAATAGAAGACAGCTAATGATGTTCTTCAACAGCTTCTCCAATGTAATAGGCCGCTAAAGTTGCGAAAATCAATGCCTGAATTGCACTAGTAAACAATCCTAGGAACATAACAGGTATTGGGAGAATAAGCGGAACTAAAAAGACTAGAACACCAACAACAAGTTCATCAGCCAAAATATTTCCAAATAACCTGAAAGAGAGTGATAAAGGTTTCGTAAAATCCTCTAGAATTTTGAAAGGAAGCATAATCGGAGTTGGGTGAACATAGTATTCGAAGTATCTCCAACCCTTATTGCTTAAACCTGCATAGAAATAAGAAAGTGAAACCAATAAAGCCAAGGCTATAGTTGTATTAATATCTGCAGTAGGTGCTCCTAATTCTCCACTTGGTAACTTAATCAATCTCCAAGGAATTAAAGCTCCTCCCCAATTACTAACAAAGACGAATAAAAATAAAGTACCTATAAATGGCATCCAATCTCTATAAACTTTTTCACCTATTTGCGTCCTAGCAAGATCTCTTATGTAATCCCAGAGGAACTCAAGCAAGTTTTGAAGGCCTTTAGGATCATTTTCCATTTTTTTAGTACCTAAAGAAATAAAAACTAATAACGCACCTAATAAAATCCAAGATGTTAAAAATACCTGCCCATGTAGTCTGATATTTCCAATTTGCCAATAAAGATGTTGACCAACTTCTAATGCTGCAAAATTTGTTAGCAAGGAATTAAAAAACATTTGTTTTGAATAAAAAATTTACTTAAGAACGTGAAAAATAAAGAATGAGTGCAGGCTTATAAATGAAAAAACCTATCATTGCAGGAAAAATATCCAAAGATCCTAGCTTGCTTGCAAAAATAAAGAGGCAAACTGGAACTAATAGTTGCAATTTTGATACACCTGATGATTCTTTACCAAGCTTCCCTATACTTTTGGCAAGCAAACGTAGGTAAAAAATGCCGGCTATTGCACCTATAAAAATACTAAAACCAAAAGTAAATCCTAGAAAAATTACAGTTATTGAAGCTGATAAAATAGAAACAATAAAAGTAATTCCGAAAATTGTTAATTGCAATTTTGTGTATTCATCATTTTGAGAAAGCAAAATATCTATTTGATTGGCAATGCCAAATTTACTTTCTTTGATGATCGAATTATTCAGGGATTGAGGAAATTGAACATTCTCATTAGAGGGATGCTCAAGTTTTTTTCTATTTGAGTCCACTGATGTGAACATAGTTTAGAACCCTCTCTGAATGGTTTGGGGTAAGTATATAAACTCACGGAATCTATCACGGAGAGGTACCTTTTAGCCAGTTTTTTTCTATAAAAAATTAATTCTTAAGATTTATAATGTATCTACAGACCATTTTTTACTTTATTCTTCAAGAATAAAGTTTATTAAAAGTCATCTTTTTAATTGCTTTAACACTTTAAAACGTTAATAAAAGACTTGGCAAAATCTCAATTAAACGTCTCAATAGTACATATACATCTAAAAAATTGGAGATAAGTCAAGAAAAAATAAAATATAAAAGAATTTCTAAAAGAAAAAAAACCTTTAGTTCTAATTACAAAACAAATCTAAACAATTTAACAGAGTCTATAATCCCCTTACCTTGGAAGATATGGCCTTATGAAGCAAAAATCCTAGTTGTTCTCATTGGAATTTGGTCAATATTAGGAATCTGCATACTAGGATCATCAAGTTGGTGGGTGGCTAGTAGGGAAATGGGAAATTGGGCTTATTTCTTAAAAAAACAAATTATTTGGACAATTCCAGGAATTGGTCTATTTTATTTTGTTCTTAATACAAAAATTAGAAATCTTTTAAAGTTTTCAAGAATTATTTTTTATTTTTTATTCTTTTTGATTTTCCTTACCAATTTTAGTGGGATTACAGTTAATGGATCTTCAAGATGGCTAGTGGTTGGCAATTTACGTCTGCAGCCATCTGAATTAATTAAACCCTTTCTAATTCTAGAAGCTTCTAACCTTTTCGCACATTGGAATCTAGTAAAGAATGATAAAAAATTAATGTCAATATTATCCTTTGGTTTATTAATTTTATTAATACTTAAACAACCTAATTTAAGCACTGCATCATTAACTGGAATTCTTCTTTGGGTAATGGGTTTATGTGGTGGTGTAAAACTTAGCTCTCTTTGCTCATTTGCTTCAATAGGATTCATTACTGGATGTATTAGCATCCTTAATAACGAATATCAAAAACTTAGAGTTACTTCATTTATTAATCCTTGGAAAGATCAACAGGAAAGTGGATTTCAATTGGTTCAGAGTTTATTAGCTATAGGTTCAGGTGGTCTATTTGGCCAAGGTTTTGGGCTGTCTATACAAAAATTACAGTATCTACCGTTCATGTATACAGATTTTATTTTTGCCATTTTTGCGGAAGAATTTGGTTTGTTGGGGTGTACTTTATTCTTAGGATTTTTAGCAGTATTCTCTTATATAAGCCTAAGTATTAGTCTTAAGTGCAGGAACAACTATACAAAATTAGTTGCTATAGGATGTGGTGTATTGTTGACAGGTCAATCAATAATGCATATTGCTGTAGCAACAGGCTCAATGCCTACTACAGGCTTACCACTACCTTTCATTAGTTATGGTGGCAATTCATTAATAGCGTCTTTTTTTATTGCAGGGATGTTAGTGAGATGTTCATTAGAATCAACAGGATTCATTGGTATGATAAGTACACGAAAGGCACTTAATTAGTTAGAATTTAAGTTATTTAAGTCAAGTTATCGAATCATTTAATTTAGTTATTTCAGAATTATCTCAAAAGGGTAATCTGCTTATGCAGAATGGTCTTGATAGTCCTGGACCATTTACTATATTTTTGGTTTTCAGCGCAGGACTTTTAACAAGTCTTGGACCTTGCTCATTGTCATTACTTCCAGTAACAATTGCTTATATAGGAGGAACAGAGAATAATAAATTTAAAATTATTAGTTTTTCAGGAGGAGTAGTTTTTTCGCTTGTTGCACTTGGTGCTGCGAGTGGATTTTTAGGTAAAATATATGGGCAAATTCCATCTTATTACACTTCATTTGTTGCCCT
>QCIX01000013.1 GCA_003216355.1 Prochlorococcus sp. AG-402-N23 | reverse complement strand
AAAAATTTAAATTTATTCAACAAACTGAATTACTTATTATGTATTTTTCAACAAATGAAGTTTCGTTTTAATTGATTTCCACAGACACTATTTATTTTGGATTTTAATATCCTAATATATTTGTAATATTTTTTAAGGAAGGTTCAATATTTTTCCTGAAAATAGCATCATTGTTTTTTATTGCGCAATCGGGATCTTTCAACCCATTTCCAGTAAGAACACAAACAATAGTCGATTCTTTCTGAATTCTATTTTTATTTTTAATCAGTCCAGCAACTGATGCTGCACTGGCTGGTTCACAAAATACTCCCTCTTTAGCAAGGATTTTATAAGCATTGATTATTTCTTCATCTGTAACTGATTGAAAGTCTCCTTTACTTTCTTTTCTTACTTTTTTTGCTTTTTCTCTATTTACAGGATTCCCAATTCTTATTGCAGTTGCAATTGTTTCTGGATCTTTAACTATTATATTTTTTACTAATGGAGCAGAGCCTTCGGATTGAAAACCCATCATTACTGGTAATTTCAAATTTCTTTTTATTTTTGAATATTCTTTAAATCCCATCCAATAAGCAGTTATATTTCCTGCATTACCCATTGGAATACAAAGCCAATCAGGAGTGTGACCTAAGTCATCAACTATTTCAAAAGCTGCCGTCTTTTGTCCTTCTATTCGATATGGATTAACAGAATTAACAAGTTCTATAGGATGTTCCGAGGATAAATCTCTAACAATTTCAAGAGCCTTATCAAAGTTTCCATTTATTGATATTATCTCAGCGCCATACATTAATGCTTGCGCAAGTTTGCCTTGTGCAACAAATCCTTCTGGGATTAAAACATAAGGTTTTAATCCTCCTCTTGAAGCATATGCAGCAGCAGCAGCAGAGGTGTTTCCTGTACTTGCACAAATTACTGCTTCACGGCCTTCTTCTTTTGCTTTGCTAATGGCCATAGTCATACCACGATCTTTAAAAGATCCTGTTGGATTAAGGCCATCATATTTTAAAAAAACTTTTGTTCCATTTCCAATTAAGTTGCTAATTGACTCGCTTAGAATTAGTGGTGTATTTCCTTCATTGAGGGAAATAATAGGAGTTTTTTTTGTAACTGGGAGGTATTGTTTATAAGCCTCTATTAGACCTGGCCATCTTTTTTTTCTGTAATTAATACGCAGTTTATTTTTGATTTTATTTAATAACACCATGGTTGTTTAATTTGTTTTGATTTTTTCTAGAGGAGAATTGGTGAAAAAGGTTAATAATTCTGAAATCGATTCTACTTTATTCATAACTTTGCTCAAAGCGCTCACATCTAGAATTACAGTTTTAGTTGGATATCCTTCAAAAAAATTTATTAGATTTATTTTTCCATTTCCTACGTTAATTCCTTGTATTACGCTTGCTCTAAGGGCCAACATGCCTGTTCTTTCATCATTTGCTCTGGGTGGGTAGATAATAGATGAAAGTCTTGTTAAAAAAACATTTCCTATTTCAGAATATACTAATTTGCTTGCAATGGTAATTGGAACTTCAAAATCTTTGTTTAAGATTTTTCTAATTTCTTTATCGGGAGATCTGGTTGCTTTCAAAATTCTTTTTAATTTTCTTGTAGATTTACCTTCTTTAGCAAAAGTTTTTAAAGAATTTACTTTAATAGTTCTAGAAAATATGCTGTATGTTATTTTAATTTCTTCAGCAGCATTAGCTTTTGGAACATCAAAAAATAAAGGAGAAATTACTAAAATAAAAAATATTTTAAAAATTAAAAATTTACTAAACTTCATCTAGATATTTGCACCAGCCGCAATCTTAACAAGTCTTACTACCCCTTTTTCAGTTACTTTTTTTGCAATTTTTATACCCATTTCTTTTGTATAGGGCTCATTTATAAGTCTCGGAACCCTTTTTAGAAAAATGTCAATTGAATAGCCGGGAACTTTTTGTAAAATCTCTAAAAAGTTTCTCAATGGCTCTACATACATTATTAGATCACTCAAGTTATTTTTTTCGTTAATAGTATTTAATTTAATTGATTTTGGAAGATAGTTATTCAGACTTTTCAATACTTTTAGACTAAGTAAATCTATCTGATTCGTTAAACCATCAACAATCTCATTTCTAAGAAATCCTCCATTTGGAGAAAACAGAAGATTTATAACTTCGTCTAAAAGTTTTTCTAAATCGAGATTTGTTTGTTTTGCAGCGTTAGAAAGCAGATCTTCTAAACGGTCCCATTTAAATTTTTTATTATCAAAAAGCATTTCTTTAAGGCTTTCCCTTAATTGTGGATCAGGGTCTTCCATCAATCTTCTTGCAAAATATGGATAAGCTGCACCTAAAATTTTGAATTTTGGATCTACGCTTAAAGCTATTCCTTCTAATGTAAGTAATGACCTAATTATAAGTGCATAATATGGGGGTAGTCTGAAAGGGAATTTATACATAACACCAGACATATCGTCTGTAACGCTCTTAAAATCCATTTTCGAAACTCCTTGTTCAACGGCGTTAATGAAAACATCTTGAAATGCTGGAACGATCGGTTCAAGATTAACTTCCTCTGATAAAAATCCCAATTTTACGAAATCTTGAGACAATTTATCGAAGTTTTTATTTACTAAATGCACTACTGCTTGAATTAATCCTGATCTAGCTTCTCTGGAAACCTCGCTCATCATTCCAAAATCTAGATAACATAATCTTCCATCTTCTAGGGCTAATAAATTACCAGGATGTGGGTCTGCATGAAAAAAACCATGTTCTAAAAGTTGTTCTAAACTGCATTGAACTCCTATATCAATCATTTCATCAGGGTTAATACCTAATTTTTTTACGTCTTCTAAATTTGTTAATTTTGTACCGTCTATCCATTCCATTGCTAAAACTCTTCTTGAAGTTATTTCTTTATAAATTTTTGGTACGGCAATCATTTTATTACGTTTATGCATATATCTAAATTTTTCTGCATTTGCAGCTTCGTTTAGATAATCCATCTCTTCAAAAACTCTCTTGCCTAATTCATCAATCAAAGCAACTAGATCACTTCTTATTAATCCGATATTGTTTTTTAGCCAATAAGCAATATTTCTCACTATGTAAAGATCCAAGGTGATTTGTTCTCTTAAACCTGGCCTTTGTACTTTTATCGCAACGATCTCTTTATTTTTTAATCTAGCTTTATGCACTTGCCCTAAAGAAGCAGCGGAAATTGGCTCTTTATCAATTTCTAAAAAAATCTCATCTAATTTGTATCCTAAATCTTCTTCTATTAACTCCATAGCTTTATCGCCATCAAACCCAGGGAGTTGATCTTGCAATTCAGATAATTCTTCTAGAAGAATCCCTGGGATTATATCTGGTCTTGTTGATAAAGCTTGGCCTGCTTTAACAAATGCAGGTCCAAGTTCTACCAATAAATTTGTTAATTCTTTTGCTCTAAATCTAGCTTGAGATTCATTTTTCAATCTTCCAGTTAATTTATCCCATCCAACGGAGAAGATGTAAGCAAAAATAGGTATGAGTGTTTGCCAAAGTCTTTTTAAAAGTCTTTTAGGATTTTTTTTGTAAATTTTAGAAATTGTATCTGGATCATAATTTAAGAGTCCAGATACCTCAATAAAATCAGTAAAATCTTCTTTCATAACTTTATATATTTAAAACCTTTATTTTCTTAAAAAAGGAGTTAATTTTTTTATATGGAAGATTTATCATGTTAATACAACTAAAAATAGAAAACATTGCCTTAATAGAAATTATAGAAATTAATTTCGAAAAAGGTTTGAATATCATAACTGGGGATTCAGGTTCAGGAAAATCATTAATCTTGGATTCCCTTAATGCTTTATTTGGTGGAACTAATATACCTCTAAAACATTTAATACGTCCAGGCAAAGATTTTTGCGTTATTGAGGCGAAATTTTCTTTTTCTTCCAAAATTAATAATTGGTTAATTAGAAATGGCTTTGAAATAACTTCATCAGAACTACAAATTAAAAGAAAATCTTATAGAAAAAATAATAAAATTTTATCTAAATATAGTCTTAATAATTTATCAATTAATAGACAATCATTAGAAAAACTTGGAGGATTTTTAATAGATTCTGCAGGTCAATCTGACACTTTTATCTTTGATTCTTTGGATAAGAGAAGATTAATTATTGATGACTTATGTTCCCAAGAATTTAGAGAGACTAGTGAAAGGATTAAAAGTATATGGGGAGAAACTAAAGTTTTAAAAGAATTAATGGATAAAAAAATAGAATTTTCTAAGAATCAAGAAGAAAAAAACTTGGCAATTAAACACATGTTGAAGAGTTTAGAAGAAGCTGATTTAAATTCCAGTGAAGAAATTTTAGAATTAGAGTTAGTAGAAAAAAAACTTGTTAATAATTTAGAAATTAATAATTCAATTAAATCATCATTAGAAAATTTAAATAATTTCAGTCATGATGAGCCGTCAGTAACTTCTTTCATAAATCAATCAATAAAGATTTTAAATAAAACAGCAGATTTCGATTTAAAGATTCAAAAATTTAGAGAGAAGTTATTAAATATTCATGCTGATATTGAAGATTTAATTTTTGATTTAAATTCATATTTGCAAGAAATAGAAAATGATGAATCTAATCTTCCAGAAATACAAAAAAGATTATTTTTTTTAAAAAACTTAGAGAGAATTTTTTCACTAGATCTTACTCAATTAATTGAAAAGCGCGATCAATTAAAGACGTATTTTCAACAAAATGATCAAAGTAGTGATATTTCCAGGATTCAAGCTCAGATTGAGAATTTACAAAGTAATTTAAATTCTTTATTTGTTATTCAATCTACTGAAAGAAAAAAAATTGCTAAACAGTTACAAAATTCAGTAATGTTGATTTTAAGCAATCTAGGTTTAGAAAATGCAAATTTTTCAATTCAATTTTCTGAATGCAAGCCTTCTGGAGATGGAATTGACGATATAAATTTTTTGTTTTCGGCTAATCCTGATCAGAAGCTTGCTCCATTATCAAATGTTATTTCTGGCGGAGAAATGTCAAGATTTTTATTAGCTATTAAATCTAGTATTTCTAAACAACCAAATACTTTCTTTTTAGATGAAATTGATAGTGGTTTAAGTGGTAAATCTCTATTTTCTTTGGTTGAGCTTATAAAAGAAATTTCTAAAAATCAACAAGTCTTATGTATTACACATCAGCCATTTCTAGCTGCTAGTGGATCAGCTCATTTTAAAGTTAATAAAAACGTAATTGATGGAATAACTTATACCTCAATTGCAAAATTAACTACAAAAAATCAAAGAAAAAATGAACTAATAGAACTTATAGGTGGAGGTTCATGTGAAGTAAACGAATATGCTTCTAGACTTCTTGATCGCTCAGCTGCGTAAAATAAAAAAATTTCTACTATAATAACCTTTTTAAATCATAATTTAGATTTAAACATGGTTAATAAAGTTGATAGTAGTTTTGGAAAAGATAACTCAATTAATATTAGGGGAGCTCGTCAGCATAATTTAAAAAATATTGATCTTTCTCTACCTAGGAATAAATTTATAGTTTTTACAGGTGTGAGTGGAAGTGGTAAAAGTTCTCTGGCTTTTGATACTATTTTTGCTGAAGGTCAAAGAAGATATGTTGAGAGTCTTTCTGCATACGCAAGGCAATTTTTGGGTCAAGTAGATAAACCAGATGTTGACAATATTGAAGGTTTATCACCTGCTATTTCAATTGATCAAAAATCTACAAGTCATAATCCTCGATCAACAGTGGGAACAGTAACAGAAATACAAGATTATTTAAGATTATTGTTTGGTCGTGCTGGTGAGCCGCATTGTCACCACTGCGGGATTCCAATTGCGCCTCAAACAATTGATGAAATGGTGGATCAAATTCTTCTTTTGCCAGAAGGAACAAGGTACCAATTGTTGGCTCCTGTTGTAAGAGGTAAGAAAGGAACACATACAAAATTAATAAGCGGATTAGCTGCTGAAGGATTTGCTAGGGTAAGAATCAATGGAGAGGTAAGAGAACTTGCTGATAGTATTGAATTAGATAAGAATCAAATTCATAATATTGAGGTAGTAGTTGATAGATTAATCGCAAGAGAGGGAATACAAGAAAGATTAAATGATTCACTACAAACTTGTCTCAAAAGAGGCGATGGCTTAGCAATAGTAGAAGTTGTTCCAAAAAAAGGAGAAAATTTACCTTCTAACTTAGAGAGAGAAAAGCTTTACTCAGAAAATTATGCATGTCCTGTACATGGTTCTATTGTTGAAGAACTTTCTCCTAGATTATTTTCTTTTAATAGCCCATATGGTGCCTGTCCAGATTGTCATGGGATTGGTTATTTAAAAAAATTTACTGCTGATAGAGTTATACCTGATAAAACATTGCCTGTTTATGCTGCAATAGCTCCTTGGAGTGAAAAAGATAATACTTATTACTTCTCTTTACTTTATTCTGTAGGTCAAGCTTATGGTTTTGAATTAAAAACTCCTTGGAAAGATTTAAGTGACTTGCAAAAACAAGTTCTACTTTTGGGATCAGATAAACCAATATTAATTCAAGCTGATAGTCGTTTTAGAACTTCTAGTGGTTTTGAAAGACCTTTTGAGGGGATTTTACCAATATTGGAAAGGCAATTGAATGAAGCCAATGGAGAATCAGTTAAACAAAAATTAGAAAAGTATCTAGAATTAGTTCCCTGTAAGACATGTTCTGGAAAAAGATTAAGACCTGAGGCTTTGGCAGTTAAACTTGGTCCATACAACATTACTGACTTAACTTCTATAAGCGTTTCTGAAACCCTAAATCACGTAGAGCGCATCATGGGTTTAGGTAAGACAAAGAAAGAAAATATATCTTTATCAGAAAAACAAAAGCAGATAGGTGAATTAGTTTTAAAAGAGATTCGTTTACGTTTGAAGTTTTTAATTAATGTAGGTTTAGATTATTTGACTTTAGATAGACCTGCTATGACTTTGTCTGGTGGTGAGGCTCAGCGTATTAGATTGGCTACACAAATAGGTGCTGGTCTTACTGGTGTTTTATATGTATTAGATGAACCAAGTATTGGTTTGCATCAAAGAGACAATGACAGATTATTAGAAACATTAAAAAGCTTAAGAGACTTGGGAAATACTTTGGTTGTGGTTGAACATGATGAAGATACTATGAAATCTGCAGATTATTTAGTAGATATTGGTCCAGGCGCAGGTGTTTATGGTGGGGAAATTATTGCTAAAGGATCTTATCAAGATGTCTTAAATTCAGAAAGGTCATTAACTGGAGCTTATCTCAGTGGCAGGAAGTCTATTCCTACTCCAAAAGACCGTAGATCATCTGTAAAAAAAAGTTTAATTTTAAATAATTGCTCTAAAAATAATTTAAAAAATATCTCTGTGGAATTTCCTTTAGGAAGATTAGTTTCTGTTACTGGTGTGAGTGGAAGTGGGAAGAGCACCTTGATAAATGAATTACTTCATCCTGCTTTGTGTCATTCTCTAGGATTAAAAGTTCCTTTTCCTCAAGGTGTAAAAGAGTTAAAGGGTATAAAGGCAATTGATAAAGTTATCGTTATTGATCAATCTCCAATAGGAAGAACTCCAAGATCAAATCCTGCTACATATACTGGTGCTTTTGACCCTATAAGGCAGATATTTACTGCCACAGTAGAAGCAAAAGCAAGAGGATATCAGGCTGGTCAGTTTAGCTTTAACGTGAAAGGAGGAAGATGCGAAGCTTGTAAAGGGCAGGGAGTAAATGTTATTGAAATGAATTTTTTACCTGATGTGTATGTTCAATGTGAAGTTTGTAAAGGAGCTCGTTTTAATAGAGAAACTCTTCAAGTTAAATATAAAGGTTTTAATATATCTGACGTTTTAGAGATGACTGTTGAACAAGCTGCAGAAACTTTTTCTGCTATACCTCAAGCTGCTGATAGATTATCTACATTGGTAGATGTCGGCTTAGGATATGTCAAATTAGGTCAGCCAGCTCCTACGTTATCAGGTGGAGAGGCTCAAAGAGTTAAATTAGCTACCGAATTATCAAAAAGGGCTACTGGAAAAACTTTATATTTGATTGATGAACCAACTACAGGATTAAGTTTTTATGATGTTCATAAATTAATGGATGTAATACAACGTTTGGTAGATAAAGGTAATTCAGTAATTGTTATTGAACACAATTTAGATGTTATTAGATGTTCAGATTGGATTATCGATTTAGGACCTGATGGAGGGGATAAAGGGGGTGAAATCATTGCAGAAGGTATTCCTGAGGATGTAGCTAAAAATCCTACAAGTCATACAGCAAAATATCTTAAAAAGGTTCTAAAATAAGAAAAACTTTGTTGTATTTCTTTGTATTTTTAATTATTTCAGCAAAACTAAATGTTTTTTAGAGGGGTAAAAAACTTCTCTATAACTCCTTTTTTAAAACTTTTGCATTAAAAAAATTCAAAAATCATAATGCTTTCTTAATATTTCCTTAGAAAATTCAGCTTATTTGTATTAAAGGCCGTTTAACGGAGGATTTTCTGAATGAGGTTGAAATTTTTACATTTACATTTACATGGTCTTATACGTTCTAAAAATCTTGAGTTAGGCAGGGATGCAGATACAGGAGGGCAAACACAATACGTTTTAGAGTTAATTAAAAGTTTGGCTAATACTTCAGAAGTTGATCAAGTTGATTTAGTTACTCGTTCAATAAAAGACCCTAAAGTAGAAGATGAATATTCTCAAGAAGAAGAATTTGTAGAACCTGGAGTTAGAATTTTAAGATTTAAATTTGGACCTAATAAATATTTAAGAAAAGAATTGCTTTGGCCTTATTTGGATCATTTAACTGAAAAACTAATTTCTTACTATAAAAACAAAAAACCTAATTTCATTCATGCACATTATGCAGATGCTGGATACGTAGGAGTTAAACTAAGTAAATCCTTAAACGTTCCTCTTATTTTTACTGGTCATTCTTTAGGAAGAGAGAAAAAAAGGAAATTGCTTGATACTGGTTTAAAAAATAATCAAATAGAAAAACTTTATTCTATAAGTAAAAGAATTGAGGCAGAAGAAAAAGCATTGAAGTCTGCAGATATTGTCATTACAAGCACAAAACAAGAGTCAGTGTATCAATATTCCCAATATTCTTCTTTTTCGCCTCACAAAGCTAGAGTGATTCCTCCTGGTGTTGATCATAATAAGTTTCACCATATTCATTCCACAACAGAGACGGCCGAAATTGATAACATGATGAAACCTTTTCTAAAGGATTCTACTAAACCTCCATTTTTGGCTATTTCTAGAGCTGTACGAAGAAAAAATATTCCTTCTTTGATTGAGGCATATGGAAGATCTGAAAAATTAAAAAGAAAAACTAATTTAATTTTGATTTTGGGCTGCAGAGATAATACTTCTAAACTTGATCCTCAACAAAAAGATGTTTTCAATAATATTTTTGAAACAATTGATAAATATAATTTGTATGGAAAGGTAGCATATCCAAAAAAACATCTTCCAAGTCAGATTCCCTCTTTATATAGGTGGGCTGCTAGCAGAGGTGGTGTATTTGTAAATCCAGCTTTAATAGAACCTTTTGGTTTAACTCTTCTCGAAGCTTCTTCATGTGGATTGCCAATAATATCAACAAATGATGGAGGACCAAAAGAAATTCGTTCAAAATGTGAAAATGGACTTTTAGTAGATGTCACTGATATTAATGATTTGAAAGTTATTCTTGAAAAAGGAATATCAAATAATAATCAGTGGAAAATATGGAGCAGAAATGGAATTGAAGGTGTTAACAGGCACTTTAGTTGGAACACTCATGTACGCAATTATTTATCAGTACTTACTGAAGAATTTTCAAGTTCAAATAGTTATTCTTCATCTGACATTAAACAAAGTTGTTTAAAAGGGACTTCCTCACTTATAAATCCCCATTGATCAAAAACCTCAGAATCAGGGTGAAGAATTAGTTGATTATTTTGAGTTTTCTTTAGTTTAAAGCCCTTCTTAGATAGCTTTTTCATTAAGTTAGCAGTTTCTTCAAATCTTGATGCCATTGCATCAAGACTTGAGCAGTCACTTGTTAACCCATTATCTTTCCATGTAAAAAAATTCATAACAAATTCTTCAAAGATTGATTTTTAAAACTATACCTAAAATTACAAGTAAAATGTTGATTTTCCAAAAATTTTCAACTATTTTTTGTTCCTTCATTCCTTTAAGTTCAAAGTGGTGGTGTAGTGGAGCCATTAAAAATATGCGTTTACCTCTATGAAATAATTTTTTTGTAATTTTAAAAAACCCTACTTGAATCATTACTGATAATGATTCAATAATAAATATTCCTGAGAAAATAGATAAGGTAAAAACGCTATTGGTTAATAACGCTATAGAACCCATAATTGCTCCAATACTTAGAGATCCTGTGTCACCCATAAATATTTTTGCAGGATGACTATTATACTTTAGAAATCCTAAGCATATCCCGGACATCGAAAAACATAAGATACTAAAAACAAAAAGTTCTTGCTGTTCTTTCAGTAATATTTCTGTTCCTAATCCATAAAAGACAATCCCACTGCATCCAGCAGCTAATCCATCTAGTCCATCAGTCAAATTTACTGAATTACTTATGCCAACAAGTACTAAAAAAGAAACTGGCAATATGAAAAAATTCATATTTATTCCCCAGGAGTCAGAAACTGTTATTAATGGACTGATTAAATTATTTTCATAGGCTAACAATATAAAAATTATTGAGATGACACTTTGTAGGGTAAATTTTTCTTTTGTTTTTAAACCTGTGTTCTCTTTGTTTTTAATGCTTAAATAATCATCTAAAAATCCTGTAATAAAGAAACCAAAAATAGTAAGTAATAAAAGAAATAATTTTAGAGAACCTAAATTGATAGTTATTATCAAAAGCAAAATTAAAAAAGGGATTATCATAAAAACCCCACCCATTGTTGGAGTATCACTTTTTTTAATGTGACTAGCTGGGCCTTCACTCCTAATATTTTGAAGTAAATTAAATTTTTTGATAATCTTTAGACCATTTTTCGTTGTAAAAATAGAAATAAAGAAGAATATTATGTAAACTCCCGTAAAAATAAAATTATTAAAAAGATAGGAGGTAACAATTAAAGCAAAAGTATTTAATATAAATAAAGATTCAAAGTTAAGCTTTTTAATCTTCCCAATCATCTTCTAATGAAGGATCTTCTTCAGTTTTATAATCTTCTTTTTCTCCCATAAGTGCTGAAAGTTCTTCTTCTTCTATTGTACTAATCTCTTGTGAATCTCCATCTTTTTCAGTAACAAGTCTACCTGTATTTTCGAGCCAAGATAGTAGATCAGGTTCTTCTCTCAATGGCAACACAGGAGCTGGATCATCCCTGTGGTAGCAAGTTAAAGCAGGATTGACTTCAGAAATGTCTTGCAATCTAAGAATTAATTTATTTGAATCCATTAAATGTAATGTTCTATATATAAGATAATACATAATGATGCGCACGAAAAACTTTGTTTGATAAAGCAAATTTAAAATACTTTTTTATCTGGCTAATTTCATTGTTGCTGGCTGGATTATTTAAAATTATTGGATACTTATACCCCAATGTTTTAATAATTAATAACTTTCTTCTCTTGTTACTAGTTTTTGGTCCAGCTCTTTTAGTTACAATAATATTAGTTTTTAATAAGTTTTCAAATTCTTAATTAAGTCAAAAATTTAAATTTATGGAGCAAATTTAGATGCAGCAGATAAAAAAAGTTGTACTAGCGTATTCTGGCGGTGTAGATACGAGCATCTGTATTCCATATTTAAAGAATGAATATGGAATTTCAGAAGTGGTTACTTTTGTAGCAGATCTTGGGCAAGGCGAGGATTTAGAATTTATTAGGCAAAAAGCTTTAAATTCTGGTGCATCTAAATCAATCGTTGGCAATTTAGTTAATAGTTTTGTTGAGAGATACGCTTTTCCAGCCATTAGAGCAAACGCATTATATTTAAATAAATATCCTTTATCTACTGCTCTTGCTAGACCTTTAATTGCTGAAAATCTCGTGAATATTGCTAGAGAGATTAATGCCGACGCAGTAGCTCATGGATGTACTGGTAAAGGGAATGATCAAGTTCGGTTTGATTTAGCAATTAATGCTTTAGGTCCTGATTTAAAAATAATTACTCCTGCAAGGGAGTGGAATATGAGTAGAGAAGAGGCAATAGTGTACGGAGAAAAATTTGGTATACCTGCACCAGTATCAAAAAAATCACCATATTCAATAGACGTTAACTTACTTGGTAGGAGTATTGAAGCAGGCATATTAGAAGACCCAATGCAAGAGGCACCTGAGGATATATTTTCGATGACATCATCAATTGATAATTCACCTGATTCCCATCAAGATATAGAAATTGTTTTTAAAAATGGGTTTCCAGTTGGAATTAATGATGAATTTTTAACTCCAGTAGAGATTATTCAAAAAGCTAATGATCTTGCAGGTAACCACGGTTTTGGAAGAATAGATATGATTGAGGATCGAGTAGTAGGAATTAAAAGTAGAGAGATTTACGAAACACCTGGCCTTTCACTTTTAATCAAAGCTCACAAAGAGTTAGAAAGCATAACATTAAACCCCGATGTTGTAGATTTTAAAGGAATAGTGGAAAAAAAATGGGGTCAATTAGTCTATCAAGGTTTTTGGTTTGGACCTCTTAAAGAAAGTTTAGATGCATTTATATCATCGACTCAAACTTCCGTTAATGGAAGAGTAAAGATTAGACTTTATAAAGGGAACGCAATAGTCATTGGGAGAATGTCGGAAAATAATTCACTTTACAGGGAAGATTTGGCAACTTACAGCAAAGATGATGTCTTTAATCATTCTTTGGCAGAGGGTTTTATTTATATGTGGGGTATGTCTAATAAAATATGGGCTGAGTTAAATTCAAAAACAAAAGATTAACATTTAAGATTCTGCATTTTCTTTAGTTTCAGTGTCATCTTTTCCTGAAGTTGAAGTATCTGCACTTGCTAATGGTTGTTTTTCTTTAGATTCAACTTTGTCATCAAGATTATCTTTATTCTCTGATTGAGATGTTTTCTTATTCGAAGGTCTTGGGGTTGGTAAAGGACCTTCTTGTTTAACGGTCATGTATCTAATAACATCTTCACTTAGTCTCATTGCTTTTTCAATTTTGAAAATATGTTGCCCATCGCCTTGATGACTTAGTTGCACGTAAATACCCTCTCTATGTTTTGCTATTTGATAGGCTAATCGTCTCTTGCCTCTCATTTGACTATCAAGAATAGTACCGCCAAATTCTTCTAGGAGCTTATTGTATTTATCAATGTGATTAGTTACTTCATCTTCCGCAATATCTGGGCGGAGGATATACATTGTTTCGTAATAAGATTGTTGATCGTTCATAGTTTCAGACAAGGTCTTTGGCTCATAAATTGGTTTGATGAGCGTCTGTTCATTATTTACGATACATTACGATGGGTAATTTCTTAAAATAAAGGGATCATTTTTTTAAAGATATTTTTTTAGTGCGTCATTCATTACATGAAAAGGTACTTCTAAACCATCTGTCCAAAATGATATTGATTTCATTCCTTGAGCAACAAGCATTTCCAAACCATCTATAGTCATGCATCCTTTTTTAGCGCTAAATTTTAATAAAGGAGTTGGAGCAGGATTGTAGATTAAATCATAAACAATTGTTTTTGAGTTAAGAGATCTCCAAAAAGTTTCGCCATATGGCAATTCATTACTATCATATTTAGTTGTTTTCATCCCTACTGGTGTTGTATTTACAATCAAATCTGCTTCTCGAATTAAAATTTGGGCTTGATCACCATTATTTAAGACACCCTGGAGTTGAATTTGGTTATCAAAGTTTTTTATTAATTCATCTAGCGATGATTTGTTACGTGAAATTACTGAAATTGTTGAAAGATTTAAATTTATTAAACCTTGAATAACAGATCTTGCTGCACCTCCTGAGCCAAGAATTATTGATTTTTTCTTTGCTAAGTTTAAATTTTTTAATGGATAAATAAATCCTTCTACATCAGTATTAGTTGCGCTCCATTCTTTTTCAGAATTTAATTTCAGGGTATTTACTGCTTTAAGTTTGTCAGCAATAGGTGAGATTTCACTACAAAGGTTAAATACTTTTTCTTTGTGTGGAATTGTTATGTTTAGACCTTTGCAATTAATCTTCTTAAAAGAATTCAGAACTAATTCTAGATCTTCATCTTTACAGGGTATAGCAATATAGATTAAATCTAAACCTAAATATTGAAGGGCAGCATTTTGCATAATTGGTGACAAAGAATGGCTAACTGGATTACCAATTAATGCTATAAAAGATGTTTTACTTGAAATCATGTTTAGAATTTTTTCCCTAAAAATACTGATCTGTTCGGGAACCACACCCCGTCTTTGAGTAACAATAATGACGACGATGACCGATTATGGAGAATAACAAATATCGAGAATTTACCCATGGGTAAGGTTGTAGGAATTGATTTAGGAACAACTAATAGTTGTGTCGCAGTAATGGAAGGTGGTAAACCTACTGTAATAGCAAATGCTGAGGGTTTCAGAACAACTCCATCAGTTGTTGCATATACGAAAAATCAAGATCAGCTTGTTGGACAAATAGCAAAAAGACAAGCTGTAATGAATCCTGAAAATACTTTTTATTCTGCAAAACGTTTTGTTGGTAGAAGGGTTGATGAAGTTAATGAAGAATCTAAGGAAGTTAGCTATTCTGTTGAAAAATCTGGTTCTAGTGTCAAATTAAAATGTCCTATTTTGGATAAGCAGTTTTCTCCTGAAGAGGTAAGTTCTCAAGTTTTAAGAAAGTTAGCAGATGATGCGGGTAAATATCTTGGTGATAAAGTTACACAGGCTGTAATTACAGTTCCAGCTTATTTTAATGATTCCCAAAGACAGGCTACTAAAGATGCTGGAAAGATTGCAGGTTTAGAAGTCCTCAGAATTGTTAACGAACCAACTGCTGCGGCTTTAGCATATGGTTTGGATAAAGAAAATGAAAAAATTCTTGTTTTTGATTTAGGGGGAGGAACATTTGATGTCTCAGTTATTGAAGCTGGAGATGGAGTAACTGAAGTTCTATCTACATCTGGAGATACACATTTAGGTGGTGATGATTTTGATAGATGTATAGTAGATCACTTAGCTAATACTTTTAAATCAAATGAGGGAATTGATCTCAGACAAGATAAGCAAGCTTTGCAAAGATTGACTGAAGCTGCAGAAAAAGCAAAAATAGAGCTCTCAAATGCTACGCAAAGTGAAATAAATTTACCTTTTATTACAGCGACGCCCGAAGGACCAAAACATTTGGATTTGAACCTTACAAGAGTAAAGTTCGAGGAATTAGCAGCTTCCTTAATTGATAGGTGTAAGACCCCAGTTGAGAGAGCTATAAGTGATGCAAAAATTTCTACTAGTGAAATTGATGAAGTTGTTATGGTGGGAGGCTCATCTAGAATACCTGCTGTTTTAGATTTAGTTAAAAAAATAATAGGCAAAGAACCAAATCAAACTGTCAATCCTGATGAGGTAGTAGCTGTTGGAGCTGCAATTCAGGGTGGAGTTTTAGCAGGAGAGGTCAAAGATATATTGTTGCTCGATGTTACTCCACTTTCTTTAGGTGTAGAGACTTTAGGGGGAGTAATGACAAAAATGATAAATCGAAATACTACAGTACCTACGAAAAAATCTGAAACATATTCAACTGCTGTAGACGGTCAAACAAATGTTGAAATACATGTTTTACAGGGTGAAAGAGAAATGGCCTCTGATAACAAAAGCTTAGGAACTTTTAGATTGGACGGTATACCTTCAGCACCAAGAGGCGTACCGCAAATTGAAGTTACATTTGATATTGATGCAAATGGTATTCTTAGTGTTACTGCTAAAGATAAAGGAAGTGGCAAAGAGCAAAGTATTTCTATCACTGGTGCTTCAACTCTATCTGATAATGAAGTTGAAAAAATGGTAAAAGATGCTGAATCAAATGCATCTGCAGATAAAGAAAAAAGAGAAAAAATTGATTTAAAAAATCAAGCTGAAACACTTGTATATCAGACAGAAAAGCAACTTGGTGAGTTAGGAGACAAAATTGATGCTGCAGCAAAGTCTAAAGTTGAAGAAAAAAGTAATGCTTTAAAAGAAGCAACTTCAAAAGAAGACTATGAATCAATGAAAAAACTTCTTGAAGAACTTCAGCAAGAACTTTATGCAGTTGGTTCATCTGTATATCAGCAACCCGGTAATCAGCCACCATCACCTGGCGCAGCAGGCGGACCTGATCAGAGTGATTCAAACGAAAAAGGTGGAGATGATGTAATTGATGCCGACTTTACTGAAACGAAAGATTAAAGTAGGTAATTTTTAATTTCATTAGCAACCCATTTAGAACAAGCGGGAGCCAGTAAAATCCCATTTTTATAAAAACCTGTACATATAATTAGTCCATCTTCAAGATTTTTCATTATTGGTGAAGGCTCACCATCTGGTCTTGACCTTATTCCGTACCATTTTTTTGAAATTTCCCCTTTCATCAGCCAATTTGGTTTTTTATCGAGAAAATTTGTGAGTTTTTCGAATGTATTTTCTTCTGGCTTAGTACTATATTCGTCAGTTGATCCAATAATTAGCTTATTTTTTGATTTTGGAATTATATTTTTACCATTTATATTAAATTGTTTCGGCAGCGATAATAAATCAACTTCTGCATCATTTATATCAATTTCCATAGCTTGACCCAAGACAGGTTTTAATGTGATGTTGTGAGATACGCTATCTATTAAATCAACTGCTTTTAGTGAATTACACAAAATAATCATATCAGATTTGATTTTTTCATTATTCCTAGTTGTAGAAATCCATTGATTGTTTGATTTTCTGATTTTTATTATTTCTCCTTCTGAAAAATTGATTTTTTTATGTTTTAGATATTTATCTAATGTTTGAAGTAAAGAAAAAGCATTTATTCTTCCATCTTTGAAGGAGATCATTCCCTTTATATTATTTGTTTGGAAGGCTTTATTTATATTCTTGATAAGTAGTGAGTTTCTTTCTAAAATTCGTAAGTTTTGATCATTATTTTCATAAATAAATTTCTCTAATTTTTTAAACTTTTCTTCATTAGTAGTTAGTTTTATTAATGGTTTTTCGATATTTAATTCACAATTAAATTTTTGTAGGAATGTAATCCATTGCGGCCATAATTCAATGCTTTGTTTCCTGAGATCCCAGCTTCTACCTTTTCTTTTTTGATACATATTACCCATTAGTAAGCCTAAAGCTGCATTGCTACTATTTCGGAGTTGATTTTGATCTATTATCGTTACCTGGAAACCTAATTCTGATAATTCTAAGGCGTTAAATTTTCCAATAATCCCTGATCCAATAATAACTATGTGTGCTTTTTGAAAATTTTCTTTTAAGCTTTTCATTGATATATTAGATATGCTTGCTTATTTGATTTAATAGTTAAAGATTTTTTGGAACATCCTTCAATTATATTCAAAATTGTTTGTCCCGATCGTCCTGGCCTTGTAAGTTTACTTACAAGTTGGATTTCAAATTACGGTGGCAACATAAAACATTCTGATCATCATACAGATCAAGATGCGGGTTTGTTTCTTAGTCGAATTGAATGGAATAGTAACAATGCATCTTTTAATAGAGATGAAATATATAAAGAATTTGAAAAAATTGCAGATGAAGTAAATGGAAAATTTAACGTTAATTATTCTGATGAAATTCCAAATGTTGCTATTTTCGTGAGCAAACAAAATCATTGTTTGATTGATTTACTTTGGCGAGTAAGAAATGGAGAACTCAAAATGAAAGTCCCGTTAATAATTTCAAATCATTCTGATCTTGAAAATATTGCAAATGACTTTAATGCAAAATTTGTTCATTTTGATACCTTTAAAACTGATAAATCTATTGTTGAAGATCAATTTTTAAATTTACTAAAAGAATATGAAATTGATCTTGTTGTATTAGCTAAATATATGCAAATTTTGAGTGACTCTTTTTTAAAAAAGTTTTCTTCAATAATAAATATTCATCATTCTTTCTTACCTGCATTTAAGGGTAGGCAACCATATCATCGAGCATGGAAGAGAGGTGTTAAATTAATCGGTGCTACTGCTCACTATGTTACTGAAGATCTTGATGAAGGACCGATAATAGAGCAATGCACAGTTAATATAAGTCATAGAGATGAAGTTGATGATTTAATTAGAAAAGGGAGAGATATTGAAAGAATAGCTTTAGCAAGAGCAGTTAGATTACATTTGAATCATCAAGTATTTGTTTATAACAGCAAAACTGCTGTTTTTGATTGAAGGTAGTTTCTTAGTCTTCTAATTCTATTTGTATTTGTCTTTCATAAATTGATTCTTCATTAAAGGCTCTTGCTATCAAGAAACTGGCAATGCAGCTGATTAACACAGGTTTCATTATTAATAAATTTTTTGTTAAAGCAAAAGCTAAAAACATTGCCGTTATTGGTGTTCGCGAACATCCTGCTACGAAGGCTCCCATTCCTGCAAAAATGTATGTACTAGGAGCATGTCCTGTAGCAATTTCCACCCAGCTCCCCATTATTAGTCCGATTGACCCTCCTAAAGTAAGCATTGGATAGAACAATCCTCCAGGAGCTCCAGATGCTGCAGCTAAACCTGTCGTGATAAATAATACTAAAACTGCTAATAAAGCAATTCCAATACTTGTATTTTGTTCAGCTATTATTTTTTGTAATTCATCTAAATTATGAAATGTACTGGGTAAACAAGAATAGATACTTCCTAAAATAAGTCCACAGATACTCATTTTTAAAACAAATTTATTTCTATACCACTTTTTCCCAAGATTTTGCATTAACAAAACAAATCTGCTATACAATTCTGCAAACATTCCAATAATTATTCCTAGTAAAACTAGGTAAAAAAAATCTATTGGTAAGAAAAAAACTGATGGGTCATATTCTTTTTGGATTAAAAATCCGAGGTTAAAATCAAAGCCTCCTGCTTTAGGATCTAAACCCAAGGCTTGAATAATATCAGCAGATGAATCTGCAATGAAAGTTGTGATTACTACTAGTAGCAAAATTACTGGTCTAGCAGAGTTTAATAACTCTTCTATTGCATAGACAAATCCTCCTAATGGGGCGCTAAATACAGCAGCTATTCCAGCACCACCACCCGCTGCTACTATTACTCTTCTGAAAGCTGTAGGAGCTTTGAGCCACTGGGCCATTTGCCAAGCTACTGATCCTCCCATTTGAACTGATGGACCTTCTGGACCCAATGGGAATCCACTACCAATAGCAATAATTCCTGATAAGAGCTTTACTAATCCTACTTTTATATTCATTGGAACTTTTTTATGCCTTAAGAACCCCATGATTTGACTCACACCTGAACCTTTTGCAGCAGGTGCTATATTTTTAATCAAATATCCTGCAATGGCTCCTCCAAGAGCTCCAAAAATAGGTAAGACCGCAATAGATGGGAATTGGTCTAATAATTCTAATCTCCAATTATTGATAAAGTAAATTCCAGTTTTAAAAAATATGCTTGTAATTGAGGCTCCTAAACCTGTTAATAAGAGAGAAAATACAACGACTAGAGATCTTTGTTTTAATAATTTTTTTATGGTTCGAGAAGAATTATTACTTGTTTTTTTAATATTATCTTTTATAAGGTTTGGCATAGTCCATGATTACTTTGACAAGCTGAAATTGTTTATTTCATCAAATTGAAGATAACGATAAAGTTCATCTGAATATGGATTAATTTTATTTTTAGTAATATCCTGATATTCTTCAATTTCAGGTATTTTTCCAAGCAGTGCGCAAACTGCTGCTAATTCTGCACTCCCTAAAAATACTTGCGCATTCTTGCCAAGTCTATTGTCAAAATTTCTTGTACTAGTGGAAAATACTACAGAACCTTCATCTACTCTAGCTTGATTTCCCATGCATAAAGAACAGCCTGGCAACTCTAATCTTGCACCACAATCTTCAAATATTTTATAGTAGCCTTCAGCTTTTAGAGTTTCTTCATCCATTTTTGTTGGGGGACAAATCCATAATTTAGATTTTAAATTTTGTACTCCTTCAAGAACTTTCGCAGCTGCCCTGTAATGACCAATATTTGTCATGCAAGAACCTATAAAAACCTCGTCAATATTTGTATTTGCAACATCAGTGATTTCTTTTACATTATCTGGATCATTAGGGCAAGCAACTATAGGTTGTGTTACTTTTGCTAAATCAATTTCAATGATTTCTTCATACTGAGCGTTTGAATCTGGTTGAATTAATGATGGTTTTTTTAACCAATTTTTCATATCATTAATTCTTCTTGAAATCGATTTTGAATCTTCATAATTGCTTTCGATCATTTTTTCTAGCAGGCAAATATTGCTTCTTAAGTATTCTTTGACAGTTTCTTGGGATAAAAGTATTGTGCTACCAGCGCATGAGCGTTCTGCAGTAGCATCAGTAAGTTCAAAAGCTTGTTCAAGTTTTAAGTTTGGTAATCCCTCAATTTCCATAATTTTCCCGTTGAATATATTTTTCTTATTTTCTTTCTCAACAGTTAAGAGTCCTCTTTTAATTGCGAAGAGAGGGATTGCATTTACTAAATCTCTAAGAGTAATTCCTGGTAATAATTCTCCCTTAAATTTAACCAGCACAGATTCCGGCATATTTAATGGCATTGATCCTATTGCAGCGGCAAAGGCAACAATGCCCGAGCCTCCAGGAAATGAAATGCCAAGAGGAAATCTTGTATGACTATCTCCACCTGTGCCAACAGTATCAGGGAGAAGCATTCTGTTAAGCCAACTATGAATTATGCCGTCTCCAGGCTTAAGAGCTACTCCACCTCTTTGAGATATAAAATCAGGTAATTCTTTATGGGTCACTAGATCTACTGGTTTAGGATATGCAGCTGTATGACAAAAACTTTGCATTACTAAATCTGCAGTAAATCCTAAACAAGCTAGTTCTTTTAGTTCATCTCTAGTCATTGGACCAGTAGTATCTTGACTACCAACTGTGGTCATAATTGGCTCACAGGTCATTCCTGGCCTAACTCCATCTAAACCGCATGCTTTGCCTACTATTTTTTGAGCTTGAGTAAAGCCGGCACTACTTTCGGTTGGATTTTGTGGTCTGGTAAATATTTCACTTGGTTGATAATCTAATTTATTTCTAATTTTGTCCGTAAGAGATCTTCCAATCATAAGATTAATTCTTCCGCCAGCTTGAATTTCATCAGTCAGAGTTGATGGATACAAGTCGAATTTGCTTATTAATTCTTCATTGTTTGAATCTTTTTCAATTTTTTTAATAATGCCTTTATAAGGATATATTTTAATAACATCTCCTGTTTTCATATGAGATACGTCAGCTTCTATAGGCAAAGCTCCTGAATCTTGTGCAGTATTAAAGAAAATTGGGGCTATTTTGCTACCAATTATTATTCCACCTGTTTTTTTGTTGGGAACAAAAGCGATATCTTCTCCTATATGCCAAATGAGTGAATTAATAGCAGATTTTCTAGAACTCCCTGTTCCTACAACATCTCCAACATAAGCTATCGGTAAATTTTGTTTTTTTAAATTATCAAGAATCTTTAGTCCATCAGGTTTTTTAAATTCCAACATAGCTAATGCATGCATCGGAATATCCGGACGTGTTGTTGCATGTACAGCTGGAGATAAGTCGTCTGTATTTGTCTCACCGTCAACTTTAAATACTAAACAAGTAATCTCTTTCTCTAGAACTTTTTTATTTATGAACCATTCTGCATTTGCCCAACTATTTACAACCTCTTTTGCATAAATATTATTTTGAGATAATTCATAAATTTCATTAGCTGAGTCGTAAACAAGAATAATATTTTTTAACACTTCTGCCGCTTTGTTTGCAAGTAAACTATTTTCTCCTTTAAGTATTTCAACCAAAGAATTTACATTGTATCCGCCTATCATTGTTCCTAGTATTTCAATTGCTTTTTCGGGATTAATTGATTTGCAATATTTTTCGGAATTAACAATAGCCGTAAGCCAGCTTGCTTTTACATAAGCAGCCTCATCAACTCCTGGTGGTACTCTGTTTATTAGTAAATCAAGTAAATAAGATGAATCGTAAGAATTATCTTGTTCCAATAATTTTGTAATACAATTTGTTTGCTCAGCATTTAAAGGTAAAGGCGGTATGCCTTTGGTAGCTCTTTCAGCTACGTGATCTGCATAATCTTTTAGCAATGTTTCCAAATTCTTCATTAGTAAGGTTTAATGCCTAATCTATTGTTATTTTTAATATTGAAAAGGAGAGTATTCATAAATGCTTTTTTAAATATTCAAACTTCTTAATTAATCAATGACGACATCATCAAATAATTCAGCTTTAGAAAAGACATCAGATTTACATGTTGTCGAAACACGTCCATTAATACCACCAAGCAGATTACATAATGATATACCTTTAGATCACGCCTCTGCTAAAACAGTATCTAAAACAAGAAGATCGATACAAAATATTTTGCATCATAATGATCAGAAGCTTTTAGTCATTGTGGGTCCATGTTCAATTCATGATCTTCAGGCGGCAAAGGAATATTCAAAATATATTCAAAATTTCCGAGAAATTTATAAAGACAAATTAGAAATAATCATGAGAGTATATTTTGAAAAACCAAGAACAACTATTGGTTGGAAGGGATTGATAAATGATCCTCATCTAGATGATTCTTATGATATTAATACTGGTTTAAGAAGGGCAAGAAGTTTGCTTTCATATTTAGCAACTCGTGGTATACCTTCTGCTACAGAATTACTAGATCCAATTGTTCCTCAATATATTGCTGATTTAATTAGTTGGACAGCCATTGGTGCTCGGACTACAGAAAGTCAAACTCATAGGGAAATGGCATCAGGATTATCAATGCCTATAGGTTTTAAAAATGGAACGGATGGTTCTTTTGCTACTGCAATTAATGCAATGCAGTCAGCTTCAAAAACTCATCATTTCTTGGGTGTAAATGAAAATGGAATGGCTTCTATAGTTAATACTACAGGAAATCCAGATGGACATATAGTTTTAAGGGGCGGTTCAAAAGGCCCAAATTTCGAAAGTGAACATGTTAAAAGAATTTCAGCTGAATTGAGGCAATGTAATCTACCCCATAAAGTGATGATTGATTGTAGTCATGGAAATTCCAATAAAGACTTCCGAAAACAGTCGGAAGTGCTAAAAAATATAGCTTCTCAAATTAGTAATGGTGAAAAAAATATTTTAGGAGTTATGCTTGAAAGTCATTTAAAGGAAGGAAATCAGAAACTTTTAAAAAAAGAAGATCTCCAGTTTGGCAGAAGCATTACAGATGCATGCATAGATATAGAAACAACAAAAGGATTACTAGCGATTTTATACAATTCACTTAGCTAGTTATAAAAAAATTAAAAAATAATGCTGAAGAAATTGGAACAATGAAATTATCTATTCCTAAAATACTAAATTGTTCGAGCAAAGTCGCAAAAAAAGCTATTGTAAAATAATTTAAATTTAAACTATTCTGCTGGGCGTATCCTATTGAGCAAACTACTATCAAACTTGTTAAAAACATTGTCATAGTGCCAAATAAAGATTTTTTTTGTTTAAAAAAAGTCCAACTCTTTGAGTTAAAGCTTTTTCCTATTAACCCAGCTAATCCATCACCAAAAGTCATTATGAAAAATCCACTAATTAATGCATATGGATCTTTATCCCAGAAAAGATAAATCAAAATAAATAAACTTAGACAATAAAATAATGTTCCATAACTTTTTCTCTCAACATCCTCAATTGTTGGAAATAATTTATAGGTGTAATTAATGAGAACCATTAATGAAACAATCCCAGTAAAAATTAGAGCAGAGTTTTGATTAATTTTTAAAAATTGTGCAATTGGTATTAAAGGTCCTATTCCAATATGTATTATTTTTCTGACGATTTCTCTGCTATTTTCATTATATTTTTTAAAAACTATTGATATTAAAAAGATTGAAAATAAATATATTAAAATTACTGTAAATTTTATCAATCTGGTTAAGCTGCTTTTTGATGAGTTGTCATAACTCTAAGTTTTAATATTGCTTTAGCTTCTAGTTGCCTTACTCTTTCTCGTGAAACATTAATTTGTCTTCCTATTTCTGCGAGTGTTAATGGTTCTTCACCATCTAAGCCAAATCTAAGCTTCATTATTTTTTGTTCTCTTTCGTTTAATTGAGAAAGCCACGTTCCTAAATGCTCTTTTTGAATAGTTCTATCCATACCTTCCATAGGCTCTTCACAGTTTGGGTCAGGTATGAGTTCACCAAGAGTACTTCTATCTTCTTCGCCTCTTGCGTGAGCATCTAGAGAAGCACAAGGAGCACTCTGCGAAATTAAATCTTCTAAATCTTTTTGCTCAATTCCCATTTCAGTTGCCATTTCCAATCTGGTAGGTTGTCTACCAAATTTATGAGATAATTCTCTAGAGACTCTTCTCATTTTGGATAGTTTTTCACTTATGTGAATAGGTAAGCGGATTGTTCTTGCACTGTTATCAATAGCTCTTGTCATTCCTTGCCTAATCCACCAGTAAGCATAAGTTGAAAATTTATAACCCATAGCAGGATCAAATTTATCTACAGCCCTTTCAAGGCCAATAGCTCCTTCCTGGACAAGATCTAATAATTCAAGCCCTTGGTTTTGGTATTTTTTTGCAACGGAGACAACAAGCCTTAGATTAGCTGCCATCATTCTATCTCTGGCTCTTTTGCCAATCTTAATTTGATAAAGATTTCGTTGCGTTCTATCAGTTTCAGGAATTTGTAGCAACTTTTTCATGTTTTGTACATGATGAGCTAACTCTATTTCCTCTGCTGGAGTCAAAAGAGGTACTCTTCCAATGCTACTTAAGTAATAGCCAATAGAATCTGAAGCGAGTCTGCCAGATTTTTTTTGGCTTTGTTTTGCCGTAAGACTGGATTTCGATTTGCGAGACTTGCCCGCAGTGTTTGGTAATCTTGGCTCATCAAAATTATTATCTGAAGAGCTTTTCGCAGATTCCAGAGGGATCCCCATCACCCTGGCCTCCTAAAATAATGGATTTTTTAAAAAGCTAGCACTGAAATTGAAATAAAAACTACTTTTACGTTGAAATTTTAAAGACAAAAATTTTTTTTTTAAAGCTTATTTCTTGAAATCCATTGATATGAGACGATTTTATAAAAATTAAAAAAAATTTAAAATATTAAGTATTTTTTTAAATGTTGTAAAAATCAATATTAATTTTATTTTTCTATCAGGTCAATTTGCGAACGATTATCCGATGAATCAAATTCATATTTTGAATAAGAACCATCTTCCTTCATTATCCAAGAAAAGTAATTATCTTTAATGTAGGTTTGCAAAAGCGAGTATATTTTAGATTTCAATTCATAATCCTCTATCGGAGTAACAGCTTCTATTCTTCTATCAAGATTTCTTCTCATCCAATCTGCACTCCCAATAAAGGCCTCATTATTTCCGTTATTATAAAACCAAAAAATTCTTGAGTGTTCAAGAAAATGGCCAATAATGCTTATGACTTTAATATTTTCACTTAAATTTTTTCTTTGGGGATATAAGCAACAAATACCTCTTATGATAAGGTTAATTTTTACACCTGAGTCTGAGGCTAAATAAAGAAGTTTAATTATTTCTGGGTCTACTAAAGAATTCATTTTTGCAATTATTTCGGCTTTTTTACCTTCCTCTGCATTTTTAATTTCTCTCTTAATTAGAAATATAAATTTCTCTCTCATTGATGAGGGAGAAACTAATAACTTTTGATAACTTTTTTGTTTAGAAAAACCTGATAAGTAGTTAAATAACTCAAGTAAATCTGATGAAATCTCAGGATCAGTTGAAAGTAATCCTAAATCTGTATAAAACTTTGAAGTATTAGAGTTATAATTGCCTGTTCCAATATGGAAATAATTCCTTAATCGTCCTTTTTCTTTTCTTACTACTAAAGCTATTTTTGTATGTGTTTTAAATCCTATGATTCCATATACAACATGAATTCCAGCTTGTTCAAGTTGTTTTGCCCATTGAATATTATTGTCTTCATCAAATCTTGCTTTTAGTTCAATAAGAGTCATTACTTCTTTCCCGTTCTCTGCAGCTCTCATTAAAGCTGCAATGATAGGCGAATCCTTGGAAACTCGATATAAAGTAATTTTTATAGCCATTACGAGTGGATCATCAGCTGATTTGCTTATAAATTCTTCAACTGAAGTTCTAAATAAGTCGTATGGATGATGAAGCAGAATATTTTTTTTTCTAAGTATATTAAAAATAGAATTGAAGTTTTTGTTTGAAGGTAAATCTAAATTTTTTAATTTCGGGTGAGTTTTACCAATTAGTAGATTTTCTTTTAAATCATCTCTATTAATTTTCGTAAGCTGATTTAAATCGTCAAGGCCTAAAAAACTTTTGCAAAAGTAAATATACTCTTTTTGTATTGAGATACTTTCAATTAGTAATTTCAGAATATTTTCTGGCATATCCGATTCAACTTCTAATCTAACTACGTCTCCACCTAATCTTCTCTTTTGCAAACTTTGTTCAACTGCTAAAAGAAGATCATCAGCTTCAAGTTCTTTTAATTCTAAATCTGCATCTCTTGTCACTCTAAAAAATGAGTAATTTATACATTCCATTCCGTTAAATAAAGTATTTATATTATTCCCAATTAAATCTTCAACACTTATGAAAAAATATGTACTTTCATCACCATGTTGAATAATTTCATTGGGAATTTGTATAAATCTTTTTATATTTTTTGTTGGTATTTTTACTCTGACAAACTGATTTTTAGAATCTTCACCATCCCTTATTAGGGCTGCCAAATTTAGACTTAAATTACTTATAAAAGGAAATGGATGTGCTGGATCAACAACTAATGGTGTTAATAAAGGGAAAATAGATGAAGTAAAGTAGTTATTGCACCAATTTCTTTGATTTGTACTTAGGTCCTTAAATTTTTTTAAAATTACACCTTTTTCTTTTAATTCATTATTTAATTCATTATTTATATAGTTTTCTTGTAGGGTAGTTAATTTCTTTACTTCTTTATTGATTTTTGTTAATTGCTCTTTAGGGGTTAATCCATCAATACTTTTTTTAGTAATTCCTGCTTCAACTTGAGCCTTTAAGGAAGCTACCCTTACCATAAAAAATTCATCTAGATTATTACTAAAAATTGAACAAAATTTTACTTTATCTAGGATTTTGTACTCCTTTTCCATACCAGTTAGGAGTACTCTTTTATTGAATTCAATCCAACTTAATTCTCTATTAATAAAAACATCAGCCTGGCTTTTCATTAAGATACTTTTGAATTTTGATTGCTAAAAGAATTATTTTTTTTACCCTCTGCAATAAGGTATATCATGAAAAGTAAGATAACGGAACCAGCTATAAAAGGTGATTTAGGACCAAAACCATCATAAACCCTTCCGGCCATTGCAATTCCTAAAACCCCTCCAAGACTCTGCAGACCCTGAAGGTTACTTAGAATTGAGCCTTGTTTATCAACGTCTAATTTCTTTGATATTAGTGCTCTTAAGGTGGGCGTAATTAATCCTGCCCCAACGGCTAAAAATGAAACAGCTGAATAAATATTAATTGTCGCATTTTCTTTTGGAGCAGTTATTAAAAGAGCACACGCCACAAGAATAAATCCTGATCCGATAAGTGTTAATCGCATTTCGCCAAATTGCTTTACCAGAGGCCCAATTAATCCTCCCTGAACGATAATCGCAATGATTCCTACTACAACAAGAGTTCCGCTTGATGCTTTGGTCGTCCAGTTTAAAGATTCTTGGAGGAAAAATATAAGGATATTAGTCAATCCAGTAAAAGCAATAAAGTAAATAAAAAAAGCTAATGATAATTTTTTAATCTTTTCTTCTTTGAAAACTGTAAATAGAGCTTTTAAAGGGTTTTTTAAAGCAGTTTTTGATTTATTTATTTCACTATTAGGCTTGGTTTCTGGTAAGTAAAAAAATACAAGGAGAAAATTTATTACTGGAATTATTGAGGCTATCAAAACTGGAATAATAAAATTATTATTTGTATTTCTTGCAAAAATTACAACAAAAATATTACCTAAGAAAAAACTTAAACCAAAAGCTACACCAATAAGACCAAATGTTTTTGCTCTTTTTTCAGGGCTTGAAATATCTGCAAGAATTGTTGTTGCAGTAGCTGCAGTCCCCCCACTTAAACCGTCAATAAGTCTTGCTAAAAATAATAAAAACAACGGGATAGTGGCTATTGAATTTGACCAATTAAAAAGAACTGTAAAAGATAATATTGATATTCCTATTACTGAACCAGTAATACAAAAAAGAGTGACAGGTCTTCTTCCATATCTATCACTCATAAGTCCTATAAAAGGAGAAGCTGTAAATTGAGCTAGTTGGTAAGTGCATGATAATAAACCATATGTACTTGCTTTAGAGTCAAAAAGTAAAACAAAAGAGGGTAATATGGGTAACAGTATACTTTCACTTAAACGATCATTTAAAAGAGTGATAAACGCACTAAGGAGAGTAAATTTTTTATTTGGTTTTAATAAACTTTCTTTCACAATATTTACCTTCATTGCGATTAACTTTTACTACCATACTTGTTAATGGAGATTATTGTGCCCGGGATTGTTTATTTAGTCGGAGCAGGTCCAGGTGACCCCGAGCTTTTGACTCTTAAAGCTTTACGCCTAATAAAAAATTGTGATGCATTAGTTCATGATGCTTTAATCCCGGATGAAATAACAAAAGAGGCAGGAAAAAATACAGAAATTTTCCATGTAGGCAAAAGAGCTGGGAAGTGTTCTGTACCTCAGGCTGAAACAAATGATCTTATTTTGAAATTAGCAAAAGAAGGCAAAAATGTTGTAAGGCTTAAAGGGGGAGATCCATTTGTTTTTTCTAGAGGTGGTGAAGAGGTATCGATTTTAGAAAAAAATGGAATTTCAGTTGAAATCGTTCCTGGTATTACTTCTGGGATAGCTGCCCCCACATATTTTGGTATTCCACTAACCCATAGAGATGCTGCTAGTTCCGTAACTTTTGTCACTGGACATGAGCATGTAGATAAGGAAAAAAAGACAGTGAATTGGAGAGATTTAGCTAAATCATCAGATAGCTTAGTAATTTTTATGGGTATAAAAAATATTAAATTTATTGTGGAAGAATTAATTCTAGGTGGTTTAGATAAGAATACTAAATGCGCTGTTATTCAAGAAGCTACTTTAAAAAATCAAAAATGTTTGATAGAGAAATTAGATAATCTTCCAGATAAAATCAAAGATAAAGAATTTTTAGCTCCATCAATTATTATTATTGGAAAAATTGTTGAATTTAAGGTTAATAATTATATAACTAAATTATCTGATGTCTATTTACCAGATATTAATAAAGTTCAACTATATAATA
>QCIX01000012.1 GCA_003216355.1 Prochlorococcus sp. AG-402-N23 | reverse complement strand
GTTCAATATCTAAAGTTTCAGTTGCATTTTGAATTGGTCTTTTCGAAGCTAAAGTGGTAGTTGATTGTTTCTTTTGATTAAAATCAATATTATTTTTTTGATCTATTTGATTAACACTATTTTGATTCTCGATCTGATCAGAATCATCATTATCCATGTATAGCTTTTTTCTGTTATTTATTTCCTCTGCAGAACCCTTTATTTCAACATATTCAAGTTCATCTTCATAATCATCTTCATAATCATCTTCATAATCATCTTGTTCAACAACTTCTTCATATTCCTCAACCAAATTGTTTTGCTGTTCTGATTCAGAACCTGAAAGTAACTGATTCTCAACAGGTACAAGATTTGCTGAGTATCCATTTGCTTCCCCTTCATCCCATGAAGAACCCCCGACTCCAAGTTTCTCAAGTAGTCCACTACTTAGTTGCTTCAATTTCTCTTCACCACCTTCATAAACAATAATCCTATCGGTACCACTACTTACAATTTCCTCAACTGGTATTTCCCAAGTACTTAAAACTCCCTCACCTAAAAGCGGAACACCAACAGCACCCATAACAAGAGATATCAAATCCCCAGTCTCAATATCAAAAGAAAAGCCAAGAACTCTTCCTAAAAGTTGTCCAGATTCTGTAATCACTTGACAATTAATTACCTTTCCATATCTTTCAGGAGAAAAACTCTCACTCAAAGAATCTAGAGAGTCAACTAATATGACATCTCCAACTTGCTTTATACTTTCTAAAGGCATCCATTTCGGCAAACCTGGTAAAAATCTTGTAAGTGGATTATCCCTTAGTCCCAAAGCGACCACCTCTCTTCTATCGATATCAACAACAACTTCGCCAACTACGCCTAGCCGCCTCCCAGTATCAGTAGTTATCACTTGTGTTCCCATTAATTCTGACCTTAACCACAAACGTTCGCTAGGCACAGAGTTAGGGAGATTCTTATTAGCAGATGTGTTAGACAAGCTCATAAATTTCTTTTTATCATTCTGACGTATAAATTTAAAAAAGTGTGTTTATGCAGCATTTGGTAACCCAAGAACTTGAGTATTAGCACCTCTTGCTTGCGCAACCCCAATTGTTCGTTCAGACGCACTAATCATAGGCCTTCTATGACTTACGACTATAAATTGAGCATTTGATGACTGATTCGATATTAGTTTTGACAACCTTTCAACATTAATACCATCTAAAAAACTATCAACCTCATCTAATGCATAAAAAGGTGAAGGTTTATACTTTTGCAAAGCAAATAAAAAACTTAAAGCAGTTAACGATTTTTCACCACCTGACATAGAGGCTAATCTTCTGACATTTTTTCCCTTAGGATGAGCCACTAAAGTTAATCCTCCTTCTAAAGGAGAATTAGAATTTTCAAGTTGAAGAAATCCATCTCCATCAGATAAATTTGCAAAAATTTCTCTAAAATGTTTATCAACTTCTTTAAATGCTTGCATAAAAGCCTCCTGACGCATCGTAGATACAGTTTCTATTCTCAGCAATAATTCTGATCTTTCATTAGATAGAACTTCTAATTTTTCTCGCAAACCATTTAGTCTCTTAATTAATTCTTCTAATTCATCAAGAGCCAACATATTAACAGGTTCTAAGCTTTGTAGTTTTGCATTTATGATCGAAATTTCTGATTGCAAAGATTCAAGACTCTTCCCTTCATATTCTCCAAACTCCGGGTAAGGATTAGGTAAATCTTTTTTATAATTTTCTAATTTTATTTTCTCGCTCCTCATCTCTTCTTTAAGAGAATGCATATCCCTTTCAAGATATTCAAGCTTCAACAGATAGTTATTGAATTCTTGCCTTTTATTTGAAATTGAAGAGTTTATTTCATCTCTTTTCCTTCTCAACAAACCTAAATCTTTCTCTAGAGAATTTTTTTGATTATCGAGATCCAAAAGCTCTTTTTTAAATTCATCTCTTTTTTCTATCCATTCACTGTGAGCAATTGCGAGTTGTTTTATAGATTCCTGCAAGTTTTTTTCTTGTAGTAAAGTAATTTTTAATGAATTATTGATACGCTCTTTATTTAAAGCAAATTGATTCTTTTGATCTAGTAATGTTTCTCTTTCCTTAAGAAGTAATTCAAGTTTTTTATCAAGATTATTAAAATCATTATTAAAAGCTATTAATGATGATTTTTGATTTTTTTCATAATTTGACTTTTGAATGGTTTGTAATTGATCAAACTTATCATGATAAGGATTCAATTCATTTTTTAAATGATCTAACTCGTTAACTAATAAATTATTAGCAGTATCAAGTTTATTTAATCTCGATTTACAATCCTCAATTCGTTGCGAAACAGCCTTGAGAGAATCTTGATTTACTTCAATTTCTTTATTAAATGAAGCACAATCCTCAATTATTTGACTACGGTTAGAATTTAATTTACTAAGTCTATTATTTTTTGTTATCAAATCATTATTTGACTCTTTTAAAGCTTCTTCGATTACTAATAATCGTTCTTTTATAGGACTGGAATCATCAATATCATTGTTAATTCCAAACCTGTAAGCCAAATCTTTATTTAACTTACTGCCTCCTGTAATAGCACCACTTGCTTCTAATAATTCACCACTTAAAGTAACCAACCTGTTTTTTTGTGTAGATGACCTAGCTGACGATAAGTCTGAAAAAACCAAAGTATCTCCAAAAACATATCGAAAAACATCTGAATAGACTTCATCAAAATTAATTAAATTTATAGCTTTATCAATAAATCCATTCTCCCTATTATTTTCAAATCTTGAAATTGCATAATTCTTTTTTTGACTTTTAATTCTATTTAAAGGTAAGAAAGTTAATCTTCCCGCTTTCTTCTTTTTAAGGATTTCAATTGCTTTAGCAGCAATATGATCATTATCCACAACAATTTGTCCTAATCTATTTCCAGCAGCAATTTCTAATGCATATCTATTTTTCTCACTAACCTCTCCAAGTTGAGCTACATAACCATGTATACCCTCTAACCCTGCTTCTAAAAGAATTCTGAGAGCATAAGAACCTCTAGATTCGTTTAAAGCTTCTTTCCTGCTTTCAAATCTAGATAAGTCCTTTTCAAGTCTTAATTGCTCGTTATTTAGCCTTGATTTAGTTTTAATTAATAAATCAATTTCATTTTTTAAAGAATTAATTTCTGAGCTATTACTCGCCAAGTTTTTATTCTTTGTATCGGATGTCTCTTTTTTTCTTTGATTTCCCTCAAAAAGTTTCTGCTTTTCTAAGTCTAAGGAGTCAATCTGAAACAATATCTCATCTTTTTGAATATTATTTTGAATAGTTTCTTCTTCAATTTTCCTTTTTTTTATTTCCAAAGGATTAATTTGATTTTTTATCCTTTCAAGCTCAGCATTTAATTTGATACTTTGTTTTGAGAATTCTCCAGATTCTCCAGCAGCAGCAGAAAGTTTTTTTCTAGATAGTTTGTGTTTTAAAGTTAGATCATCAATTTGCAAGTTCAATTGATTTAAAAAATTATCATCGAAATTTTCTTGTCTCATCTTTTCTGACTCGATATTCCTCTTAGAAATTGCAATTTCATCTCTCTGATTTTGTAATTTAATACCTTCTTCTTTATTCAGACTTGATATCCTATCAAGTTCTCTCAAGCTAGAATTAATACTTCCAATATCAGAATTCACTTTTATCAATTTATCCTCTCCTTTCTCCTTAAGCTCATCAACCAGTATTTTCAAAGCATCTTCTAAGACTGATATTTCTTTACTAATAGATTCTTTTTGTTTATTAAATAATATTTTATTTTTTTCAATTTCACTTTCTTTTTTTTCTATAGATTCAACATGCTTAACTTGTTTATCAAAAATAAGAACTTTCTCCAGTTCCATAATTTGTAGTAGTTTTACCTTTAACTCTTTATATCGCTTTGCTTTTTCACATTCTTTTTCAAGCTTATTCTTACTAGATTGCAATTCATTTTCTAAAATTTCACATCTTTCTTGTCTTTCGAAAACATCATTTAATTTTGCATTAGTTTGTTCTATTCTTGTATCAAAAAGTGCGACTCCTGCTAATTCATCAATAAGATTTCTCCTCTCCTTGTTATTCATTGATACTATTCTTGTTACATCACCCTGCATAACAACATTGCTGCCCTCAGGATCAACACTAATATCTCTTAATATTCTCTGTATTTGTTGCAAGGTACATTGTTTTCCATCAGAAGTATAAGTAGAAGCATAAGAACCACCTGGCATAAGCCTTAATTTTCTAGAAACTACCCATTCTTTTTGACCTTTATTAAGGGCAATTTCTTCTTCTAGTTCCAAAGGCGGAAGGTCCTCTCTGGGAGACCAATCTTGAATATTAAATTTGACCGATACAGATGTTTCTGATGATTTACCCTCTTTAACTTTGGAGTTATTTATTAGATCTGGTAATCTTTCGGCCCTCATCCCTCTACTATTAGCTAGACCTAAACAGAATAAAATTCCATCAAGGATATTACTTTTCCCAGAACCGTTAGGACCCGTAACCACAGTAAAACCTTCTTCAAGAGGAATTTTTACATTTCCCCCAAAAGATTTAAAATTTTCAAACTCGACCTGATTGATATGTACCAATATCAAGTCTCAATAGCTAAATAAGAATAACTAATTTGCAAAAATTCTCAATAGAAATATTACGTTTATTTATAAATGAATATTAATAATTTTTGCTCAATCTACAAGAATTACCCGAAATTTCAAACAAACCATAAAGAAGTTCACCATCCAAAATGAATCGATAATATTCAGAGTCCAATTTATCAGAAACGCTTTTAAATATTCCATGATCAATTCTTTTTACAAACCCTCTATTATCAGAAAGTTCATGTTCTATCCTTGATAGCCATACAAGTCTATGATTTGCCTGCTTAGAAATTTTTATAGAAGCTTGATTTAATAAAGGTATTTTTAAAAATTTCCAAGTTAAACAATCAATGCCATTTTCAACAAGAAAATCATAATGAATATCAAAAGAGTTAGCAGAATAAACTTTATGTTCAAGCAAAACCCATTTATTCATTATCTAGTTGATAAATAAATCAATTCTATTTTCAAAAGAAAGTTGATATAAAGATATATTTTCTTAAAGATGGTTCCTGTTATTTAATTACTTGCATCAGGAACAAATCTTAAAGCAATGAATAGCAAACTTCCAGCTCCAGCAATAGCTGCAGCTACTAATCCAAAATCTGTAGGGATTGTGCGAGATGCAAAAATTAATGATGCAAATGAAATATCCATGATGAAATTAAAACTCATTTAATAAATTCAGTAATAGCTTAACAAAACCTTCTTGCAGAAAAGAGTAGATAAATAAAATGTAAATAAACTTTTATATGTTTTTATTTTATATAAATCGCACAAATCTTTAGATAAGGGTTCCAAATTAAGAAAATAGGGTCTAATCTTAAAATAAACAGGGTTAAATAATGGAGAGCTACCATCCTCCCAAAGAAGTAGAAGAAAAAAAAGATAACTCTGAACTTCCTGAAAAAGAAGTTATCTCGGAAAAATGGTTACTTGAAAAAATTGACAGTTTAATACCTTTAATAAAAGAAAAATGGCCTAACATTGCACAACAAACCCTTGAAGCCACAAAAGGGAGTATTGATGATTTAGTTGAAGTAATAGCTAGCCATAGTGGAACCTCAGCTATTGGAATAAAACGCCAACTATTTGCAATTATTGATTCAATAAAAGAAAACAATTGGGAAATATCAGAAAAAATTGAACCTATCGAAAGTCAATTAGAAGAATTATTAGAAGAACTTAACAATACACTTAGACCAAAAATAGAAAATCCAATAAGAAAAAAACCACTATTATCTATTGCTATTGCCGCAGGTATTGGTTTACTAATAGGAACTCTCCTTAACAGTGGCAGAAAATAATATGGAAAAACCAAAAAATAAAAGCTTTGCAAATACCGCCTCCAGAATTTCAGCGATCGCAAGTTCAGTGATGGATTTGCATGTAAGAATAGCTCTTCAAGAAGTAGATAGAGAAAAAAGAAGATTAATTAGTGGTGGAATATTTTTGGCAATTGGCAGTACATTATTATTATTAGTACTAATTTGCATCCATATTATTTTTTATCTTTTTCTAACGAAATATAATAACTGGAATATTGAATATAATTTATTACTCATAATATTTATCGATTTATTTCTTGCAGGCTTAAGTTTGAAGCTTGGAGGAAAATTAGCCAAAGGACCTTATCTTCCTCAAACATTAGAGGGTTTAGGCAAGACGACAAAGGCCGTTTTAGGCAAAAAATAAATTACCTTATTAAATACTTTATCCATCTACAATCTATTCCCCCATTGCTAACAGGAAGTTTCAATGAAGATTTCATTTTCAAATATTTTGTTAGTTTTGGATTTCCACTTAGCAGCCAAAATTCCCAACCTGAAAAATTATTCTTTAAGTAGATTCCCATTTGTTCATATAAACAAATCAATTCATTTTCATCGCCTAATTTTTTGCCGTATGGTGGATTACACAGAATGATCCCAGGTGTACATTTTAATTGGAGTTCTAAAAAATCATTATTTATAAGTTCAATATAATTTGCTAGTCCAGCCAATGATATATTTACTTTCGCCTGTTCAAAAACCTTTTTATTAATTTCACAGCCTATTATTGTTGGTAATTTTTCATAATTTATAATTTTATTTTCTGCCTTATTTTTTTCATTAAGATAAATGTCTTTCCTAAAGTCTAACCAATTCTCAAAAAGATATACTTGATAAATATTTATGGGAACTCCAAGGAATTGATTTACTGCCTCAATTAAAAAAGTTCCTGAGCCACACATAAAATCGATTAATGGGACATTGCCATTCCATTGAGTCATATTTATCAAACCAGAAGCTAAATTTTCTTTTAATGGAGCATTTCCAATTGCGGGTCTATAGCCTCTTTTGTGTAAGCTTTCTACGCTGCTTTGAAGACTGAGAATTGCTTTATTATTATTTAAATGCAGATGAATTATAAAATCAGGATTATCTAGAGAAATATTTGATCTTTTATTCCAAACTGCCTGTTGCAAATCAGTTATAGAATTTTTTACTTCAAGAGCAGTGAAATGAGTATGGCTTAAAGAAGATGTTCTCCCAGTTACTTGAACATTAAACGTTTTATCAAAGTTCAACCAATTTAACCAATCAAATGAATCTCTAACCCCTTCATATAAAGATCGCTTGTCATAGCAATTAAAACTTGCAATTTCTCTATAAAAACGAAAAGCTAATCTGGAATAGAAATGAACTCTATAAAAAGTTTGCAAATCACATTCAAAATTAATAAATCTTTTATAAGTATTAATATTAAAACCGCCTAAATTTGAAATTTCTTCAGCTAAAGATTTCTCTAGTCCCTCGGGAGCTGATGCCACTACATTCATATACGATAAAACTTAATAAAAAAAACTATTCAATAACCATTTTGCCTGTCAGAATATAAATGTCCAATTGGACTAGGTGATCTCAACCGATGTTTCGGACAGCGGTTCGATTCCGCTCAACTCCACTATTTGGGGTTGTAATGGTTTCGACGGGGCATAAGGAAGGTGACTGAAGCCGGCTCGGTTAGAGCAAAAACACAAATGCTAACAAAATCGTTAGTTTCTCCCGTCAAACAGCACCAGTTGCTGCTTGATCCTAAAGGAGATGGGGTTATATCAGCCTTATCAACCAAATGATACGAGGAGTCTGGAAGGACTCCACTTTTTTAAATAACTAAGAAGTTGTAGTAGATAATTTATTAGTGTGTAAATATTGCTGCAATTGCTTGTATTAAAAAGAATTTTTTTAATTTTATAAGTATAAATACTGAGAAGATAAGTTTTAAATTAATTTATCTTATTAAAAAATCAAATCTCGCAAAATGGAATCTAATAAAAAACTAAATGACTTGATAATAAATCTCAAACCAAAAGTTATTAGATTCACTGGTGAAAAATTTCCCAATGAACTATGGAATAATGGTTATCAAATAAAAAAAAATAAGAAAATATCTAGCTAAAAATTTAATTAATTACTCGAAAAAGGATTTTTCGGCATTTTTTTTAAACAATTTCTTGAAACTTCCTGAAGTACTAGAAATTCATTTTTATTTAAATTCCACTTGAATACATTTGACACATCTATAACTTGAGATTTTTTTCGCATTCCAACCAATGGAATAGTTCCTTGATAACAACACCAGTTAATTGCTACTTGAGCTTGAGAAACTGATCTTTGATTCGCAATCCTTTTTAGACACCTCCGCAATTCATATGTTGATTTTTTATAGTTTTCAAATAATGCATTACGAATAAAACTTTTTTCTTGATTTTCTTCTTTATCTGGATCAATACAAAGTATTCCAAAGGACAAAGGACTATAAGCAAAAAAATCAATATTATTTTCTTCGCAAATCTTTTTTACCTGATATTGTTTTTTTAAATCGGGAGCAAGCAAAGAAAACTGTATCTGAACGCTTTTTAGCCTCTGATCTCTTTTTGCCAAGAAATTAATTAATTTTTTTAACCTTTGAGGACCTATATTTGACAAACCAATTTGAAAATCAAAGCCTTGATCTTTCAAATCACAAAGATTATTCAAAAGCCCTAACTCTTGCCAAGGATTGTATTTCGCTGTTGACCAATGTAATTGCACTATATCTAATTTGTTATTAAGTCTCTCTAAACTTTTCAAAAAAGGTTTATTAAAACCTCTGTCACCAATTCTCCAAGGATAAGGTGCAAGTTTGGTTGCTACTTGAATTCTTTTTTTCTTTGCTGAAGGAGTATTTTGTAAAAATTTGCCTATCAACAATTCACTTCTACCCTGAAGATTCCCAGTTCCGTAAGAATCTGCAGTATCAATTAGATCGAAACCTCTTCGTAACGCTTCATTATATGTCTCACGTAAATCATCGTCGTTTTTAGATTTGTAATTCCAAAAAAGCTTATTCCCCCAAGACCACGTACCTAATCCAATTCTTTTCTTCACTACCAAATTTAAATAAAGAACTTTATAAGGTTATCTAAACATATTAACTTCTTTAAAATATTTCAAAAAATAAGTTTTAAATCATTAAAAATCAATTTCCCTTGACATAAAGAAATTATTCTCCAAAGTAGGAGAAATAAAAATAAAAAATTGTTCATTACCGTTTGCGGACAAAAAGGAGGTGTGGCCAAGACCTGCACAAGTATCCACCTTGCTAGTGTTTGGCATTCTGAAGGTAAAAAAGTTTGCATAGTCGATGCCGACAAGAATAGATCTGCATTAGCATACGCATCAAGAGGCAAACTTCCATTTCCAGTTTTCCCCGTCAGTTCAGCTGCTAAAGCATCAAGATCATCAGAAATTGTAATAACTGATGGCCAAGCTAGCAGTGATCAAGAAGAACTTAAACACTTAGCGTATGGTTCAGATTTAGTTATCTTACCCACAACTGCAAAAGCAAGATCAGTAGAATTGACTGTTGAACTAGCTAATTTATTAAGCAACTTAAAAGTTAACCATGCTGTAGTAATAGTAAAAGTTGATTTTAGACAGCAAAAAGCAGCGCAACAAGCCAAAGCAGCTCTAGAAAATTTTGGTTTATATGTTTTTGATACATTTATACCCTTACTTTCAGCATTTGATAAAGCAGAAGCCTCGGGCAATGCGGTATTTGAAGCTGTAGACGATTTAGGTAGATCAGATCCTCGTCGAATGACGGGCTGGTCTGCTTATTGTTCAATTGTCTCACAAATTCCATGCCTGATTTCGAAGCCCTCATCCGACACCAACAACTTAAACAACCAACAACCAATCAGCGCTTAAAAGTAGTTGATTCTCCAAATTTTGAAGAAGAAAAAAATGAAGAAGCAATAATTAGACAAGATGGATTATTAGTTAATTTTTTTGGAGGTTTTATAGGCTCTGTAATTGGAACTTTAACAATACTGTTTCTTTATATGAATGAATATCTACCATTAGATTTACTAAAACTTAAGTAGTATATTCGCTATTGATGCACACTATTTGTGTTTTGATTATGCACCTACCTCTAACTTGTTGATATGAATGACTCCAATATTACCTCTACAAATCACACTTGAATCACACTCATCACATTTGAATCAGACTTTTAGGATATAAACTTTGACACGTTAGTGATGTCAATAACATTTTGTTGTGCATCAGCACTTCAGTCACAAAATCATCTCACTCCACTAATTGTTGATTAATAAAGAAGTTTTATTTATAACTTTTAAAATAATAATTATGATTTTGCTATAGGAATTTAATTTTTTATTCTTAAATATGAGTTTTTGACAATCAAAGATTGTGAAATCTCTTTAATAAAGGTATTCTAACTCTAAATATCAAAAGTCTTACTTATATGAAATCTTTTGGAAGATTAATTTTGTATTTCTTTATTGGTCTAATTTCTTTTTTAATATTAGACGCAATACTTGGATCAACTCCTTTCATAACACTTGTTGGTATAGGTTTAGGAGTTTATTTAATTCCTACTATAATTGCTTTAGCTCGAAAGGTTCCAAGCACACTTTCAGTTGCGGTTCTCAATATTTTTCTTGGTTGGTCAATTATTGGTTTTGTAGTAGCTCTTGTATGGGCACTTAAAAATTATGATTATGTACCACCTGACTTGAGAAATAAAGATAAATAGCAAATAAAATTATAGTAAGCTCAAATATCATTTTCAATCCCTTCACTATCTACTCGTAAAAATATTGCTTGGGTTAACAAAAAAGCTACATTTAATATTGATAAACCTAAGATTAATCTATTTTGAACAATAGATCTTGAATTTTCTATTCTGTTATATGAATCTGCATAAAGCCTAATTTTATAGCCTATTACTTGATATAAAATATCATATTCTTTTAAAGGGTATTGATCTAAAAGTTCTATTTGACTTATCGTTTCTGATGATAAATATTTATAACAATATTTTTTAGGTTGAAGTAAATTAAGTACTTTTTGTCTTTCTTTGTAAGGGATATTATCTAAATTATTGTAAGAAAAAATATGCTGTAAATTTGATTGCCTGCAATGAGAAATAATTAAATTTTCATTTTCATAAGATAATAGTTTTTGACCAACTAAGATTCCAACAAATGCAAATAAAAATGATATGAAAAGAGGTTTTACCTTTGGAACTATTTTCATTTTAAAACTCATCAGTCCTTACCCCTCTTTTACTGGCTGAGCATTATTATTCATAAGATCTATTGAGCAAACAACAAAAAATAATAAAATATTAGAAAACATTAAAATGAAATATTTAATATTTACATCCCTTTTTATTTCTGGAATTGTTTTGGATTTGTTGATTTCTTCTTTAACCCAATTATTAATTTCTACGTATAGGGAATTTATTGAATTAGTAAGATTTTTGTCTGATAATTTAAAATCTCGTAAAGAAAAGTTTTTATTTTGAATAAATTTTATATAGTCAGCAGAACTTGAAATCTTCTTTTTTTTTGCTTCTTTAAATGACATATCAAAAGATTTCTTCGCTAGATTATCTGTATTTGCATAAACTTTGGATAAATAATCATTTAACTGATCCTCTTTTTTAAGACCAAGAGTTTCAGAAAAAGTTATTTCATAATCTTTAATTCTATTTCTAGTTTGAATTAAATAAGTAAAATAATTTTCGCAATTACTTGGAAAATTATTTATACATGATGAATAACTGTTTTTTAAATTGGCAATAGTGCTAATTTGATCAGTAGCAGTAGAAGTAAGAAGAGCATCTAAAGCTTCAAATTGCTTTATTGAGTTAGAAAGTTTATTTTTAGAAAATGAAAAATAAACTGAATTTATTACAAAAATACTTGATACAGCTATTGATGTTAAAACTAATTTGTTAACTATTTTATGTCTTCTTGAAAAATTTTTCATTAACCAAAAAAGAATTTTTTAATTAACCATAAATTTAATATATACTTAAAAATAAATTTAGGGGTTAAAAAAATCCTTAATCTAAAACATTATGTTTCTATACTTAAATGAATAATTTCTTTAATATATTAATTAGATTTTTTGTATTTGCTTTTATTCCTCTAACTATTCTCAATAGTAATTCTACAAGTGCAAGTGATTGTTCAAATGAGCTAAATAATAAATTAGTTGCCTGGTCTATGAATAAAATCAGAAAAAGTGACATGGCAACTCCCAATCCTCTTACATGTGAAGAAGTAAAAGATATGAATCAAATGAAAAATGAAAATATAACTATTACTAGTGGCAGAAAAAAAGGTAAAACAGCTATCTGCCTTAGTGATGAATCTAATTATCCTTGCAAATTTGCAATTGGAATTATTAAACCTCAATTTGATGCAGCATTTGCTCTTTCAGAAATATACTCATTTACTCCTCCCAAATCTTCTCAATTAAATGAAACCGTAGAAAGATTATTTCTTAAGCCTTCATCTTTAATTCAATAAATATTAAATATATTTTGTATTTGAATAGTTTGGCAAATTAATTTTCAATTAAAAGATGAAAAATAAATTTGAAGAGCCTCCATAACTTGCACAAATGTATTTTATGATTCAACTTTTTCTTTTTATAAAGCAAATAAAATAATTTTTTTTTTAAATAGTATTATCATGTTTATAATCAATTTTCATAGAGATGCTGAAAAAGAAAACTATACTTATTACTTTTTTATTATCTTTGTTTTCTTTAGGTCATTCATGGATACCAAAGTTTTTTATAGTTTCTTCTCCTGTAGTTTTCTTTTCTAGCGCAAAAGCAGAACCAGGCAAAAATCTAAAATTATCCAGGATTGCAGAGTCATTTACAGTGCGAATTGAAGGCTCAACTCTAGGATCAGGTGTATTGATAAAAAAAGAATTAAACCAATATACAGTTCTAACTGCTTGGCATGTGGTTAAGGGAAATCTACCTACTGAAGAGGTTGGGATTATTACTCCTGATGGAATAGAACATATATGGGATCTAAATAGCGTGACTCAAATTGGAAATGTTGATATGGCAGTTTTAACTTTCACAAGTAATAACAATTATCAGACTGCAAATATTGGAGATTTGCAAAATTTTTCAATGGGTAATAAGACTTTTGTAGCAGGATTCGCCTTACCCTCTGCTGCCATACCTATACGTTTATTACGTTTCACAGAAGGTTCTTTAATAGCAAATACAAATGCTCAATTACCTGATGGATATCAACTCATATACTCCAATATCACTACTCCAGGAATGAGTGGAGGAGCAGTTCTTAACTCTGAAGGAGAATTGATAGGTATTCATGGGAGGGCAGAGGGAACAACTTTGCAAGGAACAGTTAGAAAAACAGGGACAAATCAGGCTGTACCTATAACTTTTTATCAATCATCAATTAATGAAAACTTTACTTCTAATTCCAACGAAAATGATTACCTATTATTCTCATATTATTCTAAAGGAAACGAACTATCTGAAAAGGGTCAATGGAGTAAAGCAATAGCCGCTTATACAAAAGTACTAGATTTAAATCCTAATTATGCTGATGCTTACTTTAACCGTGCTATAGCTAAAGTAGAAAAAGGATTATTTAAAAGTGCTATATCTGATTATGATAAGGCAATTGAACTAAACCCCTTGGATGATGATGCACTTTATAATAGGGGTATTGAAAAAAAATATTTGGGAGATTATGAAGGGGCAATATCAGATTTTGATAAGGCGATTGAAATAAATCCCCTAGAAGATGTTTTTTATGACAGAGGTCTATTGAGATTTAAAGTAGGAAATTTTGAAGGTGGATGCGCAGATTGGCAAAAAGTAAGATCATTTGGCAATTCGGAATATACAAAATATATTCAAAATAATTTAAAAAAATTTAATAAAAAATATAAACCTAAATTTTGTTTTGTTTGAACAGAAATATGAGTACGAATACCATTAAAAGCTTATGAAATTTATTCTTCTAGCTGCACTAGCATCATCTCCAAATGTATTTGCTTGCGGGAGTGACTATCTTGATCCTGATGGTGATAATGTCTTTTTTTATGAAGAGTGTTTACATATGAATAGAGGAAAATTTACTGATGAATTACATCAAAAATGCGCAGAATATTCAAAAAAACAAATGACTAAACATAATATGATTTAAAAACCTATGCAAGATCTTGCATAGGTCTTTTTGAATAAAACTTTAACTTGCAAATAAAATGTTATAAATTAAAGTTATATAAATAGAAATTCTATGTGGGGTTTAATAAATGCATTTATTACTACACCAATTGTTCTAATAATACTTACTTCATTTATTAGTGGTTTGTTTGGAGGTGAATCATTTGGTTTTATAGTTGCAACTTTATTTTTTATATTCTGGGTCAAAATGGTTCTGAGAGATGGAGAGAAAAGAGAAAAAAATGCTTTCATAAAATTTAAAAACACTATCATGAAAGATGAAAAAATAATTGAGCAAGGTATTGATACGAGGCCTTTTGGTTTGTTATCTAGAAGAAAAGTATTTGCAATAACAAACTCAAGAGTAATCGAAATGAGCAGAGGAATATTAGGAGGCTACACAATGAAAGACTTTCAATGGAAAGATTTAAAAGATGCAGAAATCCATGAAAATATATGGCCAGATTTATGTGGATCGACTTTATCTTTTAAGTCATATCTCAAAAAAAATTCCTTTATGTCAGGAACTAATAATTTAAATATTGTAGTTCATCCTCAATCAAAAATAGCTGCATCAGCCTATAAACACGCTCAAATGGAATCACAAGCATGGAGAGAAAAGAGAAGAATCAGAGCAATGGAGGAAAAAAGAGCACAAGCTGGCGGAGTTATGATTAGTAATCAATCTATTCCTACTACAAAATTGGAATCAAATATTAAAATTGATATTACAGGAAAGCTCTTAAAATTAAAAAAACTTCTTGATGAAGGCGTTTTAAGTGATGCAGAATTTCAAGAAATGAAATCAAAATTACTTTCTAAACATAGTGATAATTTCTAAACATACTTTTGAATTTAAATAAAAAGATTTCTGAAATTAAAATATAATTTTATTAATTTTGGCATACCTTTGTTTTGCACTTAAATGAAAAAATAAGTTGTATAAAAAAGTTTTAAAAATTCTTTTAAAAGTTCTAATATTAAAGAATAATCATTAAACAATAATGAAACAAAGGGCAAAAGATTTATTAACTAATTACAAAATTCCAGCTGGTTTAGAATTTAAATATTTACCTGGAGAGGAGATTTTAGTAGATTCATTTTCTTTTACATCAAGTTCACTTATTTGCCAATATATTGGATTTATAACTAATGAAAGATTTATTTTTAAACAAACTCAAGGTTTTGGAAGCGCAGATGAGCTTAAACATGCGGATATGAAATTTATCAATTGGAAGGATATTACAGGAATAGTATATGGCTATCATAAATTATTCCCTTTCCCAATAGGTAAAGGTGCAAATCTCAGGATTTTGGGCAAGGTGATAGATTTTTCTCCAGAAGGTGAATCTGTTAATTTTGATGTTGGAGTTATTAAAAATGCAGGTTTGTTAGGTGGTCTAAGTTACTCCGATATGAAAAATTTTGAGAAAGTTTTATTACCAGTTTTGAAGAAATTATCAGAAGAGAATGAGATATCTTTTGGAACTTCTGAAGAATATAGTGAATTTGCAACTGTTAACTCAAATGAAACTGCAAAAATAATAGAAAAAGCTAATTCTTTATATATTGAGAGTTACAAGGCAACTATTTATTTACTTTTGGGTTTAATAGGAATCTTGGGCTTATGGATATTAATTTCTCTTACTAGTTTCACTTTTGTATTTTTATTAGGATTGTTAATAATTGGAGGATTTTTTGCCTATAAAAAGTATTTAAAATCTTGAAATAATATAAAAACTAAAATTGATTAGAATGAAAAATATCATTTAATAAGTAAATTTAGATCGCACTTTTAAATCACACTTCAGTCACACCCATGAAATAAATATAAAGAAATAGTCACTAAAAAAAGTGATGCCAAGAGATCTTAAAAAACAAATTATTATGTTGTGTATTCGCTATTTATTTCAACATATTTTTTAGAAAGATCGCACCCCCAAGCTGTGCCTTTCGATTCGCCAGAATTTAGATTAATCATAATTTTTACAATATCATCTACTAAATATCTACCTTTCATTCTAGACTCAATATAGTCTGTGACTTTTTGTGGATCATATTTATTTAACTTGCCGTTTTCCAAAATCTGAGCGTTTCCTATATATAAGTCAACGTCATTTAAATTAAATTTAACTCCAGAATTACCTGCAGCAGAAATAATTCGTCCCCAATTCGGATCACAACCATGTATCGCAGTTTTTACCAAGGCAGAATTACAAATAGATTTGGCGATCATAATTGCATCATCTGTATTTTTTGCTCCTTGAACCAAAACTTCTAATAAACAATTTGCTCCCTCTCCATCCCTTGCAATATTTTTTGCCAAGTTCTGACATACAATATCAATCCCTTGTTGGATAATTGAAAAAAACCTTTTTTCAATTTTCTCTCCTGCATTTATTCCAACAAAAGAATCATTTGTGCTTGTCTCTCCATCAACTGATATTGCATTAAAAGATTTTTGAACCGCAATAGCTATCATTTTGTCCCATTCTTCTTTTTGAATACCCGCATCACAGGTTAGAAAAGCAAGCATTGTGGCCATTTTGGGGTAAATCATTCCTGAACCTTTTGCAAATCCTGCTATTTTTATTTTTCTACCTTGAATAATCGTCTCTATTGACACTTTTTTCAATGTCAAATCAGTAGTTAAAATTGCTTCTGCTGCATTTTTAAAATTATTACCCTTTAAATCACTAACTAAATACGGTAAATTTTTTACTAAATCATTTATTTGTATTGGAACACCAATTACACCAGTTGAGCACATTAAAACTTCTTCTTCTTTTATTCCTAAAAGTTCCGCAATCTTTCCTGTAGCAATTTGACAGTGTTCAATGCCAAGATTTCCTGTACAGGCATTTGCTTGACCAGAATTAATTAGTATTGCTCTTACAAAACCTGAAGTTTTTTTAATTCTTTCCTCACAAATATCCACACAAGAAGCTCGAACTATTGATTGGGTAAACATCCCACTAAAAATACTTCCTTTTGGAGCGAATATTAGTGCTAAATCTTTTTTATTAGAAGCTTTTAAACCAGCAGATATCCCAGCAAAAAGAAACCCCTTGGGTGTCACCTTACTGTCATCAACAAACGACCAATTGGAATCTAACTGGCTCAATTTTTTTGGTATTTTAATTAATACTAACTACTCTTTAATACTAAAGAAACTAAGTAATTAGATTATTATTAATTATATGGTTAAACTTCAAAAATCAAAAAACAACCAAAGAAAGATTGGTTTAACAGGAGGTATTGCAAGTGGGAAGACAACCATAACTAATTACATTAGAAAACATAAAAAAATACCAATATTAGATGCAGATCATTTTTCAAGAGAATTAATCAAACCAAACACATATGGATATAAGAAAATTTTAGATTATTTTGGAAATAAAATTATTGATAACAATAGCAATTCAGAAAGAGAAATAAACAGAAAACTTTTAAGGAACATTATTTTTAAACATTCAGAAAGCAAGGAATGGATTGAAAAACTGCTTCACCCCTTAATTAAAGAAAGAATGATAGAAGAATGCAGTCAATACAAAAATAATCAAACTATTATATTGGTTATTCCATTATTGTTTGAAGCAAAATTTGAAGATATTTGCACTGAAATATGGTTAGTTAAATGTCCTAAAGAACAACAAAAAAACAGACTTATGACAAGAGATAAAATTTGCGAAAAAAAAGCATATGAATTGATAAATTTTCAATTAAGTTTTGAAGAAAAAAGAAAATTTTCAGATATCATTCTAGATAATTCGGATAATCAAAATAAATGGATCAATACGATAAAAGAGCTTCTTTAAACTTTAGCTATTCAATTTTTCCATAAGAAGTTTATTTGCAAGTTTAGGGTCAGCTTTACCTTTGGTTCTCTTCATAAGTTGACCAACAAAAAAACCAAGTAACTTAGTTTTACCATTTTTAAATGCTTGAACTTCATTTGGATGTTCATTTATAAGTTCATCAATTATTGGTAAAATACTTGAAGAATCAGATATCATTGCCAACCCTTTTTCTTCAACTAATTTTTTCGGAGAAATATTTTTTTGAATAAGTTCAGGCAAAATTTCTTTTGCAATTTTTCCACTAATTATATTTTTTGAAATCATATTAATCATTTCAGCAAGATTTTCAGGACTAAGTTTAAAGTCAGTAAAAGTAAGTTTATTTGCTTTTAAATAGCCCACAATATCACTTGTTATCCAATTTGAAGCTAGTTTGACCTCAGCACCATTTGCTACTGTTTCTTCAAAAAAGTTCGCCATGCTTATTTCATCAGAAATTACCCTTGCATCATATGCAGACAACCCAAATTGACTTACATATTTATTTCTTTTCTTTGAAGGTAATTCTGGTAGTTCTTTAAACCATATTTCTTTTTGGGATTTTGTTATTTCAATTGGACCTAAGTCAGGATCTGGAAAATATCTATAGTCACTACTACCTTCTTTTAATCTCATACTTTTCGTTAATTGCTTAGCTTCATCCCATAATCTTGTTTCTTGAAAAATTTTCCCCCCATTTTCATAAACTTCAATTTGTCTGGCTATTTCATAATCACAAGCCTTTTGAATTGCAGAAAATGAATTCATATTTTTTATTTCCACTTTGGTACCAAAAGGAGCATTAGGTCCTTTTCTAACTGAAATATTGACATCACAGCGTAATGAACCCTCTTGCATATTACCGTCTGATACTCCTAGATATCTAACTGTTCTTCTAATCTCTGAAGCATATTCAGATGCCTCTTTACCTGATCTAATATCTGGTTTACTTACAATCTCACAAAGTGCTATTCCGGCACGATTGTAATCAACTAAAGAATACTTAGAGCCAGCTAATCTATCACTACCTGAATGGACTAATTTTCCGGCGTCTTCTTCCATATGTAGCCTTTCTATACCAATTTTTTTGATATAAGATTCTTTGTCCTTTTCAATTATTTCAATCTCTAACCAGCCATTTTCAGCTAGTGGCTCATCAAATTGTGAAATTTGATAATTTTTAGGCAGATCAGGATAAAAATATTGTTTTCTATCAAATTTACAATGTTCTGAAACATTTAAATTTAATGCTAACGAAGTTTTTACAGCATACTCAAGAACAGTCTCATTCAAAACTGGAAGAGTTCCTGGTAACCCACAAACTATAGGATCTATATGCGTATTAGGTTCATCACCAAAAGCTGTTGACGCAGATGTGAATATTTTACTTTTCGTATTAAGCTGTACATGAGTTTCCAAACCAATCACAGCTTCCCAAGATTCCAAATTGTTCATTATCAAAAGTCTCTTTATTAATATTATTGGATATAAAGGAAAAGAGGACCAAAACACAAATAAAAATATTAATTATTAAATGGCACAAGAAACCAAAAATTCAATATTAATCATTGGCGGTGGACTTTTAGGTTTATCTATTGCCTATGAATTTTCTAGAAATAACTTCAAAGTTTTAGTTTTAAGCAAAAACAGAAATGAATCAGCTGGATTTGTTGCTGCAGGAATGTTAGCTACTCATGCCGAAGGGCTCGAAGATGAATTACTAAAATTTGGCCAAGAAAGTCAAATTCTAATTCCAAAGTGGATAAAAAGTATTGAACAAGATAGTAATATTAAATGCGGTTTAAAAAAATGTGGCATAGTAGTTCCATTTAAAAACAAAGAAGATCTTGAAAAGTTTCCCACTTATGAATACGGAAAATATTTAAATCACAAAGATCTTCAAACAGAAATTAATGGGATGAATTCTATTTGGAAACATGGTTTACTTTTTGAACAAGATGGTCAAATAGATAACCGAAGAAGACTGATGCGTGCTCTTGAGAGAGCATGCTCCTTGCATGGAGTCGAATTTCAAGAAGGATCGGAAGTAGAGGATTTGATATTCGAAAAAAACAAAATTACAGGGGCAACAGTATTATGTGCCACTGGGGAATTAAAAAAAATTAAATGCGAAAAAGCAATTTTATGCAGCGGTGCTTGGAGTAAAAAAATTTTTAATAAGATTCCAGTCTTTCCTGTAAAGGGACAAATGCTATCAATACAAGGTCCAACAAATTTTTTGAAAAGAGTTATTTTTGGTCCAAAAACTTATCTAGTTCCCCGTGATGATGGACTTATTATAGTTGGAGCGACAGTTGAAAAAGATTCAAAATTTGACCAGGGTAATACTCCTAATGGAATAAAACAACTGCAAGAAGGCATTCGCTCCTTATTACCAGAAGCTGTTAATTGGCCACAAATGGAACATTGGTGGGGATTTAGACCTTGCACACCAGATCTAAAACCAATAATTGGAAAATCAAAAATTGAAAATCTTTTTATAGCTACAGGACATTACAGAAATGGAGTTTTATTTTCTGCAATAACAAGTGATCTTCTTTTGAAAATAGTTCAAAATAAAAATCTCAAAGAAATAGAAAAAAGCTTTTTAGAAAAATTTAGTTTAAATAGATTTGCGATTTAAATTTTTAATTTTCAGAGCGCCATTTCGAATCAGAAGTTTCCCACTCACATAATTCATCTTCGTTAAACCATAGATCAATTTCAAATTTTGCTGTATCTTCTCCATCAGAACCATGAATAATATTCCTTCCAATATCAATAGCTAAATCACCTCTAATTGTTCCAGGCTCTGCTTCCAGAGGTTTTGTTGCACCTATTAGTTTTCTAGCACTCAAAATAACTCCTTCGCCTTCCCAAACCATTGCTACAACAGGACCACTTGAAATAAAGTCTACTAAATCACCAAAAAAGGGTCTTTCTCTATGTACTTCATAATGATTTTGAGCAAGATCTTTTGAGGGAATTAATTGCTTTAATCCAACCAATTTAAATCCTTTTTTTTCAAATCTGCCAATAATCTCAGCAACATATCCTCTTTGAACTCCATCTGGTTTAATTGCAATAAAGGTTCTCTCTTTGGTCATTTAGTTAATAATCACTCTATGTATATTCAACTTTTGGGTGGTAACTTGGCAAGTAATCATTAAAATAAAAGATATTGTTTTGAGTTATTTTCAAAAACATTTATTACTCACTAAGACATAAATTGACCAATTTTGAGCCGAAAAAATTAAAGAATATTTGGACTATTAAAGATAGTATTTCGACTTACAACATAGACAAATGGGGAGATAAATATTTTTCTATAAATTCCAAAGGAAATATATCAGTAACTAAAGATATACAATCTGAACATAAGATTGATCTTTTTAAGCTTGTCAAAGAACTTAAAAGTAGAGAAATAAATCCTCCATTAATCATAAGATTTAATGATATCTTAAAAGATCGCATAAATGCATTACATGACTCTTTTTTAAAAGCAATAAAAACCTATAAATATAAGAACATTTATCAAGGCGTTTTTCCTGTCAAATGTAATCAACAGAAAAATGTCCTAGAAAAAATAATAGAGTTTGGTAGCCAATGGAATTTTGGTTTAGAAGTAGGAAGTAAATCAGAACTATTAATTGGCCTTGCACTTCTTGAAAACAAAAATTCATTATTAATATGCAACGGATATAAAGATAAGAAATATATTGAGATTGCTACTTTGGCCAGAAAACTCGGAAAAAATCCAATAATAGTTATTGAACAACGAGATGAGGTAAAAAGAATTATTCAAGCAGTTCAAGAACTTAACGCGACTCCATTGATAGGAATTAGAGCAAAGTTATCAAGTAAAAGTAGTGGTAGGTGGGGTAAATCTATTGGGGATAATTCCAAATTTGGATTATCAATCCCAGAAATTATGTCGACAATAAAAGAACTAAAAGAAGCAAATCTTATCAACGAAATGAAATTGCTCCATTTTCATATTGGAAGTCAAATAAGTGATATTGCTGTGATCAAAGACGCATTACAAGAAGCGAGTCAAATTTATGTTGAACTATGCAAACTAGGAGCCCCAATGCAATATATCGACGTTGGGGGAGGATTAGGGATAGATTTTGATGGAACTAAAACCTCCTCCAACACCTCTACTAATTATTCTCTTCAAAATTATGCTAACGATGTAATTGCAACTATTAAGGATTCATGTGAATTAAATAATATCAAGCATCCAATCATTATCTCAGAAAGTGGAAGAGCAATAATTAGTCATTGTTCAGTTTTAATTTTTAATGTCTTAGGAACAAGCCATGTCAGTTCCAAACTACAAATTTTTGATAAAAAAAATCAACAATTAATAATTTCAAATTTACTTGAAACTTTCTATGAATTAAAAAAACTTAGAAATAAAAAAATAAATTTATCTCAAATAATTGAATTATGGAATGATGCAAAAAAGTTTAAAGAAGATTGCTTAGTCGCTTTTAGATTAGGATTTTTAAGTTTGGCAGAAAGAGCTTATGCCGAAGAACTTACTTGGGCTTGCGCAAAAGAAATTTCTAATAACCTGAAGAATGATGAAATCAATCACCCTGATTTATCTGAAATTACAGAAACTCTTGCATCAACTTATTATGCAAATTTATCTATCTTTAAATCTATTCCCGATAGCTGGGCAATAAATCAGATTTTTCCGATAGTACCAATACATAGGCACTTAGAGGAGCCGTTCTGCAAAGGCAACTTTGCAGATTTAACCTGTGATTCAGATGGGAAACTAAATAATTTTATTGATGATGGAAAAATTAAATCATTACTAAATTTACATAAGCCAGAGGAAGATAAAGATTATCTAATTGGAATTTTTATGACTGGGGCCTATCAAGAAGCATTAGGAAACTTGCACAATTTATTTGGCAATACAAACGTTGTTCATATAGATATAAATCAGGATAATTCATATAAGGTCAAAAATATTATTAAAGAGGACAGTAAATCTGAAATTTTACAATTATTAGATTACAGTTCAGCTTCTTTGGTTGAATCTATAAGAATTAATACTGAATCAGCAATTGATCAAAAAAAATTAACTATTGAAGAAGCAAGGAAATTAATGGATCAAATCGAAATTAGTCTCAGAAAAAGCAGTTATTTATCAGAATGACTATCTAATGTTTTTTGCAACTGATTTTTAGCATAATCTAAAGCATCACTTAACTTATCAATATCTTTAGCACCTGCTTGAGCAAAGTTAGGCTTTCCTCCTCCTCCTCCCGAACAAATTCTTGCAATCTCATTAATTAATTTACCTGCATGCAATCCTATTTTTACTGCATCATCACCTAAAGAAACTACAAATAACAACTTTCTATTTTCTGGATTTGGTATTCCCCCAAGAATCACTATTGCTTTATTTCCCAAATGAGAAGTTAAATTAAGTGCTGCAGATTGCAAAGAATTCCCATCTAAGCCATCAATCTGATTTATTAAAATTGAAAAAGAATTTACTATTTCTGCGGATGATTTTATAGAAGAGTATTTAAAATATGCAATTTCATCTTTCATTTTTTGTATCTCTTTATTCTTATTAATAAGCTCTGCTTGCAAATTATTAACCCTTTCAAAAAGTTGATTAGGATTTGCTTTTAACAAATCACTTAGTTGATTTACTAAAACATTTCTATCACTGAAATAGTCTAATGCTGATTGGCCTGATAATGCTTCGATTCTTCTTACTCCGGCTGAGATCCCTTCCTCACTAATTATTTTGAAAGAACCTAATTCAGATGTAGTTTTAACATGTGTGCCACCGCAAAGTTCCATTGAAACTCCTGGCACATTAACAACGCGCACTTCATCATCATATTTTTCTCCAAACATGGCGACTGCGCCCTTTTCAAGAGCCTCACTCTTAGACATATTTTTTATTTCTAAGGCATGATTTTCCATAATCCAAGAGTTAACTAAAGTCTCAATCTTAGAAATTTGATCTTTAGAAATAGGATTAGAGGAATTAAAGTCAAATCGTAATTTATTAAAGGCCACTAATGAACCTTTTTGTCCAACACTTTCATTAACAACTGATTTAAGTGCAGATTGTAATAAATGAGTAGCTGTATGATTTGCAGCAGCCTTAGCTCTATTAGAAGAGCAAACATTAGTCTTAACTTTTTGTCCAATAGTTAATATTCCTTTTTTGATCGTTCCATAATGTAAAAAAACATTTTTCTTTCGAATAACATCATCAACCAAGACCTCTACATCTTTTGAAAATATCGTTCCAATATCACCAACTTGCCCGCCAGATTCGCCATAAAAAGTTGTCTGATCAAGAACAATTAAAACTTTCTGACCTTCACTTGCTTGCTTAACTAATGTTGAATCCAAGAATATACCTTTGATTTCAGCTTCCGAAAGAAGTGAATTATAACCATTAAAAACAGTTTTGTTCAAAAGATCTATTTCTCGCTCTAATGATCCCTCTAATGTCAAATCAATATTACTTGAAGCAGCTTTAGCTCTCTCTTTTTGAGCATTCATTTCTTTTTCAAAACCCTTTACATCTACACTGATACTATTTTCTTCAGCAATTTCTACCGTAAGTTCTAGAGGAAATCCATAAGTATCATAAAGTTCAAAAGCTTTAAAACCAGAAATTAATTTCTGACCTGAAGAAATTAACTCATCTAGCAATTTCTCTCCTCTTTCAAGAGTTTCCCTAAATCTTATTTCTTCAATTTTTATCTCATTCAAAATTAAATCATTATTATTTTTTAAATCAGGATAATTATTTTGCATTAAATTGATCCCGACAGTAGCAATATGAGGTAAAAATTCATTTGTTATACCTAATAATCTCCCATGTCTGACCATTCTTCTAATAAGCCTTCTTAATATATATCCTCTGCCGAGATTACTTGCTGCTACTCCATCAGAAATTAAATGAATAACAGCTCTTGTATGATCTCCAATGATTTTTAAAGAAATTTTGTTTTTATCATCTGAAGAAAAATAATCAATATTTGCAATCTCACAAATTTTTTGAATGATAGGAAAAATTAAATCTGTCTCATAATTATTTTGCTTTTTTTGTAATATTTGAGCCATCCTTTCAAGACCCATTCCTGTATCAATATTTTTAAATTTTAAATCTGTCAATTTTCCATTAGGATCACGATTATATTGCATAAAAACAAGATTATAAAATTCAATAAAACGATCTCCATCTTCTAAATCAATATTCTTCAGACCCTTTTCAGGATGAAAATCATAATAAAGTTCTGAGCAAGGTCCACATGGACCTGTTTTGCCAGATGACCAAAAATTATCTTTCTCACCTAGTTTCACTATCCTATCTGGATGAATACCAATTTCATCTCTCCAAATTTCTGCAGACTCTCCGTCTTCGTTAAAAACACTCACAATTATATTTTCAACAGAAAGTTGATAAATGTTAGTAACTAATTCCCAAGCCCATTGAATAGCCTCTCGTTTAAAATAGTCTCCAAAAGAGAAATTACCAAGCATTTCAAAAAAAGTGTGATGTCTTGCTGTTACTCCAACGTTTTCTATATCGTTTGTTCTGATGCACTTTTGGCTAGATGTAGCCCTTTTTGAGGGTCTTTCTTTTAAACCTAAAAAAACTGGTTTAAAAGGTAGCATTCCAGCAATTGTGAGCATAACCGTAGGATCATCCGGAATCAAAGATGCACTGGGAATGATTTTATGTAATTTTTCACTGTAAAATTTTAAAAAAGCATTTCTTATCTCATCTCCAGTAACTATTTTTTTAATTATTTGAGATGCCATTTATCCAGAATAAGAAGAATAAAAATTAAAGAAAAACATAATTTCGGTTATTTCGCAAAAATGATCACGCGGATCTATATTCTATATAACTAAAGTTATTTTATAGAGCGAATTATTCTATGATAGCCTCTGCCTCGCCAAGTAATTCTAAATTGGCACAAATAAATAACAAGTTGACAGTCCAATCTCAAGACTTTACTGATGATTCTTGTGCCATAAGATCTTTGGATTGGGATCGCAGTAGATTTGATATTGAATTTGGTTTAAGAAATGGAACTACTTACAATAGTTTTATTATTAAAGGCGAAAAAATAGCAATTATTGATACTAGTCACGCAAAGTTCGAAGAATTATGGTTTGAAGAATTACTGAAAAAGGTAAATCCGCAAAAAGTTGATTATCTAATTACAAGCCATACAGAACCTGATCATTCTGGTTTAATAGGTAATCTTTTAGAATTAAACCAAAATATCACATTAGTTGGATCAAAATTAGCCCTTAAATTTATTGAAGACCAAATACATATTCCCTTTAAGCGTCTAGAGGTTAAGAGTGGAGAGTTTTTAAATCTAGGAATTAATCCTAGTAGCGGTTTAGAACATAATATTGAATTTATAAGTGCACCAAATTTACATTGGCCAGATACCATATTTTCATATGATCACAGTACACATGTTCTCTATACATGTGATGCATTTGGACTCCATTATTGTTCTGATGAATTTTTTGACACTGATCAAAAAGAAATATACGATGATTTCCGTTTTTATTACGATTGCCTTATGGGTCCAAACGCTAGAAGCGTTCTCCAGGCAATTAAAAGAATAGATAAGCTACCTGAATTAAAAACTATAGCTGTTGGTCATGGGCCTTTGCTCCATAATCAGGTCAATTTTTGGAAAGGAAAATATCTAGAATGGAGTAGCAATAAAAGCAAAGGTAATGATTTTGTGTCAGTCTGCTATATCAGTGACTATGGTTATTGTGATCGACTAAGTCAAGCGATATCTCATGGAATAAGTAAAGCGGATGCACAAGTTCAATTAATTGATTTAAGATCTACTGAACCGCAAGAATTAACAAGTTTGATTTCCGAATCAAAAGCAGTAGTCATTCCCACATGGCCAGTAGACTCAGATAATGAATTAAAAGAATCTCTCGGTACTTTATTTGCAGCACTAAAAACGAAACAATTTACTGCTGTCTATGATGCATTTGGTGGAAATGATGAACCAATAGATTCCTTAGCAAATAAATTGAGAGAACTTGGTCAAAAAGAAGCTTTCTCCCCTTTAAGAGTTAAAAATATTCCAGATCCAATTGTTTACCAACAATTCGAAGAAGCTGGAACTGACTTAGGTCAATTGATCAATAAAAAGAAGAATATTGCCTCTATGAAGAGCCTTGACTCAAATTTAGATAAAGCGTTAGGTAGATTAAGTGGAGGATTATATGTAGTTACAGCGAGCCAAGGGGAAGGTTCGACATTTAGACAAAGTGCAATGGTCGCAAGTTGGGTTAGTCAAGCAAGCTTTTCTCCACCAGGTATTACAGTTGCAGTAGCTAAAGATAGAGCTATTGAATCATATATGCAAGTTGGGAACGGTTTTGTTGTGAATATCTTGAGAGAAGATAACTATCAAAAAATGTTCAGACATTTTTTAAAGAGATTTGCCCCTGGAGCTGATAGATTTGCTGACGTAGATGTAATTAGCAACATCGCTGAAGGAGGGCCAGTTCTCTCAGATTCACTCGCCTTTTTAGATTGTAAAGTTAGTTCCAGACTGGAGACTCCAGACCATTGGATAATTTACGGAATTGTTGAAAATGGTAATGTTTCTGATTTATCATGCAAGACAGCAGTTCATCACAGAAAAGTTGCTAATCACTATTAGAAAATAAGTCTTTAAAATGTCAGATAATAATATAGGCTTTCTTGCAGAAAATCAAAACTTATCAGAATTTGAAATTACCCAAAATTTTTCTTGTGTAAGATTCTTAGATCAAAAAAAAGAAAGATTTGAACTTGAATTTAACCTTGAAAAAGGAACCTCTTTTAATACTTTTTTCATTAGAAGTCATGAGGAACTTTTTATCATTCATCCACCTGAGAAACAATATTTAAATTCATTTAATAAAGTAATTTCTAGGTTTTGCGATCAATTTAAATTAGATAAAATCAACTTCATTTCTGGTCATATTAATCCCCAAATTATTGAAACTATAAAAAATGTAAGTACCCAATTTCAAAACACAACTATTACTTGCTCAAATCCAGGGTATAAACTTATTAGCGAACTTTGGAATCAAAGAAATCCTAATTTAGAAAACTTTATTGAAATTCAATTACCTGAAATAAACATAATCAAAAAAGAGCTTAATTTAGAATTAGATAACATTTCGCTAGAGTTAATTCCTATTCCAACAGCTCGTTGGCCTGGTGGCCTGATAATTTATGAACATAATCAAGAAATACTTCTTAGTGAAAAAATTTTCTCTGCACACATTGCATCTAAATATTGGTCTGAAACAAATCGAGTTAGTACAGAAATTGATAGGAAACATTTTTATGATTGCTTGATGGCACCAATGTCTAATCAAGTAGTATCAATAACTGAAAAAATTGCAGATTATGACATTAAAACTATTGCACCATTACATGGTCCCGCGATCGAATATAGCTTAAAAAGCTTTTTAAATGACTATATTAGATGGGGAGAGAATCTCTCAACAAATAATCCTAAGATCGCTCTGATATATGCAAGTGCATATGGAAATACAGCCTCAATAGGTGATGCATTGGCTAAGGGGATAAATAGAACCTCTGTAGATGTTGAAAGTATTAATTGTGAATTTACACCTAATGATGTACTTGTAAAATCTATCCAAAATGCTGATGGATATTTAATAGGCTCACCCACATTGGGTGGTCATGCCCCAACTCCAATAGTTAGTGCACTAGGAACATTATTAGCAGAGGGTAATAGAGATAAGCCAGTGGGAATTTTTGGCAGTTTTGGCTGGAGCGGCGAAGCTATAGATTTACTGGAAACAAAATTAAAAGACGGTGGTTTTAAGTTTACTTTTGACCCTATAAGGATTAAATTCAGTCCAAATAAACCAAAGATTAAAGAGTTAGAAGAAATAGGAACTCACTTTGGAAGAAAAATTATAAAAAAAGCAAAGAAAAAACCCAAAAAATCAGATACTGGAATGATTACAAGCAAAACGGATCCAAAGCTACAAGCTCTAGGAAGAGTAATTGGTTCACTTTGTGTCCTGACAGCCTCTAAAGGCAAAGATGAGAATAATATTAAAGGAGCTATGCTTGCATCTTGGGTTAGTCAAGCAAGTTTTTCTCCGCCCGGATTAAGTATTGCGGTCGCAAAAGATAGATCGGTAGAGTCTCTTCTACAAATAGGAGATTCATTCGCATTAAATATTCTTGGTGAAAAAGATTTCAAAGACCCTTTGAAAAGATTCACAAAACCCTTTGCACCTGGAGAAGATAGATTTGAAGGAATCAATATTGAATTAACTCCTAATGAACAGATAATTATTCCTGAATCGCTCGCATGGTTAGATGCTTCTGTAAAAGAGAGAATGGAATGCGGAGATCATTGGGTAATTTACGCCGAAGTACTACACGGTAATATACTAAAATCCGATAGTCTAACGGCAGTTCATCACCGCAAAACAGGTGCTAACTATTAAATTTATTTATCAAATTTATGACTGAAACAAAAGATCTAATAATCATTACAGCTAGTTGTGGTAAAAATCTAGAACTTTCTGAAAAATTT
>QCIX01000011.1 GCA_003216355.1 Prochlorococcus sp. AG-402-N23 | reverse complement strand
TTACTTTTATTAATTTCAAAATAATTAATAAAAATCTAATTGATAAAGATCTTGCATATGACTGGGTATTCATATTTATTATAATGTTAATTTTGTATTCTCTATTTTTAAGAAGCAGCTTTAAGAATTCTATTAATTGAATTAAACCAAAATTATCTCTAACAACAAATTTTTCAATATCTAGATCATGTTTCAAAAGCTGCTCTATTAAGCATTTTGAATATTGAGATACTCCACATTTATAGTTATTTGTTATTGATTCACCTAAAAATAAATATTTATTATCCATAAATTTACTTTAAATTTAAGTTTTATTATTTAAGTTATTTAAAATAGATTTAGGACTTCCATCATATATTATTTTTCCATTTGAAATCTTAATTAACCTATCACAAATATTTAGAGTTGATAATCTATGCGCAACAATAATAATTGTAATATCCTTTCTGAATGACTTTATAGAATCCATAACTTTTTTTTCAGTTTCTGTATCTAATGAACTTGTAGCTTCATCAAAGATTATAATTTTTTTATTGTTATAAATTGCCCTAGCTATGCCGATTCGTTGTGCTTGTCCCCCACTTAATCTTATTCCTCTTTCTCCAATAAAAGTATTATATTTATCCTCAGTAGAATCAATAAATTCAGAAATCTGAGCTAGTTTAGCTGCCTCTTTCAATCTTTTTTTATCAATTTTTTTTGACTCTATTCCAAAAGCAATATTTTGTTCAATACTATTGTCAAAAAGAAAAATTCTTTGAGGAACAATAGCTATCTGCTCTTTCCATGATAATAAAAAATTATAATTTGATTCTTTATGAATATCTATTTTATCTACAAAAAAATATCCCTCTTTAGGAGGAAGTAAACCCAAAAGTATATCAATTAAAGTACTCTTGCCACTTCCAGTTTCACCAATAATTCCTAAACATTCACCTTTATTTAAGATTAAATTGATATTCTTTAAAACTTTTTTAGAATGATTTGAATATGTATAACTTAAGTTTTTTAAGACAACTTTTTCAGAAAACGAAAATTTAAAATCAGCTTTTTGTTTATTTGCAAAATATGGATATTTTTGATTTAATAAAAGAATAATCCTTGAAATTGATGCAGATTGAGCACTAATCCATGCCCAGCAACCATAAAGAGATTGAATAGATGGCAGTAATCTTAGAAATCCAAGAGCGAAGCCTCCAAGCATAGACAAAGTTGAAATATTATTATCAATATCATTAGATAAAAGATAAGCTGATATGCCCATAAAAAATAAGGCAATGGACTCAATAGCATATCTTGGAAACCCAGAGATAAATTGAGATCTAGCAAGATTCCTTCTTGCTTTATAATCTAAATTTAAATACAAATCTGAAAAAAATTGAATTTTATTAGCTAAGAAAATTTCTCTTACTGAACCTAAGCTTTCCTGTATTAATTTAGTTAAGCTAATATTATCTAATTCAATACTCTCACTTAATCTAACTAATTTTTTTTTAGATTTAGAAGCAATAATAATATATGCTATTCCAAGTATAAAAATAGTAACCAAAGTAGCTAAAAGATTTATAAACAATAAAGCAATTAGTATGGATACGCTCACAACTAACGTTGTGAAAAATGTCAATGCAAAATTAATGCCAAGGATAGTATAGTAAATCTCAGTACTGAGAGCAGTTAAAATTTTGCTGCTATTACGATTAAGATGTTGCTCAAAAGGTTGGGATAATGTCAAATTAAAAACTTTGTAACTAATATCAGTACCAATAGCAGATGCCAACCTTGTATTTAAATAAAGATTTACAAGCCTAATTATTCCTGCTACGAGAATAGCAATTAAAAAGAATATCGTAAAAGGAAATAACAAATCTTCCGTTGAATTAATGCCCATCAAATATATAACTTTTGATAAAAAAGGATTTAAAATAATTTTTTCAGGATTCGAGATAACAGCTAAAAAGGGTCCTATAGCCGCAAGAGATATCATTTCTGAAAATCCACTCAAAACCATAATTAATAATAAAAAATTTAACTGATTTCTTCTTTTTTTATTTATATGTTTATAGATACCTGAAAACAAATTAAAGGTATTTATTGAATGTTTATTAGTTTCTTTTTTAAAAAATTTATTCATTTCGCGATAGCGCCCCTAGCATTAAAAACAAGACTTATAGTTTTAAGAAATATTAGAAAATCAAGAAAAATAGAAAAGTTTTTTAAATAATATAAATCATATCCCAATTTATTCTTAGAATCGATTATGGACGCTCCATAAGGATAATTAACCTGTGCCCATCCACTTAAACCAGGCTTAATATTGTATCTTATAAAATAATCTTTAATATTTTTATTTAGCATAATATCTATCTCAGGTCTTTCAGGTCTTGGCCCTATTAAACTCATCTTATTATTTAAAACATTTATTAATTGTGGCAATTCATCAATTCTAGTCAATCTAAGAAAAAATCCCATTTTTGTAATTCTTGAATCATTCTTTTTTGACCATACTGCGCCATTATTTTCGCTATTAATTTTCATAGTTCTTAGTTTAATAATCTGGAATTCTTTTTTATTCAACCCATTCCTAGTTTGAGTGTAGAATATTGGACCACCATCTTCAAGTTTAATTAAGAATGCTGAAATTAATAAAACAGGAAACGTAATTACAATTAGTAATAAAGAGAAAATAATATCTGATATTCTTTTTATTTTAAGTTGGAAGTGATTTTTATTAGATTTATTAAAATATTTTTGTATGGATGCATCAAAATAAAAATCTATAGGAATTTTCTGAAGTATATTTTCAGACCAATTTAAAAGATTTAAATTTTGATGTTTTTTATTTTTAGGAAATTGCATTAACTTTAAGACAGGTTTTAATGATATATTCTCATCAATGAGAAATCCTATTATATTTTTTTTAAAACTCTCAAAATCATTTTTCTCCATATTAATAAAGCTTTCAAAAGGAATAACTTGTGAATTATTCCTTGACATTTTCAATTCATGATTAATATTTTTTAAAAGTCTATTATCTCCAACAAAACACCATATCTTTTCCCCACTAAATATTTTCTTATAAAAGTTATTTAATGAACACTGAACTAGAAAACTAAAAATTGTAATTGATAAATAAAATTCTATTGGATTTTTAAAATTTAAAATGTTTTCAATAAAGATTATTGATAAAAATAAGATCGAAGTTTTTAAAGCCTGTATAAAAATTTTTGATTTGTATTTTTTTTCATATGTATAATATCTACCAAAAATATAACTTAATGATATCCAGTAAATGTTTACCTGAATGAAAATTAGAAAGCTATTTTTATAAATCTCTAATTCATTAAATTTTAAAAATAGTATTGTTATTAAAAGAAAGTCGCATAATCCTGATAATAAGTGCCTTTTTCTAGACCTCATCCAAGTTGGAAATAATCTCATTTAATAAATTCCTTTACTATATAAATTCCCTTTGCAAAAATATTTAATAAACTCATCATTAAACTTAAATAATTTTTTTTATTTTAGAGGTTAAGCTTGAATGCTTAAATATAATAGAAAAAATTGATAAATGAAATTTAATTAAATTCTAAATTTATTTTTATAAAAAATAAATATAGACACTTTTTAATTTAAAATAATTTAATTAAAAAGCAATATCCAAAGTCTTTAGGATATTTTAAAAAATTATGAAATTTTTTTAAAAACTGAATAATCTACCTTAATTGAAATAATTAGTTAAATTTTATAAGAAATTTTATCTCTTAATATAGTTCCTGATTTAAATCTTTTTATCATTTTGTTGATTGGAAGAATACAGTATGAATAAATTGGATGGAATTTATTATATTGGGTATTCTCAACACCATATCCATAAATATTATCTAAATGACTTTCATCTAAAAAAGTGTTAAATAGTTTGTCCCAAAAAGGATATTTATTACCAAAGTTTTTGTTAAAATGATCAGGATTATTAGAGTGATGTATCAAATGGCAAGCTGGGCTCATATAAATTAGAGAAAGTGGTTTTGGATAAATTACTTTTAAAGAAGAATGCCCAAGATACAAAAAAGCAGCATAAAACATATAATCTATGAGATAAAACATGATAGGTAGAATTAATCCCTGAGAAATAAATTCTTTTATAAAAAGTGCTGATAAAACCTCAAATGGTATAAGTATAGGGGCTACTATAAAATCAGCAAGAGTCAAATCTCTCGCACTACTAATTATTGTCATCTCTGTTGCAGAATGATGGAATTCATGTAAATCCCATAGTAATGGTATGTCATGAAGTATTCTGTGGTTTATGTAAACAAGAAAATCAGCTAATAAACTTAAAAATATAAAAATCAAAATACTAAATATTGAAGAATATTCTTTAGGGAAAATCCCTAAATAAAGATTGTGAAACCAGTTAGTTAAACCATCATGAAAAAATGAAGTGCCAAGAGTAAGAAAAAAAAGTATTTTTGGGAATCTCTGAAGCATTGAGATAGCGTAATACCAAATGTCTGCATATTTGAACCCCTCTGACATTTTTATTTTACCTATACTAAAAAGTCTAAAATCTAGTTTTTGATTATTTAAACAATTTATAAACTCAAAAATAGAAATTCCTATAATGGGAAGGAAAGAACCTAAAACAGTCGAAATAAAAAAATTATTAATAAAATTAATATCAAAGCTTCTAAGAAATATAGGGATAAATCGTGAGTATTGAATATCTAAATTTGGATTAATTTTATCTAAGCTTCTTATTGCGTATATAAAAAATGGTGTAAAAAAAATTAACCAAGATAAATTATTCCAGTTCCTTTTAACATCATTATCTAAAAAACTAATATTCAAAATTGGTTTTTTTCTTTTAACTATTGTCACCGTAGTCGTAATTTATGAATTTTTTTTAAATATAATCCATTATAAAAAAATTTACCTTATCTGCTTCTTAATATTTTTAATTAATAGAGATTTTTTAAAAGATTATATAATTTTTATTAATAAATCATTAAAAGAATAAAATTAAGTAATATCTTGACTCGCAGACTACCTTATTAAAGATACTTTAAGGTTATTATGTTATCTTAAGTTATATACAATTTAGAATTTTTAAGATAGAAAAGTAATGACCTTGTACATCTATTATCTTAAAAAAATAAATAGAGAATTTTTAGGAAAAAAACCCACTATTATCAATGAATTATCGAGACAAATAATTTGTGGAAAATTTTTAAGAAATGTTTTCAATTAATTATGGTTTACTCTGATACAGAAAATAAAGAAATCAATTTTTCGAATCTTATAGATGATGAGATCAAATTCAATAAGCTAATAAATATAATCCTGAGAAATAAATATTTAATTGTTTTTTTGACTGCACTATCGACTACTTCATCCATTTTTTACTGCCTTCTGAGTACAAAAATATATCAAGGGAGTTTTCAAATTGTAGTACAGAAAAAAGAGGGGAGTTTAGATAGAGATCTTCCAAGCTTTATTTCCAATAAGAGTACTCGCAATAGAACGCAAGAATTTATTTTAAAAAGTCCTTCCGTTTTAAAACCTTTATACAATTTTGCCTTAAATGAATATAAAAACAGGGGGGAGTCAATAGATAGTCTTAGTTATTCGAGTTGGATAAATAAAAAGTTAAAAATAAGATTTGAGAAAGGATCGAATGTACTAAGTATTGATTTTATTGATAAAGATAAAGACTTTATTATTAATACATTAAATCTCATTAGTAATAAATACAAAGATTATTCAAAATTAAAAAGAGAAAAAGATTTAACAAATAAGATTCGATTTTTAAGTTCTCAATCAAAAATATTGAAAGAACAAAGTGAAAAATCTCAGACCGAATTTAATGTATTTTCTGTCAAAAATGGTCTTGGATATTCTGAAAGCTATTTGCGTCCAGAAGATAACAGCGTGAATAAGATAAATTTATTTGATATAAATTCATTAGGAAATCCAAATAAAACTAGCAGTACAAATAAAATTAAAAATTCAGGAAATTTTAAAGGAGATAGATTCCAAAAACAATTTAAACTTTTAGAAGATTATGAGGCATCATACTTAGATTATTCGGCTAAACTAAATCCAAATTCAATATTATTGAATAATCTAAAAATTAAGATTAACAATATTAAGGAGTCTCTTAAACGACCTAGTGAAATATTAATTAAGCATAGGCAGCTTTTAAAAGATGCCCAAACAGATGAAGAACTTTTTAGAGAAGTGGAACGAGAATTAATACTTTCAAAAGTAAAGCTTGCTGAACAAAAAGATCCATGGGAACTTATCTCAGAACCAACTATTAATGATGGTAAATATTCCCCTAATAGCAAAGAAATAGTATCACTAACTTTTATAATCTCATTTTCATAGGAGTATTGATTTCATATTTTAAAGAAAAAAAATTGGGAATTGTTTATGAATTTGATTCATTAAAAAAACTTATAAAGTGCAAATATATTGAAACTATTTTTATTAATAACTTTTTACTAAGTAATAAATTATTTAAGAAAGCCATAGAAGAAAACTCAGAAAAAGGTGTTGAAATTTCTTCATTTTTAATTATAGATTTTAATGGCTCTAAAAATTCAAGATTTTTAGGAGATTCTTTAGAAATATATAATAATCAAATTCCTATTAAATATACTAACTTCAATGAACTAACTTCTTTTGAAAATACAATTAAATTAATTTTTATAGTTCCCCAAGAAAATATAACCAATAAAGATATTTTTCTAATTAATAATTATTTTAAAATTCATAAAGAAAATATAATTGGCTGGATATACGTAGACTCTAAATATAAATTTTAAAAATATATCAAAAAAATTATATTCAGTATTATTTTTTCTCTTTTAAACTTTTCTCCATACAGCTAAAAGTTTTCCCTGAAATGAAACTTGATCTAAATCTAACTCAATTGGTTCATAAGCTGGATTTGCTGCTTCAAGATATATTTTCCCGCACCTTTTAAAAAAATATTTTAGTGTCGTTCCAAGACCTGGAACCATTGCACTAACAATAGTTCCATTCCGTAAGCAGTATGAATCAGTAATTGGCTCCATTAAAACCATATCTCCATCTGCAATACATGCATCTATCATTGAATCCCCATTTACTGTAAGCGCAAAAACATTTTTCTTTTTTAAAACATCAGAAATATCTAAATTCTCTTGCACATCAGAAAAAGTTTCAATTAAGCCTCCAGCTGCCACTGATCCCATAATTGGCACTCCTTCAATAATATCATCAACTATTTGCATCGTTCTTGCTTTACCTTCTTGCCATGAGATATAGCCCTTTTCTTGCAAATGCTTTAATCGACTTTGAATTGGTGCGGGAGATTTTAAACCCATACCTTGCATCATCTGCCTAATAGATGGGCTATGTTGAAATTTTTTCATATAATCTTTTATCCAACCATAAAGCTCATTTTGAGCCTGAGTAAGATTATGTACTGAAGAATTTTCCATGAAACAAATGTACTCTAATACATTTGTACCTATTATTTATTCAATTTGCAAGAGAGTTCACGAAAGAATACAAGATAAAAGTGCTTGTTGAGCATGCATTCTATTCTCGGCTTGCTCAAAAATTCTACTTTTTTTACTCTCCATCATTTCGTCAGTTATTTCTTTAGATCTATAAGCAGGAAGGCAATGAAGGATAATTGCATTTTCATCAGCCTCTTTTACCAAATGTCTATTAATAGTAAAATCCTTGAAGTCTTTATCTTTCTTTTCCTTTTTATGCTCTTCACCCATAGATGACCAGACATCTGTATAAAGAACATTTGCTCCAGAAACAGCATCATTTATATCATTCGTTACTTTTAATAGATTCTTATTTTTATATATTTCGTATGCCTTATTAATAACCAAAGAACTTGGTTCGTAACCTTTTGGACATGCAATTCTTACTTCAATACCCAATAATGCTCCACATAAAATAAGAGAGTTAGCAACATTATTGCCATCACCTATAAATGTCAAAACTATATTATTAAAATCAATGAATTCCTCTTTAATTGTCATAAAATCTGCTAAAGCCTGACATGGATGTTCTAAATCTGTAAGAGCATTAATCACAGGCTTGGTAGACCACTTTGCATATTCCTCCAAATCTGAATGATCAAAAGTTCTTATTGCTAGCACATCACAATATCTACTTAGAACTCTTGCTGTATCTTTAATAGGCTCACCTCGACCAATTTGTGAAGTAATTGGATTCAAATCAATTGTTGTACCACCAAGTCTTGTCATTGCAACTTGAAAACTAACTCTTGTTCTTGTAGATGACTTATCAAAAATCAATCCCAAAACTTTATCTTTGTATTTAATATTTAGATCTTTATTTTTAAAATGATTTGCAAGCCTTAGAAGATGAAGAAATTCATCAGTCGTCATATCCAAGCTTGATAAAAAATTTTTCTTAGAAAGTTTGCTTGGTTTTAACATGGATTTGACTTTGAAAACCTAAATTCTACTATGTAGGCATTTTAGATTCTGCAAGCAAACTTTTTAAATCCTCACCCTCGATTACTTCTTCTTCAAGAATTTTTTGAGAAATTGATTCAAGTAATGGTAAGTTATTCCTTAAAATATTTAATGCAGTTTCATGCGCATCATCTACTAAATCTCTTACTTCCTTATCAATAGCCTGTGCTGTAGCGTCACTAACTGATCTTCTTGGGTTGTTACCGTTGCCTAAAAATTGACCTCCTCCTTGTTTGTCGTATGCAAGTGGACCAAGAATATCGCTCATTCCAAAAGTACCTACCATTTGTTCTGCTATATCGGTAGCTCTTTGTAAGTCATTAGAAGCTCCAGTAGTAATTTTTCCAAAAACAACCTCTTCTGCTGATCTGCCACCCAATAAAGTTGCGATTTGTCCTTTTAATTCTTCTTTTGAATTGAGGAATCTTTCTTCTGTGGGTAGTTGAAGTGTATAGCCCAAAGCGCTCATACCCCTAGGTACAATTGAAATCTTTGCAACTTTGGATCCTCCGGGCATCAAATGACCAACTATCGCGTGACCAACTTCGTGGTAAGCAACAACTTTCTTCTCATCATCCTGAAGAACTCTACTTTTTTTCTCTAAGCCTGCGACTACTCTCTCAATAGCCTCACTTAAATCTTGTTGCTCCACACTTTTTCTTTTAGCTCTAGCAGCAAGTAAAGCTGCTTCATTTACCATGTTTGCTAAATCAGCTCCTGCAAAACCACTCGTTGCTTGTGCTATAGAATTTAAGTCAATAGATTCTGCCAATTTGACTTTTTTAGTATAAATTTCAAGAATTGTCTTCCTACCAGATAAGTCTGGCCTGTCAACTAAAACTTGTCTATCGAATCTTCCAGGTCTTAGCAAAGCGGCATCAAGAACTTCTGGTTGGTTAGTAGCCGCAAGAACTATAACAGGCTTATCAGCTGAGGCAAATCCATCCATTTCGGTGAGGAGCTGATTTAACGTTTGTTCTCTCTCATCATTACCACCAACTACTCCCATTGAACCTGAACGACTTTTACCAATAGCATCTAATTCGTCAATAAAGATAATGCAAGGTGCTTTTTTCTTAGCCTGTTCAAATAAATCCCTCACTCTTGCTGCACCCGCACCTACAAAAAGTTCAACAAATTCAGATCCTGAAATAATAAAGAATGGAACTTCAGCTTCTCCTGCAACGGCTTTTGAAAGAAGAGTTTTTCCCGTTCCTGGGGGTCCTACTAGGAGAACTCCTTTAGGAATTCGAGCACCGATATCTGTATATCTCTCAGGTTTTTTTAAAAAATCAACTATTTCCGTTAATTCGTCCTTAGCTTCATCAACTCCAGCTACATCAGCAAATGTTACTTTTGATTCATCATCGGGTACATAAACCTTCGCTTTACTTTTAGTAAAACTAAGAGCACCTTGTGCACCTCCACCTCCCATGCTTCTTCTAGCAAAGAATTGTAAAACAAGGATAAAAATCAAAGGTGGAACAACCCAACTCAAGATGGTTGAGAAGAAATTAGGTTTCTTTGGAGGAGCCGCAGCGAATTCCACTCCTTTACTTTCTAATCTTTGTGGAAGGTCCATATCAAATATTGGGGTAGTTGCCAATACAGAAGGTGCGCCCTCTTCAGCTCCATTTAACTCGTACCTTATTTGTTCTTGAGTGATATATGCACGCCTAACTTCCCCATCATTAACCTGATCTATAAAAAGGGAGTAAGGCACCCTAGGAATTTGCATATTTTGATTAGGGAAAAGACTACTAAATAAAAGTAATGCACCAACACCTATCAAAATGATATTTACAATTCCAAATCGTCTATTAGGTTGATTATCGTCTTGTCTTATTGGCATAGTAGTTTTCAAACATGAACTTATTATAAACTAAACGAAGAGTTTCCGTATCTGTATCGTTTTTTTTGGGTAAGAACCGTACGGTACTTTGACCCATATAAATTTTTGAAAATTAATTTTTAAATGAACTCTTAACGCATATATCATTGCCTATCGTACTAACTTGTGAATCACTTAATTTAATAATTTCATGCATTTCTTCAAATTCAAAATCACCAAAAGGATTCATACTATTTTCTCCGCCTAAAATTTTTGGAGCAATAAAGGTAATAATCTCCTGAATACAGTTAGATCGGATAGCTGCAGTAGCCAATCTAGGGCCACATTCCCAAAGGACTTTATTACACCCTCTTTTAGCAAGAATTTCTGAAATTAACTCTGGATTATCTGATGCTACCTTCTCAACCTCAACACATTTCGGAATCCTTGTAAGGTAGTTTTCATTTGCTGAAGAAGAATCATAAATAACTAAAGTTTTTGCTTTTTTACAATCCCAAAGATTAGATTTTGAGGGAAGATCTAAGCTTTGCGTGAAAACAACTCGCAAAGGCTCTGGTTTTGTTTTGCCTCTAGAAGTTAAAAGTGGATTATCTTTCCTTAATGTGTTTCCACCAATTATTATTGCATCAAATTCCGCCCTAAAAGAATGAACTCTTGACCTTGATTGTTCATTAGTAATCCACTTACTTTTCCCATTCTTAAGGGCTACTCTCCCATCTAGACTCATTGCCAATTTAAGAACCCCATATGACTTACGAGTGATATTCCTGTATATAAAATCTTTATTTAAATCTAAGGATTCTTTTTTACATAATCCTAAGTGAACTTGTATTCCAGCTTCTTTTAACAGCTTAATACCTTTACCAGCGACTCTTTTATCAGGGTCTTCTATAGATATATACACCTTTTTTATCCCAGAGGATATAACCTTATCTACACATGGAGGTGTTTTACCATGGTGGCAGCAAGGCTCAAGATTTACATACATTGATCCGCCTTTAGCATCTTTTTTTAAATTATTAAAAGCCATTGCCTCAGCATGGGGCATGCCAGCCTTGTAATGAAATCCTTCTGAAATAAGACTTCCATTCTTATCAAGTATCACCGCCCCCACCCTTGGGTTTGGACTCGTTGTATTTTTGCCTAAAGAAGCCAAAAAAATTGCTCTTTTCATCCATTTTATATGGCTTACATTTTTTTCAGACATCTCCAAAAATCAAATTCAGTTTATTGAACTCCACTCTTTAACAACAAAAGGAGGAACCGGTAACTCAGAAAAAACTCCTTGCAAAGATAATCTTAGTGGTCTATTTTTATCTAAATTTCTGATCAATACATCAAGATCAAATTCTGCAGCAGCTTGTCTTCCATCATTTGCTAATTCAACATTAAGTAATGTTTTGTCATCTAAAAGCCACTGTTTTCTCCCTGATTCAACCCTTAAGTCAGTGGGATGATCAATTCTAAGATTTCCTGGATATCCTATTACTCTCAGGATCAATTTATCTTCAAAAAGTGGTGATTTATAAGCCACTAATTGCCAAGTTTCAAAGTCTAAGTCCCTTAAAAACTCAATACTAGCAATCATTAATTCCCCGTTTATTTCTGTTTCTGCAACTTCTGCAGATACTTTTAATGGATTAAAAATAAAGGATAACAGTAAAAGCAAAGGTAATATTCCTTTTAAAAAAATATTTTTAATTGATTTTGTAATTTTCTTCATTTTCAGAATCCATCAAGGCGTCTAGGGTTACAGCTGTTCTTACAATAGCTTGATATCTTTTAATTATTTTACGATTTTTTTCTATAACTCGAGATAAATTCAAAATGTCTTTTTCAGAATAGCTAGATGTTAAATCGTCAGAGTCTTCTTCAATAAACTCAAATTCGCTATCTTTATTGATTAGAGTTAATAATAAATCATGTAATCTCTTTCTTCTTTCAGACAATTAATTTACTATAGTAACTCGAACAATAATAAGATAATTTAATAAAACATTCAAACTTTTTAGTTCCTTTTCATTAAATATTGATGAATAAAGTTTATAGAAAAATACATGTGGTAGGTATTAATTCATATCTATTTAAAGACTTACCTATCAAATTACAAGATCTATTTATAAAGACAGGAAATATTGCAGTTCCCAATTCATATTTTGAAGAAATTAAATCATGGAGCGAAAGTGGTTTAGAAAAAAAGAAATCATTTTTTTCAAGCAACAGTAATAACGAACTTGTTAACTGGCTTAGATCTCAAAAAAATGATGTTATTTTAATTTCGAGAGGAGATCCACTTTGGTTTGGAATTGGGAGAATATTACTAGAAAATTTTTCAAAAGATGAATTAAGTTTTTACCCTTCAAATACTTGCATTCAATTAGCATTTAGTAAGTTAAAGATCCCATGGCAAAATACTGTTAATGTAAGTATTCACGGCAGAGATTCGACTAAGTTAGTTGAGGCTCTTAAAGCAAGGCCTTCAAATTTAACTATTATTACAGATTCAAATAACAAAAGTTTAGAAATAATCAAGAGACATTTATCAGAATTAAATCTGATTGACTTCTATGATTTTTGGCTCTGTGAAGAGATAGGCTTCGACAATGAAAATATACGCAAATTAAATCTTAAAGAGTCATTGCCATCTAATATATCAAGTTTGAACATTGTAGTTCTTACAAAAACAAAGAAAATTTTTTCAAATAATCATATCCCTCTTTTCGGTATCAATGACAGTATTTTTAAAACTTTTGATGATAGACCAAATTTATTAACTAAAAGAGAGGTTCGCGTTCAAATCTTAGCTGATTTAGAGCTCCCGAAAAATGGTGTGATTTGGGATATTGGAGCAGGTTGTGGATCAATTGGTTTAGAGGCATTAAAATTAAGGCCTAGTTTAGATTTGTTTTGTATCGATAAAAGGATTGGATCAAAAGCATTAATACTAGAAAACTCAAAAAGGCTTGGAGTTAAACCAAAATTTATTTTTGAGGAAGACATAATTAAAACCTTGAACTCAGGAAATTTAAGTTCTTTTGAAAAACCTAATAGATTAGTAATTGGAGGATGTGATACTAAGACTAAATTTCAAATTATTAATATCCTAGCTAAGGGCATGAGAATTGGAGATATTATCGTTATCCCAATAATTGACATTCAAACTATTAAAGAGTTAAAAGAGGAATTAGAAGATAAAAATTTCAAAACACATTTAAATTTAATTCAAACCTATAAAAGCTTAAGTATCGCTGAGGGATTGAGATTAGAACCAAATAATCCTGTTTTCATATTAAAAGGGAAAAAATAAATTTAAATAATTGTTATTTGTCAGGTTTAGCCACATGTGGCAACCCCCAACCAAGTTTATTTCTTAAAACTTGGAAGAATTCATGATCCTCAAGTCTTATAAACTTCACAGAGTGTTTACTTTTTCTTATTAAAACCCTATCTTCAGGCCAAACATAACAACCAGCATTGCCATCAACAACCATTACTAATCTTTCAGGCGTTGCGGGAAAAACAGTTACAGGCTCTGAATCATTAAAAACCAGTGCCCTTGATGCCAACGAATGTGGCGCAATTGGAGTTAATTGAACTACTGGACAATCAGGTGTAATAACTGGTCCTCCAGCACTCAAGGAATATGCAGTAGAACCAGTTGGAGTAGATAAAATTACTCCGTCAGCTGAAATATCCACAGGAGCATGTCGTCCTATAGAAATCTCAAAGTGACACATACTTGTTAGAGGTTCTCTATGAAGAGCCATCTCATTAAGGCAAAGAGACTCCCATCTCCTCTGTTCGTTCCTCATTACACTAATGATAAAGCAAGTTCTTTCTTCAATCTCCCAATTTCCAGCAATTATTTTATCTAAAGCCTCATCTAGGTTAGATAAATAAGCTTCCGCAAGAAATCCTAAATGACCAGTATTTATTGTAAGAATTGGAAGTTTAGCAGGTGCCGTTTGCCTTGCAGCAGAAAGCACAGTCCCATCTCCGCCAAGAACGATTGCAAATTCCATTGATGAATCAAACCCCTCGGGAACACAATTCGTATATCCCAAAGGGCGAACATGTTGATCAGGATTTGCGAAACCAACCATTCCTCCAGAGCTACTAACTCTTACAACTTCAAAATTAGATTTTTCCAATTTTTTTTGAACAGAAGTTGCAGTTTGAACAGCTAGTTCCTTGCCATCATTAACGATAAGTCCTGCTTTACGTACCAATCCAAAAATCAAAACTAGGACTATCTTAAACTAATTTGATGGACAAACCTAATTTAAGAATTAAATACTATTAGAACTGTTCTAAGAATCTAATATCATTTGTATAAAATTTTCTGATGTCGTCGATCTGATGTCTCACCATACAAAATCTCTCAACTCCTAATCCTGCTGCAAAACCAGTCCATTTCTCAGAATCTATTCCTAATTTTTCTAAAACCTTTGGATCTACCATTCCGCAGCCCATTACTTCTAACCATTTACCTTTCCACTGGACGTCTACTTCTGCTGAAGGTTCAGTAAATGGGAAATAACTAGCTCTAAATCTTACAGGAATATCTCCAAAAAAGGTCTTTAAAAATGTAAGAACTGTTCCTCTTAAATGACTAAAATTAATATTTTGATCGACACATAAAACCTCAACCTGATTAAATACAGGGGAATGAGTAGCATCTACTGCATCTCTCCTATATACTCTCCCCGGAGCAATAATTCTTACTGGGGGAGGATTTTTCTCTAAGTATCTTATCTGAACAGGAGAAGTATGAGTCCTTAAAAGTCGATTTTCATCTAAGTAAAAAGTATCCTGCATATCTCTCGCCGGATGATTTTTGGGTATATTAAGAGACTCAAAATTATAAAAATCAGTTTCTATTTCAGGGCCACTTTCAACTGAGTATCCTAAACCACAAAAAATATCAATTATTTCATCTTGAGTTGACATTAAAGGATGTTTATTCCCAGGAGGCGTTCCAATTGAAGGGATAGTTACATCAATTTTTTCTGTTTTAATCTTTTTGTCTAAAGCTTCACTATTTAGTTGATTTTTTCTTTCAGTTATTAATTCCTGCAAATTTATCTTTATTAAATTTGACTTCTGGCCAACAATTGGTCTATCAGTAGCAGATAATTGACCCATTCTTTTCAAGATAATTGATAAATCCCCTTTTTTTCCTAGCAAGGAAACTCTTAATTGATCCAGTTCTTCATGAGTACTAGCATTACTTATATTATTTTTTGCCGTTAGAGAAAGATTATTTAGTTTTTCCTCAATTTGATTTAATGATTCAATCTGACTCACTGATATAGTAAAAATAAGTATTACTTTATCTTACTTAAATATCGTCCATAAATAAAATTTATTGATTAATGAAACCGTTAAATATATTAATTAGCAATGATGATGGCGTTTTTGCAGCGGGGATAAGAGCTTTAGCAAAATCAGCGCAAAAAAGAGGGCATAAGGTAAAAGTAGTATGTCCTGACCAAGAAAGATCAGCTACAGGTCATGGTCTTACTTTACAATCTCCATTGAGAGTTGAAAAAGCTGACGAATTATTTGGGGAAGGAATTGAAGCTTGGGGATGTTCTGGAACACCTGCTGATTGCGTCAAATTAGCACTATCTGAACTATTGGATCATAAACCTGATCTAGTACTATCTGGAATAAATCATGGTCCCAACTTAGGAACAGATATTTTTTGTTCAGGTACAGTCGCTGCAGCCATGGAAGGCACTTTAGAAAATGTTCCCTCCATGGCAATAAGTGTTGCTAGTTTTAAATGGAAAAATTTTGAATTTGCTGGAGAAATTGCAATGAATATTGCCGAACAAGCAATTAATGATAGTTGGCCAGCTTCACTTCTATTAAACTTGAATATACCCCCTTGCGAGAAAAGCAAAATAAAAGAATTATCTTGGACAAGATTATCTGTAAGAAAATATAAAAACCAATTTTCCAAAAGGGCAGACCCAAGAGGTGACGATTATTATTGGTTAGCAGGTGAGGTAGTTTTAGATCTTGAATCAAAAGGTTATGGTCCAAGAAACTGGCCCAGTGACGTATCTCAAGTACAAGAAAATAAAATATCTCTTACACCTGTGGAACCAGATTTATTTTGGAGGGGTAATTTAGACGACTTACCTAAAATTAATAATTCATTTGTAAATCCTTCTTAAAAGCCATAAAGAAAAGCAAAGTCCGAAAAAATGAGCAGCAATAACTTGTGTGTTACTGAGAACTGATAATATTTCTAGCCCAGTAATTGGGATATCAGATGTAGCTGTTATCAATTGTCCAGTTGTTTGAGAAGATGCTTGTATAAATAAGGCACCCATTAGAGCTTGGTATCCAATTAATCCAAACAAAATTCCAAATAAATCAACTATTAAACCTCTTTTGATTAATTTACTGGTTTGTCCTCTTGACGGTCTCGCATTGCTTGCAATTGCTCTACCTGTTCTAACTATTAACCAACCTTGCCAAAGACTAAAAAGTAGTAAAATCAAAGATATTGTTGTAAGTGATAGACCAGGCGCTAAGCCAAGCTGACCTTCGCTATTATTTACAACATTTGAAAAAAGCAAAACAGCTGCAACAACAACTCCTAAAATGGACTGAACCCAAAAGCGTATCCATCCAATCCGCCGCATTCCAAATGAAAGGGACTGAAAATCAATTTTGTCAGACATTCATTTGATTGAATAAACTATAATCTATTCAAATTTGCCATCAAAAACATAAAATTGCACGTAATCTTTTGATCTCTTTAATATCGCCATCTGAAGTTAAGAGTCCTACCTCAATAGCTATTGGAAGTTTTGATGGCCTACATGCGGGCCATAGAGAATTAATTAAAAGTGTAGTTGAAGAAAATCAATATACCCCCACAATTGCGAGCTTCTGGCCTCATCCTAGAGAAGTTTTATACAAAGAGACACGTCTTAGACTTGATCTCCCTGACGAAAAACTACCAATTCTTGAAGATCTTGGGATTGAACAATTAGTTCTTATTCCTTTTGATAAGGAACTATCTAAATTAAGTGCAGAAAGATTCGTAAGAGATATTTTAATAAATCAATTACAAGCAAAAAACATTTCTGTAGGTGCTAATTTTAAATTTGGTTTTAGAAGAAGTGGAGACATAAATACTATAAAAAATACGATTAAAGATATGGATATTAAACTAAAAATTACCCCAATTTTAGAAGACAAAGAAGGTAGAATAAGTAGCAGCAGAATTAGAGATTTATTAGAGAAAAGTGATCTGAAAAATGCTTTCAAAATTCTTAAAAGGCCCTACAGTTTTCATGGAAAGGTTGTAGAAGGTAAAGGGATTGGCAAAAGTATAGGATGGCCCACAGCAAATCTTGAAATAGATGGTAGAAAATTTTTACCTGGAGAAGGAGTATATGCATCTTGGACAACAATAGAAAATTCCAACCAAAAAATTGAATCTGTTATGAATCTTGGCTCTCAACCAACAATAAATCCTTTATTGCCATCTGCGGTTGAAGTTCATTTAATAAATAAAGATATCGATCTATATGGTTTAAATCTATCTGTAGAACCAGTTGAGAAGCTTAGATCTCAAATCAAGTTCAAAAATATCGATCAACTTTCTACACAAATTAAAAAAGATAAAGATAATGCTCTAAGAATTTTTAAAAACTACAAAAATTAAATTACAAATGAAGAACTCTAATCCTAAGGATGCTGAAGATTTAAGAATTTATCAAATTATTGACGCAAATCTCGATAGAGCTAGAGAAGGCTTAAGAGTGCTTGAAGATTGGGCCAGGTTTGGGTTAGGGGAAAATGATTGTGTTGCTAAGATCAAAAATTATAGACAAATTTTGGGAAAGAATCATTTAGAAGTATATAAACAATCTAGAAATCACATTGAGGACCAATGTAAAGGATTGACTCATCAAGAGCAAATCAATAGAAGAAATCCTGAGCAAATAATAAGTTCTAATGCAGGCAGAGTTCAAGAAGCATTAAGAGTCATAGAAGAATTCTCAAGGCTGCAGAATCATGAGCTTTCAAAAATTGCTTCGGAAATTAGATATGAAATTTATACTATTGAAATTGACTTATTAAGTTATGGCAAGCGTAAGAAGTCTGAGAAAATATTAAAAGAAAATCACTTATATGTAATCACAGATCAAAAGGACAATTTATTAGAAATAATAGAAGAGATTTTAATTGCGGGAGTAAGAATTATTCAGCATAGATTTAAAACGGGAACTGATCAAGATCATCTTAAAGAAGCAATTCAGATTAAAAATCTATGTAAAAGATATAATTCTTTGTTTATCGTTAACGATAGACTTGATATAGCTCTAGCTTCTAACGCGGATGGAATTCATCTTGGACAAGACGATTTAGACTTAAAAACCGCAAGAAAACTATTAGGATATTCAAAAATTATAGGTATAAGTGCAAATAATGCAATTGATATTTCAAATGCTCTTAAGGAGGGTTGTGATTACATAGGAATAGGGCCAGTATTTGAAACTACAACAAAAAAGAATAAGAAACCTTTAGGTATTGAAAATACTAAAATATTAACAAAGGATTTAAATATTCCATGGTTTGCTATTGGAGGAATCAAGTCAAATAATATTTCATATTTAAAGAGAAATGGGTTTCAAAAAGTTGCCTTAGTTTCGCAATTAATGAATTCTGAAGATCCTAAAGAAGACGCTATTATGATTCTAAAAGAGTTATCTCATGAAAATTAGGGTAAATGGAGAAGAAAAAAAAATAGAACTGGATCAAGAAAATGCTCTACTATCTACAGCTCTTAACCATATGGGATATAAACCAAACACGATTGTAGTTGAGTTAAATAATTTAATTATAAATTCGATGAAATGGGGAAAAGTGAAGCTTAAAGACGGCGATAATTTAGAAATTGTTTCAATAGTTGGTGGTGGTTAAAAAATAAATTCTTTATATATTAAAAATCTTCATAATTTTTTAAGTTTAGGCTTGAAACAATAACCAAAATTATCCTTTTTTCGTTTTATATTTTTAATACTAAAATTAAACAATGAAAAAAATTGACTCTAACTCAATGTCCCTTAAATGGGAACAAAATGGTGAGTTAGCACATAAAGATCTTTCTGAGCTAATTGAAAGATTAAAAAATGTAGAAAGTGAACATACCTCATCTGAGCTTTCTAGATTAAGTACAAAATCAAACAAAAAAGATTAAATTTGTTACTTAGATCTTGTTTTTATAAAAATTTGTACCAAATTAAAATTATTTAATATAAAAATAAATGCCCAAAAGATTTCCAGAGTGGGTAAATACAGAAGTGGTCATAAAAGCAATCAAAATGAGAGAAGAAGGAATGCTATCGAAACAACTTAATTTATGGATAGAAAACTTATTGGAAATAGAAAAAAAGTAATTATTTAGGAAATACTTTTAATAATTCTAAGAGCTGCCATTGCGGCTCCGTAACCATTATCTATATTCATAACTGCAATACCTGGAGAACAACTTGACAACATACTATTTAAAGCAGTTTCTCCATCTTTACTTACACCATAGCCGACTGAGACAGGTACTGCGATTATCGGTTGTGCCAACAATCCGCCCACAACTGTTGCCAAAGCTCCTTCCATTCCAGCACAAACTATTAATACATTATATTTATTAATTTCTTCTAACTGAGTCATCAATCGATGAAGTCCAGCTACGCCAACATCTATAAAAGATTGACAATTCACTCCATAAATTTCAAGCGCTAATTGTGCTTCTAGTGTTACGGCCAAATCGCTTGAGCCGCCTGAAATTATGGCAACTTTTTTATTCGTATTTATTTTATTCAGATTTTTCCCAATTATTAGGCAATTTGCTTCTTCATAGAATCGTGCATCATCATACAAATCTAAAAGATAATTGGCCTTTTCACTATTAATCCGAGTAATAAAAACAACCTCATTTTTACTTAATACATTTTCAGATAATCTCTCTAATTGGTCGATACTCTTATCTTGCCCCCAAATAGCCTCAATGATTCCAAGCCTATCTCTTCTTTGAAAATCAAACTTAATGTCAAAATTCATCTTTGCTTATTTAACTCTCCCTCATAAATAAATTCAAAAGGATTTTCTCCTACATTTAGAGCAGCCTTAACATTATCCTCAAATTTTTGTTGGACTACATTTACTTCTGACATTGGTATGCTTTTCCATAATTTTTTATTTTTCCAATTTACCAATATCAAAGCCTCTTCTTTCTCTTTATCCCAAAATAATTGTCTCCCCAAAAAACCATCTTGAGAAGATAACCATGGCTCCCATATTTCTTTTTCAGCGTTCAACCATACCGCTTTTACTTCGGCAGGGACTTTAAGTCTTAATTCCTCTATGACCATTTCACTTTGATAGTTATCCATTGTAAAAGCTTTTAAATTGGGAATATCAGATTGATAAATTAAAACTACTAAGCAAATTAATAATAAACAAAATTTTTGAAATTTTTTTTTTAAATTTAAATTAAATCTCATTTTTTCTCAAGTAGAACTACTGAATGGCAACTTATTCCCTCTTCTCTCCCTTCTGGACCCAATTTTTCATTTGTGGTTGCTTTAATTCCAATTAAATTTTCATCAATATTTAAGATTTCAGAAATGTTTTTTTTCATTAGTTTTATATGTGGCATGATTTTTGGTCTCTCAACAACAAGAACACTATCAATATTATTTATTTCCCAACCATCTTGTCTTATCAACTCAATTACTTTTGATAACAAAAACAAGCTATCAGCATTTTTCCATTTTTCGTCAGATGGAGGGAAATACTTTCCTATGTCACCCAACGAAAGTGCCCCCAATAATGCATCCATTATTGAGTGACTTAAAACATCAGCATCACTATGACCATCCAAACCTAAATTTTCAGGATGATGCAATTTTACACCTCCAATAATTAAATCTCTATCCTCTACTAGTCTGTGAATATCGTATCCATTACCTATCCTAAATTTCATGAATTGATTATTTTCTTTTATTATTCTCTTACTTTGTGGGGATTTTTTGTAGTTTTCATTTGAAATTAAGTCACTTCTTCGCACCAATGTTCTTTCAAAACTTTTGCTTCTTCTCCACGATTTAATCTCTTCATGATTACCACTGACTAGAATATCTGGCACTTTCATATCTTTAAAAGTTAACGGCCTCGTGTATTGAGGATATTCTAATAAAAAAGAATTATGACTCTCATCGACCAAGGAGTCTGGATCACCAAGAGTTCCTGGTAATAATCTAGTCAAACCGTTAATTATTGATATAGCGGGTATTTCACCTCCAGAAAGTACATAATCGCCTATCGATATCTCTTCATCAGCTAAACATCTAATCCTTTCATCAAAACCTTCATATTGACCACAAATAATTATTATTTGATCCAAAGTGGACCATCTTGCAAGATCCTTTTGCTTCAGGACTTTACCCTGAGGGGTCATCAGCAAAGTTTTACTTTTAGGTAATTTTCTAATTGATTCATATGCCTTATAAATAGGTTCAGGTTTTAATACCATACCTGCTCCTCCTCCATAAGGCTTATCGTCTACTTGTCTGTAAGAACCTTCTCCATATTCTCTCAAATCATGTAAATTTACATCGATCAAATTCTTATCTAAAGCTTTTGTTATGACCCCTAAATTATTTATTAATTCAAAAGCTTTAGGGAACAATGTAATTACATCAAAATTAAAACAACTCATCTAGAAATCTTCCTCATAACCAAACTCAATTAACCTTGATTCTTTTTTTCTCCAATTTGGAACAACTTTCACAAACAACTCTAGGTGAACTGGACCATTAATTAATTTTGACATATTTGATCTTGCTGATTGACCAATCATTTTTAACATTGAACCTTTCTTTCCAATAAGAATCCCTTTTTGAGTTGATCTTTCAACAATAATAGTAGCCAAAATAGCTGTAAAAACTTTGCCATTTTTTCTTTTCATTTCCTCTATCTTTTCTATCTTTACTGCGACACTATGAGGTACCTCTTCTCTTGTATTTACTAATACCTGCTCTCTTACTAAATCAGATAATAAGTTATCTAATGGTTGGTCGCAAATCGTCTCTTCGCCATAAAGTTTTGGTCCCTCTGGAAGAAAATTAAGTGCCATATCGACTAGTTCTGAACATCCCTCTCCTTGAGAAGCACTTACAATTTGAAAGTTTCTATTAATTCCAAAAAATCTTCTATATTGATCTAATCGTAAATTCCTAAATTCTTTGTTAACCAAATCCCACTTATTTAATGCCACAATAAACTCAGTTTTATTTGCGATTAGAAACTTTAAAATATATTCATCACCTCTGCCAGGTTCTTCACTAGAATCAATTACAAAAATTACCATATCAACTCCATTAATTGCAGATTTTGCGTTTTTTACTAATATCTCTCCAAGTCGATGATGAGGTTTATGAACTCCCGGAGTATCAACAAAAATTATTTGGCCATTGTCTGTAGTAAGTATTCCTTTTAATTTATTTCTGGTAGTTTGTGCTATTGGAGAAGTAATTGTTATTTTTTCTCCAATCAATTTATTTATTAAAGTAGATTTACCGACATTTGGCCTTCCTAGTAAAGTTACAAACCCAGATCTATAATTGGCCAAAGACTTTTAATGCATCAATAATAAAATTCTGATCAAAAATGGAAAAAAAAACAATAAATTTAAAAGAAGCTTCGTTCACGCAAGCAATAAACATATCTGCACAATGGTGCAAAGAGTGGTATGAAGATTTACTCAGCGAAGAGGTTTTAGCTGATAGAATCGCAGAGCTAATTAAAACAAGAAATGGACTAAGAGGATTCTTTGCATACGCTTTATCAGATAAAGATTGTTTTTTGTTAGATAAACTTCCTTTTTCACTAATTTATAAACTGAACGAAGGTGGTGATGCTGTAACAGAAATAGTAGTAAAAAATTTAATAATGAGTTCCGCTCAAATTATTATTCATCGAAGAGATAACAATCATGAATATGAGATAACATCGGAAAACATTTCAGATAGATGTAAAGCTATTTTGAGACTGCTTGAAACTAAGTCAGTTACAAAGTCTGTCAATCAAGTCCTTAGAGACTTAGATGATATGGGCAATAGTTTTGATAATTCAGTAAAATATGACTCAGAGCAAAAGGAATTCATAAAAAAACAATTTCTTGATATCGCCCAATAAAAAAGCGTAGAAAATTTCTACGCTTGATTAGTTAAGAGCTTTAGAATGTAGAATTAATCTCTTCTTCCTCCACCCTGGAGAGCAATCATTAGTCTCAATATAAAGACAAATAGGTTTATATATGTCAAATACATACCTAAAGCACCTGCTAAATACTGTTCATCATTGTATCTTCTGGGCATTGTGTAAAAGTCAACAAAAGCAGCACCTATAAATAGTACAGTTCCAAAGCCTGCAATGATCAATTCCAAACCTGAACCTTGTCCCCAAAAGAGTTGGGGATTAAAAATTCCTCCAATCCACTGAAAAACCATTGCAATAATAAGACCTATTGCTCCAAGACCAACTACTTTACTTAGAGCTTGACCAACATCATCACTCATTCTTTGACCAGTGTATGAAGCTATGATGAAAGTCACACCAGTAGCAAAAACCGCAGTAAAAATTGATCCCATTCCAACAGCTAAATTGGCAAACCAAATTAAACCACTTAAAGTAAAGCCTGTTAAAAGGCTATATGTGGCTAGCAAGGGCAACGCTTTTGTATTATTTGCATTATTTGCTGCTGATGAAGCCATAAAGAATAGAACAAGTTCAGCAATTATTGCGACAAGTGCTAATGGTCTAAATAAACTTGGATTTGAAGCTATCAGAGAAACTCCACTCAATACACCAACTCCAGTTAGCGCCATACCACCACCTACGTAAGGCAGAGCTTTTTGAATGACATTTGGGCCTACAATTGAGCTAGATTGTGCTTCACGAATAGCTTGATTGAAATTACTACTTGCTGGCATTTTTTTTTTAAATATGATTATATTCTACTTGATTTTTAAAAATTCAGGGTACGGATCTCCAGAGTTATAAAGTTATTGATAAGCCTCAATAATTTTTTGGACTAAAGGATGTCGGACTACATCTTGTACAGTTAAATAACAAAACTTTATACCTTCAGTTTCAGAGAAAATTCTCGATGCTTCAATGAGGCCGCTTTCCTGATCTTTTTTTAAATCAATTTGTGTAATATCTCCGTTTACAACCATTTTTGATCTCTCTCCTAATCTGGTCAAGAACATTCTCATTTGAGAGCAAGTAGTATTTTGTGCTTCATCCAAGATAATCAAAGAATTATCTAAGGTTCTTCCTCTCATAAATGCCAAAGGAGCAACTTCAATAATTCCCTTATCAATTAACGAATTTGTTCTGTCAAACCCAAAAATACTATGTAAAGAATCAAATAAGGGTCTTAAATATGGATCTACTTTTTGTTGCAAATCACCAGGCAGAAATCCTAAACTTTCACCAGCTTCTACAGCTGGTCTGGTTAAAACAATTTTTTCAATTTTTTTCTCGTTCAACAGCCTTGCTGCGCAAACAGTTGCTAAAAATGTCTTACCAGTTCCAGCTGGGCCAATTGCGAACGTAAGATCAAAGTTTTCGATTGATTCAACATATTCTTTTTGCCTTATAGTTCTTGGTCTTAAATATCTTCCTTCTTTGGAACGCGCAAGAATTTTTTTTCCAAGTTCAGCATGTGAAGACGATTCGCCCACATTTAAAGAACTTAAAGCCGCTTTAAGATCTACCTCTGGGACTTCTAACCCTTGTTCCCAAATTGGTCTTGTTAGTTCTACTAATGCTGAGGCTCTCTCAATTTTAGATATGACACCGTTCATCTCAAGTTGTAGGCCTCTTATAGTTAAAGAAACTCCTGTAAGAGACTCAAATTTTTTTAAGAAAGAATTACCAGGTCCAGATAATGCTGTAGCGGCATCAGAACTTGGCAAATCTATTTTGAAGTGACCAGTTTTGGAAACTTCCTTCATCTAGTTATTAAATAAGAATAAAAATTTATCAAATCACTAGCTTTCAGCTTCATTACTTACGCTTTCAGCTTTACTACTATCATTTTCTTCGTCTTTAGTTTTAGCCTTAGCTAATTTTTCATTCTCTAACTTTGCTTTACCAATTGCGATAGAGGGTCTTTCTGTCTTTTCTAATAACCCTCCCTTTTCTAATAAAGTTCTCACAACATCAGTTGGCTGAGCACCCTGAGTAAGCCTTGTTCTTAAAGCTTCTGTGTCAAGCCTGGTTTCTTTAGTTCTTGGATTATAAAAACCTAGTTCTTGTAGAGGTCTACCATCTCTTCTGGAAGTACTATTGCATGCAACAATTCTGAAACTTGCCTCTTTTTTCTTTCCAAAGCGCTTAAGGCGCAATTTAATCATCTTAAATTAATGCGTTTTCAATAATAATATCATTTAAAGGTAAAAATATAGAAACTATAAATCGGCAAAACCTTTTTTCTTCTTATTATTTTTTTGTTTTTTCATTGGCTTATTACCACTCATCCCTCCCATTCCTGGCATACCTCCCATTCCTGGCATACCTCCCATTCCTGGCATACCTCCCATTCCTGGCATTCCTCCGTTAGACATTTGTTTCATAAAACCTCTCATTCTTTGAAAATCGGCTAAAACTTTATCTACATCTTTTGCTTCATAACCGCTACCTTGAGCGATTCTTTTTCTTCTTGAGGGGTGAGCGGCAAGAACTTCGGGTTTTTGTTTCTCCTCTAGAGTCATTGACGAGATCATAGATTCTATTTTCTTAAGTTGATCTTCTCCATCTTTTATCATCCCAGCATCTATTTTATTCATTCCAGGAATCAATTTAATCAATCCACCAAGAGAACCCATTCTTTTAATTAATCTCATTTGCTTTACAAAATCATTAAAATCAAAAGTCGCTTCTTGAAGTTTCTTTTGCATCGCTTCTGCATCAGCAAGTTCAACTTCTTTTTGTGCTTTTTCAACAAGTGTCAATACATCGCCCATGCCTAAAATTCTGCTAGCCATTCTCTCTGGATGAAATGGTTGCAATGCCTCTATTTTTTCACCTACACCTATAAATTTGATTGGTTTACCACTTATTTTTCTTATTGATAAAGCAGCTCCGCCTCTTGAGTCACCATCCAACTTAGTTAATATCGCCCCTGTGATTCCTACTTTTTCATGAAATGACTTTGTTAAGTCTGCAGCTTCTTGCCCAATCATTGAATCAACAACAAGCAAAACCTCATCAGGATTAGAAACTTCTTTTATTCGAACCATTTCATTCATCATAGAATCATCAATTTGCAGTCTTCCTGCGGTATCAATAATTATCGAATTAAAATCATTTTCACTCGCAAAATTCAATGCTTCCTTTGCTATTTCTTCTGGTTTGCTATTTTTTTCTTTAGCTGAAAAAACTTCCAATTCATATTGACTTCCCAATGTTTTAAGCTGCTCTACAGCTGCTGGTCGATAAATATCTGCAGCCACCAAAAGAACTTTTTTATCTTTTTCCTTTAAATAAAGTCCTAATTTTCCTGTTGCAGTTGTTTTACCCGCTCCCTGAAGTCCAGCCATCAAAATGACTGTAGGACTATTTTGATTTTCGTTTAATGGAGAATTTTCATTCCCCATAATGTTAATCAATTCTTTATTTACAACTTCTATAAATTTTTGACCTGGGTTTACACCCCTAACTACCTCTTCTCCAATAGCTTTATCTTTGACATCTGATATAAACTCTTTTACTACAGACAAACTAACATCTGCATCAAGAAGTGCTCTTTTTACCTCCTTCAAGGCATCGTTAATATTATTTTCACTAATTTTTGCTTCGCCTCTTAAACCCTTTACTGCGTCTTCAAAGCGTGACGAGAGTTCATCAAACATTATTTAAAAGTAATTTTAATTATTATAGATGATCTTGAAGTTTGTAATTACAAGCCGCTCACGAAATCAACCAATTTCCATGATTTATTTGAAAAACCCAAAATATATTTAACTTTAAGGGGATTTAATGATGTTTCATTAACAAATTCTCCAGAATTCTTTACTAATTTCTCTAGATAATTCAATTCTACTAAGACAACTATCCGAGATGAAGTTTGCGATTCCAAATCAATCTTACGTATTTGGGAATTAATCTCCTTATAAATTCCTTTCTTGATATCGTTCTGTCTTTCTTCGATTGTTCGATCAATTAGACCTTTACTAACAATCTTAGAAAGATTAATTTCACTCTTTCCTGCTAAGTAATTACTTTTACTAAGAAGCCATCCATTAATTAAATTTCTTATATCTTCCAAAGAAGGTGAAGCAGTATTAAGTTCTTTGAATTCATAGGAAATAATTGAAGTAGATTTCTCAGAAATAGAATTCAATTTACTTGAAGGATTTTTTTTTATTTCTTGAATAATATCTATCTCACTAAGCTTTTGATTTTTATCTATTGCAATTAAGGGTTTTTCAGCAATAGATTCGTCCTGAATTGATTTTTTAAAATTATTTCTTAAAAATCCAATACCAATACCAAATGCAAATAAGATCAAAAACGCATAGATATAAATTAAATAAGGCGACCGATTAATTATATCTTTATCCTTTAATAATTCCCCAAAACTAAACTTTAATTCAGCAATTTTTTCAATTAAAAAATTATAAAACTCTATTGGTTTTTTCTTAAAGTATTCCTCATTGAATTCGATTTCTTTGGTCTCAACCTTTTCATAGCCTTGTTTTATGCCACCAGGCAATGGTAATCTTCTTTCATCAATATTGCCCAATATATTATCAAAATCTTCGGACGTTTTTGTGGAGGATTCCTTCTCAGTTTGTTGGTTTTGAAGATTTGATCTAATTGCAATTTTATTTGATTTCTTTTCTAATTTTTCAATAAATTCTTGAATTTCCCTATCTTCAAACCAAGAATCTAAATCCACCTCTTTTGAGTCAATATCTCTATACCCAACTAAAACATCATTCTCTAACCAATTTTTACAGAAAATACATATCGCTTCTAACTTATTTCCAGGATAATAATTAAGCCAATCTCGTAAATTTTCGTCATAACTACTTGAGAACCTTGCAGAGGCTTGGTCAATATCAGCTAAAAGCAAATCTAAACAACCAACTAGAGGCATTGAATCAAGACCTGATAAATTTAGTTTCTTTAAAATTCTCCTCGCTTCAAATAATTTTTCCGGCTTTCTTCTGGAGAAACCAATAGCTGTTAAGGATAGAAACGCTAAAAATCCTGCTTCTAATGATCCTCTTTTTTGTAATTCAAGAAACAAATCAATTTGTTCTTGCACTGTCAAAAATGGCTTAATTTGTTGAAAAAAAACTTCAAACTCTTGCTGATTTAAATAATCTTTATATTCAGATTTATTGTTACCTTCCAAACCACCTCTTTTGATTATTAAATTTTCCAACATACTTAAGCCCTTTTTATGAGACTCTTGATCATTTAGATCCCTACTAAGTAGATCTAGGATTCTGTAAGGAAGCAAAGCAACCAAATCTTCTTCAAGTTCTTTTCTTATGTCTCCAAGCTTTCCCATTCTTTGTAGAAGTTGTATACCTTCATGTAAAAAGTCTGCCGCGTTCGAATAGGATCTAAGCTGTTGTTCTTGAATTGCAGAATCTCTAGCTGTTAAAGCAGCCAATAATGTTAAATCAGCTTCTCTACTACTTCCTAAAGCTGGAGTTTGTGGGGGTTGCAATGCTTTTCTCGTAATTTTAAAAGCTTCTTTTGGTGAACCTGATTCCCAAAGAAGTATTAATCCTGCTACTTCTCTATTTGAGGAAAAATCCAATCCAGAATTCCCATTTAATAATAAATTTTCGTACTCTCTTCTGCTTTCTGGATCTGTAAGTAGATCGGCAGTGAGGCGAAGCAACTCAGATCTTTGGGTTAAAACTTCATAAGTAAAACCTTCATCAGGTGTTTTATCTAACCGCAATTGAAACGCCCTTAATATTTCCTCAGAAGTTGCAGAGGGGCTTACGCCAATTAAACGAAAATGGTCTAAAGGAAGTTCCAAACAAATATCCTATTAAAAATTCTTAGACAAATCTTATCAAGTTAAAAAATTTTTTCACAAGGTCTTACAGAGTTTTTAAAAAAAATCATGAAAATCGCCCTTCACGGCTTAGAATGTTAACAAATCAAAACTTCGTTAAGGTATTTTTCTTGGAAACACACGTAGAGAGAATCTCAAATCTTCAAGACATAAAAAAAGCCGAATTAGATAGAGAAACCGGATTATTTCTTTATGAAGACATGACGCTTGGTCGTAGGTTTGAAGATAAGTGTGCAGAAATGTATTACAGGGGGAAAATGTTTGGTTTCGTTCATTTATATAACGGTCAAGAGGCTATAAGCACGGGAGTAATTGGCGCCATGAAAAAGAAACATGATTGGTTTTGTAGTACCTATCGCGATCATGTTCATGCACTAAGTGCGGGTGTTCCCTCATTTGAAGTAATGAGTGAACTTTTTGGTAAATCCACTGGTTGTAGCAAAGGCCGAGGTGGATCCATGCACTTATTTTCAAGAGAGCATCACCTCCTCGGAGGATATGCATTTATTGGAGAGGGAATTCCAGTTGCCTTAGGGGCAGCCTTTTCAAGTAAATACAAAAAGGAAGTTGCTGGAAATAGTAATAGTGATGCGGTAACTGCAGCATTTTTTGGGGATGGGACTTGCAATAATGGGCAGTTTTTTGAATGTTTAAATATGGCCCAGTTATGGAAATTACCCATAATTTTTGTTGTTGAAAATAATAAATGGGCTATTGGTATGGCTCATGATAGAGCTACTAGTAATCCTGAAATCTGGAGAAAAGCGTCTGCTTTTGGCATGCACGGCGAGGAAGTTGATGGAATGGATGTATTAGCCGTAAGAGGGGCAGCACAAAGAGCAATTGAGCGAGCTAGGGCAGGAGAAGGTCCCACACTTTTAGAATGTTTAACTTATAGATATAGAGGGCATTCTCTTGCAGATCCAGATGAATTAAGGTCTGAAAAAGAGAAGGAGTTTTGGGGGGAAAGAGATCCTATTAAGAAATTAGCGCAAGAAATTATTGACGGTAAATTCGCTACGGAAGAAGAATTAAAAATTATTGAAAAGAAAATTGATGCTGAAATATCGGAGTCGGTAAAAAATGCAATTGAAGCGCCTGAACCTCCTTCAGAAGAATTAACCAAATATATTTGGGCAGAAGATTAGATTAAATACCGCTAGGTAATTTTCTGGTTAGATTCCTTAATTTTCTTAGCGCCTTAAGTTCAACTTGTCTTACTCTTTCTCTAGAAACTTCTAATAATCTTCCAATTTCTGCAAGCGTATGTCTCTCATTTGCATCAAGTCCAAACCTTAGTTTGAGAACATGTTGTTCTTGCTCGCTTAAATGACTTAACCACTTACCAAGTTGCTCTTGATGCATTTTCTGTTCAACTTGATCTAAAGGCTCTTCATTATTACTATCTGCAATTAAATCACCTAAAAAGCTCCTGCCATCATCACCATTCACTGGGGCATCTAAACTACTTGTCGATAAAGCTTGTCTTAAAACAGAATCCAATTCTTCAACATCAATTTCCATTGCCTCTGCAATTTCAATTCTGCTTGGCATAGCACCAAGCTTATGAGCTAAGTCTCTACTAACTTTTCTAATAGAGGCTAACCTTTCACTTAAGTGAACAGGTAAACGAATTGTTCTTGATTGACAGGCAATTGCTCTTGTCATACTCTGTCTAATCCACCAAAAGGCATAAGTAGAAAACTTATATCCTCTTGTCGGATCAAATTTTTCAACAGCCCTCTCTAACCCAAGAGAACCTTCTTGTACTAAATCAAGTAATTCCAATCCTTTACCTTGATATTTTTTTGCCACACTGACAACTAATCTTAAATTAGCTTTCATCATTCTTTCTTTAGCTCTTCGACCAATTTTTATAATTCTTTTTTGCTGAGTTGTAAAATCATTAATCTTTTCATTTAATTGTCCATCTTCTGTAAGAATCATCATCTTCTGGACTTGATTACCCAATTCAATCTCTTCAGCAGGTGTTAATAAGGGAACTCTACCAATGTTCTGCAAATACCAACTTATTGGATCATTACTCCTCCTTTTGGGTTGTTCTGATTGAGTTGGTAATGATGAGATCATTTTTTGACCTGATTAGGTAGTAAAACTCTCCTACACTTTTAAAGAAATAGCCAAATATTTAATGCGCGCTTCAGATTTCAAGTCATATTTGTACACTTATGTGTTTAAAACTATAAATAACTCTCTTAAATTGTTTCTTTCAAGATATTTGTCTCGTTTTTATATTTCTCATTAATTTTGTCAGTTCATCACCTATAGCAGAAGCATTTGACCCACTTTTGCACTTTGATGCAGCAAATGAATGCAAAAGTACATATTTAGCAAAAAAATCTGTTGATATATTTCTACACAAGGTTAAATCAATCGCAGAACTACCAGCTACAAAACCAGATAAAAGATCACCCAATCCAGCTCGAGCTGTTTGAGAATCGGTTCCAAAAAGTTGCCATACTTTTTTATTATCAGCAACTATACTGTTAGCTCCTTTTAACAAAATACTTATATTGAATTCTTTTGCTGCATCACGAGCAAGCCCAACATTGGTCTTAGATTTGATATTAGGAAATAATCTTCCAAATTCTTTGCTATGTGGTGTAATCCATGTCTTAAACTTTCTCTCTAAAAAGAAATTTGACCCCAACTTAGATTCCGAAATTCTATTAAGTGCATCTGCATCCAAGATCAATAATCCTCCAAAATTCACAAGATAGTCTTTTGATTTTTGCCAATCATCATTATCAATTCCTATTCCTGGACCGACAGCTAATGAATCAAACGCACTTAAATCAATATTCTTTAATGCACTAAATAAAGATGCATTTCCATTTTGGTTCGATTGCATAGTTTCTTTTAAAACTATTTCTGGGGCAACTTGCCAAATAGATTCAGCAACTATCCCAGGAAGGACCGCAGAGATAAAGCCTGCTCCACTTGATATTGCCCCTTTTAATGCCAAGTATGCAGCACCAGGATATTGTTCACTTCCTGCTATTAGTAATGTTCTACCTCTTTGATATTTGTTGGAATTTTTTGGTAAAGAAGGTA
>QCIX01000010.1 GCA_003216355.1 Prochlorococcus sp. AG-402-N23 | reverse complement strand
ACTTAATCCCGGAGCATATTTTACTAGACCGCCAGTTTTTGTACGGAACCTTTCATCTGTTAAATCTGCTATTACCTCACCATTACTGATTTTACTTCCTGGAGAAATGTTTAAACGATAAGATATACCATCACTAGATTCCAAATTATATATTTGACCTGAGTGAGTAGATTCTTCAATTAATTTAAAATTAGTTAAAGACATTGAAGTAGTAACAATCTGAACTTCTCTTGAATCTCCTATTGATTCTCTTAATCGAACTTGTCCGCCAAACTCACTTGATTGACTTGCTTCTGCCAAAACTGTCCCTTCATCTACAGATTGACCAGGTGATATAACCGGTATCGCATTTGGTGGCAAGTTATAAACATCTCCAGCTAAAACCCACAATCTGCCTAATCTTTGAGCTTTTAAGGTAATATTACCTTGCCTATCTGTTACCTCCTTTGGTTGAATAACCTTGTCGTACCTAACTTGACCAGCCAAATCACAAATAACATCTTTTGTTGCTTTTTCAACACTCTTTTTCACGGCTCCAGCAGTAATCTGAGCAACAGTTATATCAGAACTAATTTCTTCACCGTCATCTACAAATAAAAGCGATCCACTAGAAACTTCAATTTTTTGAGCTTTGCCAGAATTATTTACTTGAGGAACTATCTTGAGTACAAAATCAACTTCCGCTTGTTTAGCTTCTACGCCATGTGGAGTTCTATAACCTCTAACCTTTGCCTTTGAACTAAATTCAACTTTACCAGAAATTTTTGATCTAACAACTCCACTTTCAGCAGTTGATACACCTCCAGTATGGAAAGTTCTCATTGTCAATTGAGTTCCTGGCTCGCCAATCGATTGAGCAGCAATAATTCCAACTGCCTCGCCTAAATCAACCAAATGATTATGAGCCAACGCCCATCCGTAGCACCTCCTACAAACCGATCTATTAGCTTCACATGTTAATGGGGATCTTATTTTTACTTCACTAATAGATGCTTTCTCAATTTTTCCTGACAATGCAGGATCTATAGCAGTGTTTTGAGGAACTACAAGGTTTTCTTCAGCATCAAGAATATCCTCAGCGGTAAGCCTACCAAGAAGCCTTGCTCCAAATTTACCATCTTCAGCTTCAACAACTATTGATCTTTCTGTTCCACAATCTTCTTCTCTTACAATTACATCTTGAGCAACATCAACTAGTCTTCGAGTTAAATAACCAGAGTCCGCAGTTCTTAAGGCAGTATCCACCAAACCTTTCCTTGCTCCATAAGAAGAAATTACATATTCAGTAACAGTGAGTCCTTCTCTAAAATTAGTTCTTATTGGTAGGTCAATGATTTCTCCTTGAGGATTAGCCATCAATCCCCTCATACCAACAAGTTGTCTTACCTGAGACATATTACCTCTTGCTCCTGAATTAGCCATCATCCAAACGGAATTTAGTGGATCATTTTGATTGAAATTATTCTTTACAGCATCTACCAATCTTTCATTAGTTTCAGTCCAGGTATCTATAACTTTTGTGTGCCTTTCAACTTCGGTAATTTCACCAAGTCTATAGCATTCTTCTGTAGCAGATATTTGCTCTTCAGCTTGTCCTATTAAATCTTGTTTAGCTTCAGGAACTTTTAAGTCATCTACTGAGATAGAGACCGCAGCTTGGGTAGCATATTTAAATCCTAAGTCCTTTAGATTATCTGCCATGGCTGCGGTTATAGCTGTTCCATGAGTTTTATAAGCCCAAGATACTAAATTTTTTAAGGCTTTCTTATCAACTACTTTATTTTTAAATGATGGGGGCGTTTTAGCAAGAGCAGGCATTGTAACTGGATTGTTCTTTTTTGAGTTTTTAGTAGTTTTACGTACTCTGGATGTTTTTTTAGGTTTAGATGAAGTCATGATTTTTAAATAAATGAAAAATAGTTTTTAAAGATTACGTTTTAGATACAGAATCGATGATGGTATAGTTCATAACTACTCTCCCAACAGTTGTCAGCACAAATCTACTTATTAAATTATTATCAGCGTCAAATCTGTCCCTTCTTAAATTCCAGATTTCTAATCTTGAGCCATCTTCTAGCTCTTGAGTTTTTTGTGGGCTACGCATTTCGTCTTCATCTTCAACTTCTCCATTAAATCTAACCCAAACCCATTCATGCAGGCTGATTCTTTTATCTTCAAAGGCAAAAATGACATCTTCTAATGACGCAAAAGTAGTATTATTATCTCCGAATTCTGGTTGTTGATAATTCGGTTGCAAAGCAGTCAGATAATAAGATCCTAAAACCATATCTTGTGATGGAGTCACAATTGGTTCCCCAGTAGCAGGAGAAAGAATATTATTACTAGCCAACATGAGCATGCGTGCTTCAGTTTGTGCCTCTAAAGCTAAAGGAACATGAACTGCCATTTGATCTCCATCAAAGTCAGCATTAAATGCAGGACAAACTAAAGGATGAAGTTGTATTGCTCTACCTCCAACTAATTTCGGTTCAAAAGCTTGAATTCCTAAACGATGCAGCGTAGGGGCTCTATTTAGAAGAATTGGATGGCCTTCAATAACTTCCTGAAGTACCTGCATAACTTCGTCATCAGCTTTTTGTATTAATTTTTTTGCAGCTTTAATATTATTCACAATATTTTGTCGTATCAATCTATGGATTACAAAAGGCTGAAAGAGCTCTATTGCCATTTCTTTTGGAAGACCACACTGATGCATTTTTAATTTTGGACCTACAACTATTACAGATCTACCCGAATAGTCAACACGCTTTCCAAGAAGATTCTGTCTAAATCTCCCTTGTTTTCCTTCAATTATGTCACTTAGGGACTTAAGAGCTCTATTATTTGCTCCAACGACAGTCCTCCCTCTCCTTCCATTATCTATAAGGGCATCAACTGCCTCCTGAAGCATTCTTTTTTCATTTCTTACTATAATTTCAGGAGCTAAAATTTCTTGAAGCCTAGCTAGTCTATTATTTCTATTTATAACTCTTCTATATAAGTCATTTAAATCTGAAGTTGCAAATCTTCCTCCATCAAGCTGAACCATAGGTCTAAGATCAGGAGGTATAACTGGTATTGCATCTAAAACCATCCATTCTGGTTTTGCATTAGTTGCAATGAAATTATCAATAACTCTTATCCTTTTTATAAGCTTTGCCCTCTTTTGCCCTTTACTATTAGTAATTTCTTCTCTAAGCTCCTCAGCAACCTGATTTAAATCAAGGTCCTCAAGTAATTGCTTTAGTGCCTCAGCACCAATTCCAACGAAAGGTTCATTTTCTATAGTTGAATCTTCAGCATAAATTTCATCTTCAATTTCCAGCCACTCATCCTCAGTGAGTAATTGCTTATATTTAAGTTCTTTATGATCACCTGGATCTAAAACGACATAACAATTAAAATAAACTATTTGTTCTACATCCCTAAGCGGAATATCCAAAAGTATTGCAACGTAACTAGGGATTCCTTTCAAATACCAAACATGGGAAACTGGCGCAGCGAGTTTTATGTAGCCCATTCTATGTCTTCTGACTCTACTTTCAGTTACTTCAACACCACATCTCTCACAAACAATGCCGCGATGTCTTACTCTTTTATACTTTCCACAATGGCATTCCCAATCTTTTGATGGCCCAAAAATCTTTTCACAAAACAATCCATCCATTTCTGGTTTAAGTGTCCTGTAATTAATAGTTTCAGGTTTCGTAACTTCACCAACTACTTGTCCATTGGGCAATGTCCTCTGACCCCAATCCATTATTCTTTGTGGAGAAGCTATTGAAATTTTGACGTAATCAAAGTGATTTTCAGTTCTTAAGTTGCTGTTTGTCATTTTTGGCGAATTTAAATTAATAAGGTTTTAATTAAGTATTTAATCTTCCTCGTATTCAGAGGTTCCGAGCGATTCGTAAGTCGGCCTTGATGGAGTATTTCTTCTCGGATTGATATCTTGCATTAAATCTACCTCTTTTCCTTCGTCTGTATAAACCCCTATATCCAAACCTAAGGATTGTAATTCCCTCATAAGAACTTTAAATGACTCAGGAGTACCAGGCCTTGGGATCGGTTTACCTTTTACGATCGCATTAAGCGCTTCATTTCTTCCTTGCATATCATCAGATTTAACTGTTAACAATTCCTGAAGAGTATAAGCAGCTCCATAAGCTTCAAGAGCCCATACTTCCATTTCTCCAAGCCTTTGTCCACCTTGCTGAGCTTTACCGCCCAAGGGTTGCTGTGTAACTAAAGAGTAAGGACCAGTAGATCTTGCATGAATTTTATCATCCACCAAATGGACTAATTTGAGGAAGTGAGAGTATCCGACAGCAACTGGCTGATCGAAGGGTTCCCCTGTTCTACCATCTTTAAGTAATAACTTTCCAGGATCATCAGGATTGTAAACCCATGCTTTACCTGGCTGTTTTGAAGCTTCCTCTAAAAATGCTTGAACAGTTTGATGTGATTTTTCAGCTCCATACATTTCATCAAATGGAACAACCTTAACCCGGCAATTTAAGTTAGATGCTGCCCAGCCCATCAATAATTCAAAAACTTGACCTACATTCATTCTACTTGGAACTCCTAAAGGATTAAGAACTATGTCCACAGGGGTTCCATCAGGTAAATAAGGCATATCTTCTCTTGGTAAGATTCTGCTAATAATTCCTTTATTTCCATGCCTCCCAGCCATTTTGTCACCCACTTGAATTTTTCTTCTCTGAGCCACATAAACTCTAACAACCATGTTGGCTCCTGGAGGTAATTCATCACCTTGTTCTCTAGTATAAATGCGAACATCCAAAACCCGTCCCTTTTCAGTTTTAGGTACCCTGAGGGAATTATCTCTCACATCTCGAGCCTTTTCACCGAAAATAGCTCTTAACAGTTTTTCTTCAGGTGGTTGGTCTGATTCCCCTTTTGGAGTCACTTTTCCTACAAGAATATCTCCACTCTCGACAAAAGCACCAATCCTAATAATTCCCATCTCATCAAGATTATTCAAGCTTTCTTCCGAGATATTAGGAATCTCTCTTGTGATTTCTTCAGGTCCTAGCTTAGTTTGTCTTGCTTCAATTTCATATTTCTCAATATGTACTGAGGTATATAAATCATCAGTTACCATCCTCTCGCTGACAAGTATGGCATCTTCATAGTTGTACCCCTCCCATGGCATGTAAGCAATTAAAACGTTTTGGCCAAGGGCTATTTCTCCTCCTTCACATGCGGAACCATCTGCTAAAACCTGCCCAGATATAACTTTATCTCCAATTTTCACTATAGGTCTTTGGTTGAGGCAGGTATCTTGATTTGATCTTTGATATTTCTGAAGATAGTGAAAATGTTCATTATCATGCTCATCTTTAACGACAATCTCATTAGCGTCTACATAAGATACAGTTCCATTAACTTTTGTTATGGGAACCATTCCCGAATCTCTAGCAACTTGAGATTCTAAACCTGTACCAACTAAAGGACGTTCTGGCCTTAGCAATGGAACTGCTTGGCGTTGCATATTTGATCCCATGAGAGCTCTATTAGCATCATCATGTTCCAAGAATGGAATAAGTGAAGTAGCAACTGAAATTACCTGAACTGGAGAAAGCTGAACGTAATCAACTTGATGAGGAGGAACTTTTTCAAAATCCTGTCTATATCTTACAGGTATTAGATTTGCGATTATATTGCCATCCTTGTCAGTCGCGACGTCTCCTGGAGCCACCCTACACTCATCTTCTAAATCAGCAGAAAGATAAACCGGATTACCTTCCTTATTAACTTTACCGTTATTAACTTCCCAAAAAGGTGTTTCAATAAAACCGTATTCATTAACTCTTGCGTGGGTAGCTAAAGAATTTATAAGTCCCGCATTAGGACCTTCAGGAGTCTCGATAGGACATAATCTTCCATAATGTGAGGGGTGAATATCTCTTACCGCAAAGCCTGCTCTTTCACGAGTTAAACCCCCTGGACCTAATGCTGAGATTCTTCTCTTGTGTGTTAATTCAGCTAGAGGATTAGTTTGATCCATGAACTGACTTAATTGACTGGAGCCAAAAAATTCCTTTATAGCAGCAACCAAAGGTTTGGGATTGACGAGTTGAGCGGGAGTTAAAGAATCTGTTTCTCCTACGGTCATTCTTTCTTTGATAATTCTCTCTAAACGATTAAGGCCAACCCTAACTTGATTTTGAAGAAGTTCTCCTACAGATCTAACCCTTCGATTACCAAGATGGTCAATATCATCCAAACTAGCACCGCCAATATCTAATTCCAGATTAATTAAATAATCAATGGTAGAAAGAACATCTTCATGGGTAAGTGTTCTCACATCGTCTGGGACGGTAAGTCTCAATTTTTTATTTATTTTATATCTACCAACTCGGCCTAAATCATATCTTTTGGGATCAAAAAATCTACTGTGTAGTAACTGTTGTCCGCCAGAAACGGAGGGTGGTTCACCAGGACGTAGCTTCTTGTATAGCTCAAGTAATGCCTGATCTTCTGAATTAATACCCTCGTCATTAGCTGACTCAATTGAGTTTTGATAAAACTCAGGATGCCTAAGTTTATCGACCACATCATTATCTGAAAGACCCATCGCTCTCATAAGAACATGAGCATTAATTTTTCTTGTTTTGTCAACTCTCACATAAAGTAAATTATTTTTGTCAGTCTCAAATTTTAACCATGCTCCTCTATTAGGGATAACGCTAGCGTTGTAAGTTCTTCGACCATTTTTATCCAGTTCATCTTTGAAATATACACCAGGACTGCGAACAATTTGATTAACAATAACTCTTTCGGCACCATTAATAATGAAAGTTCCTCTTTCAGTCATTAATGGTAATTCGCCAATAAATACTTCTTGTTCTTTAATTTCCCCTGTCTCTTTATTGATTAACCTACAAATTACATACATCTGGGATGCAAATGTAGCATCTCTTCTTTTGGCTTCCTCAACATCATGTCTAGGTCTTTTTAACCTGTACTCTTCCCCGATAAAATGTAATTCTAATTTACCTGTGTAATCAGAAATGGGGGAAAAATTTTGTAATTCTTCTATTAAACCCTTTTCTAAAAACCATTTAAAGCTTGCTCTTTGTACTTCAACTAAATCTGGTAGATAAGTAGCTGTTTTTGCTACCTGTAAAGCGCTACTGCTCATCCAAGAAAACCTGCGATTTTGTGAGATTTACTATTTACTTTTAATCTACTCAATAATTAGTTCTTTAACTTTTCACTTAAAATGAGATCAACAATTTAATCTCGATTTCAACAAAAAACAATCTAATAAAAAGGAATTAAATTTGTTTAATGCTGATAAATCATTAAACTTTGTTTGTTAAAGTCAAAAAATTAAGAAAAATTTCCAGTAATTCCTAATACTAACAGCTGCTACGTCTACTTAACAAGTCAAATTTAAACAAATCTTCAGCATTCTTATATGACTCTCTAGCAATAGTGTTTAATTCAGTAGATCTTAAATCTGCCATAAAATTGGCAACATTTTCAACAAATGCAGGTTCATTTCTTTTACCCCTATGAGGGACAGGAGCTAAAAATGGTGAGTCAGTTTCAATTAAGTATTTATCATTTGGGACTATTTTGGCACACTCATGAATTTCATGTGCTTTTGGGAATGTCACAATACCACTAAAACTGATGTAAAATCCAAGATTCAAAAATTGCTTCATTTCTTTTGGTGTTCCTGTCCAACAATGAAGTACACCTTCAGGACATTTTCCTTTTTTAGAGAGATCACTACATATCTCAATCATTTCATTTGCAGCATCCCTGCAATGGATAATTACGGGCAATTGAAGTTCATAAGCTAATTCCATTTGCGGAATAAGTGCTTCAATCTGCTGAGTTTTATTTTTATTTTTAAAAAAATCCAAGCCCAATTCCCCAATAGCTACAACTCGTCTATCTTCTAGAGCTGATTTTTTTAGAAGAGATTTTGAACTTTGTTCCCATTTTTTTGCTTCTAGCGGATGCAAACCAACTGAATAGTAAATTTCATTAAATTCATGTGATATTTTTTTCAACTTTGGAATTTCTGTTAATTCACAACAAGCATGAACTAATTTTTTTACACCTCTTGAACGCAATCTTAAAACAACATCTTCAAGATCTCCCTCAAAATTTTCAAATATTAAATGACAGTGAGAGTCTATGAGTTCTATATCGCTCATAATTATGATCTGTCTTTTTACTTAGTGGTAAGAGTAGTTTTTACAAAATTGTTGATTTTCGATTTTTTATTAGCACCGTTGTTCTTGTGAAGAACATTTTTTTTAACTGCTTTATCAATTAAGCTAAAAGCTTTATTAAGACTTGTTTTCACTAAATTTTTATTATCCTCATTAGGGTTTTTTTTATACTTTTCGCAGTTCTCTAAGGTTTTTTTGGTTAAAGTCCTAACAGTAGATTTATATGACTTATTTATTAAACGATTTCTTTCGGCAATTTGTATTCTCTTTTTTGCTGATTTGTTGTTAGCCACAGAGGGTGCATAAATAGAAGATCCTCATCATAACAAATAAATCGTCTTCTAATCAATCGTATATAATTTAGAAGATATTAAATTGGGTTTTGAGCCTTTCTATTTGAAAAAATTAAGCAAATGAAGATCTTAAATAATAGAATAGAAGCTATTGAAGAATTAAAAAGGATTTCTACTCGAACTAATTCAGATAACAATAATAAGATAAATACAATTGTTGAAGAGATTCTTCGAGAGGTAAAAATTTCTGGAGATATAGCGGTGGAAAAATATACAAAAAAATTTGATGGTTTCGACCCTGACCCTATGCAAGTGAGTGCGGATCAAATAAAAAATGCATGGGATGAAATTGATAAAAATTTGAAGCACTCACTTGTGGTAGCTCATAAAAGAATTCAAAAATTCCATGAAAAAGAAATTCCTCAATCTTTCACTATAAAAGGTGAATATGGTGATACCGTCCAAAGAAGATGGAGGCCAGTTAAAAATGCAGGTATTTATATTCCTGGAGGTAGAGCTGCTTATCCAAGTACAGTATTGATGAATGCTATACCTGCAAAAGTAGCAGGAGTAGAAGAAATTATAATGGTATCTCCTGGGAATAAAGAAGGAGAAATAAACAAAACTGTTTTAGCTGCAGCTCACTTATCAGGGATTAATAAAGTATTTAGAATTGGAGGAGCTCAAGCAATTGGAGCATTAGCATTTGGCACAAATCAAATTAATAAAGTTGATGTTATTTCAGGTCCAGGGAACATATATGTTACAACAGCGAAAAAACTCATTTATGGCTCTACAGGGATTGATTCTTTAGCTGGTCCAAGTGAAATATTAATCATTGCAGATGAAACAGCTCAAAGCACTCATATAGCATCTGATCTACTAGCGCAAGCAGAACATGATCCTTTAGCTTCATCAATACTTCTAACTACATCAAAGAAGCAGGCAAAAGAAGTTATAGAAGAACTTTATAAAAAAATAGATGATCATCCAAGAAAAGAAATTTGCATGCAATCAATAAAAAATTGGGGTTTAATTGTGATTTGCGAGAATTACGAATCATGTATTGAACTAAGCAATAACTTTGCACCTGAACACCTACAAATTCTTACTATAGATTCAAAAAAAATTCTTGCAGGTATAGAGAATGCAGGAGCGATATTTTTAGGAAAATGGACCCCAGAAGCTGTTGGAGATTATCTTGCTGGACCAAATCATACTTTACCCACGTCAGGAAATTCTAGATTTAGCGGTTCATTGGGGGTTGAAACTTTTATGAAAAATACTTCAATAATAGAATTTAATGAAGAAAGTTTAAAAGTTAATAGCCTTGATATTATTAATCTTGCTAAAAGTGAAGGGTTACATAGCCACGCTAACTCTGTAGAAATAAGATTTGAAGATTAGCTAGCTCTTGAGGGTGAGTAAACCACTGGAATTTTGTCTTCAATTTTACCAACTAATACTTTGTCTGTAAGATCAACGAATAATCCATTTTCTAATACTCCTGGAATATTATTAATTTTAATTTCAATGTCTTTTGGATTCTTAATGCCATTATTAAACAGTACATCTAGGATGAGGTTGCCTTGGTCAGTAACAACTGGACCAGCTTTTTTAGTAGCCATTCTTAAAGAAGAACTTCCATTCATTTTTGAAATAACTTCCTGGACTTGCTTCCAAGCATTAGGAAGAACTTCTACAGGTAAAGGGAAAGATTGATTTAAATTTTGTACAAGTTTAGTTTCATCAACAACAATCAACAATTGATTAGCTTTAGATGCCACTAACTTTTCTCTAACATGGCATGCTCCTCCTCCTTTAATTAATTGAAATCCTGGATCAACTTCATCTGCTCCATCAATAGCTATATCAATTTGAGATACAGAAGCTAAATCGATAAGCGGGATATCTAGTTCAAGCGCTAAAACTTCTGATTGAAAAGAAGTTGCAACACCTCTTATATTTTGGAGTTTTCCAGAACGTATTGCATCCGCAAGGCTTTTTATCATTAATGCAGCTGTAGATCCAGACCCTAATCCCAGAATCATGTCACTCTTTACTTCCCTTATTGCTGCATCAGCAACTGCTTGTTTCATTTGAGTTTGTGAATCCAAAATCTTTTTCTCTAATGGTTATAGATTATTAAATTTCAATGAGGGCTTTATGTCAAACCTGGAAGAGGCTCTGGTTTGATATTTATCTGTATCTCTTTATTATCTCTCAAAATATTTAAAAGGAATACTTTTCCTATCTGAGCTTTTTCTACTTCATCCAATAAAGTTTTAGGTTCTTTTATAGAGATATTTTCGGCTGCTATAACTAAATCGCCTCTTCTTAAACCAGCTTTTTCAGCGGGACTATTAGGTATTACCGATTGAATTAGAGCTCCATTTCTTTCAGGTAATTGAACTAAAGAATTGGGATCTCTATTATGTTCTTTAGCAATTCTAGGATTTAAAGAAATTAATTGTACCCCTAAATATGGATGAATAACTTCCCCATTTTCAAGAAGCTGATCAGAAACACTTTTAGCTAGATTGATGGGAATTGCAAATCCCAAACCAGCTCCAGGGCCACTTCTTACTAATGTATTAATTCCTATTACCTCACCATTAGAATTTATGAGTGGTCCCCCAGAATTTCCTGGATTTATTGCCGCATCAGTCTGAATAAGATCAAGCCTTTTATCTGAAAATCCTAAACTATTAATATCTCTATGCAGGCTGCTAACAATCCCTAAGGTAACTGTTTTTTCAAGACCATAAGGAGTACCAAGAGCTATTGCCCAATCCCCAACTTCAAGATCTTCAGAATTTCCAAGTGGAGCAAAACTATAATAAGTATTTTCATCAATTTTTACTAAAGCAAGATCAGTTACTGTATCTGTGCCCAAAACTTCACCATCACAAATAGATCCATCTGCCAAAGTAACTGAAACATTATCTACTCTTTCTACGACATGAGCGTTTGTAAGAATCAAACCATTCTCATTAATGATAACCCCAGAGCCTTGTCCTCTCTCCCTTTCAGGGGTAATTCCTTGCTCGCCAAGTAAATCCCTTAATAAAGGGTCAATTAAAGTAGGATCAAATTGTTGCCTTTCTACCAACCGCTCAGTATCAATTTTCACAACTGCAGGGCCAATATTTTTAACTGCTGATGACACGAAATTATGACTTTCAAAAGAAGTTAAAGCTAAAACTTCAGCATCCTGAGAGAAATTTAGGATGAAAAAACAAAAAATAATGAATATTTGGATTAAATTAATAAATTTAATCTTTAGATACTTCATTTAATTAATAGTTTTTAACTCTATTTGATAAATCTAATTGAAGAAAAAGATTATTGTTGTTTTTTTGTTTACATCCATAAAATGCAAATTTTTAATCTTTCCTATAGAAAAAACTTCTTAATGTGTGAAAATAAATTTTAAATAAATTTACAAATAAATTTGAATAAAGAAAACAAAAGTAAACTAGAAGCTTTACTAGAAAAAGTTGCTAGTGAACAGGATTTAGAAATCCAAGGTTTAAATATAAAAACTAATCAAAATCCAATTGTTGTTGAAATAACTATACGAAAAACTAATGGGGATGACATTTCCCTAGATGATTGTGCGCTATTTAATACCCCAGCATCTGACGAAATAGAAAAATCAAATCTTTTAAATTGTTCATATGTGTTAGAAATTAGTAGTCAAGGGGTCAGTGATGAATTAACCTCAGAAAGAGACTTCAAAACTTTTAAGGGTTTTCCAGTTAATGTTGAGTTAAACCACAAGAATTCAAAATTAAAATTCCTGAAAGGTTTACTTTATGAAAAGTCTAATGATTATTTAGCTATTAACATTAAAGGTAAGATAAAGAAAGTCCCTTTAGATGAAGTATTTAAAATTAGTCTTTGTACCTTAAAAGATTAATTATTTATCAACCATTATTCAATTTTCCCATCATAGATGGCATTAGTTATTCTCCCAGGTTTAAACAATCTTATTGAAGACATTAGTGAGGAAAAAAAGTTACCTCCTAATATCGTTGAAGCAGCCTTGCGCGAAGCTTTGTTAAAGGGATACGAAAAATATAGAAGAACTTTTTACATTGGAGTTAACGAAGATCCATTTGATGAAGAATACTTTAGTAATTTTGATGTTGGACTAGATCTAGATGAAGAAGGTTATAGGGTCTTATCAAGTAAAATAATTGTAGAAGAAGTTGAAAGCGAAGATCATCAAATATCTTTAGTAGAAGTTAAACAAGTAGCTGATGATGCTCAAATAGGTGACACGGTTGTTTTAGACGTTACTCCAGAAAAAGAGGATTTTGGACGAATGGCTGCTTCAACAACAAAGCAAGTTTTAGCCCAAAAATTAAGAGATCAACAAAGAAAAATGATCCAAGAAGAATTTGCAGATTTGGAAGATCCTGTTTTAACTGCAAGAGTTATAAGATTTGAAAGACAATCAGTAATAATGGGAGTTAGTTCGGGTATTGGTAGACCTGAAGTAGAGGCCGAACTTCCTAAAAGAGATCAATTACCAAATGATAATTATAGAGCTAATGCAACTTTCAAAGTATTCTTAAAAGAAGTTAGCGAAATAGCCAGAAAAGGACCACAACTTTTTGTGAGCAGAGCAAATGCTGGATTAGTTGTTTATTTATTTGAAAATGAAGTACCCGAAATTCAAGAAGGCACAGTAAAAATTGTTGCTGTTTCGAGAGAAGCGAATCCTCCTTCAAGAGCTGTTGGGCCAAGAACAAAAGTAGCTGTAGATAGCGTCGAACAAGAAGTTGACCCTGTAGGTGCCTGTATTGGAGCGAGAGGGGCAAGAATCCAACAAGTAGTTAATGAATTAAGAGGAGAAAAAATTGATGTTATTAAATGGTCATCTGACCCAATACAATATATTTTAAACTCTTTAAGTCCAGCGAAAGTCGATCTCGTAAGACTTGTTGACCCAGAAGGTCAACATGCGCATGTACTAGTTCCTCCCGATCAATTAAGTCTCGCAATTGGTAGAGAAGGACAAAATGTAAGACTTGCAGCAAGATTAACTGGTTGGAAGATTGATGTTAAAAACTCACATGAATACGATCAGGAAGCAGAAGATGCTGCAGTCTCTGAATTAATAATTCAAAGGGAAGATGAAGAGAATCTCCAGCGAGAAGCTGAGCTTAAATTAGAAGCAGAACAAGCTGAGCGTGCTGCGGAAGATGCAAGATTAAGAGAGCTATATCCCCTACCTGAAGATGATGATGAATATGGACAAGAATTATATGAAGAAGAGAACTTCTCAGATAGTGATCCATTTGAGAATGTTCAAGATGATGAAATATCCTCCAAAGAGGAGAGAAAACGGTGATACGACAAACCCCAGTTTTGCGTATATGCATTTCATGTAGAAAAACATATGACAGGAAACACCTTATAAAGATTACTAAAGATCATAAGCAAGGTATTATGTTTCAAAAGGGTATGGGGCGATCAGCCTACATTTGCAAGTCAAAAAAATGTTACTCAGATTCCAAGATCAAAAAAAAGCTTCAAAAAGCTTTAAAAACATCTTTAGAACCTGAATTTATTGATATTTTTGAAAAAGAAATTACAAGCTACAATGACTATCCCAATAAGGGAATATAATTAAATTAAATCCTCTTTAATTTCCAAAAAGAGTACAAATCAGATTAAATGACTATCAGCGATAAAATCAGAATTTATGAACTTTCCAGAGACTTAAATCTGGACAACAAAGATATATTGGATGCCGCTCAAAAACTCTCAATTTCAGTAAAAAGCCATAGCAGTTCAATAAGTGCAGAGGAAGCAAAAAAAATAAAAAATCTTATTAATAAAAAAAATTCAGATAAAAAAATTCTTTCTATTAAGAAACCTTCAATTAAAAAAGATGATTATAAACAAAACAATGAAAATGAATCTTCTGTTATCTCTTCTATGAAAGGGAAACCTCTTAAAGATAATTCAAACAATAAGCCATTAAACAATAAACCATTATTGATGAAACCTCTTAATAAACCTGAGAGTCAAAAAATAATTTCAAATAAACCTATAAATCTCAATAAACCTACAATTGCCAACAGTTCACAATCTCAAGCGAATCTTACAAATAAAAATATAAATAGTAAAAATTCACAAAATCTCAAACATGATAAAAAAAATTTCCGAAATAACACAACCCCACCTATAAAAAGCCCATCTAAACCTCCTATTCAACTAATTGCTAAGCCTAAAAATATTAATAATAATGTTGAATCTAATGAATCTTCCCAGAAAATTTTCAGTGCAGGAGGGAAAAGACAAATATCAAACAAAACTGATCAAAATTCGAACAAAACTAACACAAAAAACATTAACAACAGAATATCCCCCCCTGAGCTCGTAGGAGCTCCAATAAGAAGAGAGGGAACCAATCAGCAAAATAATAAGCAAAACATTTCTTTTAAACAAAGTCTTCGAAACAGATCTGGTACGCCTAATAGACCTGGCATGCCCAATAGACCTGGGTTAAGAAACAAACCATCAGATCAAGGAAGGCCTGGATCTTTCAATAGACAAGCAAATACAAGTAGGTCTGGTGCTCCTAACAGACCTGGCATGCCCAATAGGCCTGGGTCTAGATTCAATAGTCAAAAGACACCTGGAATTAGAAAGCCAGTATCACCTAATGAACTATTACAACTTCAAAAAACTAACAAATCTGATGGTGACAAAAAAGTTATAAATAATAAAGAAAAACAAAATATTGAGACAACGAAACAGAAGGCAAAAGCTCCAAATACTCGTCCACAAACTGCCCCTAATTCAAAAAAACCACCCCATAGAACATTTTCAAATAACTCTAAAAAACCTGGGAAGACAGACTGGGACGATAGCGCAAAACTTGAAGCATTAAGAAGTAAAAATCCCCAAAAACAAAGACAGAAAGTTCATATTATTGGTGAGAATGATGATTCATTAACATCTGAAACTAGTGGATATTCAGGCGAAAAAATTTCAATCTTATCAGCTAGTTTGGCGCGTCCAAAAAAAGAAAAGTCTGATGAATCGAAATCTCAAAAAACTATTAAACAATTTAAAAAGAAGAAAAAAGAGACTACTAGGCAAAGACAGAAACGAAGAGCTATGGAGTTAAAGGCTTCCAAAGAAGCCAAACAAGTAAGACCTGAAATGATAATCGTGCCAGAAGATAATTTAACAGTCCAAGAATTAGCCGATAAATTAAGTCTTGAAAGTTCTGAAATAATCAAATCACTTTTTTTTAAAGGTATAACTGCAACTGTTACTCAATCACTGGACTTAGCAACTATTGAAACAGTAGCAGAAGAATTTGGAGTACCTGTTTTGCAAGATGATATCCAAGAAGCTGCTGAGAAAACAGTTGATATGATTGAATCTGAAGATATTGATAATCTAATAAGAAGACCACCTGTTATTACAGTGATGGGTCATGTAGATCATGGCAAAACAAGTCTTTTAGATTCCATCAGACAATCAAGAGTAGCTTCAGGGGAAGCAGGGGGCATCACTCAACACATAGGAGCTTATCAAGTTGAATTTGAACATGAATCTCAAAAGAAAAAATTAACTTTTCTTGATACCCCTGGCCATGAAGCCTTTACTGCAATGAGAGCAAGGGGTACAAAGGTTACAGATGTAGCTGTTCTTGTAGTTGCTGCAGATGATGGTTGCAGGCCTCAAACACTAGAAGCTATTAGTCATGCAAGAGCTGCAAAAGTACCAATTGTTGTTGCAATAAATAAAATTGACAAAGAAGGGGCGTCTCCAGACAGAGTAAAGCAGGAACTATCAGAAAAAGATTTAATTGCTGAAGATTGGGGAGGAGATACAGTGATGGTTCCAGTAAGTGCTATCAAAAAACAAAACATTGATAAATTACTCGAAATGATTTTATTAGTTTCAGAAGTAGAAGATCTACAAGCCAACCCTGATAGATTTGCAAAAGGTACTGTTATTGAAGCCCACCTAGACAAAGCAAAAGGGCCTGTGGCTACTTTGTTGGTACAAAATGGAACCTTGAAATCTGGAGATGTTTTAGCTGCGGGTTCAGTCCTTGGAAAAATTAGAGCAATGGTTGATGAACATGGTAATAGAATCAAAGAAGCTGGGCCATCATTTCCAGTGGAAGCGCTAGGATTCAGTGAAGTGCCCACTGCAGGAGATGAATTCGAAGTCTACCCTGATGAGAAAACTGCTCGAACCATTGTCGGAGAAAGGGCAACAGATGCTAGAGCTACAAAATTAGCTCAGCAAATGGCCTCTAGAAGAGTCAGCTTATCATCCTTATCAACTCAAGCAAATGATGGACAACTAAAGGAGTTAAACTTAATTCTGAAGGCTGATGTTCAAGGTAGTGTTGAAGCCATATTAGGATCACTAGAACAATTACCAAAAAATGAAGTTCAAGTCAGAGTCCTACTTTCTGCTCCTGGAGAAATAACTGAAACGGATATAGATCTCGCTGCTGCATCTGGGTCAGTAATCATTGGATTTAACACCTCATTGGCTTCGGGCGCGAAGAGAGCAGCTGATGCTAATGACGTTGATATAAGAGAATATGAAGTAATCTATAAACTCTTAGAAGATATTCAGTTGGCCATGGAAGGTCTACTTGAACCCGATCTTGTCGAAGAATCATTAGGGCAAGCTGAAGTTAGAGCAACTTTCGCAGTCGGTAAAGGAGCTATTGCAGGCTGTTATATACAAACTGGCAAATTACAAAGAAATTGTTCTCTGAGAGTTATTAGATCAGAGAAAGTAATATTTGAGGGTAATTTAGACTCTCTAAAAAGAGCTAAAGACGATGTAAAAGAAGTAAATACAGGATTTGAATGTGGAGTTGGCTGCGATAAATTCTCTTCATGGATTGAAGGAGATGTAATCGAAGCATACAAATTTGTCACCAAAAAGAGGGCCTTATCAAAATAATTAAAAATCTAACTTATTAATCTTTATTTCTGTCAAAGATTAATAAAGTAGGAAATATTACACAAGCACCTAACTGTATGAGAAGGTTATTTTGCTGTAATTCAGTCCCGCTTGCAATTCTGGAAAGCATTATTAGAAGTCCCAAAAATGCAGAACCGCTAAAAGCTATCCACAATATTCTTCTCAATCCCTTGAAAGGAGCTTGGGATTCCTTTAATAATTTCTTTTTCAATTCAGGATCTATTTTTGACATAAATTCTTTCAATTATAAAATTAAGTCTATATGAAAAATTCAATATTTTATTTTGCCGGTATAGCTCAGCGGTAGAGCAACTGTCTCGTAAACAGTAGGTCATTGGTTCAATCCCAATTATCGGCACTTATAAAGCAAATCAAAATGGTTAATAAAATTTTTAAATTTAGATATCTTTTTAAATTATTTGTTTTTATTCCTCTTATATTTTATTTTGGCAAAAGAAGTTATATTGCGTTTGATGAAGGTTTTTATGCACTACAAGCTAGATGGATATTAGAAAAAGGTAACTGGACAATTCCACTTTGGTGGGATGAATATGTTTTAGATAGAACAATAGGATTACAGTTTTTAATAGCAAAGTCACAAGACTTATTTGGCAGAAATATTTTTTCTGCATATCTACCAACAACAATCTTTTCAATATTGATGCTATTTACTACTTATAAATTACATGAAGAATTATTTAATAAAAAATATGCAATTATATCTCCACTAATCCTTGCTACTACATATCTATGGTTTGACTACTCACACTTAGCCACTCAAGATATTATTTATTCATGTTTAGTAACTATTGGAGTATTAGCTTTAGTCAAAATAAAAAGTAAAAATAACAAATTTTATATTCTGCTTTTTGGGATTTGGATTGGTTTAGCTTTTATGATGAAAACTTTTTTAGTTTTTGTACCGTTATTATCACTCATACCATATATTTTTTTTAAAAAAAATTTTTTATTCATCAAACTCTTTTGGATAGGACTACTAATTGGATTTATTCCTTTTTTATTATGGATGTTTTCTATCAACCCTTATTTAGACAAAAATATTATTTTTTACTTAGTTGAAAAATTTAACTTTCTATCAAGTAAAAATACATTTACAAATCCTTTCTATTATTATTTCTGGAATATACCCGTAACATTTCTTCCATGGAGTTTTTTCGCAATTATTGGCACAACATACAATATTTATCAAAGTAAAGAGAATAAATATATACTTGCCTTTTTTCCCTTCATTTTAGTTGCTACCCTTAGCATGTTCTCTACTAAAACACCATACTATACTCTACAAATCTCATCTATTTTTGCATTAAATACTTATGTAGGAATAAAATATTTATTGAGTTCTTATAAATATAGTGGATTTTTTATATTTATGACTTCAAAAATAATTCCATTATTTATATTTGCTATAACTTTCACATATTATTTTTTCTTTAAAGATTCAATTAACTTTAATACGAAGGAAAATACATTTATGATTCTTGGATTATTATCTTTCGGCTTATGTTGGTCATTAATAAAACATAAAAATTCATTCAAAGAAATATTAATGACTCTCATAATTGGGCCTTACTTATTCACTTCATTTATTTTGCAATCAGGTTTATTCACCGATAGATCTAGAGAACTAAGAGAGAAAATGGAATATGTTTCATCCCTTGATTTAGTAAAAAATCAAACGATCATGGTTGATAAAAAAGGAATCAACAACTCTCGATCGCAATCAAAAATCATAAGGATTTCTTTATCAACTCCTAAATTAGGTGGGGGATTAGAAAGTATTAATCATTTAAAAAAATCTGAATTAGCATGGACAACTGACCTTAAAACAATAAAAAATAATGATGATTCTTATGAAGTGATATACGAAAATGATGTTTTAAATCCATGGAAATTAATATTAAAAAAGTAAACAATCCATATATAATAAGTTGTTGTTTGTAATTTTTAATAATGAGATCTGTTAATAGTTGGAATTTAACTAATAATAAACTTCATCAATTATTCAAAGACAATAACGAATTTATTTCTATTAAAGTCCGTGGTAATACTTGGGAGCCAATCACTAGATGGCTAAGATTAGATTCAAGAATTTTTAAAGAAACTACTAGCAAAGCAAGAATAACTTTATGCGATATCGAATCTCTAGCAGAAATTTATAACTACAGATCGATTAGATGGAAAGCAAAAAAACTAACTCCTATGCCCACTAAGTTAATTCCACAATCTATTAAAAATATTTTTCGGAAAATACCAATCATAAAACAACTCGCCTATGAACTCGAAATAGTTTTTTATAAATATAGTGAAAATATTTCTGAACATTTAATATCAATAGTAATTCCTGCAAGAAATGAAGCTGGTAATAAAGAACTTTTAATTAATGCTTTAAATAAATTCAAAAATATACCCAATAAATTAGAAATTATATTTGTTGAAGGTAATAGCAAAGATAATACATATGACATTTTGAAAGAATTAAAAGAAAATTTCTCAAATTTCTTCAAGATATCTCTTTTAAAACAAACTTCCAAAGGGAAGAAAAATGCAGTCGTAGAGGGGTTTAATATTTCTTCAGGTGAGACCCTCGCCATAATTGATAGCGATTTTACTGTAGATATTGATGACAGTATTGCAGCAATTATGGAATCAACCAAAAATAAAAATATCCTAATTAATTGCGCCCGCACAACTTTTCCAATGGAAAAAGATGCAATGAGATGGGCAAATTATATAGGAAATAGACTCTTCTCAATTTTTCTATCAATTATCATAAATAAGCCTGTATCAGATTCACTTTGTGGAACAAAAGTTTTTTCAAGAAAATTCTTTAAACTTATGAAACAAAACGGAAGTTGGGATTCCAAATCTGACCCATTTGGAGACTTTACAATAATATTTGAAGCTGCGAACAATAACATTAAAATACTAAATTACCCTGTTAGATATTACGCTAGAAAATCTGGAGCGCCAAATATATCCAGATGGGTAGATGGATTAAAACTTCTCAAAGTATGCTGGATTTATATGATTTCTGATATCTGAATTAAATAAAATTTTCGCGAGTATTTTCTTAGGATTTTTAATTTCTCCAAATTAGTAATAAAGTAGTTAGATTCTTATAGGAAATAAATTCATTAAATTTCATGACATGAATTTTAATTTGAAGCTCGAAAAATTAAATAAAAAAAATTACCAAAGAAAGCACTATGGAAAAATACTAACTGTAAGATTACCATGTAATCCAATATTTCCAATAGGACCTATCTATTTAGCAGACCATATTCATAAATGTTTTCCAGATTTAGAGCAGCAATTCATTGATCTAGCAATAATTCCATCTAATGAAGTTTCCAAATATTTAGCTAGAAAAATTGATCAATTTAGACCACACCTAATTATCTTTTCATGGAGAGATATTCAAATTTATGCACCTGTTGATGGTAGAAGTGGAAATCCCCTACAAAACTCTTTTGAAGTTTTCTACTCAAAAAATATCCTTAAAAAAATAAGAGGTTCCTGGGGAGGATTAAAATTAATTGCATCTCATTATGGAGAAATATATAGAAATACTTCTTTAGTCAAGATGGGACTAAAAAGAGCACAAAAATACAATAGAAATGTCAAAGTAATTTTAGGAGGTGGAGCTGTAAGTGTCTTCTATGAACAATTGGGAAATCTACTCCCAAAAGGAACTGTTATTTCAGTTGGAGAGGGAGAAAATCTCATAGAAAAAATCATTAGAGGAGATTCAATAGAGGTAGAAAGATGTTACATTGCTGGACAAAAACCTCGCAACAAATTAATACATGAACAACCTTCAGGAACTGTTAAAACTGCCTGCAACTATAAATATATTAAATCAATATGGCCTGAATTCGATTGGTATATAGAGGGTGGTGATTATTATGTAGGGGTACAAACAAAAAGAGGTTGTCCTCATAATTGTTGTTTCTGTGTTTACACAGTTGTGGAGGGGAAGCAAGTTCGCGTTAATCCTGTCAAGGAAGTAATCAAAGAAATGAAGCAATTATATGATCTTGGAGTAAGGGGATTTTGGTTTACTGATGCACAGTTTATTCCAGCCAAAAAACATATTGAAGATGCAAAAACACTTTTGCAAGCAATTAAGGATCAAGGCTGGGACGATATTAATTGGGCTGCATATATCAGAGCAGATAATATTGATGCTGAGCTAGCTCAACTTATGGTTGATACAGGTATGAGCTATTTTGAAATAGGTATCACGTCGGGATCTCAAGAACTTGTTAGAAAAATGAGATTAGCGTATGACCTTGAAACTGTATTAAATAATTGCAGAATGCTAGTCAAATCAGGTTTCAAGAATCATGTTTCAGTCAATTATTCATTTAATGTTTTTGATGAAACGCCCAGCACCATAAGACAAACAATTGCTTACCATAGAGAATTAGAAAATATTTTTGGTAAAGGCTTAGTTGATCCAGCTATATTCTTTATAGGTTTGCAACCTCACACTCTTCTTGAGAAGTACGCCTTGGAACATAAAATTTTGAAGCCAAATTATAACCCAATGAGCATGATGCCCTGGACAGCGAGAAAACTTCTTTGGAATCCAGGCTTACTAGGGGAAAAACTTGGTCGGGTTTGCTTAGAAGCTTTTGATAATCCAGAAGACGAATTTGGCAAAACAGTTATTGACATTCTTGAGAGAGAATATGGAAAGTCCTCCTTAAAAGAATCCCTAAAAGTCCGTCCTTTATCAGAAAGGAAATTAGCTTATTCTAAATAATAAATTCAACCGTCATTAATCTTCTTTTTCAATTGAACTAGAAATTCCTTTAGATTTTAATGATTCTGAGTAGAATTCTGCTGGCTCTAAATCACAAACAATTACTAAACCCACACCCGTATTGTGTGCTTCAAGCATTATGGCAATCGCATCCTGTTCGCTTAATTGCGGCACAACTTCTCGCAGTGAAATAGTGACATACTCCATAGAATTAACTGGGTCATTATGAAGTAAAACCTTATATTTTGGAGATTTATTTTTTAATTCAGCAGGTTTCTTTTCAATCACTGCTGAATTATTATTTACACTTTGTTCTAACTTTATAGATAGCATTAAATTTATTAGAGTTTAAATTGTACTATTAATTATATATTAATTATTCTTTCCATTGCATCAAGAACGTTTGATCGTGAGTTAAATGCTGACAAGCGAAAATAACCCTCTCCTGCTAATCCAAATCCGCTCCCAGGTGTTCCCACTACACTAACTTTTTGGAGAAGGAAATCAAAAAAGTCCCAAGATGTCATTTGATCTGGAACTTTAATCCAGATATAAGGAGCATTGTCCCCACCATAAACTTTATATCCTGAATTCTGAAGTTTATTTTTCATTATTTTTGCATTTTCCATATAAAAATCAATTAAATCTCTCACCTGTTTCTTCCCTTCAAGAGAATAAACAGCCTCTGCACCTTTCTGAACCACATAACTTACTCCATTGAACTTTGTAGATTGTCGCCTATTCCAAAGAGGCCATAATTCTATTTCTTCATTTGTTGAGCTCAAACCTTTGAGATTTTTAGGTATTACTGTAAAAGCACATCTAACTCCAGTGAATCCTGCATTCTTTGAAAAAGATCTAAATTCAATAGCACAATCCTTCGCTCCCTCAATCTCATATATTGAATGTGGGATATCATTATCTTGAATAAATGCTTCATAAGCTGCATCAAAAAGTATTAGGGATTTGTTTTGAAGAGCATAGTCAACCCACTTTTTCAATTCTGCTTTATTAATAGTTGCTCCAGTCGGATTATTAGGAAAACAAAGATATAAAATATCAACTTTTTGTTCAGGCAGTTTTGGCAGAAAGTTGTTCCCCTCGTTTATTGCAAGATATGTTAATCCTTGATAAGTACCATTTTCAAGAGCATCTCCAGTTCTACCTGTCATAACGTTACTATCTACATAAACAGGGTAAACAGGATCTGTTACAGCAATTGAATTATCTTTGCCAAGAATATCTAAAATATTGCTACTGTCGCATTTAGAACCATCAGAAACAAAGATTTCATCAGGTGAAATTTGACAGCCTCTAGAAATAAAATCATGCTCAGATATTTTTTCTCTCAGCCAAGAATAACCTTGTTCTGGTCCATAACCTTTGAAACCATCTGCTGTGCCCATATCATCTAAAGCTTTACCCATAGCCTCTATACATGCTCTGGGTAATGGTTCTGTAACATCTCCTATCCCAAGCTTAATAATTTCAGCACTCTTATTTGATTGAGAATATACTTTTACCCTTTTAGCAATTTCAGGGAATAAATAGCCTGCTTTGAGTTTTAAATAATTTTCGTTTACTTGAACCACTTTAGATAAAAAATTTCACCAATATTAGAATAATGTATTAACGTGCTTTAATGGAGATTAGATGTTAATATTATTTTAGTTATGGTTAATTTAAGAGATAATCATAACTGTGAAATCAATTTCAATTAGTTTGAAAATCGTTTAAAGCTTTATAAATAGCAGAATTCAATCACTATTAACTTTATTAATTTTTAAAAAGTAAATAATAATAGCTAAAAAAAATGGCTTTATTAAAAAGATAAAATCTAATTTCTTAATTTAGACGATTTTCAAAATCCAAATCATTCAGAATCAATTATATGTCTCAGCAAATTATCATCGCTGAGCAGGCTCGAATAGCAGCACTACTCACAGATGATCGAGTTGATGAATTAATCGTCGCACAAGGTCAATATCAAATTGGCGATATTTTTTTAGGAACAGTTGAAAATGTTCTGCCTGGCATTGATGCCGCTTTTATAAATATTGGTGAAAGTGAGAAAAATGGATTCATCCATATTTCAGATTTAGGTCCTCTAAGACTTAAAAAAGGGACATTTGGAATAACTGAATTACTAGAACCAAAACAAAAAGTTTTAGTACAGGTAATAAAGGAACCCACAGGATCTAAAGGTCCCAGACTAACCGGAAGTATTTCAATACCAGGCAAATATTTGATATTACAGCCATATGGCCAAGGGGTAAATATTTCAAGAAAAATAAATACAGAAACAGAACGAAGCCGTCTGAAAGCTCTTGGGGTTTTAATAAAACCACCCAGCACAGGCTTGTTATTTAGAACAGAGGCTGAAAAGATAAAAGAAGAACTTCTAATTGAAGATTTAGAACAATTAATTCAACAATGGGAAAATGTACTAAAAGTTTCTGAAGCTTCTAATCCGCCAAATTTAATAAAAAGAGATGATGATTTCTCTCTTAAGATCTTAAGAGATTACATTAAAGAATCAACTAAAAGCATAATTATTGATAGTAAATTTTCAGTTGCTAGGGCAAAAGATTTTTTAATAAATTATGAATCTGATATAGATATTGAATTTCACGATAACAGTTTAAACCAACATATTTTCGAAAAGTACGAAATTAAGAAAACAATTCAAAAAGCTCTCCAGCCGAGAGTAGATCTTCCATCAGGAGGTTATATCATTATCGAACCTACTGAAGCTTTAACAGTAATCGATGTAAACTCTGGATCATTTACAAGATCCGCAAACTCAAGGCAAACAGTTTTGTGGACAAACTGCGAAGCAGCAGTTGAAATCTCAAGGCAAATGAAATTAAGAAATATTGGTGGAGTTATAGTAATAGATTTTATCGATATGGAATCTAGAAGAGATCAATTTCAGTTACTTGAGCATTTTACTTCAGCAATAAAAGATGATTCTGCTAGACCTCAAATAGCTCAGCTTACTGAATTAGGCTTAGTAGAGTTAACCAGAAAAAGACAAGGTCAAAATATATATGAATTATTCGGTAAAAAATGTTCTACATGCGATGGTACTGGACATGTAGAAAATATATTAAATCACGAAATTTCTAACTTAAAAATTCAAAAAATTGAAAATAAATCTAATCAATCAAACAATCTTAAATCTTTTGATAAAGATACTTCTCAATCAACTGATGAGCAGGAAAAAATAATTGACAAGGAATTAATTAACTCCAAAGACCTAAGTAAAGATAATTCTTCTAATAAAAAAGAAAAAGAAAATGATAATTTGAACCAATCAAATTCAAAAGAAAAAAACATAATAACAGTTGATCTTACAAATGAAGAAAAAATTGTTTTCAGTGAATTAGGTATTAATCCACTTATAAAGTTAGGTAAAGAATATCTCACCAGCAATAATTTTGTGCGTTTAAAAGAAAGTAATAAAGAAAAGGAGAAACCCTTAGATAATAAAAAAACAAACCCAAAACAAATTAAAAAAATCTCAAAATCTGGAGAAGAAAAGATTCAAATTAAAATTGAAGCAAATATAAATTCTAAAGATAAATCAGCAAATAAAACTAATGAAAATAATGAAGTTGTATTTACAGATAAAAAGGATGAAATTGTACTTACAGATGAGCTAAACAATGCAAGAAAAAAAAGAAGAAGATCTTCAGCAAGCATTGAATAAAGTATTCGAAGTTGGAATAGATGAAGTTGGGAAGGGAGCAATTTTTGGGCCAGTTTTTGCAGCAGCTGTAGTATTAACTGAAAAAAATAAATTTATCTTAAAACAATTGGGCGTAACAGATAGTAAAAAATTAACTCCCAAAAAAAGAAAATTACTTTTACCAAAAATCTTATTACTCTCTTCAGATTATGGAATTGGGCAATCTTCGACCAGAGAAATAGATAAGTTAGGTATCAGAGTTGCGACAGAACTTTCAATGATGAGAGCTTTAAAAAAATTAAAAGAAAAGCCATCTGAATTAATAATTGATGGTCCCTTACTATTAAGGCCATGGGACGGAATTCAGAAAAACATAGTATCTGGAGACACAAAGTTTATCTCGATAGCTTCAGCAAGCATAGTTGCCAAAGTTTATCGCGACAATCTAATGGAGAGGTTAGAAAAAAAATACTCAGGATACTTGATATTTAAAAATAAAGGTTATGGAACCAGAGAACATCTTTCATTAATCAAAAAAAATGGAATAACTAAACTTCATAGGAAAAGTTTTTTAAAAAAATCAAATCTTATTTAATTCACACCAATCTAAAAAATCTTTTATCAGTTGCTGTTGAACCCTTGACTTAATACCTAACAGAATCCCATTTAATACCGAATGACCAGTAGATTCCAAAATTTTCCTTGGTACCAGCTTCAGCAGAGGGGGTTGGCTTACAGACACCCCTAGAAGCGCTTCACCTTCTAAACCGATATCAGTTGCTTCCAAATTTGCTTTCAAAATAAGATTAAAATCATCTATCATCCCTAAACCATCCAATGTACTTTCAAGGGCACTCATTTTTAAAATTCCATCTTTATTTTCTACCGCAATTGAGACAACAGGGTTAATATCTAATTGAAAAACCTTAAAACTTGTTACTGTATACTTATATCTACCTACCCCTTCTGGTACTAATTTTTTGGAGTCAAGCATTGCTCCAACTACTCTTTCTTCTTCCAAAAGATATTTAGAAAGATATTCTTTATTACGTTTTACAGAAAGATTGAGTTTCTGTTTAGCATCAAAAGACAATAACATTTTCTATATTCCTCCAATGCTTATTTGATCTCTTTTTTTTTTACAAATAATCATGCGCAAACAAGTTGCATATTTAGGTCCTCAAGGAACATACGCAGAAAAAGCAGCCCATATATTATCAAAGCTTGCCAATTTTCAGACACCTATATTTGTACCATGTAATGGGTTACATTCGGTCATTAAGTCAATAGCTTACAACAATTGTGATGCTGCTGTTGTCCCTATCGAAAATTCAGTAGAAGGGGGAGTTACAGCTACTCTTGATGCCCTTTGGAAATTTCCCGAAATTTTTATAAATAAAGCAATTGTTCTACCTATAAAACATGCATTAATTAGTGATGGAGAACTTTCAAACATTTCAGAAGTATTATCTCATCCTCAAGCATTAGCTCAATGTTCAGAATGGTTATCTGAGAATCTGCCAAATGCAATTCCTCTCCCAACGAATTCAACATCAGAAGCTGTCAACATGATAAAGGGGAGTAAATTCAGAGCTGCTATTGGTTCAAAATCGTTAATTCAAATCGAAGGACTTAAAGAATTAGCCTTTCCTATTAATGATGTTCCAGGTAATTGCACTAGATTTGTTTTATTGAGCAAGGAATCAAATTCAAATTTAGCTAATATTGCCAGTTTTGCTTTCTCATTAATTTCAAATAAACCTGGTGCTTTGCTTAAAGCTATAAATTATATTGCAGATTTTGGATTTAATATGAGTAAAATTGAATCGAGACCTTCAAAAAGAGAATTAGGCGAATATATAATTTATGTTGATTTGGAAATCAATAATCAAAATAACATTAAAAATTTTCTTGAACTAAAAAATAAGTTAAAGCCACTTTGCAAGAATTTTGTAGATTTTGGAAATTATTTTTCTGAGAATGTTGAACTAGATTAATTTACCCTCTACATTTATAAACCCCAAACTCCATTAAACCTTTTCTAAATGCCCAATTCATGAGAAGTATTGTTGGAATCTCTCTAATCGACTTCACTATCGCAAATGGACCAAGTGACAAAATTACAGAGGGTCTTCGAACACCTTCAATAATGGAGTCGTACCATGAAGGATTTGTATAGGAATTCCAATTTTCAGAGATAACTCTTCCTGAACTATTTTCGTTAGTTCTAAGAATGTTACTAAATTCGTTAATGCTAATAAAATTAGGATGTACCCATTGTTCAAGTAATTGTTTAAGAACTAACTCTTCAAAAAATGATGGGGGGTATGCCCCGAGGTCTCTTGAGTTCCAATCAGCCAAGGCGAAATACCCTCCAGGTCTTAGAATTCTCAACATTTCATCTGCAAACCTAGTTTTATCATTCATGTGTGCACCAGCCTCAACACTCCAGACGGCATCAAATGATCCATCTTCAAATTTCAAATCCAAAGCATCCATAACTTGGAAGTTGCAATTTAGCCCATGAGGAGTAAGTTCTCTTGCTCTTTTAACTTGAGCCGGACTGATTGTAATACCAGTTACATTTAACCCATAATATCCTGCAAGAATCCTAGAACTTCCCCCTATCCCACAACCTACATCAATTATTCTGGATCCCCGTGGTAATTTATCTAAACCACTCCATTTAACTAATTCATGAACAAACTGAACTTTAGCCTTTCTAAAATCAATATTCCCCTCCCCTGAGGGATAAAAACCCAAATGTATATGTTCTCCCCATAATCTCTCAAGTAATTTATCCTGGGTCCAAGCATCATATGCAGAAGCTACTGTACCGGAAGAAATATATTTTCTAGCATTATTTCTCCATATTATCGCTAGGACTAGAAAGAATAAAACTATTAAAAAAAAAGGGAATAATAATTCAAACATTTAATTTTCTTTTATATCAGGAAAACTCTCTTTTAATGCTGTTCTTGCTGCAAGTTGTTTTCTTGTGTGATCAAGCATTTCATATTCTCTTTGCAAACGGGTAAAAGTATTTCTCTCTTCAAGAAGTCTTTGCTGTTCTTCCGCAACAGGACCTCCCAAATGAGCCCCTATCCAAAATGATAAATCCATTGGGTTGTCAGGTAATTTATCAGGTAGATTTTTCTTTGTATTAGTCAATTTACTCGTTAAGTTAATAACATCACTAAGTGCTTCTTTTACTGAATCTTTTAGAGAATCTAATTTTTGAAAGTCATCAATATTATTATCACTAATCCAACTAACCATCGCAGAACAAAATGGCGTCGAACGGGTAATTTCTAAGACCTGAAATCTTTGTTGGCCGAGAGTGATAATATTACTTCTCCCATCATCTGAAGTTTGATGTTTTAAAATTTGTGCGCAACATCCCACCTTAGCCATACTTTTAGTAGTTGGATCCCACCTAATCACTCCAAACATAGAATCACTTTCAAGAACAGATTGAAGCATAATCCTATATCTCGATTCAAAAATATGTAAAGGCAATACTTCTTGAGGAAAAAGAACTACCTCTGGCAAAGGAAATAAAGGTAATTCCCTTACTGAGAGTTCTCCCATTTAAACCTCATTTCATTTTTTTTATACTAATCAATTTAGGGCGGTTTCGGGATTTATTAAAGTTTAACTTCTATATCTACACCACTAGGAAGATCTAGTTTCATTAAAGCATCAATAGTTTTTGCAGAAGGACTATATATATCTATTATTCTTCGATGTGTTCTTGTTTCAAAATGTTCTCTAGAATCTTTATCAACATGAGGTGATCTTAGGACACAATAAATCTTCCTTTTTGTAGGTAAAGGTATTGGACCTATTGCTGAAGCAGAAGTAGTATCAGCAGTTTGGATAATTTTGTCGCAAGATAAATCAAGCATTCTTCTATCAAATGCTTTGAGCCTTATTCTTATTTTTTGTTGTGCAATTGATGCAGTCATAGTTTCAAATAACTTCTAGTAAAGGGCCATTGATTAAAATGACCCTTATCCATAAACCTATATTAGATGATTGGGGTTAAATTCTTAAAATTCAAATTTATTATTTGAGAATTTTAGAAACAACTCCAGCACCGATAGTACGTCCACCTTCACGTATGGCGAATCGCATCCCTTGTTCAATAGCTACTGGACAAATTAATTCTCCAGTCATCTTAATTCTGTCTCCTGGCATAACCATTTCAACATTAGAGCCATCATCTGAGGTAAATGCTGTTATTTGACCTGTCACATCAGTCGTTCTGATGTAGAACTGAGGTCTATATCCTGCAAAGAAAGGAGTATGTCTTCCGCCCTCTTCTTTTTTGAGAACATAAACTTCTCCTTCAAACTGAGTATGAGGGGTAATAGATCCTTTCTTCACAAGAACCATTCCTCTCTCAATATCTTCTTTCTGGACACCCCGTAAAAGTAAACCAACATTATCGCCAGCCATACCTTCATCAAGAAGTTTTCGGAACATTTCAACTCCAGTAACAGTTGTTAATCTTGTATCTCTTATTCCAACTATTTCTACTTCTTCTCCAACTTTAACTTTACCTCTCTCAATTCTTCCAGTAGCAACAGTTCCTCTACCAGTAATAGAGAAAACGTCTTCAACTGCCATCAAGAATGGTTTATCAACTTCTCTTTCTGGTTCGGGAATACTAGCATCAACTGCTTTCATTAACTCTTCAATCTTTGATTCCCAAGTAGAATCACCTTCGAGAGCTTTTAAACCTGAAACTTGAACTATAGGAATGTCGTCTCCGGGGAAGTCATAACTATCTAAAAGTTCCCTAATTTCCATTTCGACAAGTTCAATAATTTCTTCATCATCAACCATATCGCACTTATTTAGAGCAACCACAAGAGCAGGAACTCCAACCTGTTTAGCTAAAAGGATATGCTCTTTTGTTTGAGCCATAGGACCATCTGTAGCTGCGCAGACTAGAATAGCTCCATCCATCTGGGCGGCCCCTGTGATCATGTTTTTCACATAATCAGCATGTCCCGGGCAATCGACATGAGCATAATGTCTGCCTTCAGTTTCATACTCAACATGAGCTGTATTAATAGTAATGCCACGCTCTCTTTCTTCAGGAGCACCATCAATGTCTCCATAATCTTGAGCTTGAGCTTGACCTTTTTTAGCTAATACATTTGTAATAGCAGCTGTTAGTGTTGTTTTTCCATGATCAACATGGCCAATAGTACCTATGTTGACATGTGGTTTGTTTCTTTCGAACTTCTCGCGAGCCATTTTGAATTAAAGAATCGAGGGTTTAAGAGTGTTTTAATTTAGAGATCAGGAGTTGCCCTGATTCTTGGAAATGATAGCTTCAGCAACATTACGAGGAACTTCCTCATAATTTGCGAACTCCATTGAAAATATACCCCGACCTTGAGTCATTGATCGGAGTTGAGTGGCATAACCGAACATTTCGGCTAAGGGCACTTTGGCCTGTACCTTAGACAATCCATCATCAACAGATTGTCCTTCTACTTGACCTCTTCTGGAAGAGAGATCACCAATTACAGATCCAAGAAAGTCGTCAGGACTTTCGACCTCAACTTTCATCATAGGCTCTAAAAGGACAGGATTACATTTTTTAACCCCGTCTTTAAAAGCCATGGAACCTGCAATTTTGAAGGCCATTTCAGATGAGTCTACATCGTGGAATGAACCATCGACTAGTGTTACTTTTACATCAATGAGTGGATAACCGGCAAGAACACCAGATTCACAGGTCTCTTTCATTCCATTAGATGCAGGACCAATATACTCTTTTGGTACAGCTCCACCAACAATTTTGTTTACAAATTCAAAACCTTTACCAACTTCAGCAGGTTCCATTTCAATAATTACATGACCATATTGACCTTTACCTCCAGTCTGTCTTGCATATTTACCTTCACCTTTAGAACTAGTCCTAATAGTTTCTCTATATGAAACCTGTGGAGCCCCTATATTTGCTTCAACTTTAAATTCCCTTAACATTCTGTCAACAAGGATTTCTAAGTGCAACTCACCCATACCTGCAATAACAGTTTGATTTGTCTCAGGATCTGTACTTACCCTAAAGGTTGGATCCTCTTCAGATAAAGCAGTTAAAGCTTTTGATAATTTTTCCATATCGCCTTTAGTTTTTGGCTCAACGGCTACTGAGATAACTGGTTCAGGGATAAACAATGTCTCCAAAACTATTGGATCTTCTGTGTTACACAAAGTGTCACCAGTTGTTGTGTTCTTAAGACCTAATACAGCTCCTAAATCCCCAGCCCTCAATTCATCAACCTCCTCTCTTTCATCAGCCTTAAGAATAACTAATCTAGAAATTCTCTCTTTAGCATCCTTCGTAGAATTCATTACATAACTTCCCTTTGAAAGAACACCTGAATACATTCTTACGAAAGTTAATTTCCCATAGGGATCTGACATCACTTTGAAAGCTAATGCACTGAAAGGAGCATTATCATCTGAAGGTCTGATATCTTCTTTGCCACTTGGCAAAACACCTTGTATTGGTTTCACATCAACTGGAGCTGGCAAGTAATCAACTACAGCGTCTAATACAAGTTGGACGCCTTTATTCTTAAAAGCTGAACCGCATAATACTGGAACCAATCCATGTTTTAAAACCCCTTCCCTAATACCTTTTTTAAGGTGTTCTTCAGATAATTCTCCTGTTTCGAGAAATATTTCAATTAACTCTTCATCATTTTCTGCAACACTTTCCATTAACTTAATTCTCCACTCAGCAGCTTCCTCCTCCATGTCAGAAGGAATTGGTGCTTCTTCAATATCAGTTCCTAAATCGTTTTTGTAAAGATATGCTTTGTTCGCTACTAAATCAATAATGCCTGTGAGATCACCTTCAGCCCCAATTGGTAACTGGATTGGAAGTGCATTTGCCTTTAGTCGATCTTTAATTTGCTTATTAACCTTTAAAAAATCCGCACCAGTTCTGTCCATTTTATTAACAAAAACCATTCTTGGAACAGAGTATCTATCTGCTTGACGCCAAACCGTTTCGGATTGGGGTTGAACTCCACCAACTGCGCAAAATACAGCTATAACTCCATCCAACACACGCATTGATCTTTCAACTTCAATAGTAAAGTCAACGTGTCCAGGTGTATCAATAATATTAATCCTATGATCTTGCCAGCTAGTAGATATTGCAGCAGCAGTAATAGTTATTCCTCTTTCTCTTTCTTGTGCCATCCAATCTGTTACAGCAGCCCCATCATGAACCTCTCCTATCTTATGAACTACACCTGAATAAAACAAAATCCTTTCAGTTGTTGTTGTCTTACCTGCATCAATATGAGCGGCTATACCTATGTTCCTTACTCGTTCTAGGGGAAAGTCGCGTGCCAATTTTAAAGCTCCAAATAAAATAATCTTTGATAAGTGTAGTTCACCCTAAAAGCAAACTTTAATAATAATAAACTACTTAAGTACCTTTTGATGAAATTAATATCTGTAATGTGCAAAAGCTTTATTAGCTTCTGCCATTTTATGAGTATCTTCTCTTTTTTTAACGGCACTACCAGTTTCATTTGCTGCATCCATCAATTCGCCAGCAAGTTTTTGGGACATACTTTTTCCATTTCTTGCACGTGAGAATGTAACAAGCCATCTTAATGCCATAGCCGTACCCCTCTCTTGGCGAACTTCCATAGGTACTTGGTAGGTTGCACCACCAACTCTTCTAGCTCGTACTTCGACAAGGGGAGTAGCATTTTTTACAGCTGTTTCAAATAATTCCACTGCATTTCCACCTGTTCTCTCGCTTATTAAAGAAAACGCATCAGACAATATTCTTTGAGCTGTAGATTTTTTACCATGTTTCATCAATCGAGAAATCATCATTGAAGCAAGACGACTATTAAATTGAGGATCAGGAAGAACTGGTCTTTTTACTGCTGCGTTACGACGTGACATGTTTAAAAAAAGTGATGTTTACAAATTAATCTTTTGGAGCTTTTGCTCCATATTTAGATCTGGATTGACGTCTGTCTTTGACTCCAGCTGTATCTAAAGTTCCTCTAATTATATGATATCTAACTCCGGGCAAATCCTTGACTCTTCCACCCCTAAGTAATACTACAGAGTGTTCTTGCAAATTATGTCCAATCCCAGGAATATAAGCCGTTACCTCGAAACCAGAAGTTAATCTAACCCTAGCAACTTTTCTCAAAGCTGAATTAGGCTTCTTTGGTGTTGATGTATAGACTCTTGTACATACCCCTCTTCTCTCAGGGCAAGCTTTTAATGCAGGAGATTTTGTTTTCTTTGTCAGACGTTTTCTTTCTGAACCTACTAATTGTGAGATGGTGGGCATCTATGAAACTTTGATAAAAATAAACATTTGTTTATCATAACCTTTTAAGAGCACTAACTAAAAGTTTTTAATTATATTTTTTTTAAAAATTTGTCAAATTAAAATTCTTTGGTAAATATTCATTATCTTTAGATTTATTTTCATATTTATTTTTATAATAGAAATACATAAATAACTAAATAGAATTAAATAATCTATGGGAGAGAGTATCAAAAGAATCGTTGGCCCATATCAAGATAGTTATTCCCCAAATGGAATAATTGGGGAGAAAGATGCGTGTGGAGTTGGTTTCATAGCAAATATTAAAGGGGTAGAAAGCAATTGGATCCTAAAACAGTCCCTTAAAGGCCTTAACTGCATGGAACACAGAGGAGGTTGTGGAGGAGATAGTGATTCAGGAGATGGAGCGGGCATTTTATGTTCAATTCCATGGGGATATCTAGAAGAAGAAATTAATCTAAAAAATAATCAAGAATTTAATAGAGGTTTAGGCATGGTTTTTATGCCTAATAAAAAAGAAAAAATTGAAGTATGTAAATCAATATGTGATCAAGAGGCAGAAAAATTAAAAGTCAACAAAACATCTTGGAGAAAAGTACCTGTTAATAATGAAATCTTAGGTCCTTTAGCTAAAGCAAATGCTCCATTCATCTGTCAGTGGATTTTATATATAGATAAAAAAGATCATAAGGATGTTGAAATGCTTTTTTTTCAATTAAGGAAAAGAATTGAGAAAAAAATAAGAGAAACTTTTAAAAATGATGTTGGGGATTGTGAATTTTATTTTGCCTCACTAAGTTCTCATACAGTTGTTTATAAAGGTATGGTTCGCTCTGAAATATTATCCGAGTTTTATCAAGATCTAAAAGAAGAGAGTTTTAAAGTTTCATTTTCTGTTTATCATCGTAGATTTAGTACTAATACACTTCCAAAATGGCCGCTAGCTCAACCCATGAGATTTTTGGGTCATAATGGCGAAATAAATACTCTCTTAGGTAATATCAACTGGGCTAAAGCTTCAGAAACACATATAGATGATTTTTGGGGAAAGTTATCTAATGAAATCAAGCCCATTGTAGATGTAAACAAAAGTGATTCATCAAATCTTGATGCAACCCTTGAAATCAATATCCGTTCAGGTCAGCCCATTACTGACTCATTATTAAAACTTGTTCCTGAAGCATTTAGAGATCAACCAGAACTTGAGCAAAGAGAAGATATAAAAGCTTTTTATGAATATTCTGCAAGCCTACAAGAAGCTTGGGATGGTCCAGCACTCCTTGTATTTGCTGATGGAAATTTTGTCGGAGCAACGCTTGATAGAAATGGCCTAAGACCAGCAAGATATTCAATCACAAATGATGGTTTTGTAATAATGGGTTCTGAAACAGGAGTAGTAGATCTTGAAGAGGAAAGAGTAATAGAAAAAGGTCGATTAGGACCGGGACAAATGTTGGCAGTTGATTTACATCAGAATAGAATCCTAAGAAATTGGGAAGTAAAATCTGAAGCCGCTCAAAGGCATGATTATAAAAATCTTCTCAGTAATAGAACTATAAAAATTGAAAATAATGAATGGGTTAAAGACTGCAAACTAAAAGACCTTGAGTTGTTGCAACAACAAACTGCATACGGTTTTTCAGCGGAAGATAATGACCTCATCTTAGATTCAATGGCTTCATTAGCAAAAGAGCCTACTTATTGCATGGGCGACGACATCCCATTAGCAGTTCTTTCATCTAAGCCACATATTTTATACGACTACTTTAAGCAAAGATTTGCGCAAGTTACTAATCCTCCTATTGACCCTCTGAGAGAAAAACTTGTAATGAGTTTAGAGATGCATCTAGGAGAAAGATGTACACCATTTGAAATTAAAGATGCTAAATCCTTTGTTCATTTACAAAGTCCGATTCTTAATGAGGAAGAACTCATTTCCATCAAAAAATCAAAAATTAAATCTCAGACAATATCAAGTTTGTTTGATTTAGAGGAAGGTATTCAAGGCTTAGAGAACCAATTAAAAACAATCTGTAAACAGAGTGAGCTATCTATAAAAGAAGGTTGCTCTTTAATTATTATTTCTGATAAGGGAATAAATCCTAAAAAGACTTTTATACCTCCTTTACTTGCTGTTGGAGCAATTCATCATTATCTTCTTAAAAAAGAAATCAGGCTAAAAGCTTCTCTAATAATTGAGACTGGTCAATGCTGGAGCACACATCACTTAGCTTGTTTAATTGGATATGGAGCAAGTGCAGTTTGCCCTTGGTTGACCTTCGAAGCAGGTAGACACTGGTTAAAACATCCAAAAACACAAAAACTCATTGATAGCAAAAAAATAAATCCATTATCAATAGTTGATGTTCAAGAAAATATTAAAAAAGCTTTAGAAGACGGTCTAAGAAAAATTCTCTCAAAAATAGGCATTTCACTTTTATCTAGTTACCATGGTGCACAAATTTTTGAAGCTGTAGGCCTTGGATCTGACTTAATAAAAATTGCTTTTGATGGTACAACAAGTCGTATCGCTGGCATAACACTAAAAGAATTAACTAATGAAACACTTTCAATACATACGAAAGCCTATCCAGAGATCGATTTAAAGAAATTAGAATTTTTAGGATTTGTACAATTTAGAAATAATGGAGAATATCATTCTAATAACCCAGAGATGTCCAAAGTTCTACATTCAGCGGTAAAACAAGGGCCAGGATACGATCATTTTGCAACTTACAAAAAACTTATTAGTAATAGACCGACAACATCTCTTAGAGATTTACTAACAATTAATTCAACAAGGAAAAGTATTCCATTAGAGGAAGTTGAAAGTGTTGAATCAATTTGCAAAAGGTTCTGTACTGGAGGAATGAGTTTAGGTGCTTTATCCAGAGAAGCGCATGAAGTTTTAGCAGTTGCAATGAATAGAATTGGTGGAAAAAGTAATAGTGGAGAAGGGGGAGAAGATCCAGCTCGTTTTAATGTTTTAAATGATATCGATGAAAATACTCAGTCAGCGACATTGCCATTTATTAAAGGCTTAGAGAATGGAGACACCGCATGCTCAGCTATTAAACAAATAGCATCAGGAAGATTTGGAGTTACACCTGAATATCTAAGAAGTGGTAAACAACTCGAAATTAAAATGGCTCAAGGTGCAAAACCCGGAGAGGGGGGACAATTACCTGGTCCAAAAGTTGATTCTTACATCGCAAAACTAAGAAATAGTAAACCTGGAGTAGCTTTAATATCTCCTCCCCCACATCATGATATTTATTCAATTGAAGATTTAGCTCAACTTATCCACGACTTACACCAAGTTCATCCAAAAGCGAAAGTAAGCGTTAAACTTGTTTCTGAAATTGGTATAGGCACTATTGCTGCTGGAGTAAGCAAAGCTAATGCAGATGTAATTCAAATATCAGGCCATGACGGAGGTACAGGTGCTTCACCCCTGAGTTCTATTAAACATGCAGGTTTACCATGGGAACTAGGTGTTGCTGAGGTTCATAAATCTCTCTTGGAGAACAACTTACGCGAAAGAGTAATTTTGAGAACTGATGGAGGTCTTAAAACAGGCTGGGACGTAGTTATTGCAGCTTTACTAGGCGCTGAAGAATACGGTTTTGGTTCTGTAGCGATGATTGCTGAAGGATGCATAATGGCTCGGGTTTGTCATACAAACAAGTGTCCTGTTGGAGTTGCCACTCAAAAAGAAGAATTAAGAAAAAGATTTAAAGGTATTCCAGAAAATGTTGTAAATTTTTTCTTGTATATTGCTGAAGAAGTAAGACAGATAATGAGTAGTATCGGTGTTTCTAATATGGAAGAACTGATTGGTAATCAAGAATTTCTTTCTGCAAGAAATATCGATCTGCCAAAAACTTCTAATATTGATCTTTCTTCTTTAGTAAATAAACACTCAACCCCTGATAGGTCATGGTTAAAACATTCACAAACTGCCCATAGTAATGGTTCTGTATTAGAAGACGTGTTATTGTCTGATACTGAATTTATAGATTCAATTAAAAATCACGAAATATTAACCAAAGAAATTGAAATAAAAAATACAGATAGAAGTGTTTGTGCGAAAATATCAGGCGAAATCGCAGAACTTCACGGCAACACTGGCTTCAATGGCGAACTCAACTTAAATTTTAAAGGATATGCAGGACAAAGCTTTGGTGCCTTTTTATTGAAAGGAATGAATGTTCAATTAATCGGAGAAGCCAATGATTATGTTTGTAAAGGAATGAATGGAGGAATACTCACAATAATTCCACCAAAAATAGAAAAAACTTCCTCCGAACAGGTTATTTTAGGAAACACCTGTCTTTATGGAGCAACAGGTGGGAAATTATTTGCATTAGGAAAATCTGGAGAAAGATTTGCAGTAAGAAATAGTGGTGCTACAGCGGTAACAGAAGGAGCAGGTGATCATTGTTGTGAATACATGACTGGTGGGAAAGTAGTTATTCTAGGTTCCACAGGAAGGAATATTGGTGCAGGCATGACTGGTGGAATAGCTTTTATAATCGATGAAAAAAACGATTTAAGTAATAAAGTTAACAAGGAAATAGTTAGCATTCATAAAATAACTTCATCAAAGCAGGAAGATATCTTATTGGAAATTATTAGAGAATATCGAGCAAAAACAAATAGCTTAAAGGCTGCCAAAATAATTGAAGATTGGTCTTATTACAAGAGTACTTTTAAATTAATAGTTCCCCCAAGCGAAGAAGAAATGCTTGGCATAAAGAAAATGTAAATGCCTTTCTTTATAAAAACTGAAATCATAAAAAAAGAATACTTAATTAATTATGATTTAAAACAAAAAATAATTAACGAACATATTGAATGGATAAAAAAATTAAAAAAAGAGGGAATTAATATAAAAAGTGGTTTTTTAGTAGATGAGTTAAAGAGGCCTGGTGACGGCGGGTTTCTCATTCTTGAGATGAATAATTATAAAAATGCACTAAAAATAATTAAGAATGATCCAATGATTAAAAATGATCTAGTTGAATGGAAATTAAATGAGTGGATAGATTCAAATAAATAAAAATAACTATCTTGGATACTTTTTCATAAGTTTTTGAATTTCTTCAGCATGGTAACTGCTACGAGTTAAAGGAGAACTAACTACTTGCATAAAGTCAAAATCTTTTTCCCCGAAAACTTTATAATAATTAAATTTTGAGGGACTCACAAATCTTTGCACAGGTAAATGATTTGGGCCAGGAGATAAGTATTGGCCAATAGTAACAATATCAACGAAATTACTTTTTAAATCCTTAAGAAGACTTAAGACCTCCTCATCTTTTTCCCCTAAACCAAGCATAAAACCTGATTTTGTATAAACTTTGGGAGAATATTCTCTAGTCCTTTTAAGCAACTCAAGAGTTCTCTCATATTTACCCTGAGGTCTTACTTTTTTATATAGCGAAGACACAGTCTCAATATTATGGTTTAAAACGTTTGGATTTGAATCAAGAACTTTTTCAAGCGCTTTCCAGTTGCCACAAAGATCAGGTATTAAAAGCTCAATAGTAGTTTCAGGCGATTTTTTTCTTACTTGATAAACACATTCAAAAAATTGAGATGCGCCACCATCCTCAAGATCATCTCTATTAACTGATGTGATTACAACATGTTTAAGTTGCATTCTATAAACGGCTTCGGCTAAACGATATGGTTCTGTTGGATCTAATTCTCTTTTAGATCTATCAAAATCAATATCGCAATATGGACATGCCCTAGTACAGCCAGGGCCCATTATAAGGAAAGTGGCAGTGCCACTTGCAAAACATTCACCAATATTTGGACAACTTGCCTCTTGACATACAGTATTGAGATTTAAATCATTTAACAAATTTGCAGTATTCCCAATTCTCTCAACTTGCGGAGCTTTTACTCTTAACCAATCAGGTTTTGAAATTAAACTATTGGAATTATTAGTCAAATTAATTTTTTCTAACCTTTATTATTATTTTACTAAAAACATTTTGAATTAACTATTAATAATTTCAAAAATGAAGGATAGTGAATAGAGGGCAAGAAATAAATGAATTTAACTAGTCCATCGATAATTTAAAAAATCCTAATTCAAGTTACTACTTACAAAATATTTTTGTTCTATCAACTAAATATAAAACAGTATTTAGAACGTTATTTTTAATATAGATATCAGAACAATATTTCATGCAGTTTCTTAGTAATTAGCTTAACTTTATTACGATTTTTTGTACTAAAAAGTGTTTTTTTATATATTTATTGATACAGTAAAAAATATATGTAATAAAACATTGACTTTTAAATTTAAAAGAAAGCGTATTTTACTATCTGAAAAAAATAAAAGCTCTAAAGCAATAGGTTATGCTAGAGCTACTAATAATGAATATGAATATTTAGAAGAACAAATAAAAATTTTAAAGGAAGAAGGTTGCAGTTTAGTTTTCTCTGAATTGATAAGTTTAGATGAAGAAATCAAACCCCAACTCAATAAAGCTATAAATTGCTTGTCTAGAGGCGATCAATTACTAATAACTCAGCTTGATCGAGCGTTTAAAAATAAAAAAGAATGTTTGAGGACAATAAATAAACTTATTAACAAGGATATTAAATTGCGAACTTTGACTGGTTTTTTTGCGGCTAATGAATCAACTAAAGCAAATTCTTCTATTTTTCAGATTTTATATGAATTAGATAATTTAGAAGACAAAAGTTTAGGTGAAAGAAAAAAAGAACAACTATTACGCAGAAAATTATCTGGAAATAATCTGGGAGGAAGGCCCAAAATAAGTCCTTTAAAAGAATCTTTAGTAATCAGATTACGTAATGAGGGATATTCATATCGATCAATCAGATCACAAACGGGAATTGCATTATCAACAATAAGAAGAGTTATTTTGGAAGGAGAATTAACATAAAATGAGGAAGAAAGAAATTGAAAATTTAATTAAAGAAAATTTTAAAGATACAGCATTACGTATTTATGAATTAGATAATGAAGATAGAAAAAGTTTGTTAGCAGAATATAGAGAATGGATTATGAATGATTTAGATTCTGAAGAGGTAATGATGTTACCTTATGAAGCCTATACTAATGAATTAGATTCTAATTACTTAGACGATTTACTTTAGTCCTATACATTATAACTCTTATTAAATTCATAAACTTCTTTGGCTATTAATGGTAACAAGGAAGTATCTTTAGAATATTTTTCTCCATTACAAAAAACAACTAATAAAGTGTGTAAAGATTGACTATTAGTCCACCAAGCTGAATCATGTCTAACTTCAGACATTAAGCCTGCTTTACTCCAAAGATTAATGCTTTGTGGTAATCCTTCACCCAAAAAACCATCTATTTGATTAAGAGAATCGTTTTTAAGAACAACTTTATTTAAATTTCTTTTTAAAAAACTTCGTAAATTTAAGTCATTTTTTTGATAATCAATATGAATCATAATTTCCTCCAAAACCCTTGCAGCTGAATCAGAATTCATAGCGTTTCTATTTTTATTATCATGCCCATAAAATTCTTTTTCACGACCATATGGTCCATCATCCCAAGTCTTCTGACAGCAATTTATACCACTCAATTCCTCCCAATGTAAATCATGTAGCCAATCATTTATTATACTTCTTTGATATTTCCAATTTTCCCATAATTCCCCTTCAATACAAGGTCCACTTGTTGTTCCTGTAAGTAAATCAATTAAAAAGCTTGTTGCATTATTACTTGAGAAAGACAACATTTTCCTTACAGCATCATTAAGTTCATCTGATAATAATAAACTTCCTTTTTTAATCCAATAAAATGCAGCAAGGCCATAAACCAACTTGACTATGCTGGCAGGGTAAACCAATTTTTTATTATTAATACCAGTTCCAAAACCTTTAAATACTCTGTTATTTTCACTTTTATAATTAATCCAAGTTATAGCAATATCTTCTCTTGAAAAATCTTTATTATGAGTACATACTCTCCCTAAAATATAATTTAGGGCTAGACCCATCTCTTTACTTAAATAGTAAAAGGACATTGTATGGAAAGTTATAAAAATCCTATCTCACTATTTAAACAAACTAATTTTTCAAAAACTATTTGGTGGAAATTAAAAGTTAATATTTCTGGATATCAAAATAACACAGAAAATAAATTAGTTACTGAAATATTTAAAAATAGAATTTTTAGGCTTATTTATCCAAATATCTATCAAAACAACCATAAATTTTCAAGAATACTAGTTCAACTATATGAGGATGGTTACATCTGTTGGATAAATTTAGATGGATTGATTATTGAAAAATATGAATTAAATAAAACTGAGAGTTTAAAAAATGAAAACTTCCTTATAAAAGATAAAATTACCTCAATTTTAAAATGGATCAAGGATCAAGCTGAGTTAACTAATGAATACCTTTGGGGAGGCACATTAGGACCAAATTTTGATTGTTCCGGTTTAATTCAGACTGCTTTTTTAAAGCATCGCATTCATATACCTCGAGATTCATATCAAATAAAAAGTTTTTGTAAACATCTTTTTTATTTCAAAGAGTCTTATGCAGCTCTAATACCTGGCGATCTTTTATTTTTTGGAACTATAGAAAAATGTGATCATATTGGAATCTACAAAGGAGACGGTTTGTATTACCATAGCTCTGGAAAGGATTTTGGTAGAAATGGAATAGGATTAGATACCCTAAAACAGTCAAATGATAAAATCTCATTGCATTATAAATCCAAGCTTATTTCGACAGGAAGAGTTGTTAGAAACTATAGATGGGACAGAACAATACGTTAGTAAGTAGAGCTCACCTTTTAAATTTAAAATTAAATTTTAAATATTACTTATTCTTTTATTTAGGAATTACCCAGCAGTCCAAATATTTTTAATAATTGGCATTATGGTGTCTAAGTGTAATGTCCCAACAAGTAGCCAAGCAAAAACAGCTCCTCCACAGCCTCCTAACCAAAATCCACTTGTAAAATCAGCCCAACCAGCTCTTGTAAATAAGTCCTTTGGCGGATTATTAACAGTCGCATCTGGAGGTTGAACATTAGGTGATTTACCGGGTGCATTGTATAGAACTAAAAGTGCTGTCAAAATATGAACAGCTCCAATAGCCGCAAGAAGCCCAGCAGTTAGAGCAAATTCAGAATTTCTTAGTGGGCCAGTCATAGTGAAAGGACCGTATAATAGATATCCAAAAGCTGCTCCAGTTTCTAAGCCTCTAAAATTAGGAGAAATACCTTCTCTATAAAAAGGCAAATTATTTATAAAAGCTTTGGTAAAATAACCACTATTAACTGGGGTAGCTAAATTACCAACACATGGATCAGCAACTGTTTTTACTGCCCATTGTTCTGCAACACCAATATCATTTGGTTGTACAGAATTATCTATGTATTTCTCATCAAACTTAATTGAACTTGTTGATTCTGAGAATGATTTTTGAAAGTCGCTCATTTTTTTAATAGTTTAGTGTTTAATAATTTATTCAGTTGCTGTAATAAATCTTCCAATTAATACGATAAAAACAGCAGGCATTGCTATACCAATTAATGGAACAAAAATTGAGGGTAAGAGACTTGGTAAATCAGATGGCATAGTTCTTTAAACATCTTTAAACACTTTAGTATTTATCTGCGAAATAGTGTTAATTTTATTACTGGATGATATAAAAATTATTAACTTTTTACATGTTAAATTTTTTCGCAATTGTACTTATTATTTTTATAGGAATATTACTTCTAGTTTTAAAAAAAAGAACCTTTAGAAAGTTAATAAATAAAGGCAAATTACATTCTGTTAAATTAAAAAAAAATAGAAAAAATAATAATAAATTTCTATCTAATAAAAAAAGTTTTTTATACAATCACGAAGCAAAAAAGTACTCATTATTTTATAAAAATTCTCAAAGAAATAAAATGTTTAGTCTTTTTCAGGGAAATACAGAAGACAAATTAAAAGCATTAAAAATTGCGGAAGAATTGTCTGATAAATCAACATTATCAATTTTACGACAAGGCTTAAGAGATATGTCTCCTGAAGTGGTTAAACTTTCAGCTTTATTAATAAGAAAATTCAAGTAAAAATTTAATTTTGATTGGCACTACTTATTGATCTTATTCTATAAATTGGACGACTTTGACTTTCATGATATGTTCTAATTAAAAGTTCGCTCAATAATCCAAAGCTAAATAATTGAACCCCAGTAATTCCCAATATTAATGCAAACATTAACAACGGACGATTTCCAATATTCTCACCCATTATTTTTAAAACTATCAAATAGGAACTCATTGCTAGGCTAATCAAAATACTTATGATTCCAACAAAACCAAATCCATACATCGGTCTTGTTAAAAATTTAGTCATAAACCAAACAGTTAGTAAATCCATTAAAACTCTAAAAGTTCTATCTATTCCATATTTGCTAGATCCATATTGCCTGCTTCTATGATTGACTTTAATTTCTTTGATTCTTGCACCTTCAATATTTGCTAAGACAGGCAAAAACCTGTGAAGTTCTCCATATAATTTAATATCATCAATTATTTCTTTCTTAAAAGCTTTTAATGAACATCCATAGTCATGCAAATTCAAACCTGTTACGCGAGCTATTAATTTATTCGCTATTTTGGATGGTATCTTTCTATTAATTAATTTATCTTTTCTATCAAACCTCCATCCACAAATCAAATCGTAGCCATTATTAATTTCTGAAATTAATATCGGAATATCATTTGGATCATTCTGTAAATCACCATCCAAAGTAATGACAATATCGCCTTTAGAGTTATCAAAGCCAGCTGACATTGCTGCAGTCTGCCCATAATTTTTGCGAAGGGAAATAACTGATAATTCTTTAATTTTGAGAGTTAATTGTTTTAATACTTGTTGAGTATTGTCTTTAGAACCATCATTTACAACAATCAATTCAAAATTAAATTTATATAATGACATTACATTTATAACTTCATCCAATAAAAAACCAATACTCTCACTTTCATTGAAAACAGGGATGATAATAGAAATTAATTGTTTTATATCTGACATTTATATTTGATATATTTATATAATTTTAACTTAATTTACAACATTAAAATTAAACAAAAAAAAATCACCACATATGTGGTGATTTGAATTATTTAAAGGAAAATTTAGCCAAACTTACCAGAAGTTGATGCAATCACAAATGCACCGAATGTAAGAATGTTACCAATGGTGAAATGTGCTAATCCAACTAATCTAGCTTGAACAATTGAAAGTGCGACTGGCTTATCTCTCCAGCCAACAAGGTTAGCAATTGGAGTACGCTGATGTGCCCAAACTAATGTTTCAATTAATTCTTGCCAGTAACCACGCCATGATATTAGGAACATGAAACCAGTAGCCCAAACTAAGTGACCGAATAGGAACATCCAAGCCCAAGGAGATAATGAGTTTACACCAAATGGATTATATCCGTTAATAAGTTGAGCAGAGTTTAACCAGAGATAATCTCTGAACCAACCCATTAGATAAGTTCCTGATTCATTAAATTGTGCTACATTACCCTGCCATATTGCTAGGTGTTTCCAATGCCAGTAGAAGGTTACCCATGCTAGTAAATTTAATGCCCAGAACATCGCTAAGTACATAGCATCCCAAGATGAACTATCACAAGTACCTCCTCGTCCAGGCCCATCACAAGGGAATGCATAACCTAAATCTTTCTTATCAGGAATTAATTTAGTTCCTCTAGCATCAAGTGCGCCTTTGATTAGGATTAAAGCAGTTGTATGAAGACCTAAAGCGATAGCATGATGAACTAAGAAATCTGCAGGACCTATAGGTAAGAATGCACTCAATGCATCTTGTCTATTGATAAGATCCATCCAGTAATGATTACCTGGTAATGAATTAGCAGCGAGACTTGCTGAACTTGTAGGGTCAGATAGTAAAGCATTGAAGCCATACATCATCTTACCTTGAGCTGCTTGAACAAATTGAGCAAATACTGGCTCAATTAGAATTTGCTTTTCAGGATTACCAAAAGCTACAACAACATCGTTATGGACATAAATTCCAAGAGTATGGAATCCAAGCAACATTGTTACCCAACTAAGGTGACTTATTAAAGCTTCCTTAGTTCCAAGAACTCTCGCTAACACATTATCTTTATTTAATTCAGGATCGTAATCTCTCACAAAGAAAATAGCTCCATGTGCAAAAGCACCAACCATCAAGAACATTGCTATGTACTGATGATGACTATATAAAGCAGATTGTGTAGTGTAGTCCCTAGCGATAAAAGCATAAGAAGGAAGTGCTCCCATGTGTTGAGCTACAAGAGAAGTTGCTACTCCAAGTGATGCTAATGCTAGTCCAAGTTGGAAATGTAATGAGTTATTTACAGTTTCATATATACCATCATGATTTATTCCGAAACTACCTTTATGTGGATCATTTGGGTGTCTAGTATTATGAGCTTCTGTAATTTCTTTGAGGCTATGCCCTATGCCAAAAGTATTTCTATACATATGGCCAGCAATTACAAAGACTGTTCCAATTGCAATATGGTGATGAGCAATATCAGTAAGCCATAATGCTTCGCTTTGAGGATGCAGACCTCCTAAGAAAGTAAAGATTGCGGTTCCAGCTCCTTCAGCTGTTCCAAAAACTTGATCTAAAGAATCAGGATTTTGTGCATATGCTCCCCAGTTTAAAGTAAAGAAAGGAGCTAATCCTGCAGGGTGTGGAAGTACAGTTAACCAGTTATCCCAGCCTACATGCTGTCCTCTTGATTCAGGTATTGCAACATGAACTAAATGACCAGTCCAAGCGATACTACTAAAACCAAATAAAACAGCTAAGTGATGATTTAATCTTGACTCTGCATTTTTAAACCAGGCCAGAGAAGGTCTGAATTTTGGTTGTAAGTGTAACCAACCTGCAAATAAAGTCCAACAAGCAAGGATACTCATAAATATTGATGCTTGGAAGAGTTGTTCGTTAGTTCTCATTCCAATTGTGTACCACCAATGGTAGAGACCTGAATAAGCGATGTTTACTGGACCGCTTGCTCCAGCTTGTGTCATTGCTTCTGTGATGCCAGATCCAAAATGAGGGTCCCAAATAGCATGAGCTATAGGGCGGACATGAGTTGGATCAAGTACAAATTGCTCAAAGTTACCCTGCCAAGCAATATGAAATAAGTTACCAGCTACCCAGAGAGCGATTATTGCTAGATGTCCAAAATGTGTAGAGAATAGCTTCTGATAAAGTTTTTCTTCTGTCATACCATCATGACTTTCAAAGTCATGAGCGGTAGCTATTCCGTACCATATTCGTCGGGTTGTGGGGTCCTGAGCTAGACCCTGGTTAAATGATGGAAATTTTGTTGCCATTGAATTAAAAAGGTGAAGTTCAGGTTATTAGCCCAGCCCGAAAAGGCGAGCATGGAAGAAGGCCCATGTGGTAGCAATACCACCTACAAGGAAATGTGTAACACCTACTGCACGTCCCTGAGTAATAGATAGAGCTCGAGGTTGAATGGTTGGTGCAACCTTTAGTTTATTGTGTGCCCAAACAATTGATTCGAACAATTCTTGCCAATATCCTCTTCCGCTGAAGAGGAACATTAAACTGAATGCCCATATAAAGTGAGCTCCTAAGAACATCAAACCGTACATGCTTATTGATTGACCATAGCTTGTTAATACTTGAGAAGCTTGAGCCCAGAGGAAATCTCTTAACCAACCATTGATAGTAATTGAACTTTGTGCGAAATTACCACCAGTAAGTCCCCAAACATCACTCTGCATTTTCCAAGAGAAGTGAAAAATAACTATTGATAGACAGTTATACATCCAGAAGAGAGCCAAGAAAACGTGATCCCATGAAGAAACTTGACATGTACCACCTCTTCCAGGACCATCACAAGGGAATCTAAATCCTAAAGAAGCTTTATCAGGTATCAACCTTGAACTTCTTGCATAAAGTACTCCTTTGAGAAGTATCAAAACAGTTACATGGATTTGGAAAGCATGAATATGATGAATCATTAAATCAGCTGTACCTAATGGAATTGGAGCTATAGCTACCTTTCCACCAACTTCTACTAAACTTCCATTAAAAACTTCACTTAAAGCTTTGTGAGGTAAAGCTTCTGCAGTACCTGCTAAAAGAGAAGTTCCAACAGAAGATGCTTGGATACTCTGTACCCATTGAGCAAAGATTGGCTGAAGTTGGATTGCAGAATCACTAAACATATCTTGAGGTCTACCCAAAGCTCTCATAGTATCGTTATGAATATAGAGTCCAAAACTATGGAATCCTAACCACATACATACCCAGTTCAAGTGACTGATTAAAGCATCTCTTGCCTTAAGAATTCTGTCTAATACATTATCGATATGTTTTGCTGGATCATAATCTCTAACCATTGCAATTCCAGCATGCGCACCTGCTCCTACAATGAATAATCCACCTATCCACATGTGATGGGTAAATAATCCAAGAACTGTCATGTAGTCAGTAGCTATATAAGGATATGGAGGCATCGCATACATATGATGAGATACAAGTATGCTTATTGATCCAAGCATAGCTAGGTTTACTGATAGCTGGGCATGTCTACTTTCTGCCATGAACTCAAAAAGACCTTGATGACCTTTAGGCGCAGGGAATAAGATTGGGTCGCCTTGCTGTGAATCTAATATTTCTTTCATACTATGACCAATACCATAATTGGTTCTGTACATATGACCACCGATTATTGCTATTACACCAAAAGCTAAATGATGATGTGAAACATCAGTCATCCACAAGCTTCCTGTCACAGGGTTAAGTCCACCTTTGAAAGTAAGGAAGTCTGAGAAAGCCAACCAATTTAAACTAAAGAAATTGCCTGTACCACTTGCTAATCCTGGAAATATCTGACCTATTATTTGTGGATCGCAGAGTTGATGCGGCATAGGCATATCTGCAATAGTTGCTATTTCTTTTCCATTAATAACTAAAGGAGAGCCTGCATCAATTGCATCTAAGAGAGCTGCAGTAGGAGCTCCGATATGAATACAGTGGCCAGCCCATGCTAAAGATCCTAGTCCTACTAAACCAGCTATATGGTGGTTAAGCATTGACTCAATATCTTGGAACCACTCCATTTTTGGAGCTGCTTTATGATAATGAAAAATTCCAGCATGAAGCATAAGTGCAGCCATTACTACAGCACCTATTGCTAAAGCCATCAGTTCACTCTCATTAGTGATTCCCCATGCTCGCCACATGTGGAATATTCCTGAACTAATTTGAATACCGTTGTAGTTAGCACCAAGGTCAGCGTTAAGCATTTCTTGACCAACTATTGCCCATACTTGCTGAGCTCCGGGTTTGACATGAGTTGGATCGGCTAACCAACCTGAGTAATTAGAAAATCTTGCTCCATGGAAAAATGCAGCACTCATCCATATAAAAATGACTGCAAGATGTCCAAAATGAGCTGAAAAGATTTTTCTAGTTGCTTCTTCAGCATCGCCTGTATGCACATCGAAATCATGTGCATCAGCATGCAAATTCCAGATCCAAGTTGTAGTTTTTGGACCTTTAGATAATTTACTTGACCAGAAACCTGGCTTATCTAATTTGGCAAAATCAATAGGTCTTGGATCGGCCTTGACAGGATCTTCCAAAACTTTTTTGTTTTTTTCTCCACTTTCTGGTGGGCTGATGGTCATCTAGCACCTCGAAAATAATTGACATTAAAGCCGATTGATCGGATCTTGAACCTATTTTTAATGATAATGTTCAAGAAAACGAAACCTTCGGAACTTTAGATATTCGTTTCAAAAATAATAAGGCAAAGATTCTTTCGTTATGCATTAACGTAACAAATGTTCTAATGATTGTTACTATATGAATATTTTGTAAATTCTAGTCTATGACTAAATAGTGAGTATTTTTACCCAAATTTCATATAAATTTCTTTAATTTTTTTTTATATTTCAAAAGAAAATTTTTCAATCCAGCGACAGGATATAATTTCAACGTAACTATCAATAGTTTCTGATTTGAAAGGAATTGCTATAGGTCTATCTAATAATTCAAAAGAAATTTTAAAAAGGCTTAAAAAAACCGAATTTGTCAAAGATATATATATTGCAAGTTCTTCAAAAGATGATGGTAGGGAAAATGAACTTATTCAAGTAC
>QCIX01000009.1 GCA_003216355.1 Prochlorococcus sp. AG-402-N23 | reverse complement strand
TTATTTTTAATAACGGATCTAATTTTATGAGAGTTTTTTTGGATGATAATTTTGAGGAATTGGATTTCAAAATATTTTTTACTTTAAAGCTTTGTTATTATATCTATTGGCATTGATCTAAATTTTTCCGCTATTTTAATTTAATGTTTTTTCAGGATATAATTCAAAATTTAAATAATTTTTGGTCAGAAGAAGGTTGTTTGATTATGCAGCCATATGATACAGAAAAGGGTGCTGGGACAATGAATCCGCATACTTTTTTAAGGGCTATTGGACCAGAGCCTTGGAGTGTTGCATATGTAGAGCCATGTAGAAGACCTACAGATGGACGTTTTGGCGATAATCCTAATAGGGCACAACATTACTTTCAATATCAAGTAATAATTAAACCTTCACCGGAAGGAATCCAGGAAAAATATTTGACATCTCTTGAATCTCTCGGGATAAATCCTAGAAATCATGACATAAGATTTGTGGAAGATAACTGGGAGTCTCCTACACTTGGAGCCTGGGGTGTAGGTTGGGAAGTTTGGCTGGACGGAATGGAAGTTACTCAATTTACTTATTTCCAACAATGCGGGGGCATTGATTGTAATCCAATCCCAATTGAAATCACTTATGGATTAGAGAGGATTGCAATGTTTTTGCAGGATAAGGATAGTATTTGGGACCTAAATTGGAACAAAGATTTGAAATATAGCGATATTTGGCTTCAATTTGAAAAAAGTCAATGCTCTTATAATTTTACTGAATCTAGTGCTGACAATCTCAGAAAATTATTTGAAATTTATCAAGAGGAGGCAAATAACTTAATCGAAAAGAAATTAACTTATCCCGCGCTTGATTTTGTTCTGAAATGTAGTCATACATTTAATCTTCTTGATGCTAGAGGAGTGATTTCAGTTACAGATCGTGCTCAATATATTGAAAAGATTAGAAACTTAGCAAGAGAAGTTGCATCATCTTGGATAGAGGAAAGAGAATTACTTCAATACCCATTAATAAAAAAATAATCGAGATAATTTCTATTTTTCCAGATTCAATCGTATAAAATGTTACGCGGACTTGAAGCTTTTAGCTCTTTATTTTTTTGTTACTCTCGATACAGTATAGTTACCCATTTCTATGGGCATTTTTCGTGTGAGGTAAAATGAAACTCTTCCAACAAATGTTGGTGGCAGGTGCATCTGTGAGCTTATTAGCTCCAATTGCTGCCCAAGCTTCCGACGTTGTCAATTTAGAAGAAATGAATAGCTACTCTCGTAGCACCACAAAAAAATCTTCTAGACTTGACAGTAAAACATTCATTAACGAAGTTAGTGAAGATCTTGCAATTCTTAAAGGTCGCTTAGATGGCCTTGAGGTGAAGCAAAATGAATTTGAAGCTGGTGGCTTTTCCGATACAACAGTTCTAGACGGTAAAGCAATTTTCGATGTAGGTAGTGTTGATACTGATGACGATACTTACACAGGTCAAACACAGTTCATGTATACATATACAATGAACTTAAATACTAGTTTCACTGGTGACGATAATCTCTATACAAGAATTAAGACTGGTAATCACACTTCTTGGTCTAAAACAAAATCTGTTTATAACACTTATCTAAGTTCAGGAAACGGCAACGGTGATCAACTAAAAGTTGATAAACTTTGGTACACAACTCCAATTGGAGATAGCAATCATACAGTAACTATCGGTCCAAAGATTGAAAATTATTATATGCATGCAACAACTCCTTCTATATATGAACCAGTTTTGAAGGCATTCACTTTAGGAGGTAATGCAGCTGCTTATGGTGCGAGTACTAGACCTGGATTTGGTTGGGCTTATAACGCAGATAGCGGTTTAGGAATCAGTTCTAACATTACAAGTAAAAATGGTCTTTTTACTGATGAACAAACGCAAAGTTGGGCAACTCAAGTTGGTTATACACAGCCTAACTATTCTGTTTCGGCAATGGTTAACTTGAAATATAATGGCTGGACCGATTCTTATTTCATGACAACCGATGGTAAAGCAAGATCAGGTGATGGTAATAGTACTAACTATGGTTTAAGAGCTTGGTGGAGACCAACAGATTCATCAACTGCTGTACCTTCTATTTCAGTTGGTTATGACACCTCTGAAACAGATGCATCATCAAACTCAAATACTACTGCTTATTTTGTTGGACTTAACTGGACTGACGTAATCAATGCTGATGATAAAATTGGCATAGCATTTGGTCAGCCTCAAAAAGTTGAAGGAGAAACTATCGATCCTTTCTTGTATGAACTTTACTATAAGTATAAAGTAAATGATTCAGTTTCAATAACTCCAACAATATTTGGTGGAACTTCTAAAAATTCTAGTAATGTCGAAACTGACATGACAGGTTACCTTTTACAAACCACATTCAAATTCTAAATTGTTTTTAGAATAAAAAAGCCCCCTTTTATAAGGGGGTTTTTTTTGCCTGTTAAATATCTTTATTGAAGAAATTAATTTTAATAGTTGAATAATAATAAGAAAATATAAATTTCTCAAAATTTTAGTAATAGCTATTAAAAATTAGATATTTTCCAATCTTTCATTATTTAAAACATCGATTTTTTAAATCTTTTTTTTAAATCACCAGCAGTTTTCTCCTTCACCAATAGGGATACATGTGGATGACTTAGCTGCTTCATCAGCTATTCTTTGTGCTTCTGCATCTAATTTGAAATCCGCATCTAAAGCCATATCTGTATTCCATTCTTTTAATCCGCCTAAGTCATTCTCGCCTGAATTAGCAGAATTGGTAGTTGTTGTTGAGATAGCTAATGCGCTTGTGGCTGCGATAAAAATTGCAATTGAACTTCTTTTTGGCATTTAACAACTGTATTTTTTTTATATATTAATCATTTTTAGAATAATATTCTTATTGTTGTATAAAATGATGCTTATTTAATCGCCCATAACTCTTAAGAGATTTGAGTAGGATTTAAAAATTAGATCGAGATCGTCAGATCTACCATGCTTAGCTAATAGACTTCTCGCACCAGCGTCTAAATCAAATAAATATTCTCTTTCTTCAATACTTTTTATATAACTCTCAATCCATCCAACGCATACTATTCTTTCTCCATTGAGAACTTCCTGAACTGAATGTAAATAGGTGCTTGGGTAAATTAAAATTTCTCCACTATTAAGTTTAAATTTGTTTTCTAAAGTAAGATCTTCAATTAATAGTTCACCCCCCTCGTATAGATGTTTTTTGGTAAGAAAAATTGTGAAAGATAAGTCAGCCCTGCCTGATGACATATATGCATTATCTATATGTCGTCCATACTTCATTCCTTTGGAGGATTTAGTAAACATGATTCCATGAATATTTTTTGGTAAAGTAAAGCTTTTTATTAAATCATTATTTAAAATTTTTTGTTTAATTAACAAGGATAATTTTTTCGAAATATCTGATGTTCTTTTTAGTTGCAAATTATTTTTTACAATTGAGGCGTGACTGCCAGCAGTTTTTTTCCCATCTTCCCAACCTTGATTTTCTTGTTCTAATTCTTTTTTTAATAAATTTATTTCTTCAGAATTTAATAACTGATGAGTTAAATAATTCATATGGCATATAAAAAATGATACATTTTAATGTATCGAAGATGGCTTTTAGAGTTTGAACTCTTTTGATGGGTATAAAGTAACCATAGATACTAATTTTAAAAAGTGCAAAATCTCAAAAAACTTTTTTATTCAGCACTAACATTTATATTTTTGCTAAACGTTAATATACCCGCTAATTCAACAGAAAAAGAAGTCAAAGTTTATTCAGGTAGACACTACAATACAGATAGAAGTATTTATAAAAAATTTGCAGAAGAAACAGGAATTAAAGTTAGGCTTATAGAAGCGGCAGGAATATCTTTAATTGAACGATTGAAAAGAGAAGGAAAGAATTCTCAAGCGGATTTAATTTTATTAGTTGATGCTGCAAGAATTACTAATGCAGCCAAAGCTGGATTACTCCAACCAATACAATCTTCTAATTTAGAAAATGATGTTCCAATTGGATTGAAAGATCCAAATAAGGAATGGTACGCATTAACGAGAAGAGTAAGAGTTATGATAGCCAATCCAAAAGTGGTAGATGTTAGCAAGATTAATGATTACACTGATTTAGCTGATCCTTCATTAAAAGGGAAAGTATGTTTGAGAAATAGAAAAAGTCCATATAATCAATCTTTAGTTGCTAATCAAATCATTAACAAAGGTGAATCAGAAACTAAAGCTTGGTTATCCGGAATGATTTCAAATGTTTCCCAACCATTCTTCCCAGGGGATATTTCAATAATTAGAGCAGTTTCTAAGAAAAAATGTGGAGTAGGAATTGTTAATCATTATTATGTCGCAAGAATGTTAGGAGGTGTTAATGGGAGAAGAGATGCTTTGTATGCAAAAAAAACAAAGGTCCTTACTCCTACTCCTGCACACGTAAATATAAGTGCTGGTGGGGTTGCAAAATATGCAACAAATAAGAATGAAGCTATCGAGTTGCTTGAATTCTTAGCATCTCCAGAAGGAAGTAAAGGTTTAGCTGCTCCAACTTTTGAACATCCTTTAAAGGAAGTTAATCAGAATGAAATAGTAAAAAACTTTGGAGAGTTTACGCCTGATGGTGTTACTGTGGAAGACCTTGGAGAAAAAAATTCTCTAGCTATTAAATTGATGAAAGATGCAGGTTGGAATTAAAAATTAAGATAATTATATAGTTCATAATTTTCTCATTATTAAGTGCATACTTATAAAAAGGCGGAGAGGTGGCTGAGTGGTCGAAAGCGAACGACTCGAAATCGTTTAATAGGCAACTATTCGTGGGTTCGAATCCCACCCTCTCCGTTAACTAGTAGTTTCTTAGAAGTCCTAAAACTAAAATAAGAGGCCATTTATTTGCCCTCTTTAAGTATTATGTGCCTCCCTGTCCATAAAGTTGTTGAAGTGCTTTTAACTCCTGAATAATTTATATTCCTAATGTACGGATAAAGATAGTCGCGACGACCACAAAGCACTAATACTCGGGTATTAATACTCTATTAATTTCAATTGAATAGGAGCATAATTAAGGAGTAGAAATATAGGAGGTTTTATGTTTATGAGACTCACCACTCCATTTACTGCCATTAGAAATGCAACTTCAGATATTTGGAGAATGCATGATTTTAATTATCAACTACCAAAAGAACAAAGACCTGATTATTGGGAAAAAGAATGCATAGACCACCCAACAAGCTCTCATTGCAAAGTTTACTAAAGGTAATATAAATTCCAGACATTAAAAAGACCCTTTTGAGGTTATTTTCTTCTAAGTAAGTAGATATTCTTTTAGTATAAAACTAAAGAAAATATGGCTAGTAATAATTCAATATCTAAATATGATTGGCAATACATCCTAAGCGCATCTCTTTTAATTTTAATTTTTATACTTACAGATTTAATTGGATTTATTGATAAAGAATATTTTTACTTTGTACCAAGATTAATTAGTGATCAACCCTATAGGATTTTTACATCAATTCTAATCCATGCAGATTTAAATCATTTATTAAGTAATCTTGGAGGAATAATCATCACTAGATATTTTTTGATGAGACTTGGAATTAAAAGCAGATTTTTTTATCTGAAATTTATTTTTATTTGTTCTTTTTTAAATTTCTTTGTCATCTGGATTTACGAAAAGATTTTATCTTACTTTCTTAATTTCTATCCCAACTATGCCGCTTTAGGATTTAGTGGAATAATTTATGCTTTATTTGGATTCTTACTATTAACTTCTTTTTATGGAAAAAAATATTTTTTAGGTAAAGAAATTGGTTTTAAGTCCAATTATGAAGTTCAAAAAATTTCAAAGACAATATGCCTTATAGGTTTGATTTTCTCTTTTTTGCCAGGGGTAAGTTTATTAGGTCATTTAAGTGGATTTCTTGTAGGGTGTTTTTTATTCTTAATCTAATTAAGATTAATGTTTATTTGATCAAATAAATATAGATATTTTCTCAGACATTCAAATTTTTTATTTTATTTTTTAAAAAATCAGTTTTCAAATCTTTAGCTATTTTGGCAAAAGAAATAGTAAATAATACTTTAGATAATTTATACCTTTTCCAAGTAAGTCATACAAATAAAAAACACTTCACACGTTAATCTCTTATAAGTAAAGCCTCTTTTTATTTATAAGTTTTTTTATTTGTTTATGTCCAGAGATGGAAAACTGGCACATGTGACAGTTAAGTAATATTCCATACGTCCCATCCACGAAAAATAACTGTATGGCATAATCTTTTATAATTTGAAAAGGTTGTTTTACTGAAACAGTGGAAACAAGGAAACACTTGATTTAGTAAAACCATAAAAGGCCCCATTAAAGGGTCTTTTTTTATGCAGAGTGACTAATTCTATTAATTTTTCTGAATCGTTCCAACGATAATACCCTATAAAAAAATTTGTTAGTGGATAAAATGAGTTACTTTCTAAATATTTCCTGCTTGGCTCTATAATTTCCACTGTAGGAAAAGATGTTATTTGCCCTATACGTTTTTGATAATCATTATTAATGTTCATTTCATATGAATAAAAAAGATCTAAATTTTAAATCAGTAATTTTTAAAATATTTTTTACTTATTTAGGGGTTTATTTTTTTGCTCTAATATTCAAGTATACCTATGATCTTGAGTCCCTTTTTAATAATATACAATACAAATATTTGATTGCTTTAAATATAGTTTCTATATTTTTAGGACTCCCATTATCAATTATTTTTGATTTTATCTTAATAAAGATTTTTGGGTTGAATTATGTTTTATTCTTTTCTCCTGCTTTAACCATTTTAAGCGTAATTCAAGTTCTTATTCTGAGGAAAATTAAATTTAAATTTTCTAGAAATATATTATTTTTAAAAAAACCAGAAAAAAATAATTTTTATAAATTTTTCGACAATATTACTTTTAGATCTTTTTATATTTTAATCATTAGATCTTTCCCAATCCTACCTCATGTTTTGGGTAGCTATATTATTGCCTCGTCAAAAATCAAAAAGAAAGTTATTCTAATAAACACATTTTTTGGATCATTTTTTTACTATGTTTTTCTTTATCTAATAATTAGGTAATGTTTAGTGAAATTTATTTTTCCCAAAAGGGGTCTGTAGTTAAAGAAACATGTAACGTACATTTTTTATTATTTTTAATTTCACTTACACAAGCCCTTACAGTTTCACCATTTACATCTATCTCACAGGCTCCACAACTTCCTGTGAGGCAGCCAGTAGGGATTTCTAAACCTGCTTTTTCAGCAGAAGAAAACCAGTCATCACCATTTGAAACAAATGTTTCTTTATTGTTTGACCATATTACTTTTATATTTTTTGTTTCTTTCAACTTAAAAATGATTTGAGATTTAAATGTTTGTGGAATTCATTGGCAAGATTATCAATAATAGATTGTCTCTTATCTTTATAAGATATTGATTTTTTATTTAATATTGGTAGATTTTTACTCTTCCTTATTAAATTAATATATTGCGCTCTCCAACTGTCATTTTCAAAGATCCCATGAATGTATGTTCCTGCAATAGTTCCGCCTTTATTATTTTCTTTATACCAACCAAGATCTGAATCTTCAAAAATAGGATTAATCTTTAATGAACTTTGGATGTCATCCAATACAGTTTGACCATTATGAATTTCAAATCCATTAATTTCTGATTGGCATGGCCATATAGATTTAGAGTTGATTTGACGTGTTAATTTTGTTTTAAAGAAAGTCGTTTTTAATGGTAGTAATCCAATACCTTTAATTTTTTGTTCAGAATAATTCTTGGAACCCTCTTTAAAATAAGGATCTTCAAGTGTAGTCCCTAACATTTGTAAACCTCCACATATTCCAATAATATTTCCTTCTTTATTTGCATAGTCCCTTATATCCTGAGACAAGCCAGAATTTTCAAGAAATATTTGATCTTTAATCGTTTGTTTACTACCCGGCAGAATAATGAAGTCATACTTACTTAGGTTTTGTGATTTTCTAATCCATTCAATTAATATTGTTTCTTCATTTTCTAGAGGATCAAAATCGGAGAAGTTACTAATAGATGGTAATTTTATAATTCCAACTTTGATTTCAGGATTTTTAGAAAGTGATTTTTTTTCTATTAAATCTAAAGAATCCTCTGGTGGAAATGAATCATTTAACCATGGAATAATTCCAATAACAGGGATTTTGGTCTTATTCTCTATCCATTTTTTTCCATATTCAAATAATGAAAGGTCTCCTCTGAATCTATTTATAATAATTCCCTTAATAAGCTTCTTTTCTTCAGGCTTCATTAATTCAAGAGTTCCAATTATTTGCGCAAATACGCCCCCCCTTTCAATATCAGTAACCAAAATGCAATTTGCATTTAAATATTTGGCAACTCTTAAATTTGTTAGATCTCTGTGAATCAAATTCATCTCTACTGGACTTCCAGCCCCTTCGATAATTAAACGGCAATTCGGATTGCGTTCATAAATAGACTTTAAACTTTTTTTAATTACTTCCCAGCCTGGAATAAACCAATCTTTATAGTAATTTTTTGCGGTTGTGGTCCCTATGCTTTTGCCAAGGTGAATCACCTCGCTTATTGAGTTTCCTTGTGGTTTTAATAAAATAGGATTCATCTCTGCAGAGGGATTAATACCACAAGCAAAAGCTTGAAGTGCTTGTGAATATGCCATCTCTCCACCTTCCCAATCAACCCAAGCGTTGTTACTCATATTTTGTCCTTTAAAAGGTATTGGTTCTTCTCCTAAATTTTTAAGAATCCTGCAAATAGCAGTAACCGTTAATGATTTCCCTGCTCCACTGGAAGTGCCTAGGACCATTATTGGTTTCCTTATTTCATGTAATTTTGCTTCTAACTCCATTAGTAATTTATATTAATTTTAAAATTTATTAATTATTAAATTGAATTATAATTTGGTAAAAAATTTGTGTTAATTCTAGCCTCTGCTTCTCAATCTAGAAAGAAATTACTAGAAAATTGTCAAATCGAATTTATCCAAATATCAAGTGACTTTGATGAAACTACTATTCAAGAAAAGAATATATTAAATTTAGCTTTGGAATTATCTTTTCAAAAGGCTAATAGCTTATCTGAAAATATTCAAAACATATCATTGCCAGATCAATTTAATTATGGCCCTTTGGAAATACTTGGGTGTGATTCAATTTTTGAATTTAAAGGAGAAGCTTATGGAAAACCATCTAATAAAGAGGAGGCATTTATTAGATGGAAAAAAATGTCTGGAGAATTTGGATTTTTACATACTGGTCATACTCTAATTATTGGGAATATTGATTCAACTTCCAGAATTTTAAAAATCACTGAAATAATAAAAAAAACAGTAAGTTCAAGAGTTTATTTTTCAAATTTGGAAGATTGGGAAATCAAGAGTTATGTAGATACAAATGAACCTTTATATTGCGCTGGAGGATTTGCTTTGGAAGGTATAGGTGGGAAATATGTAGAAAAAATAGAAGGTTGTTTCAGTAATGTAATGGGTTTAAGTTTGCCATGGCTCAGAGAAAATTTATATAGATAATAAAATTTAGCAAAAAAAAACCCTATCTTTAGATAGGGTTTTTTTAGATGAGATAGAGATTAATCTAAATCAGGCATTTCTAGAGCCGGTTCACTCTTTCTGTCGATTCCTTTTTCGAAACCAGCAGCGGCTGCTCTAGCACGCCCAGCATGCCAAAGGTGACCGATGAATGTAAACCATCCTAGGAAGAATTGAGCTGCAGCTAACCACTGTCTTAAGTTAACGAAGTTAACAGCATTAGGTTCTGTAATGATTCCACCAACGGAGTTGATAGAAGCGTTAGGAGCATGAGTCATATATTCAGCAGCTCTCCTTACCTGCCAAGGCTGAATATCATTTTGAATTTTCTCTAGGCTCAATCCATTAGGTCCTCTTAAAGGTTCTAACCATGGCCCTCTGAAATCCCAAAATCTCATTGTTTCGCCACCAAATATAATTTCACCAGTAGGAGATCTCATGAGATACTTACCTAGACCTGTTGGTCCCATTGTTGAACCTACATTAGCTCCAATTCTTTGATCTCTCACTAGGAAAGTAAAGCTTTGAGCCTGTGAAGCTTCAGCATTTGTTGGGCCATAAAACTCTGAAGGGTAAGCAGTATTGTTAAACCAAATGAATGTAGAAGCAATAAAACTTGCTACACAAATTCCACCAAGAGCATAACTTAGTAGTCCTTCACCATTCCAGATGAATGCTCTTCTTGCCCATCCAAAAGGTTTTGTAAAGATGTGAAATATTCCTCCAATAATTGCAGTAATACCTACATAAACATGTCCACCAACAATATCTTCAATGGAATTAACACCGATTATTGAACCAGCTCCTCCCCATGGAGATCTAAATAAATAACCAAGAATAACTCTTGGATCTAAAGTTGGGTTAACAAGTCTGACTTCACCACCCCCAGGCGCCCAGGTATCATATGCACCGCCAATAAAACACCAGTTAACTGACCAAGCTAATGCACCTACACCTAAAACTATCAAATGATATCCAAGGATGTTTGTCATTTGATTTTTATCTCTCCAATCTGTGGAGAAAAATGGAAAATCTTCTTCGAGTTTTTCTGGACCTGCTAGTGAGTGGTAAATACCACCAAAACCAAGAACAGCAGAAGCTATCAAGTGAACCACGCCTGCCTGGAAGAAAGGCATGATGTCTGTAACTTCACCACCTGGGCCTATTCCGTAACCAAACATTGCTACGTGTGGCATACAAATTAAACCTTGCTCCCACATTGGTTTATCAAAAGTAAAATGATTAACCTCAAAGAGCATCATTGCTCCAGCCCAAAAAACTATTAGGCCAGAGTGAGCGATGTGAGCTCCTAACAAACGTCCAGATAAATTGATTAGTCTAGCGTTGCCTACGTACCAGGCATAACCAGTTTCCTCAATACTTTGGTTTGGAGCTCTTAATAAATTATTAAAGGGCGTTTCCACGTGGAAGAACCTCCTCAGGGAATACAAAGTTTTCGTGTGGTTGATCCACAGAAGACATCCATGCTCGCATACCTTCGTTCAAAAGTATATTTTTTGTATAGAAAGTTTCAAATTCTGGATCTTCTGCTGCACGGATTTCTTGGCTTACGAAATCATAAGCTCTTAAGTTTAGTGCCAATCCGACAATGCCGATTGAAGATGTCCACATACCCATAACAGGTACAAATAGCATCAAGAAGTGTAAGAAACGCTTGTTTGAGAAAGCAATACCGAAGATTTGACTCCAGAATCTATTAGCTGTAATCATTGAATAAGTTTCTTCTTCTTGAGTTGGATCAAAAGCTCTAAATGTTGAACTTTGAACCTTACCATCTGTATAAATACTTGTATCTTCATACAAAGTATTTTGTACTGTAGCTCCGTGAATAGCACAAAGTAGAGCACCACCAAGAATTCCAGCAACTCCCATCATGTGAAATGGATTTAAAGTGATATTGTGAAAACCTTGAATGAACAGGATGTAACGGAAGATTGCTGCAACACCGAATGAAGGTGCGAAGAACCAGCTATGCTGTCCTAAAGGATAAATGAGGAAAATACTTGTGAATACTGCAATTACTGCTGAAAAAGCAAGTGCGTTGTATGGTCTAATTCCAACAAGGCCAGCAATTTCAAACTGACGAAGCATAAAACCAATTAGGCCAAATACTCCATGTAATGCAACGAAGTTCCAGAGACCACCAAGTTGTAGCCATCTTACGAAACTACCTTGGGCTTCAGGACCCCATAAAAATAGAAGACTGTGTCCCATGGCATCACCAGGGGTGCTTACAGCTGCTGTTAAAAAGTTGCAACCTTCAAGGTATGAGCTTGCAACTCCGTGTGTGTACCAAGAGGTAACAAATGTTGTTCCGACAAACCAACCACCTATAGCAAGATATGCACAAGGAAGTAGAAGTAATCCGGACCAACCAATAAATACAAAGCGGTCGCGCTTCAACCAATCATCGAGGACATCGAACCATCCTCTTTGTGGGGCGCTACCAACTGCGATCGTCATGAGAAATCGTTTTTAGCTTCGGGATACGCAGTGACTGTAACAAAGATTGAGAGTAATGTGGGGAAATATTTGTATATCTGAAATGCCTTGTAAAGCTTTCCTGACTTTTTTATTAAAAATTAGGTAAGAATACTCCTTTAGTTTGTTAAATTATCTTAATTAGGCTCTAAAAAAAGATAACAATGAATTCAGACCTCACGTCCTTCGACAAAATCGAGCAAAAAATTGGAGGATCAAGAAAAATTTCAAATTACATTATTGGAGGAATGCTAACGATAGGAGGTATTGGGTTTCTTTTGGCCTCTATATCTAGCTACACAGGGAGGGATTTATTACCTTTAGGAAATCCTTCAACTTTATTGTTTATCCCTCAAGGAATAATAATGGGAGCTTATGGAGTAATAGCCAATTTATTAAATTTTTACTTGTGGTATTTGGTTTACATAAACTTTGGTTCAGGAAGTAATTATTTTGATAAATCATCAAAATCTGTAGAAATAAAAAGAAAAGGATTAATCAAAGATATTGAAGTTAAATTAAATTTCGATGAAATCAAATCGGTTAAATTGGATATAAGTGAGGGATTTAATCCCCGAAGAAGAATCGCTTTAGTACTAAAAGGTAGAAAAAAACCTCTCCCTTTAAGCGGAGCAGGTGAACTTAAACCACTGCTTCAAGTTGAAGAAGAAGGAGCTCGTCTGGCTAAATTTTTGGATGTTAATTTGGAGGGCTTAAAATAAAAAAAGAATATTTTTTAAGAACATTATCTTTTATACAGGTTTTGTTTTTGCTGCAAGCTTGTAGTTATAAAAAACAGATTGATTCAAATTATTACTGCAAAAAACTTAAATTTAGTTGTATTCAAAGTAATAAAGTGGTTCATTTTAAAACTTCAAAAGGTAATTTTGAGGTTAAATTATTTGGTAAGCATAACCCAGTAACAGTATCAAACTTTCTAGAAAACATAGAAAATAATATTTACGTAAATCAAAAATTTTATAAAATAATAAATTATCCCCAAATAAGGTTTATACATGGTGGTGTTAATCCAGAAAATAAACTTTTTATTGAACGAAAACAAAACCTGAATAAGATAAGTCCATCAATACCTCTAGAAATAAAATTCAAAGGAGAAATTAAACCAAGATATAACTATCAGATAAATAATCCTAATGAAACTGAGAATTTAGTAAATACTTTTGAGAGTGGTTCAATCGCCATGGTTAAGACCGGTAAGAATATGTCTTCATCTACTGAATTCTTTTTTGTAACTAGTAATATTCCAGAACTAGATGGAAGATATTCGATTTTTGGAAAGATTATTAAAGGATTAGAAGTACTCAAAAAAATCAATAAAGAAGACTTCATCAAGGCAGTCCAGATAACTAATTAAATTTCTAGAGAATATTTGTTTATTTTCAACATTTCTGTATTAACCCCTGAAGAGCGTTTAAGAGCTACCTTACCAGTCCTCGCTATTTCAAGGATGCCGTATGGCTCGAGTAATTTCTCTAAAGCAACTAACTTCCCAGGATCTCCAACTACCTCAAGAGTTAAGGCCATATCAGATACATCAACAACTTTTGCACGGAAAATCTGAACTATATCAAGAATATTACTCCTCGTATCTTCTTTCGATGAAACTTTTAGTAACATCAATTCCCTCTCAACAGCTGCTAGATTAGTAAAATCTACAACTCCCAGAACATTAAATAACTTATTAAGTTGCTTAGTCATTTGTTGAAGAGTTTCGTCATCACCCTCTACTACCATTGTTAACCTTGAAATCCCTTTAGATTCTGCAGGTCCTACTGCAAGGCTATCTATGTTGAATCCCCTTCTAGCAAAGAGACCTGAGATTCTACTCAAGGCTCCAGATTCGTCTTCTACAAGAACTGATAATGTATGTTTCATATTTTAAAAGGTTTTTAAATCTCTAATCCATTCATAAGAAATTCTATTGAATACTGAAGGGTCTTCATCATGGATACAATGCCCTGAATTGGATACTATTTTTAATTTTACCCATCTATGGAAATTTGCAATCTTTTTACCAACAAACAAAGGTATGAAATTATCTTTTTCTCCCCAAATCAATAAAAAAGGAACTTTTCTTGAGGCGCTAAGTTTTCTCAAAAGGTAAGAAGCTTGAAATTTTTCATCTCTTGAAGACATTCCTATACACATCGCTCTTAATGATCTAGCTGAAGTTCTCCTTAAAACTGGTTTTGTTACCAAATCAATTAGTTCGCGATCAATATTATCTTTTTTAAAGTAGGCAGAATTTAGACCAAGTCTTATAACCCCTAATCTGGTTATGAAAAATAAAATAATCTCTAAAGGAAAAAAAATAAAAAATATTTTTATAAACCTATCTTTAAATTTTCTAAATAATGATTTTTTCGTTATCGACTTTTTATTTTCTTGAATTTGATCTGGCAGAGGCGATGCAATCACAGTTGCAATCTGGTCGTCTAATGAAACAGCACATGTTAAAGCAACTAGTGAACCTAAGGAATTTCCAATAAGAATAACCTTCCGCGAATTCTTTGGTCTTATCACCTGTAAAATAAAGTCTCTCACTTGATTACACCAAATCTCATTATTTAATCTTCCAATTTGTCTTATCCCCGGTTGATCTGAATCTCCAAAACCTATTAAATCTAAAGAATAAGAGGCACAATTCCTTTTCGCAAAATAATCTAAATTGTTTCTCCAATGTTTTCTATTGGCTCCAAATCCATGGAGAAAAAGAATTGGAATTTCATTATCTTCGCCTGTAACACTCCAACAAATTTTAAAACCATTCCAATTCCAGTAATTAGGAAAGTTTATATTTTCTGCAAAATTATTATTCATTTATTAAAAATTTTCAAGATATTTGCATTATCTACTTTTTTAACTAATAAATGTATATTGAATGTAAATTATAGTAATCATTAAATTTTACTATGGCAAAAGAAATTTTTAGTATTGCAGCAGTTTTTTGGATACTGATACCAATTGGATTGGTTGGGGGTGCTTTGTTATTAAAGTTTCAAGGAGATTGATTCTCACGAATACATCACAATTTGAGTTATGGTCTAAAAGTTAAGTAAATCTTAAATATGAAGATTCTTTTAGTAGGGGCAACAGGGACACTTGGTAGACAAATAGCAAAGCAAGCTATAGAAGATGGACATGAAGTTAGATGCTTTGTAAGAAACCCAAGAAAAGCTTCCTTTCTACAAGAGTGGGGTTGTGAACTAACAAAAGGTAATTTATTAAATTCTTCTGATATTGAATATGCATTGCAAGATATTGAAGTTGTTATTGATGCAGCGACTAGCAGGCCAGATGATCCTAAAAGTATATATGAAATAGATTGGGATGGAAAACTTAACTTATTTAATGCTTGTGAATCTTTAAACGTAAAAAGGGTAATATTCCTCTCTATCCTTCTAACAGAAAAGTTTAGAAATGTTCCTTTAATGGATGTTAAATTTTGCACTGAAAAACTTCTTGAGAAATCAAATTTAGACTATACAATTTTCAAATGTGCAGCTTTTATGCAAGGGGTTATTGGTCAATTCGCTATCCCAATCTTGGATAGTCAAGCAGTATGGATGAGTGGGAATCCAACTAAAATTGCTTATATGAATACTCAAGATATGGCGAAAGTTGTTGTAGTAGCAGTAAATAATCCAAAAACTCACAGAACATCATTGCCATTAGTAGGTCCCAAAGCATGGGACTCAAACGAAGTTATATCTTTATGTGAAAAATTTAGTGAAAAAAAGGCGAAAATTTTTAGAGTTTCCCCCTTCCTTATTAGCGTCACTCAAAAAGTAGTTTCCTTTTTTCAAGATTCTTTAAATGTTGCTGAAAGATTAGCTTTTGCTGAAGTAACTAGTAGTGGTGAATCATTAGATGCTGACATGAGCAAAACTTACGAACTATTGGAACTTAAAAAAGAAGATATGACCTCACTAGAGAGTTATATAAAGGAGTACTATCAACAAATACTTAAAAGATTAAGGGAAATGGAAGCAGATCTAAATATTGAAGAAAAAAAGAGATTACCTTTTTAATATTGCAATTCTCCACTTAAATAGTATATTTGTACTATATAAAAATTTTTGATTATGTCAGTTTCTAAATCTAAAAATCTTGAACGAAAACTAGATAATTTTGCAAAAGAAGCAAAAAATGAATTGAATAATGTTTGCGGGTCTTCATTATGGGAAAGCCTTGGGTTTGTTTTTTTTGATCAATTAGAAGATTCTGAAAAAATTGCAAAAGCAAATTTTTACTATGGTCAACTTCAAATAATAAATGAAATTAAATTTTCAATTTGAATTGAATTTCATATTTTTACGTATGTAATTTTTCTTAAATCAATTTTGGCCAATCTTTTTCTGATAATATGAATTTAGCAAAAGATTAATTAATGATTGAAACTTCAGGTGTAATAGAAAAAGAACAGGGTAACGGATTTTATTTGGTTACCTTAGAACAACCTGAAGGACATCAATGTTTATGTAGAGCTGCAGGTAAATTAACTAAATTTAGAATTAAATTATTAGCTGGAGATAAAGTGTTAGTTGAGATAAGTCCTTATGATCTATCTAGAGGGAGGATAACTTATAGAGAAAGAAATGCAGGTAATGCTAGACCTACTACTAATAAAAATAATCCCAAGAGAAACAATAAATAAAAAGTTACTTTAAATAATATTTTTTATAGCTTCTTTAAACTCACTTCTTTGTTTAACACCTTGCCATTGTTTTTTTAATAATTTTTCTTTAAAAAGTTGAACTGTTGGTGTGCCGTTAATACCAGCTTGCTTTGCAATATCTTGATCTTTATCAATATCTATTTCAACGCCAAGAACTGCACCATCAAGTTCTTTAATTACCCTTTTTAACTGAGGTTTCAAAACATGGCATGGACCGCAGCTTGGGGAACTAAAAATTACTAAGATAGGTTTCTTACTCTCGTGATAAAGCTTTCTTAATGCATAACTGCCTTTTTGCCATTCAGAATTTGAATCGAAAGTATCTTCATTAACTTCTTCTTCATTAAAATCTGATGAATTAAGTTTTTTTTCTGGTTCGGGAGTTTCTCTGACTATAGTTTTTGCTAAGTTTTTCTCGGCTAACCATCTTTCCATAGCTAATGCTGCCATGCATCCAGTTCCTGCAGCGGTAACTCCTTGTCTCCATTCAGAATCAACAACATCACCTGCTGCGAAGATGCCTTCAATAGATGTTTCTGGCCTTCCTGATTTGCAAGCAATATAGCCTTTATTATCTAAATCAATTTTGTTGCCTAAGAACTTCGTATTAGGTGTGTGCCCTATCGCGTAAAAAAGCCCTTTTATATTGATTTCCCCTTTACCTTCTTGAGAGTGAATAGTTTCTATTCTCTCCAGCCATTCAGAACCATCAGCTTTATCAACTTTTGTGTTCCAATGAATTTCTATCTTTGGATTAGCTTTTACTCTATCAATCATTGCTGCGCTGGCCCTTAATTTTTCTGATCGAACAATCAAATGCACTTTGCTTCCATACTTTGTGAGATATGCTGCTTCTTCACATGCAGAGTCGCCCCCTCCAATAACAGCTAATTCTTCATCTCTAAATTGTGGGGTGGCTCCATCACATATTGCACAAGCACTTATTCCTTTACTCCAGAATTTATCTTCATTTATCACGCCTAATCTATTTGCACTTGCTCCAGTTGCAATAATAATTGAGTTAGTTTTTATAATTCCTTCTAAAGTTTTTAATTTAAAGGGATGTGAATCGGTATTAATTGAGACCACATCACTTTCGTATAAATTAGTGCCCCACCTTTCTGCTTGAGCCTTCATTAGATCCATCAATTCAGGACCTAGTACTCCATCTGGGAAACCTGGATAATTTTCAACAAATGTTGTAGTCATTAATTGCCCACCAGGAATTCCACCAGAATTAAATCCTGTTACAAGTAATGGTTGAAGATTTGCTCGTGCGGCATATATTGCAGCAGTGTAACCTGCAGGTCCCGAGCCTATAATTACAACGTTTTCTACGTTTGAAATCTTCTCTTTATTTTGCATTTATTTTCAAATTTCACTTCCAATAATAATAAACAAACCCAAATAATGTAGGGCGGATTTCACTCGATATATTTATTACTCAATCGTTTACTTTTTTGTCTAATGACTTTTTTAATTCCTTTGGGAAGTTTAAAACAGAATATTTTAAATTTTCGTTCTTTTCTCCAAGATGTAATATCCACTCTCTAAATTCTTCTGCGATTGCATAACTGTCTTCGTACCTTTCTAAAGTGTCCATTGCAGAAATTCTGTTGGTAGCCCAACATGTCGCTATGTCGATCCTTTTTCTAATGAAATTGTCCATTGAAAGTTCTAAGTTTTATATAGATAAACACATCAGAGAACCTATCTATTGTCTAATAAGTTACAACTTTGTACTTCCAAACAATAATTTAATCTTTCTTTTATATTTGAGTCAATTTTTGGATAAAATATAAAGAAAATACAAAGAAATAGAGCTAGACTGCCTCGCTGTGATTTGCAAGTAGCCTTTCAACTTCCTCGAAACCCTCTTTAGCTGAATTTATTGCAAGTTCCTCGCTAACTTTTTCTTCTGATATTAATTTTGCGGATATTTTCTTTAAAAGAGTTTCTTTCTTTTCTCTTAGTGAAATAACAATTTCTTCTTCGATGATAGATTTTATTGCTTTAGAAATTATTTTTTTGTCATTTGCTTCCTCGAATGTGCCCTGAACTAATTCTTGAATAAATAATCGATGAACCTCACTACTCCTTAGAAAGCTTTCTGTGGCATTAATAATTCCTTCAACAAGAGCTTCATCAGGTTCAGAATCGTTTTCTGCCAGCTTAAATTCCCAATCTAAATGCCTTCTTTGCCAACCTGCCGAGTGGAGACTGGGCATGACTGTCTGTGAATAAGTATCGACTGACATTTCATAAATTCTTTCTGCTAATTTCTCGCACCAGTCTTTACCATGCTTTTCTAGATTTTTCTGCATAGCTTGCCTTGGAACAGCATGACCACCATGATGACTGTGGCACACTCCATCAGGACATTCGATTGCTTTTATACTCATTGGATTTTTTAGTACTTATATTCTAGATAGCTTTTTTTTATAGAAAAGAAAATATATTTTTAACAAAAATCTAAGACTTTTGACTTTCTTCAATTTATATTTAGTATGTTAAAAAAATAAATAAATTGACAAAGATACTTATTCCTTCCGAAACAAGCTCTGGTGAAAGGAGAGTTTCAGCTACACCAGAAGCGGTAAAGAAATTAAAAAGCCTTGGATGTGATGTTTATATTGAAAGTTCAGCAGGCAAATTATCAGGATTTAGTGACTTATCATATGAAGAATCTGGCGGAACAATAATAAATAACTTAGATCAAAAAATTTGGGGTGAAGCGGACCTAATATTTTGTGTTCAAACTCCATCAGAGGATAATTTAACTAAATTAAAAAAAGGCGCTGTTCTTCTTGGTCTTCTTAACCCATATGGTAATAAGGAGCTTCTTAGGATTATAAATAGTAATAAGATTTCAGCTTTATCACTAGAGTTGCTTCCGAGGATTAGTAGAGCTCAATCTTCTGATGTTCTTTCTTCACAGGCCAATATTGCTGGATATAAAGCAGTTCTTTTGGCTGCAAGTGAGTTAGATAGATATTTCCCAATGCTTATGACTGCAGCAGGGACAGTCCAACCTTCCAAAGTAGTGGTTCTTGGTGGAGGCGTTGCAGGATTACAGGCAGTCGCGACAGCAAAAAGACTTGGAGCAATAGTATTTGTATCTGATATTAGACCTGCTGTTAAAGAACAAGTAGAGTCCCTCGGAGCAAGATTTATAGAACTTCCTGAAGTTGAGGACAAGCCAGGAGAGGCAGGAGGTTATGCAAAATCTGTAACACCCGAATTCCTCTCAAAACAGAAGGCAACTTTAACTAAATATTTATCTGATGCTGATGTTGCTATATGTACTGCGCAAGTTTTAGGCAAAAAGGCACCTGTTTTAATAGATTCTCCCATGATAGAAAAAATGAGGCCTGGTTCAGTAGTTATTGATTTAGCAGTTTCTCAGGGAGGGAACTGCGAAGGAACAAAATCAAATGAAACTATTATCAAAGATGGGGTAAAACTTATAGGAGCGGGCGAATTACCCTCTTCAGTTCCTTATGATGCGAGTTCACTTTATGCTAAGAATTTAACATCTTTGATTACACCATTTATAAAAGATGGTGTAATTAAATTAGATAAAGAGGATGAACTCATTTCTGGATGTTTATTAAGCGATGAAGGAGTTGTTCTTCAAAATAAAGTTTTTGAAAATTGAGGTTTTAAAATTATGTCTTTTATAAGTCTTCTTTGGGTTCTTTTACTTGGGAGTTTATTAGGCCTCGAGTTAATTGGAAAAGTTCCTCCTACTCTTCACACACCTCTAATGAGTGGAGCAAATGCAATTTCAGGAATAACAATGCTTGCAGCCTTGACTTTAATTGTAAAAGCAGAAGGTAACGTACCACTTTTAATCATAGGTTCAGTTTCTCTTGGGTTTGCTCTTTTCAACGTTGTAGGCGGTTTTTTTGTAACTGATCGAATGCTCGCGATGTTTAGTCGTAAACCATCAAATAAGAAGTAATTTTTAACATGAATCTACCTGTAATCATTAAATTCGTTATTGACCTGCTAGCAGTACTTTTACTGGCTTTGGGAATAAAAGGATTGTCAAAAGTAAAATCAGCAAGAGATGCTAATAGATTAGCTGCATTTGCAATGTCGCTATCAGTATTAGGGTTACTTTCTTATTACTTAGGTACTTCTGGAATTGCTATCCAGTCTTGGATTTGGATAATAATTGGATCAATCATAGGTAGTTTATTCGGAGCAATACTTGCAAAAAAAGTACCTATGACCTCCATGCCTGAAACAGTGGCATTGTTCAATGGCTGTGGAGGAATGTCATCACTTTTAGTGGCCTTAGGAGTAGCTATTTTTCCTATATCTGGTGGCCAAGAAAATTTTGATTTTTTTAAGTCACTGATTAACGAATTTTCAATATCTGTTTCTATATTTGTTGGTGCTATAACTTTCACAGGTTCAATTGTGGCGATGGCAAAGTTACAGGGTTGGCTGTCAACTCCAGGATGGACTCAGAGCAAAGTTAGACATTTTGTAAATATTGTTTTTGCAGTTGCTTCCTTGATAGCCTTTTTTGATTTAATAAACGGCAATACAAGTTCTATTTGGCTTTTAGTTATAGTTTCTTCTTTATTAGGTATTGGAGTTACTTTGCCAATTGGTGGAGCTGATATGCCAGTCGTTATATCTTTATTAAATAGCTATTCAGGGATTGCAGCAGCAGCAGCAGGTTTTGTTGTAGATAGTCAGCTTTTGATAGTAGCAGGCGCAATGGTTGGAGCGGCAGGTCTAATACTTACTCAAGTAATGTGCAAGGGTATGAATAGATCATTGGTCTCAGTTCTTTTTGGAGGATCTTTATCTGCACAAACTACAGCCTCTTCTGGTTCAGGAGAATATACAAATATAACTTCTTGCAGTGTTGAAGAATGTGCATTGACTTTAGAGGCAGCCAACAAGGTAATTATTGTTCCTGGTTATGGTCTAGCAGTAGCTCAAGCTCAACATACTTTAAGAGAAGTGACGAAAAAACTAGAGCAAAATGGTATTGAAGTTGTTTATGCAATTCATCCTGTAGCAGGGAGGATGCCTGGACATATGAATGTACTTTTAGCAGAAGCAGATGTCCCTTACGAACAACTTAAAGAGATGGACGTTGTAAATCCTGATTTTCCAGCAACGGATGTTGTTTTAGTGTTAGGAGCAAATGATGTGGTTAATCCTCAAGCTAAAAATGATAGCTCTTCTCCTTTATATGGCATGCCAGTTCTTGACGTGCAGGAAGCAAGAACGGTATTTGTAATTAAACGCGGTATGAGTGCAGGGTACTCCGGAATAAAAAATGATTTATTTGATCTGCCAAATACCTCAATGGTCTTTGGTGATGCAAAAAAGGTACTGAATGATTTGATTGGAGAATTAAAGGATCTTGGAGTTGGAGAGAAATAACAGTATATCTTTTAGTTTTTCAGATTACTTAAAAAATAAGCCATTTCGAGAAGTCTTACCTTGGATAGGTGGCGACTTACAAACTTTGAGAGATACTTTTGTTATTGATTTTGCTAAATCAAAAAAAAATAAAAAAATATTCTTTCCGATTAATAAAATTCTTTCTAAAAAATTTGAATGTGATTATCTTCTTGGGTTTTTAGAATTACCTAAAAACTTAAACTCACTTAGGGGTTTTGTAATCGTTACACATGGTTTAGGGGGCTCAACTAAACGGTTTGGTTTAAGAAGAATCTCTAGGAAATTAGCAAATAATGGTTTTGCAGTTCTTAAATTAAATCTAAGAGGATCTGGATCTGCGAGATATTTAGCTAAAGGAAATTATTGTGCTAGATGCTCCAGTGATGTTATTTCAGCAATTAATTATTTTAAAAAATTCATTAATTTAGAGTTTAAAGATCTCATTAATATGAATAATCTTCCAATTTACGGAGTTGGATTATCTTTAGGCGGAACAATTCTTTTAAATGCCTGCTTAGATTACGATGAGAACAAAAAAGAAAAACTTTTAGATGGCCTAGCCTGTGTGAGTAGCCCCTTAGATTTATCATCATGCAGTCTCTGTATTGAAAAATCTAGAAATTATATCTACCAAAAATGGTTACTTCACCGCTTAAAAAATCAGTTATGGGAGGGATTTAATGATGAAGGCAAAATTCTTAATAATGAGAAATTAAGAAAAAAAATTAGAAGTTTAAAAAGTATAAGGGAATTTGATCAGAAATTTACAGCTCCAAGTTGGGGATTTAATTCTTTAGAAGATTATTATGTTAAAGCTTCTCCAATATTTAGAATCCAAAACTCAATAAAAAAATTACCTCAAATGCTTTTTATTCATGCCAAGGATGATCCTTGGGTTCCATATAATGCAACTTTGAATTTAAGAGGAAATTTTAATGATAAATTTACTATTTTTATAACTGAAAAAGGAGGTCATAATGGTTTTCATTCGATTAATGGCTGCTGGTCAGACGAAGTCGTAAAGAACTGGTTTATTAGTATCTAGGACTATTTAAAAATGGTGTTTTTTTAAAAATCCATTTTTCTATTGGCTTACCGTTAATAATATGTGAGGTAAAAATTTCTGAAATTTTTTCTGGAGAAACTTTTTCGTACCAAATACCATCAGGCCAAACAAGAAGAATTGGGCCGTTCTTACATATCCTTAAACAGTCAGCTTTTGATCTTAATATATGAACGTTTTTTGTACAGGGATCATTCTCAAATTTTTTAAAAGTCTTTTTCAGACATTCCCATGTTTTTTGACCTTCATTGCCTTTAAAGCATTTCTGTTTTGTGGGTGTTGCGCATAGCAGAAGATGCTTTTTAATATTCACTTTTATCCAACACTTACGTATTTTTTCCCTTTTTTAATCTCTTGCTTAACAAAAAGTCTGGCCCAATTGTCTACTTCAAGAATATCCTCCAATTCGGGACTCAAATTCAAATTCTCCATATGTGATTCACAAGCTTTACTTATAAATGTTGGAATTTCTTGAAAAGAAATTTTTTCTTTAAGGAATTGATCAACAGCTATTTCATTAGCAGCATTTAAGACTGCAGGCATAGTTCCAGAAGATTTTCCTGCTGCATAGGCAAGTCCCATGCATGGATATTTAAACTCGTCTGGCTCTTTAAAAGTTAATTTTCCAATTTCACTTAGGTTTAATCTTTTCCAATTTGTTTTAAATCTTTCAGGCCAACTCATCGCATATAAAATAGGTAGCTTCATATCTGGCCAACCTAATTGAGCTAATACTGAAGAATCTTCCATCTCAATCATTGAATGAATAATACTTTGAGGGTGGATAACTATTTCGATATTTTCGTAAGAGGTCCCAAATAAATAATGAGCTTCTATAACTTCTAATCCTTTATTCATAAGAGTTGCAGAATCTACAGTTATTTTTTTCCCCATATCCCAATTAGGATGTGAAGTTGCATCTTCCACTGTGACATGCTTTAAATCCTCAACGGCCCAATCTCTGAAAGCACCACCAGAAGCTGTTAAATGTATTGCTTTTAAACCCTTAGGCATTGCTCCTGTTGAAAAATCTGCATTTTCATAATTAGGTAATCCTTGTAAACATTGGAAGATAGCAGAGTGTTCTGAATCAGCAGGTAAAAGCCTACTATTATTTTTCTTTAATGCAGGTATAACAATTGGCCCTGCCGCAATTAAAGTTTCTTTGTTAGCAAGTGCAATATTTTTCCCCGCATTAATTGCTGACATTGTAGGAATTAAGCCTGCACAGCCTACTATTCCGGTTACTACAGTATCTGCCTTATCCCAAGCTGCAACTGCGTTAATCCCCTGCTTTCCACCCAAAACTAAGGGAGCACTATCCAAATCTAAGTTATTAATATTATCTTTTAAATCTTCTAGAAGATTTTCATCCTCAATTGCAACTACCTCTGGTTTATGTGTTTTAACTTGTTCAGTTAATAAATTAATATTTCTTCCTGCAGAAAGAGCTACGGCTTTAAACTTATCAGGCTGCTCACTAGCTATTTCGAGAGTTTGAGTCCCAATTGAACCAGTAGAACCGAGCACAGTAATGTATTTCAATTTTCTCTGATATTTCTAATATCTTCCCATTTAAAGGTGTATTTAAAAAACAAAAATTTCAAATTGGTTTTTTTCTTAAAATTTAGATCCTTATCCATGTTGTTATTTCCTTTGATTGATCAATAAGTTCAATACCTTTTTCTTTTAAAAAATTCCTAATTCCATCTGCCTTCGTATAATTCTTTTCCTTTTTTGCTCTCAATCTTTCATTAATAAGCGTTGATATTTCTTCTTCTTTTATTTTACTTTCTTTTACTACAACCTCTTTTTTAAGACCAAGTACCTCAGTCAACTTTTTAAGAGTTTTAAAATTCTCAAGTAGAAAGAATTTTTCATTTAGATCTATTTTTAAACCTTCTACCCTTTGAAATTGGTTTAAAAAGTTTTTTAATGGTTTTGCTAAATCGTAAATAATTGCAATAGCACCTGCTGTATTAAGGTCATTTCCCAGAGCCTCAGAAAATTTAAGCTTTTTTTGAGATAATTCAAAGCTTATTTTCTCTTTATATTCTTCTTCGATAGATTCATTTTTATCAATAGATCTAAAAGCACCTTTTGTAAGGTCCATAAAAGAAAGGGCTACATTAATGTTTTTCCAAGCTTCTGAAGCACTCCTTAAAGCTTCTTCAGTAAAATCAAGTGGTTTTCTATAATTCACAGTCATAACAAAATATCGCAAAGTCATAGGGCTTATACCTGACTTAATTAGCTCTCTGATAGTTTTAAAATTTTTAAGTGATTTACTCATCTTTTGTCCATTTACATTGACCATCCCATTATGTAACCAATAGTTCGCTAGCTTTTTGCCATTGGCTGCTTCTGATTGGGCGATTTCATTCTCATGATGTGGAAAAATCAAATCAGAACCACCTAAATGGATATCAATAGTATCTCCTAATTCATCTTTAACCATCGCCGAACATTCAATATGCCATCCTGGTCTACCTTTACCCCATGGCGAATCAAAAAATGGTTCATCATCTTTGGCTTTTTTCCATAGTGCAAAATCTTGCGGATTAAGTTTTTTACTATTTTCATCATTAGCCATTCTTCCTTGCTGATTGATATTTTGTTCTTGTATATTTTGATTACTTAGCTTTCCATAATTTTTATTTTTCAAAACAGAATAATAAACATCTCCACCCCTAGAATATGCGTAACCTTTGTCCTCAAGGATTGTTATGAACGAGCAGATATTACATATATGATTCGTTGCTCTTGGCATACTATCCGGACGCATTATTCCTAAAGAATCCATATCTTTATGAAATTCAATAATATTTTTTTCAGATACTTCCTTCATTGAACTGCTTTCTTCTTTAGCTCTTTTTAAGATCTTGTCATCAATGTCTGTAAAATTTTGAACATACTTCACTGTGAAATCACTGTAAATTAAAAATCTTCTCAATACATCCCAAGCTATATAACTTCTGGCATGACCAAGATGACATAAATCATAAACAGTTACTCCACAACAATAAATTTTTACTACATCATCAATAGGCTTAAAAACCTCAACTCTTTTGCTTAAAGTATTAAAAAGTTTGATCATCTTAAATTAAGTGTTTCATAAGGTTTATTTTGTCTCCATCCAATTGTCTCCAATACCAATATCAACTAAAAGAGGCACATTTAATTTTACACAATCTTCCATAGTCTTCTTTACTAATTTTGTCGTAATTTCCAAAGAATCTGGTTCAACTTCAAACAATAATTCATCATGTACTTGCAAAAGCATTTTCGCGGGAAAATTCATTTCTATGAATTTCTTATTTAGTTGAACCATTGCAATTTTAATAATGTCTGCACTTGAGCCCTGAATTGGTGCATTAGCTGCGGCTCTTAAAGACTGTGCTTCCATGCCAGCCCTTCTTGCAGATTGCAGGTCAATTTCATAAGGATCTTTTCCTATTAATCTTCCAAGTCCATTTTTATCAAACTTAAATTCTCTTTTTCGACCAAAAATTGTTTTTACATAACCTTTTGATAAGGCAAGCCTTTCTTGGAGTTCAAGAAATTTGAAAATTTTTGAATATCTTTCTTTGTATTTTATTAGGAATTCTTTTGCCTCTGGAGTACTTACTCCTGTTGAACGGGCAAACTTTTTTATACCCATACCATAGATAACTCCAAAATTTATTGTTTTCCCAACTCTCCTTTCGTCGGATGATATTTCTTCTTTCTCGAAAATTAATCTTGCAGTTAAAGAATGAATGTCATCATTTTTATGAAATGCATTAATTAGTATTTCTTCATCCGCTAAGTGAGCAAGTATTCTTAATTCGATCTGAGAATAATCAGCTGATAAAAGTTTCCAATTTTTTTCAGGCAAGAATGCTTTTCTTATTCTCCTACTAAATTCAGTCCTAACCGGGATATTTTGAAGATTAGGATTGCTACTACTTAGTCTCCCAGTCGCTGTAGCCGCTTGATTAAAGTTTGTATGAACTCTTCCTGTCTTTTCGTTTATAAGATTTGGAAGAGCATCAATATAGGTGCTAAGTAATTTGCTAAGAGTTCTGTGTTTTATTAAATGTTGGATTATTTCATGTTCGTCGACTAATCTTTCAAGAACTACTGCATCCGTACTCCATCCTGTTTTTGTTTTCCGTGATTTTTTCTTATCCAAATTTAATTTTTCAAACAAGATCTCACCAAGTTGTTTTGGTGATGATAGATTAAAAGTCTCCTCTGCTAATTCATAAACTTTACTTTCAATATCTTCTAAGGTACTTTTTAGTTCTTTTGAGAGTTTTTCTAAATAAGGGATGTCAATGGTTATTCCATTCATTTCCATTTGAGACAATACCGGCTCTAAGGGCAGCTCGATTTCTTCGAACAATTTGATTAATTCATTTTTTTCTGTTGAAAATCTTTCTTTAAAAATTTTGACAATCTTAAAAGTTAGAAATACATCATAACCGCAGTAAATACTAGCTTCATCAATATCAACAAATGAAAAGTCTTTATTTTTTCCAACTGTTTCCTTAAATGAAGGAGGCTTAAATCCAAATAATCTAAAACTAATTTCACTCAACCCATGCTTCTCCTGATTATTTAGAAGATAGTCTGCCAACAAGGTGTCAAAGGTTACGCCTTTAAGATCAAGTCCGTGATTAAAAAATATTTGCCTGTCAAATTTAGAATTTTGGAGTGCCTTTTCTTTTTTTGGATCTTCTATCCAAGTTCTTAGTTTTAAGAAAACATCTTCAATCGATAATTGATTGGGGGTCTCTTTTTTTGTTTGATGACCAAGAGGTATATAAAATAAATCATCAGTTTCTTCTCCAAGACATAGTCCTATTCCAACAAGTTCCGCATCGATTGGATTTAAACTATTAGTCTCTGTATCTAAAGAAACTATCTCATTGGTCTTTTCTAATCTTTGAATTAATTTATCAAGTAATTCAAAATCATTTACAACAGTTACTTTGATTTTAGGGATTTTATTTTCACTATTTTCTAATTCACTTTTACTAGAGACCTTTGGATCTTTCTCCTCGTCTTTAGCCACGTTATTTTTGTCAAAACCACCTTTACTAAAAGTTGAATTGAAAATATCAATTTGCCGAAGTAGTGTTGATAATTCAAGTTTTTGCAGTGACTCTGAGAGAAGTTCTTGATTTATATTTTTTAATTCATAACCATCACTTAATATCAAAGGCACTTCAGTATTTATTTTTGCTAAATCCCTTGAAAGAAAAGCATTATGCTTATCGTTTCTGAGCTTTTCTATAACTGAACCTTTGATGAATCCTTTATATTTTTTATCATTGTTCTGCTGAATCTTGTTCAAAGCTTGATAAATCCCATCAAGTGTATCGTTTTCTTTTAGTAGATTAATTGCAGTTTTTGGACCTACCCCTTTAATACCAGGAATATTATCAGAACTATCACCAGTTAGAGCTTTAAGATCAACTACCCTTTCTGGTGCAACACCTAATTTTTCTTTTACTCCATTTTCATTCATAAGAGTTGGATTACCACTTTTTGCATATGGACCACCACCCATATAAAGTACATAAATATCTTTTTGATCATCTACTAATTGAAATAAGTCCCGATCCCCAGAAAGAATATTCACGCACCATCCTTTAGAAGAAGCATCATTTGCAATTGTGCCAAGGAGATCATCTGCTTCGTAACCAGGAGATTTAAAAATTGGTAAATTAAGGCTTTCTTTTAAAATGATTTCTAGTTGCTCAATATCCTGAAAAAAAACATCCGGTGCTACATCTCTATTGGCCTTATAATTTGGATCTAATTCATGTCTGAAAGTTGGTTTTTCGGTATCAAACGTAATACAAACACCCTCAGGACTAATATTTTTGCAATTATCCAGAAGACTTTTTAGAAATCCATAAGTGACACTTGTTGGAAATCCCTCTTTGGTGGTTAAACCTCCATCAATCCCTTTGCTAAATGCATAGAAGCTTCTAAAAGCAAGTGAGTGGCCATCGACTAAAAGTAAAATTGGTTTTTTAGAGTTTTCAGATTTTAAACTCATTTTCTCTTCTTAGCCCAAGGTGGAATATCAATAAAGATTTGCTCTCCAGGTTCTAATCCATCAATGACTGAAGTTTTATTTCCACTACTAATACCAATTTCGATTTTTTCAAATTTGGGAGAATTGTTTTTATCAACTTTCAAAATTCCTTTTTCACCTTTTTCTGTGACAATAGAAACTGTTGGCACTAGGATTTTTTCTTCATTACCTTCGACTCTAAATTCAAGATCTGCAGTCATTCCAATTTTTATTTCTTCAAAAATATCTTTAAAATTTAAAGTTACTTCGAATGAGGTTACATTATTATCTTTTACAGCTCTTGTAGCTATTTTTTTAACTATGGCACTATATTTTTTTGAGGGATAAGCCTCAATCCTTACTGAGGCTTCTTGACCTATTTTTATTCTGCCAATGTCACTCTCAGGAACTTTGGCAACTATTTCTAGACCCTCTGATAGTTCAAAAATAAAGTTTTTGGTTTTAGGGTCTGAACTTAAGTTTGCACTTGGTGTAACATAAGATCCTATTTCCGCATATTTTGCAGTTATCTTTCCTCCGTAAGGAGCTTTAATTAGATAGAAACTTTTTTCAGCTTTTGCATCATTAAGTTTGGCGCTACTAATGTTGTAGTTATTTTTATAACTTTCGTAATCTTCTTTGCTTACTGCACCTTCTTGATATAAATATTCTCTTCTTAAAAATTCAGATTTTTGTTTTTCGACATTTAATTCAAGTTCTTCAATTTTATAGATAAAGTCTTCATCATCAAGTGAAGCTAAAATCTGATCTTTTTTTACAAGATCGCCCTCATCTACTTTGATTTCTTTTATTACACCTTGCTTCCGAGGTCCAATATTGCTTGTCCTGATTGCTTTTACTTCACCACTTGTATTAATTGAATCTGAGAGGATTCCTTTTTCAACTTGAACTACAAAATCAGAAATGTCTTTTGATTTATTTTTCTTGAAGGAATTGGTTATGAAAACGAAAAATATAGTTAAAGAAAGTAATATAATTCCGCTTCTTAGATTTATATTTTTTTTTATTAAATCAAGCATTTCTTTTGAAAAACAGTAATTGAGAATATTTGGGAACTAAATAAATAATCAAGTCGATTATAATTAACTTATCCAAGATTGGTTAAGTAAATACTATATTACTAGAAGATGTTTTCTGAATAATTTTTCCATAAATTTTTTCAAATGTTAAAAGCCGGTATTATTGGATTACCAAATGTTGGAAAATCAACTTTATTTAATGCACTTGTAGAAAATGCTAAAGCTCAAGCGGCTAATTTTCCCTTTTGTACTATAGAACCTAATAAAGGTATAGTTTCCATCCCAGATCAAAGGTTACAAGAGTTAGGTGATTTAAGTTCTAGCCAAAATATTATCCCAACAAAAATTGAATTTGTAGATATCGCAGGACTAGTAAAAGGAGCCAGTAAAGGTGAGGGTTTGGGAAATAAATTTTTATCAAATATTAGGGAGGTTGATGCAATAGTTCATGTTGTGAGGTGCTTTGAAGATAGTGATGTAATTCATGTTTCCGGTAAGGTAGATCCCTTGGATGACATTGAGATAATTAATCTGGAATTGAATTTAGCTGATTTATCCCAACTCCTAAAAAGGAGAGAAAGAATTAAAAAACAGGTTAGAACTAGTAAAGAGGCAGCAAAAGAAGATAATTTACTAGAAAAAATTGAAGAAGAGCTAGAGAAAGGACTTTCAGTTAGATCAATATCTTTGAGTGAAGAAGAAAATTTAATAATTAAGCAACTAGGCTTCCTTACTGCTAAACCAATTATTTACGCAACAAATTTGAATGAAAATGATTTAGCTGAAGGTAATGATTTCTCATCAAAAGTTCAGAGTTTTGCAAGCAATGAAAATACAGAATGTATAAAAATATCAGCTCAAGTCGAATCTGAATTAATAGAGTTAGAACCAGAAGATAAAAAAGACTACCTTATTGGTTTAGGAGTAGAAGAAGGGGGATTAAGTTCTTTAATTAGATCAACATATAAATTATTGGGATTAAAAACTTATTTCACCACCGGAGAAAAGGAGACAAAAGCATGGACCATAAAAGATGGGATGACTGCGCCACAGGCAGCAGGAGTAATTCATACTGATTTTGAAAAAGGATTTATAAGAGCTCAGACTATTTCGTATCAAAATTTAATTGATTCAGGTTCAATTGCCAATGCAAAAACTAAAGGTCTTTTAAGAAGTGAAGGTAAGGAATATATTGTTAACGAAGGTGATGTAATGGAGTTCTTATTTAATGTTTAGTAAGTCTCTTAAGACTTACTATTTTGCTTTTTGAATTTATATTCAAAAAATGAAATTAATAAAATTAAGATACATCCTAAGCAACTTCCTATTAACCCAAAAACAATGGTTGTAAAGCCATCATCGTAGCCATATTGTAGTTGTGGTAAGTGAGGGGGTATTTGCATTATTTTTCAACAGAATTTTCAATATCTTCCAGTAAATGTTTAGTTGATCTACTAAAACCATTAGTTTTTAAATAGTTTTGAGCCTCTCTAAATTTTTCAGCTACTCTTTTTGCATAAGGAGTATTCATGGAATTTTGAGTCATGTTCAAAATGCGACTCATTTTATAATCTGATTTAAGTAAACCCTTGATAAGTATTCAAAAATACAAGAATATAAAAATAGGATTTTTTACTTACTAAGAAATTTATTGTGAAAAGTTCTTGATTCTCCAAAATAAAGTTTTTCCAAATTAGAAAAATTGACAATGACAAATATATTATTAATTCTTTTTTTTGTACTTTTATTTTTATTATTTTTTTATTCAAAACGAAATAGAGGGTTAGCCCAAAAAACAACAATTATTCCAACTTATGTACCTTTTTTAAAAGAACAAGAATTTAATCCTGACATAAGTACTGATAATTGGGATTTACACAAACTTAGATTAGATAAATTTAAAAGATCACAATATAAGGGATTAACTTTCTTCGTAAGTTCAGAAAATAGAATTTACTATCTTTCTGAAGAAGGGGACAAGGTTTATTGCTAACAAGTGAAATTAATTTTATAAATAAGAAAAGCCGATAGAAATTAATAATATTAATGAAGTATTTTTTTTTATTATCAGAAAAGTTCCATAGGTTTATCGAATGGGAGTGGAATACCTTGAAAAATCTAAGAAGAACTAAAAGAAAGAATTTTTTTCTAAGAGGATCATTTGCTTTTTTTAGTTTATTCTCTATTCTTTTTTTAATATTTTCTCCTCCTATCGCTTTTGGATTGTTATTTGGAGAGGGATTGAAATTTAGTACTTTTTTTATTTGGATATGGATTTTAAATTTGAAGTTTTTTTGAAAATTTATAATTTATTTCTCTTGATTATTTAAAATTAAGAATATAAAAAATTTACCTTATGCCACAAATATTCAAACAAAATAAGTTCGCTTTGTTGGGAGCGAATATATTAATAATTTTACTTTGGGTAAATATATCTTCCTTTTTGATGAATTTATTTCAAAGTGAAAATGCCCCATTTTATATATACAAAATTTCTTTTTTAATCAGATTCCTTCCTCCTATTTGGGTTACATGGTTCCTATGGATCAAAAGAGGTGGTTTAAAAAGATAAATTAGAAAAGCATTTTTACGGATTTACTATAAAAACAAATCAGTTAAAATTTGAAAGCTTACTTGAAATTTTCATGTAAGAATTAGGAGATTGAGAGATTGTTTTTAGCTAAGAAACAATCTCTTTTTTTTTTTTTTACAAATATTTTTTCTCATAAAAAAGTGCTTGTCAGTATCCCTATTGACAAACACTCATGACGATCAATTTTTTTAAAAATTAAACAGGTAATCTATTATCAATTTCCACCACTCCAGAGTCCATAAGACGGCCGATTTTAATAACTAAAGCCATATCTAGCCTTGAAAATTCAGATTGATGGTTAGTTATCCAATCAAGTTCACAAAGAGTTATAACTCCCAAAGTATTTACTTTAAGAAAAAGTAAGCCTAAATTCATTTTAAAAAATTCCTGGGATTATCCAGCCGAATAAGCCATAATTTACGACTAATGCAAATAAGCCCATCATTGCCATTCTTCCATTAGTTCTTTCGGCGTTTTGCCAGTAAGTTGTTTTTGAATTTTCCATTTTTCAGATTTGTAGAATTGTTAAATAGTAGGTTTTTAAACGAAACCAGGAATTATTTGACCTGTTGTTAGGTATGCTCCAACAGCAGCAATTAATCCAAGCATTGCGAATCTGCCGTTAAGAGTTTCAGCAACAACTTTTTCTTTTTCTATTGTTTTGACTTTTGTGTTTGTGTTTTTCATTTGATTAGAGGATGAATAGTTTAAATTTTCTTTTTGAAATTGCTTGGTTAAATAACCAACGAGGATGATTGTAAAGAATACAATTACTGCTAAAAAACCTGAAAGTGGACTCATTAAAAAATGCCAGGAATAATTTGTCCAGTTGAAACGTAAGCACCTACTAGTGCAACAAGGCCAATCATTGCCCAACGACCATTAACTTTTTCAGCATTTTGTGGGTAGCTGTCGTATGAAACAGACTCATCTATGTAAGGACGTGTTTCAGTAGGAAACATATTCTGTCTGCCGCCTGATTCAGTAGTAACGTTTGAATTAGCCATTGAAGTTGTGTAATTGTTAATTAATGTAACACTACTATTAACAAATGTAAAGGATTAAGCCGAAATTAAGTTATTCTAAAGATACTCACTACATAAATGTAACATAAACGTGACATAAACTTTTAAATAGTTGTTTTTTAGGCTCTCTACGCTTTACAGATTGGTTCGCAAACTATTAAGAGTTCAATGCGGTTTTTAAGTATTTATTTTTAAATCTTTATAAAGATATCAGTTTGGTAGAAAAAACTACATCATTTTAAAATTTGAATAATTAATTTTTAGATATAATCTATTTCACTTTATTATGGAATTCGCAAAAAAAATCATGACCGAAAAAGCTGAAAAGCTTAATGGTAAAGCTGCAATGCTTGGAATGTTTGCTCTTGTAGGAGCTTATTATTTTACTGGTCAAATTCTTCCAGGTATTTTCTAGAAAAAAACCTTTTTAAATTTTTTCAGGGCTTTATCAAGCCCTTTTTTACTGGATTATTATTCCCTTTTTAATTATCTAATAATTCAAATAATTTACTTATTAGAAGCTTTCTTTTTAAAAAAGTTTTATCAATATATTTTTTATTCTCTTCTTTTAAAATTTCCTGACCATTTAAGCCTAATCCTTTAAGGACAAACTCTTTATCTTCTTTAATCCAGTTATTTATCATTCCCCCCGTCGTCTCTATATGGAATTGTAATCCGTAAGCAAAATTACCAATCCTAAAAAACTGTTCTTTACAACGTGTACTACTAGCAATGAGTACTGCTTTATTAGGTAATAAGATCCTATCTCCATGCCAATGTAGTACATGAAAAGGGTCTTCAAACAGTGCTTTAAAGTCTTTATTAGATTTGTCTATAAAAATTTGAGACCATCCAATTTCTGGTAATGCTTTTGGAGGTGATCCACATTTAAGAATTTCTACATCTCCTCCAGCAGCACTTGCAAGCAACTGAGCACCTAAGCAAACCCCGACTATAGGCCTCTCATTTTCTAATTGTTTTTTTATAAAATCTCTTTCTAACTTAAGCCATGGATATCTTTCGCTTCCAATATCTTTAACTCCCATTGGTCCACCCATAATTAAAATTAAGTCACCTTTTTTTGTTTGCGGCAGAGAATTTTTGTTATCTAAACGAATAATTTCTATTTTTAAATCTCTTTCTTTAGCAAATTGTTCAAAAAGACCAGGCCCCTCTATTTCTAAATGCTGCAAAACTAATAGCCGTTTTATTCCCTTCATTCAATTTCCATTATTTCAGCTGATTCAGAACAGACATTAACGCTAAACCACTTCATTGCCGACCAAGTATCTTCTTGGTATTTACCTGCTGCAATACTTACAAAACAATCATTTTCATACCAACTTCTATAACTGGGAGTTACTCCAGTTCCTTTTAATCTATTTTCTAAGCCTTTTCCATATTTTTTAATTACAAGATTTATAGCTTCATTCTCAATTTCTCTTTGCCTTTCATCAGCAAAACATCCTAGTGGAATAAAAAAAAGAATTGACGCAATAAGTAAACGTATCATTGAATCTTTTTTTTAAATGTAGCTAATTTCATATCGATTAATTAATTTTTTAAAATTATCAACTCTATTTTGTCCATTCTTTAATGGTCTTGAGGAATCAAGAACGGCCGCACAACATAATTGCCAACAAGATTTTTCATCAAGTCCTAATTTTTTACATATATTTTTTGGAGCTTTGATAACTGTATTTAGTTCTGCGATATGTTGAGTAGTTTCCCATAATTCTCCTTCAAGAAAGTCAATTTCAATACTTGATAATAATTCTGTAGCAACGTAATCCTTAATTAGCTCAGTTAATTCCACAATATTTTATTAAAGCAAGAGAAGTTAAATCATCTCTTATTATTTATATAGCAAGATAAAAAAAAAGGAGCTAGTTTGCATCTCATCTTGAGTCGCCGATCGATCATTAAGAAACTACATCATTTCGTATTGATCAAGTTTGGTTTTTAATTTTGTTGCTTGTTTAATAAATGACAAAGCTTCTTTTCTGCCAGTTGAATTATTAGCCTGGACTATAAGATCGGCGTATTTCTTTGCGATTTTTTTTTCCATGATTTAAGTTATATAAATACCGTTTTTGAATCTTGAATCTAGCGAGTCAAAACTAGAAGTGGATAAGGAGTCAACGGTTAAAACCTCAGAGTCAACAAAATGGAACGGGTTAACTCGTGTTTTTAGTTTATAGTCAATTAATGAAAAAGCTTTTGGTATCTACGATTACATTGTTTTCAAACCCTGATTTAATTTATAGTTATCCATGAATAGTATTGAAAATTTTCAAATAAACAAAAATGCTTTTTTTGGAGGGATCCCTTATCCGTAATTGTGCGATACTTCTGTCCATCCTTTTTGGTGAAGTTCGTGCCACTTTTCCCAGGCTGAATCTATATTGAGTTTTTCAGAGGATTTGTACCCTCCAGGTTCTCCAAGGTGATTTGTGTAGAAAAGATGAGTATGAATTTTTAAATTAGGTTTAGGAGAATTTTTGCATTCTTCGAAAAAGATCATTCTGCTGCCTTCGGGATTTAGTAGACATCCGTTTGGCATGCTAGTGCTACAACCAAATGAGTAATTAGGCTTCATGCTTTCACCTTATTAGGCTATTTGAATATTAATACATTTGTACTATAAATTATATTCTTTCTGTTTTGCTGTCAATCCTTTTAGGGTAATGTACTTATTTACTAATAATTATTTTGTTTTTTAATAAAAAAGATAATTTAGTTGAGCTTATGAATTACAGGGAAGATTTAGAAATTAAACTACAAAAAGTAACACTTGCGATACAGGAGGTTGTAGAGGATGCCTATAAAACCGAACATGAGAAGCAAAAAATTATTGGCAAACTGATTGACTTTAAAGAAGCAATAATATCAAAAGGTATTGAACTTCATATTGAATTAAAGGCAGCCTAGAAATATAGTAAAACTCATGAATATTTAATAGCTTTTAGAATATTAGTATTTATAGAGAAGGTTAATTTATCAAATGCAGCCTGGAACTTTTGAATTATTGATCCTAGTATTTATCTTTTTAGGTCTGCAAGCCTGGTGGATTATCCCAATAGTTATTAAGAATAATAAATTAAATAATAGAGGTAAGGATTTAAGAGAGGAAATTAATCAATTAGAAAAGTTATACAAAAAATAAATTAGTTTATTATTTTTGCAAACTACCTATTATTAGTGAAACTCAAATATCTAATGAAATTAAAAAAATTTATTCCATTTTGCTTCCTTTTTATTGGGACTTTAGCTTTACCACAACCTTCTCTTGCTGAAGAAAAGATTGAAGTTATATCTATTATTCAAAGTTCAAAAGGACTAAGTGGTAAAAATTTTAATTATCTCGAGGGTAAGCCTGAATTAAGACTCTTAAAAGTAAAAATTCCAGTTGGTTTGAAAACTCCAATTCATACTCATCCTTCCCCAATGTTGATTCATGTCACCAGAGGAAGATTAAAGCATGTGAGGGGTGAAGAAATTAATTTCTTTAAAGCGGGTGATGCATTTATAGAGAGTAATAATGGGGGCCCCCACTATGTGAAAAATGTTGGAAAGAAGCCGGTCATACTTCATGTGGGAGTTGTATCAGTAGTTGGAATACCTACGGCCATAAATAAATAAGATTTTTCTCAAAATTGTTCTATTAGTATGAGGATTGAACTTTTATGAAGAACAGCTGTAGTGAGATACTCCTCCATAGTTAAAATACTGGCTTGGCTTTAGTCGATTATATTTTTGATCTATTTCTGAGGATTGTTCTATATATGGATTGCTAAAGACATCCTGTAACTCTTTTATTTTTTTGTAATTTCCTTTTTCAGCTTCTTCATATGCGGGAACGACCATCCATTCGCGCCAAGTATAGACTGGATTAAGGGATTTCATTGATGCTGATTTCGCTTTAATATTTCCCTCTTTCTTCAAGATTGATTGCCATTTTTTAAGCCATACTTCCCACCTATTATTGAGCTCATCATCAATTGGAGAATAGAAACTGTCTTTTAAAGAATCTAAGTTATCAGGTATTTCAGAGAGTTTACGGAACAAAATTGTATAATCTGCTTTTGAAATGAACATGAGATTAAAAAATTCATTTATTAGAGTTTCCTTGTAATGTTCTAAACCAAGTTTGTTGGCCCACATTTTCTTTAACTCTTTGTTCATCAATTCTGAAAAATCCTTTTCGATTTGATCTAACTTTTCTTGATCTTCTTTGTTTTCTGAAAGTAACGGACTAAGAGAGGAACAGAATGTTTTAAAGTTGATTGCCGCAGCAGAAGGTTGGTTGAAAAATGAGAAATGTTCACCTCCACCTGTCCATGGTTGAAATCTTGGATCAAATAATTCACAGAATCCAAAGGGGCCATAATCCAAGGTATAACCTCCAGCAGCACAATTATCACTATTGAAGTTACCCTGGCAATAACCAACTCGCATCCAGTTGGCTATGAGTGATATAAGTCTTGATCTGTATAAAGATGCCAGTTTGATTACCTTACTTTCAATTGAAATCTCATATTCAATTTCATCTTTATAGTTTCTATCTATAAGGTGTTGAACTATCATCTTTAGTTCACTGAGGGCCTCATCATGAGCATTATTGCGAACTCGTCTTGCAAAAAGTTCAATCTGGCCTACACGTAAAAAAGATGGAGCGACTCTCGTAGTAATTGCCGCTTGATTATCAATCATGATGTCAGGTTCAAAATACCTGGAACCTTTGGAATACCATGGTCTTCTAACTATTTCTGAACGTGAGACATAAAGTGTTAAAGATCTTGAGGTAGGGATTCCCAAGGCATCCATTAATTCCTGTGCAAGAAATTCTCGTACGCTAGACCTTAAGACAGCTCTACCATCTGCTCCACGACAGTAGGGAGTTGGACCTCCCCCTTTAAGTTGCATTTCCATTCTTTTCCCATTGAATAAACCTTCAAAAACAGAAATTGCTCTGCCATCGCCATAACCATTGCCAGTGCCAAAGGGACATTGCTGGGTATATTCAGTCCCGTAAATTGATAATGCATAACCTGTTGCCCAACCAACAGGACTCATTGGATAATTAGCAACAGAAATATCACCTGAGAAAAAACGACAAAAATTCTTGTCTTTAGTAAGTTCTGAACTTAGTCTTAATTCTTTAAAAAGTTTGTTGCTATGGGAAATATATTCTGATTCTGGAATAGCAGTTGGAACAACTGGTACGTAATGACCCGAATATACTGAACGCGGCTTATGATCATTTCCATCTTTTGTTGATTGAGGATCTGCTTTAAGAGAATCCATAAAAGAATAGTTAGATAGTTGAGAAAATTCAGAAAAATTTTCTGTAAGCTTACCTTTTAATGAATCAGATTTGGTTGACATCAAATTTGTTATCTATTCTTGAAGGCTTTCTAATTTCTTAAAATTAAATACCTGAATATATTTTATATAGATTCTATTAGGGATGGTTTTTGCCGATAAATTTGAGATTAAATAGAAGTTGAAACTTAATATTTACTAAAAAAAGGTTCCGCAGTAAAACATTTTCTTGAGAAAAATATTTAGACTTTAGTAACAAAACAAAGCACTTAGCCTTCATATCAATTTTTTAATTAATAACCATTGCAAATACTTAATTATTGACTAGTATTTTTTTGAGTTTGATCAAAAATAATGCGAAAAAGTTAAACTATTTAATGTTTTTGACTTCTACCCCTCCCCCTATTTTCGCACTATATCGCAGTAAATTTATTCAATTTTATAAATTATTATTTTTAATGTATTTTTAACTTACCCAGCCTTTGAGCAAATCAAACACACTAATAAATAGTCCAAAACCAATAATTGGGGGCGCAACCCATCTTGTCATGAATTTCAAATAACGTGTCGTTTTGATTCCAACTTTTGAATCACTAAGTTCTTCATTAAACTTTCCAGGTACTACCCATCCCATAAAGAAAGTAACCAAGAATCCACCAAAGATAAGTAATACCCCTCCAAAAATCGAGTCAATGGTTCCTAGAATGTTTAAATTCAATGCAGAAGGAATACCTGCTAAGAATAGGAAAAGAGTTATAAGCCAAACAGATTTTTCTCTTTTAAAACCAAATTTATCCATTAATGAGGAAACTGGAACTTCCAATAATGAAACAGAGGAAGTTATTGCTGCAATATAAGCTAGTGCAAAAAATGCAACAGCTACAATTCTTCCAACCGTTCCATATGAACCAAGGCCCGTAGGTATTGATATAAATAATGCACCAACTGTTGATTCAGAAATAGCATCACTTAAACCAAATGTTAAAACAATAGGAAAGGTAATAAGTCCTGCCATAAGACCCACCAAAGTATCCAATGATGCAACTCCAACACTTAGTTTTGGAAGATTACTCTTTTTATTCAAATAGGAAGCATAAGTTACCATAACTCCAATTCCTAAACTTAAAGAAAAGAAAGCTTGTGTAAAAGCATTTCTTATTGTTTGAGGGTTCCTCAATTCATCAAAGTCAAACTTAAACAAAAATGTTTTGTATCCTTCCCATGCTCCTGAAAGTGAAATGGCCCATATTGCTAGCGATAGAAGAATTATAAAAAGTATAGGCATAAAGAATCGTGTCACCTTCTCGATTCCTTTTTTTATCCCTGATGAAACTATTATGGCTGTAAGAACAAGACTTAATAGGTGCCCCAATAAAACACTGCTTCCACTACTAATTGAGCCAAAGAAAGCTTCTGCTTCACTTAAATTTTTTGGTAATCCAAAAAATAATGAATGGAACAAGGTATCTGCGGTCCACCCCATTATGACTGAATAATATGATGCTATTCCCAAGGGAGCTATAAAGAAAAGAATTCCTAATGGATACCAATTTTTTCCAGCTAACTTTACTGGTGCAAGCAATGTGCTGGCAGTAGCGTTTCTTCCTAAAGCCATTTCAGCAACAAATACTGGAAGGCATACAATTAAAACGATTAGTATGTATAAAAGTACAAAAGCAGCACCTCCACCTTGAGAGGCTCTGTAGGCGAAACCCCAAAGGTTACCAAGACCTACTGCGCTACCAGCTGCTGCAAGAATGAATCCCAACTTACTAGTCCATTGTTCTCTTGGAGAAATTTTTGAGTCCAAAATTAAAATCTGTTTTTTATAGTTGATTTATAACCCATAAATAAAAATTAGTTAATACATTGCTTAATAAAAACTAATCTTTATTGAATTATTTTTTTTTGCAAAAAGATTTAAAATCTAAAAAACATCTTATTACTGCTATGACCATTGAAACGACTATTCTAGATTTTCAACTAAGTAATACGTTCGAGCAATATGAATCTTATATGAATGCTGAGGAACAGCAGTCGATGTTTAAAGAAATGGGAGTTAAAACATTTTATATTGGTAAATCATTAGATGATCCTCAAAGGGCAACTGTAATTTTTCAAGGACCAGAAAATGTTCTATACGATATTTTTATGAATCCTGAAACAAAACCTATTGTTGAAGCTTCAGGGCATATTTATGCGGGTACAAAAATAACTCGATGGATTTCTTGAAAAATAAATCTTTTATGAATTATCAACTTTTAATTGAATCATATTCTTTTGGGACATCCCTTTCTGAGCAAGAAATAGAACTTTTAAGTCTGGAACTTGAAACTCAAATAATGAACATCAATATATCAACAGATTTTGGCTGTTTTAAATCGGCTCCCACTCATATTTGCGAAGGTCTAAATTTAAAAAAAGATACTTATTGGATTATGTGCCTTGCTGAAATATTAGATTTACATAAGCCCCCCAAATTTGGGAAGACGAAAAGTGTGGAGGTTTTCGATTTACTTCTTGAAAAAGGACTTGTTAATGGTTAATTATTTAATTATTTGAGTATTAAAAAAATAAGTTGTTTTTTCTTTATTCTGATAGCATTAACCTAGGGTAAGATTAATAAATGAAAGATTCTAATGAATTGATATTAGGAAATATTATTAAGCTAACTAGATCAAGTGAAAATAAATTTAAACTTGGAAACTTTAAAGGGGCAATAGATGACAAAATGAAGGCTAATGCAATATTGAAATCCAAATCTTGTGATGAAAAAATTATTGAAAAATATAGAGAAGAATTGTCTAGATTGTATTCCTCAAAATTTGATCTCATATTTGATCATAAGCTGAAAATTGATGAAATAAAGAGAAATGAAATAGTAAAAATGCTGGAACAAAAAAGTAAGGAAAAATTAAAAAATCTTGATTATAAAGGCGCAATAAAAGCCTTTAGGAGGGCAGAAAAATATTTTTTTATTTAAATTAAAACTAATTCACTGATATCTTATAAGACAAATTAAATTTATAATTTTGAGAATAAAAAATAATGAAAGGGTTGATTTTTTTTCAGAATTCGTTTCTTTAAAGATATATCATTTTTGGTACTACTCATGGTTATGCCCCAATCTACCTTGGAAAGCTTATTATTTTTTTTGATACTTTCTCTTCTTGCAACTTACATTGTTAATTTAAAGTATTCTGCAAAATTAAAAATACAGAAGTAGTTTTTTATTTATCTTTTGTCTTAATTAGATTTATTTCCTTGGATCACTCCAGGTCTCTTTGTATAGCCAACTCAAAAAAGTAAGAGTGAGTATATTACCAAATGCATAAGTTATTCCTAATAATGGGTCATAAATATTGGCAATAATTGTCGACATAATAAATATTATTAACCCTGAGATAACCAAATCCTGAATAGGCAAGTCTTTTAAATTAACAGAACTAATCATTCTTCGTTGTAAACAATAGATTTGAAAATTATAAACCTCGATAGAGAGTTATTTACTAATTTGTTTTTACTTACTTTGATTAATTTTTAGTGAAGAATTATATGATCATCCTATTTGAAAATCTTTATTTACTAAAAACTTCAAATAAATATAGAAATTATATAAACATTTTATACATGAGAATGGTTTATTTATATCAATTTGAGATTCGAAAAAAGGATATAGTTTTTAGAGTTTGTTTTTAAGTAATTGGAAAACTTTAGTTATTATGAATATCTTAATTCAATCTCATATCATCCACCGGTGATGATAATAACTACATTAGTTTTCTTTTATATAAGGAGAAAAATTTTATTGAAAGGCGAAAAGCATTAGCAATTTATTTAGTACCTGTATTTTTAAAAGAGTCGAAAATTAAATAGAAGAAGCAAATTAAGAAAACAATTGCATATATAGATTCCATTTAACTATTTGTTGTAATAGAGCTACTTAACCCATATGTGATAAATATAAAACTTGCAAAAGTTACCCCAATCATTACTGTTGTATAAAGTTTATTTAGAGTGAAATTATTACTTGTTGAAAAATCGGCCACAACTAAATTTTTCATTGAATATTTATCTCTACTTTTAAAATTTTCACTATTAACTAAGCTTCCTAAAATGGGTTCAGTAGAGATATTTACTTCTTGATTGATAACTGAATTTAGACCTTTATCTTCATTAAAGAATTTTGGGAACATATAAGTATGCCACAATGCTATTACTGCAACCCAAAAAATAACGCTTACACCTGCGATTCCAAAAAGTAAAAATCTAAAATTTTCCATATTTTTTAATTTTTATTAAATTAAATCTACACCAAACTAAATATTCAAATATTTTTATTTAAAAAATATACTTAACGAAAATCAATTAATCATAATTATTTGTGATTAATGATTAAACTTAATGTTATTAAGTGTTTTTGTATAAATATAAGTTAATGATTTAATCAATTAATAATTTTAAAAGGTCAAAATAAATACCAAATTAATTATTACTTTATAGAAATGGATTTTAGAGTTTTACTTGTTATTACACCAATAATATTTTCATGGATATTTACAGTTTTTTGGTTGGGTAGATGGGATGTATTTAGATTGACACCACTTGGACTACCCAAGAAGGGAGTTGCACCTTTCAAAAACTATCAAGTATGGGATGATACTGCACTAGTTCCTGCTACTGGCAGACCTCCAGAAGGCTATCCTGTTTTTACTGTTAGAACTGCAGCTGTAAATGCTTTAGGCATTCCTACTGTTTTCTTTTTAGGTGCTATTTTGGCAATGCAATTTAAATCTTATTAATTAGGTATTTTGATGGATATAAGATACTTAGTTGTAGGTGCACCTTTCATTATTGCTTTTTTCTATACCTTATATTGGTTGAGAAAATGGGGAGCTTTTAGTTCAACAAATAATATGTCAAAAAAAATGACTCCTAAAAATGAATCAATAGATCAAAATTATATTTTAGAAAATATTTTTTTAACAAAAAATTAATTTAAATTTATTTATTTTTTAAATTGTCATGATTCCAATAGAACAGTATTTATTTTTTGCAGTTTCTCTTTACGCTTTTTTCCATCTTTCAATAACATTAGTAACTGCATTAATAAGCTTTTCCTAATTGATAATTAAATAAAATATTAAACACTTATTTGTATAAAATTAATCTTTCTAAATTTAGTAAATCATTATATAAATATAGAAGTAGATATTAGGGCAATCTACTAGCCGCTAGCTTTGATAAGTACGGTTTGTAATGAGAACCTCCCTTTAACCTCATTTTCTTTTTCGCAATCTTAGAAAATGAGGTTTAAATATTTTTAGAAAAGAAAATAATAAAAGGTTAAAGTTCAGTATCAAAAATAAACTCTTTCAATTAAAAAATATCTATGCCTTTGTATATTATTTACTTTTAAAAAAATAGTTTTTTATTTATAAAGAATATGTAGATATTTGGCGCATCTGCAACGGTTTACAATCCGTCTTTATGAACCTAGCCAACAAAAATATTCTTAACTACGTTTTAGTTATTTTAGTAGTTAGGAATATTTTTATTAAATATTAAAATTTTAGAGAATTTATCTCATCTATAGGTGAATTTAATGATTAATGAATTAAATAAAAAAGATACTTTAGAAAATATTTATAGTGATTTAGAATCTGGGATGCCAGAGAATAAATCTATAAAAGAGTATGCCCTTCCTAATGCTAGGCAATGGTTAGGAGGAAGATTTGTTGCTATATGGGTTTTGCCAATTTATTTCATTAGAAAGTTTGCAAAGTTTTCTTCTTCATCCGCTTTTGTTAAACCATATTCTCCCTCTGAAAATGGTCCATCATATAAACAACCAGAAACACTGTTTACTGCTTTGAGGAATGTTTTTAAGGGTGAAGATCATTTGAGATTTTTTGATCATAGATTTATTGGTATTTGGGTTTTACCAATTGCCATAACTGGGATAGTTTTTGAAATCCTATTAATAGCCCCTACTAATAACACTACACCTTTTAATTAAGTATTTCTAAGATCAAATTTTTAATTTTTAGGATAACTAAAATTATATTATTTTTCTTTTAAAGTCCTATTGAAAATTACTTAGAAGATTAAGATAAAATTTCTTATATAAGATTTATTTTGTTTTCAAAATTAGATAGTTTAAATAATTGAAAAATGTTTGACATACCTTTTAATAAAAAAAATATCTTATTCTTTAATGTCTAGGAAAATAACAACTGTAATTTCTTTTAAAATTGAAAGTACATTTGAAGAATGGGCAAAAATTTTTGATAGTAAAGAAGCAGTTCTAAGACATTCTGAATTTGATATTAAACCACTATTTAGAGGATTCAGTAAAGATGATCCTAAAAAAGTAATTTGTATTCATCAGGCTCCAGAGGGAAATATTCAAAAGTTTGTTCAAGCAAATAGTGAATGGATAAAAAGTCACAAAGTTGATTTCTCAAGTATGGAAGAACCATCTTGGATATGAATCGTTTTAGAATAGCTAAAGTAATTATAGTTTTTTCATCATTATCTTATTTGAGTATTACTTTTTTAAGAAATTATAATTCTCCAGAAAATATAGAAAAAAGATGTATTCTTAAATTTGAAAAAGATTTTAAAAATCATTTGGAAACATCTCATGAAGAATGGAATCAAATTTTAGATTTAGCTGATAACAATTATTTAAAATGTATGGGCATACCTCGGTATTAATTATGGGAGAGTCAAAGAGAAGAAAAAATTTAGGTATTCCGCCTAGAGAAAAAAATGAAGACATAAAGTTGCCCCAACTAGATAAAAAAGCCATACAGCAAAAAGTTAGGTCTACACTATATAAATATCCAATTATCCCTTTTCTTTTTTATGTAGCTGCCATAGTTATCCTAATAGGAGGTTTATTTTATGTTTTCAAATCCTTTAATATTGCTTAATTATGAGGATTGTGAATTTTGATATTGAAGAATCTTTGTAAACATTGTTTAAAAAACTTTTAAAGATATTAAATTATTAAAAATAAATGTGTAATGAATGATGAAAAAATAATAGATGATAATTATTTACGATTGACACCATCTTTAGGTGCTGTAATTTTAGATTAAATTAAAACTATTTATGAAAAAAATAAATAAAAAATATGCTGAAATAATGAGTCAAGCTGATAATGCAGTTGGAAGAAAAGAAGTAGTTAGTTTATTAAAAAAAGCTGCAATGATAATGTCTAAATCTGAGGAAAACTTAGCTGCTTAAGTTAGAAAACTATTTTATTAGTATAAATAAAAGACCATAAAGAATGATTGATGAGGATGCAGCCGTAATAATAAATGGTATTATCATGCCTGAGTTTAACCATCTTAAAAGTCTAATTTTTTTGTTAATTACTCTTGGCATCTTTTCTGAATCCCTTAATTGCAACTTAACAAGTAAATAAATGGTGTAAATGATTAATTAATCTTTTTAAATATCATTCTTTGGTTAATTTGGAATTAAATTTTCTAAAGAAAATTATTATAATAGAATCCGGATTTTTTATCTTGAGAGAAATTTTTAGGTAATTAATACCTTGTATTCTTCAAATTTCTCATGCAAGATTTAGAAACATTAGATATCTAAATAATGATTGAAAATTCAAAAGAGAGCCCTGAAGAATTTAAAGATTATGATTCAGAACTGTTACTTAAGATTCTAAATAAGACATCACTGGAGAATAAAAAAGGTGATGATAAAGAACTTTTTGTAGATGAAAATTGGAAAATTAATTCAAAAAATATGAGTAATATAATTTCTTCAGATAATTCAAATTTGAAAAGAATATTATCAGATATTTTCCCAAATAAAAAAATAATGATTCAGGATAATAATGATGGGTCACAAACAATTTTTTTATCTTAATTTACTTATTCTTAAAGGCTTATTTATTCTATTTATGCAATGTTTATTTTTTTGAGAAAAATTAGTAAAAATTACTCTCGCGGAATTTTTTTGAAGATGTTATCGTTCATTAACGTTCATCCAAGTTTATATCTCTGGACGCATGATATGGGAGTAGGGAACGGGATTCTCATTAACTGCAAAAGACCATGAATAACCTCTTACAAATAAGAGAAAAAATCAAAAGAGCCAATAGGCTATATGAAGCCCAACTTTTGGCAACTAAAAGTGGAGAAGTTACTCCATACAGAAGATCCGTCTTTGAAGAAAGAATCAGTAAAACACAAAAAGAAATGAAATTGAAAGACTCAAAAAATTAAATTCTTTTTTGAAACTGATCTATAAAGGGGGATTTTATCCCTCTTTTTTTATTTTTATAAAAACAACGTAATTATTAATTTATTTTTCCGATTATCTATTGTTAAAAAGATCATAATTTTGATGCTTTTACTATTGATTTAAATTATATAAATGGCAAATTTAATTCAGTAATTAAGAGGTAAATAAATATGTTTAAAAAGAAAAATAAACAAATTAAAACCTCACCCAATAAATCAAATTTAGATCAAGTTTTATGGTTCATAGAAAATTATTTGCCCCAAAAGAAAGATCGAGGTGTTCAAAAAAAATTGTATATGGATAATCTAGAAGCAGAGACTATTAAGATATTTTCTAAATTAGCCTTTACACGTTCTAAAACATTATTACCAACAACAAAAAATACGACAATCTCTTTTACCTTTGGTAATTGGGCCTTGCCTTACCTGAAATTGCTTAAGAAAGTAGGAATAGCTAAGTAAGAAAATTGTGATCGGCCAGAAGTAGATTTATCCCGCAAATAAAAATAAATAAAGATTAAAAAGTCTCAGAAAGTTCTTTTTGAAATTTAATAAGGAATACTTACTTTACATAAAAAATACAATTGCTAAGTTTAAGATAAGAGATCTATTCATTAATGTTTCTAAATTATCTGCCTAGTGAAATGGTTGAAGTTGTTGGTTTGACAATGATTTTTTCATTTCTAGTTGGAACTATCTTAATTTTGTTATTTACATCAGATCAGGCAAATACAAAGAATCTATATTTAAAGAAGGCTAAATAAATTTTAAATAATTTGTTTATTTATAAATGACCTCTGTTTTTAATAAAGTTAACTCGCAGGTGTGGAACATAATTTTTAATATTGATTCATAAACAAATTTAAGATTATGGGCGAAGCTAAAAGAAGAGAAGAATTAGGATTGCCACCTAGACAAAGAAATGAATTAAATAAATCTGATAGATACCTTTCATGGCTTCCAATTACTAAATCAAGAATTAAGAAATATCCTTATATGGGTGTAGCAACAATGGCATTAGGAGCGATAATTTTCTTAGTAAGTGGTGGCGCAAATAGTATTAATTAGTTAGATTTTGGCTTGACTTAGAATATATCTAAGATTGTTTTTGTAATAGTTTAACGCCAGATATTATTGAGATTATTGAAGCTATACCAAGAAATATAGAGTAAAAAGGTTGTAAATTAATAATGCCAAAATTACCCGTATGCCATTTTATTAACCAAAAAGCATCTACTCCTAATGGTTGAAGAATACTATAAATAGTCCCAGATACAATAGTAATTAGTAAGGGGATTGCTGAAATTGCGGTTATTTTTCTGTGAATTTTTCTTTTATTGGTTTTTAATCTTTCCATCTATTTCCTCAAATAAATATGTAATTCTTTCTCGTTTTTGCATGGCATCCATTTATCCTGGTTCTTATGTACTCCTTCGCAACCAAGTTCTAAAGCCCTTTTTTCAGCTTCCTCCTCAGAAAGAAATGTACCTCTCATATGTGAAAGAGAATAATTATTGAGATTTAGAGATAAGAGAAATAAAAAAATAAAAAATTTAAAATTTCTAAGAATAATACGCATTTTTAACTTTTAAGGATAGAATCACAAATACTGGATGGATTTGCTTGTTTAACTATTTTCAGTCTTTTGATAAGTTTGTCTCGATCTATTTGATGTTTTAAATATTTTATACATAAATTTTTTTCATTATATACCTCTGCTATTGGAGCAATTTTTAAAGCAATAGCAAAAGTACCAATAACTAAAAGAATGTTTGTAGCTAGTCGAATATTTGGTCGAAAATTGGATCTCATTCGTATTTTTTATTTCTGTCAATAACTTCCCTTAAATATATATCTTTTAGCTCGTCATCGTATCAATTTTTTTTTTGCAAATTTCTCTAATTCCTTCAATTCTTTTTCTGTCATTAAGCAGATTTGGATATATTGTTTTTCATATCTTCAATTTGGTTGATTAATTCATCTAACCATTTTGTATTATTTTCGGATCTTTTCTGAAAATATGTAATTTTAGGTTGATTTATTTCTAGTGTCTCATAATCTCCACTCATAAATTACCTCTAAATTTATACTCTGCATAATTTATCTAGAGAGATTATGTGCATCAATAGGTTCTATTACTTATTAAACATTTACCATGAGTATTAAGTCGCTTTTTTAATAGTATAAATATCAAGGAATTTATCTTTAAAAAATATGGCAACTAATGAAGAACTAGAAAAAAGAATTGAGACTTTAGAAAAAGAAGTACAACACCTAAAAGCTGTTCTGCAATATCAAATGAGGAATAAGAAAAAGTGATTCTTATTACATAGCAATTACTTTTGGTCAGATAAGCATTTGCTCTTGGTTGTTTAGGGTACCTAATGTCAAAGCTAAAAATTAAAAATTAGTATATAATCAGTCACTTTTTGAAAAAAATAACTTTAATCATTGATATTTAGAACATATTTGTTTTTATATATATAAAACTACTTGATATGGTTAACTCAATAGTTATTACATTGTTATTTTTAGGCTCTTTAGCCGCCTACAAAAGACTCAAAAGAAAGAAACGGCGATTTCACGCACCACCTACAAATCAGCTTCCTAGTTGAAGATTAAATTCCGTCTTCGTCTTCTCCAAAAGGATTGTATCTAATATCCCAGATGAGAACTACTGCTATAGATAAAAGCAATAGCCCAAAAATAACTTGAGGAGGTGGAAATAACATCAACGAAGTATAACAATTATTAATAAGCTTTGCTTATGAAAATTTCAATGGGTAATTAATATTGTTTGGTTCTAAATGTTTTACATAACATGCTGTTGTGCAATCTAATCCCTCACTATTGATGCTACAAGAAGTTATACATTCGAAAAAACTTTCCAAAGCATCTGAATCTTTATTATTAGAATAAATGTCTTTTTTCATGTTCAATCTTCCATTTTGAAGCTTATCTAGCAATTAATTTTTAATAATGTCAAATTTTAGGTAAAGTACCTACTTACCATTTTTTTTAATAAAAAAAGTTGAATCTATAAGTTTTTTCCCAGCCTTCCTCTAATAGTTTTTTATATTCTTTTCTCGCTTCTTCGATAGATTCAACCCTAGAGCCTTTCATAACTGGCTTACTTGATCGCTTAAAAACGCAACCATAAGAGATTAAAATTCCATTAACCATAGAAGAGTTCTTAGAACTATCTTCAAAAGGTTCAAATAATTTAATCCTCGGTCTGGCTTTATTGATTAAAGTAAATTTTTCCATAAAAAAAGGGCGTTAGCTTCGCCCCAATCAAAAAGCGGGATAATCCCCATCACCCAGCCTTTTTAAAATCTTAGCACTACATATGGTGTTTGTAAGTATTTAAAATTACCTATTGATGGGGTTGTTTGTTTCTGTTTAATTTGTCATTATAGGAGTCCCCATCACCTAGGCTCGTAAGAGTCTTTTTTTTTGTTTTCTTGCCCTTAGGTTAATGAGTTTTTAATTAGTGTTTAAAGACTTTTTATTTAATTTTTAAATTTGATAATTAATAATAAAAAAAATATTTTTATTCATGCAAACTTACATCGTACACTGGCAATTTCCAGATCAAGAAAGTCATATGCAAGGGGCTGAAGCTTTTGCGGGTTTTGTGGAAGGAGGATGCGAAGGTGATGAATTTGATGGGTTTAAAGTTCTTAATCGAGTAGTAAATCCTGAGGGAGCTAATGGTTGGGCAATAGTTGAATCTTCAAACCATCAGAATATTTGGAAATGGAGTAGTATCTGGGTCGATAATTTTGGCGTAGAAATTGAAGTTACACCAGTTCTAACGGATAAAGAATTTCTCTCCGTTCATAAAGAAATTGCAGCAGCCTCTAACTAATAAATAATCTTTTTGATGTTTGACTTTTGATTTAATATAAAAGGGTGGTACATATTTTTTATGGGAAAATTTTCTTCTGAAGAAGTTGAAAGTCAATACAATTTAATAAAAATGCTTTTAGCTGAACCTGAAAAGTATAAAGATGCAATTAATGCAATAAAAAAAGATATTGCATATATGCCTGTAGAGCTTAAAAAAAAACTTGAGGAAGAAAATATTATTTTATGATTGAATCGTAGATCAAATTAATCATAATCTTTAATTTTTAAAAATTAGTAAATAGCCATTTTCGTAAACTAACCGAGAGAGTCTAAATCTCTACGATGGTGAACTGTATTTGCGTAATCTTGTGGAACTTTCTGTTCTCTCATTAAATCTGCAATTGTTGGGTAATCTTTTGCATTATCAAGATCTCTTGCATTTTTATCTTGAATTGCGAATGGTGATCTTTTTAAATTCATAATTAATTTCCTCAAAATTTTTGTTGGATTCTGATTACAGATCCTGGATTGTCATGTACGTAAGTGTTGAATTCTCTCGCAAGCATTAGGCAATCGTATGCATCTCGCGCGTAGAAGCCAACTTCTTGTGTCTTATTTGTTGAATCTTTGTAACTCAACACATATTTATTACAAGATTTTATTGGCGTTGAAGGCATTTAATTTATCTCCGTTACCACTAAGTTCTAACTAGGGATGATTATTAATCGACTAATAAAAATGTACGGTTTAAGGCACAAACATATACGGATATAGGACCAACAACCTAATTAAAAAATTAATATAATTAACAGGTAAATTTTGCAAAGAAACAAGATATTTTCGTTGTTCCTATAAATCTATTTTTAGTGGTAGCTTGTTTTTGCGAGAAACTTTTTGAAAATAATGTGTCTTTATAAACAAATCAACTATCTTGCTAAATAAGTTTGTTCGAGATTATAAATATATTTTTCTCCATCATCATCACCATCGTCATCATCATGGAAGGAAGAGATTAGTACATAAACTCCTCCAAGTCCCAATATCATAGATAAATAAAGAATCGGATCTGTCATAAATTTATTTTCAAACATTCAAATTAAATTTGAGGAAGCTTTTCAATATCTATATTTTCTTTTAATTATTTGGATTAAAAACTTTCTACTATCAAAAAATTGTTTTTTTATTTGAGAAAACTGAAAGTAGATCTAAAATAAGGAAAAATTTGCTGCTTTTTTAAGTTAGTTTTTTAAAGATTTTAAAAATCAATGTGCGGAAGATTTGAGCTGAAAACTAAATTTGAGAATTTGCCAAAGGTTTTGAAACAAGACTATCCACTTGGACTGGATTCTAAATACGAGACTCAAAATCTAATAAGACCTCATGATCCTGTGATTGTAATTAAAAACGAAGGAAGAATTAAAACTACTTTTATGACATGGGGCTTTATTTCCTCTTGGGCGAAAGACCCATTTGATAAAGAGAGACCAAGACCATTTAATGCAAGATCAGAAACCGTAGAAGAAAAAAAATTATTTAGTGGAAGTTGGAAACATAAAAGGTGCCTAATACCTGCAAGCGGTTTTTTTGAAAAAAAATATCGTGTCCGTAAATCGAATTATGAGACTTTTTGGTTGGGCGGAATTTGGAGTAAGTGGACTTCACCAGATGGAGCAGAACTTGAGAGTTGCTGCGTTTTAACAACTGAACCAAATGATTTAATTAAACCTATACATCACCGCATGCCTGTGATCATCCCTAATGGATATGAGGAACAATGGACAGAGCAAACAAAAGATGCAGATGAGTTAAGAGGATTATTTGCAATCATGATGAGTTGGCCCCCTGATGGTTGGCTAGTAGAGGATGTAAAGAAAAAAGAAACTGATCAAATGAGTTTGTTTTAAATGGCACGCATACGAATCCTAAGGTTAGATTAATGGCTAAATCTTATTGGTTGATTAATTCAAATGGGTCAGAAGTTAAAAGATTTATGAAAAACGATAAGAGTATTGATGGAGTTTTTGAATATATGTTTATAGATACTGGAAAAATAGTGGGGGGATTAGGAAACAAACCACCAGTAATGACAAATACAGTTTCTGTTGAAATAGATTTAGCTAGAGAAATTTATGAAAGATTACTTTCTAAGGGATGGACCAAAATTGAAAAAAATTGGAATTAAAAAGAGAGTTAGATCTTTGCGGTATTAATTACTGAAGAAAATAATCTGGGTTTCAATAATGAGAATATTAACTAAAATTGACACGCGATCTAAAATATTAGGAGATTAGTAAATTATTTTTTTAGTGCAGATAAAAATGAAACATCCAAAATGGCTACCAGAATAAATAAATATTTAAGTGAAGTTGGTTATTGTTCTAGAAGAGAAGCAG